>NZ_JPQA01000001.1:0-732949 GCF_000738765.1 Pantoea sp. NGS-ED-1003
CACTGGAGCGGGCGGGGAACTGTTGGGGTGATGATTGCAAACAGTGACCTGGTTAACCCGATCCCTGATGTAGCAACCGTCGCATCAGTGCAGGCATACATTGAACCGCGAGCGCCGGTAGCGGGCGCTGATATTTACGTATTCGCTCCGACTCCTCGCATCGTTAATTTTCAGGTTCGTTTAAACCCTGATACTCAGGAAGTTCGCTACGCCGTAGAGGCGGAACTGAGGTCAATGATGCTTAGAGACGGTATCCCTGAAGGCGTCCTTAAGCCGTCTCGCATAAGCGAGGCAATCAGCATCGCGACGGGTGAATACAGCCATACGCTTGTCAGCCCGACATCCGATATTGCGATTGCCAGAGGTGAGATTGGCGTAGTGGGGACCATCTCATGGACTTAACCGCACAGTACCGCCAGATGCTAGGCGCACTGCTCCCGCGCGGTCCTGCGTGGGATGCTGATGATCCTCTTCTGACAGGCATGGCCCCCTCACTTTCAGCCTTGCATGAGCGCGGTGATGCGTTAATGAAGGAGATCGATCCTCGTTCAGTAACTGAGCTGATTGACCGCTACGAATCGATAAGCCGGCTTCCTGACAGCTGCGCCCCGGCTGGTGTGCAAACACTCCAGCAACGCCGTCAGCGGCTGGATGCAAAACTTAATCTCCCTGGCGGGATCAATGAAGCTTTTTATCTCGGGCAGCTTGAGGCGCTGGGGTATACGGGAGTCACGATCACCCGATACAACAAAAGCCAGTTCACCTGCCAGTCCAGTTGCACAGATTCACTCTACAGCGATGACTGGCGCTATTACTGGCAGGTAAACATGCCCGCCTCAACCCAGATAACCCCGATGACTGCCATCAGTGACTGCACAGACAGTCTGCGTGCATGGGGTGACACCATCGCTGAGTGCGTTCTTGAGAAACTCGCCCCCTCGCATACTTACGTTATTTTCAGATATCCGGAGTAAACATGCATCGTATTGATACGCCCACAGCGCAGAAAGATAAATTCGGGGAAGGTAAAAATGGCTTTACCGGCGGAAACCCGCAAACGGGAGAGCTTCCCACAGCGCTTGATGCTCCTTTTTTTGATTCATTACAGGAAGAGCTCAGCGCCGTCATTGAGTCGGCAGGAATTGCGTTAAATAAAGGCGACAATGCTCAGTTATTAAAAGCAATCCAGGCGATGATAACAAGCCTGTCTCTGGGTACGGCATCAAAAAGAAATGTAGGCACAGGGGCCACTCAAATCCCAGATATGAGCAGTTTTATTTTTAATCGATCGGGAACAGGTATTGCTAACAGAAAGATGACCCTGCAACTTCCGGGCGGTTTTATGCTCAAAGTGGTGAATGGCGCAGCTGACTCTAACGGCTATTTTTATCAGGCTTTCGACCAGCCTTTCCCGGGCGCACTTCTTTTTGCATGGGCTACAGAGCGAGCGCCTAACTCAAACCTACAGCAAACGTCTACTGTGAATGCCTCCATGGAGTATTCCAACCTTTCATACGGCGCAGCGCAAATGCGTGCGTTAACCAACGGCGGAGGTATTAACGCTCTGTCAGGTGCTGTTTCATTTTTCGCAATAGGATACTGATATGAGCAATTACATTTTTTCTGCGCTGAATGAAAATTATAACCCCCCGGTTGAAAATGCATTTTATTTTGTTTCCGATAAGAATATTTTCGAGGCCGCTGGGACATGGCCGGATAATTACATTGAAGTGAGCGATGAGGTTTATGCCCACTTTAATGAGCAGCCACCTGAAGGGAAAATGATTGGTTCTGACGGGAAAGGCAATCCGTGCTGGGTCGATACTCCACCGCTCAGCAAGGAGCAGCTGGTGAGCAATGCAGAGGCGAAAAAGACATTCCTGATGAACGACGCTGGTAATAAAATTGCTCCATTGCAGGACGCAGTCGATCTCGAAATTGCCACCGATGACGAGAAAGCTCAGTTAGCTCAGTGGAAGAAATACCGGGTGCTACTGAACAGGGTGGACACATCAACCGCACCAAATATCAGCTGGCCAGACAGTCCCTCATCCTAAAAAAGCCCCGGCGACGGGGCATGGGTATACCACACCGATCTAAGCAGGCTACGGGTAGGGTTACTAAAGCTTATTCACTCACCCTAACACCTTCCAAAACCCACTTTATAAAGCCCATAGTAAAACCGAACCGCACTATCTTGATAAAAATCCCTACTGATATTACTGTATGTGTATACAGTATTTTTTGGGGGGGATCATGCATGCCACGCGAATATGAAAAAGAAACAGCATTTAGAAACGCTATCAAGCGGGACCAGCAAGGCCGATACACAGTAACAACTGTAGATTTTGTCAAAGAGCTTGAGCGCCTGAACTGGCACTTTTCTTTGAAAGAGGCAAACTGCTGGGTAGAAATTTATACTTCGACTTTCCGCGATGTTTCTACCAAAGAAGGTGAAGAGCGCACGTTCCAGGTGTTTAACCCGAACGGAGGTCTGTAATATGAGCTTTTCGTCCCCGGCTCAGGATTACATTGAGCGTCGGATAACGGTAAAAGATCTCGTCGCGCATAATCCTGTGGCACTTCTAAAAATAAATGTTAACTAAAGTTAAGGGCAGACGTTGACATCCAGCGCGGACTAAACCGGGCTTACAGCAAGATAACGGTACTACCATTATCTTCTGAGGGTTCCTGCTTCAACGGATGGCGCAACATATCCACTCCTCCACAGGCAATCACGGCATGCCCTGCCGCTAAAATTTTCTTAGCTCTTATTGCACCATAGGCGGTGCAAGCACTGTCATCTTCAACTGGCTTCAGATTGTTGTCGCGCTCGTGCACGGTCACCAATTGTCCACCATTCCAAGATAGTTTGTAATCAAGTTGGCGTTTTAACTCATAGATGTTATTTACCGCAGTCGCTTTTTTGCGTGGGGAGCGGTTAAGAAGCGAGGTTGCATGCTCAAGATTTTCAATCACGACAATTGCGTGGTTTTTGCTGAGTGTGGTTGAAATCTTGTGGAAATGATCTTTACGCATATTAGATATGCGATGCAACAGGCGGTTTATTTTATGTCTCTGCTTGATCCAGTTACAGCTAAACTTTTTCTTTCTACGCAAACGCTTGATGCTTTTCTCAAGAGACCTTTCCATTTTTGGTAAAGTTGCTTGAGAAAAAAAATCGGTACCTTCAGAAGTTGTAAGGCATTCGATATTGCAGGTATCCAGTCCAACCATTGAAGATTGCAACGGTGCCGGTGTTTCAACCTCGGATTCGGTCTGTAAACTGACATACCATTTATCCAGCTTCATTGAAACTGTGACGTTTTTGATTACCCCTGTAATGTTGCGGCTTTTCCTGTAACGAACCCATCCCAGTTTAGGCAATTGGATTCTTTCATTGCCTTCATCAAGCTTCACACGCTGAGTGGGATAACGGAAAGCATCATTTCTGCCCTTCTTTTTAGGAGAAGGGAAGGTTGCTCTACGTGCAAAAAGATTGTTGAATGCTTTATCAAGATCCTTTAAAGATTGTTGAAGGATTTGGGAAGGGGCATTACTCAACCATGACATTTCTTCTTGGCTTTTCCATTCTACAAGCCAAGGTGCCATTTTATTATAAGAGATGTAGCGATCACCATTTCGCCAGATGTCGCTTTGTATAGTTAATGCGCGGTTATATACAAAACGGCAAGCACCAGCGAATGACTTCATAGAAGCAATTTGCGCTGGGGTTGGTTTCAGCTGAAACTTGAAAGCTTGGCGTCTGAGCATGTGGATAATCATTAACCTAAAGTTGAGACCTTACTTTAAGGCCCGGCTATTTCATCAGTAAACATACTGCAATAGCAATATTTTTACGGTTGAAACAGTAAAGCCCCCTGCAAAAGCGGGGGGCTTTGAGCTGTTAGCCCTGCAGCAGAGACAGAACCTGCTGCGGAACCTGGTTAGCTTTCGCCAACACGGAGTTACCCGCCTGCTGGATGATCTGTGCTTTAGACATGTTTGAAACTTCGGTCGCGTAGTCAGCATCCTGAATACGAGACTGTGCTTCAGACAGGTTAGTGGTGGTGTTGTTCAGGTTAGTTACCGCTGAATCCAGACGGTTCTGAATTGCACCCAGACTTGAACGGAAATCATCAACCGTTGCGATAGCTGCGTCCAGCGCTTTCAGCGGGTCAGAGGTAGACTGCTGAAGTTTAGCTGCGTCTGAACTAATGAGGGTTGCATTACCACCAGCGGTTTTGCCCAGATATACAGCTTGTACATCAGAATCATCTTGGGCTGCGCTGAAATCAGCAGTCACTTCATCGCCAGCGGCGTTAGCAGTGTAGGTTTTACCATTAATGCTGAGAGTGCTGTTGGTTTTGGTAGCGCCTTGCAAATCAAGGTCTTTCTGAGTCGCTGCAACATTATCAACTGTGCTTGCAGTAGTAAGCTGACCAGTAGAAGCATCAGTATAGATTCCGTTGCTGCTAAACGCGGCTGTAGTAGCTGCACCTTGAATAGTAACGCTAGTGCTCTTGCCATTTACTGTTGTGGAGAAAGTACCATTACCGTCAGTGTCTCCCACCGTCGTCATGGTTAAGGTCAAGCCTTTATAAGATACAGTGTCACCAATGGCTTTGCCTTTAATAGCATTTGCAATGTCAGTTGCTTCGCTAGTGTTAGCTGTGGTTGCGTTATTAGTAAAAGTGCCATTAGCTGAGTTGACGTACTGTGCAACGCCACCTTTAGTTACTGCGCCAGTAGAAATATCAACGTTAAAGGTATCTGCACCAACTTTGTAATTATCGGTACCAGTTGCGCCGAAATCTGAAACCAGTTCGCCTTTAGTAACTTTCTGTGCGCCATCTACGTTGAAGCCTGACAGACCCAGAGTTTTTGAGTCAATTTTCTTCAGGTCGATTGAGATAGTTTCACCGTCGTTCGCGCCAACCTGAATTTTCATGGTGCCGTCTTTCGCCAGCACGTTCACGCCGTTGAACTGAGTCTGACCAGAAACGCGGTCAATTTCGTCCAGACGTGATTTAATTTCGTCCTGGATTGATGACAGGTCGGAATCAGAGTTGGTACCGTTCTGCGCCTGTACGGTCAGTTCACGTACACGCTGCAGGTTGTTGTTAATTTCTGACAGCGCGCCTTCAGTGGTCTGTGCGGCAGAGATACCGTCGTTGGCGTTACGTGCAGCCTGAGTCAGGCCCTTGATGTTAGAGGTGAAGCGGTTGGCAATCGCCTGACCAGCTGCGTCATCTTTCGCGCTGTTGATACGAAGACCAGAAGACAGACGCTCAATAGAAGAAGAAAGAGCAGACTGGTTCTTGTTGATATTGTTCTGAGTGATCAGCGAGAGGCTGTTGGTGTTGATTACTTGAGCCATGGTAAAAGTTCCTATTAATCAAGTCATTTGGTTAGGTTTGGGCTTAAACCCCTTCGGCTTCTGCGCCGTCAAACCTAGTATCGTCAGGGCCCAAATATTCTTTAGTGTAAAATTCACCAATTTAAAAAGTATTTTCAATACTCAGTAACTCTCACGTCAAATCTGCATGTTTGTTGATCTCCAGGTCAGGAAAACTCGGCGGATCATCAATGTATCCCGTCAGAGAATCCTTCATCGCCAAGTCCAGCACCAGAATTTTGCCTACTGCGCTGTAAATCATCCCAAACTCAGTCAGTTCCGGCATGCGGCCGATATTAGACGTTTCATATTTTGACATTTCAGCCTGGCTCTCATTCAACGTTCAATTTAACTGGTATTACTCCAGCGTCAGCAATGACGCCGCCCCTTTTTTCCTGCAGCTCTCTGAAGCGGTCATGAAGGGATCGAGGATATAGCTCTGTGTAAATTTGCCATAGTGTCTTGAGCGATCTATGCCCTGTAACTTGAGCCACCTCTTCGATGACAAAACCAGCCTCAAAGAGCCGGCTTGCTCCCTCTCTGCGCAGGTCGTGATAGCGCAAATCCTCAATGCCCAATTTATTCCTCTCTTCTCCAAACACGATACTTATCCGTTTTTGTTTGAAGGGGAAAATCAGGTCACTGGTTTTTGGTTGCTCCTGCACGATATCCCAGGCCTCTCCAAGCAACGCAACATACATATGATTGCCAATTTTTTTTCGCGGATGCTTTCTATCCCTGACCAGTATGGCTTTCTGCTTTTCGTCTATGTCATCCCAACGGAGGCTTGTCACCTCTCCAATGCGCATGCAGGAGAGAATTGAGAAAAGGAATATACGGTGAAAGGGGATGCCTTTGTATGAACCCGCCGCTCGAGCCTCAAGGGCGTTAAGGAGCTGGCTTATTTCTTCAGATGTTGGTCGCCGGCTGCGCTTCTGAGAAGTAGAGATCATTCCCAGTCTGCTCATCTGATATTTGGCTTTTCTATAACAGTCCATATCAAAATCAATATTGAACATCGGGCCGGCAGCTCCGAGAATTGCCCCAATGAAGGTAATATCATTACGGATAGTGGACGGACCGGCACCTTGCGATGCTCTGTATTCCGCATGGCTAATGAACGTGTTAGAGGTGAACTCGCTCAGTGGTACCTCGCAGATTTCACTACGGCTAATCAGGCTGAGCGTTGATGCCTTACTTTTGCTGTAAGTGATGTTAGGGTGATTCATATACCGCTCTAACAGCTCACCAAAAAGCGTCGTCTGTTTCTGTTTTTCGACCGGAACGCCATTCTTTTCGATGTCTGCAACCCGGATAATGCCCCAAGATTTGGCCTCGGACTGCCTGGTGAAGGTTTCACGCTCGCGGTAAATTATCGCGCCTTCTTTCTTGACGGCAACTGTGCAGCGATATCTGATCTCGCCTTTTGTGGTCTTCCGTTTTTCAATACTGTAGTAAGCCATTCTTTTTCTCGCTATGGGCTCCCAAGGGGGCCTGCAGGGGGACCTGAGCACACAGAAACGCCTAATAATACTGTGATAATATACAGTGATATGCAAAGCATAAATCTGCAAATAAATTTATGTCATTGTTTTTAAATGAAATTTACCAAAGAGCAATTTACCGAGATACACTTATCTTGCTGGGGTTCTTTTTATCCGCAGAATTTTACCAGGCCGCGCCAGATGCCGCCAATACGGTTACACTCAGGTTATTGAGATCTCTGGGAGTTACACCATGAAACGCTCTCTGATTGTGGCGCTTGCGCTGGGTTCGCTGTTCGCCTCTCCCGCGCTGTGGGCCGCCGCCTGCGCTCCACACAGTAAAGCCGTCGCCAGCAACAACAGCTGGATTATGCTGGGCGGCAGCGCGAAAGGCGCGGTGCGACAGGTGATCGCCGGCGAGTTCGGCAAAGATGTCGATTCGCAAAAGCGCGTGCTTGGGCAGTTCGATCCCTGCGGCATCCTGCAGGTGGCTGACGTCACCTTCGATAAAAAAGAGCACAACGTCGTGCTGAGCATGGAGCAGCATATTGCGCGCGTGCAGGGCGGCTGGGTAGCGGAGTACGCCTACCTGGTGAAGGTGCTGAAAGAGGGCAAAGAGCAGGTGGTCGATAACCGTCAGGGCACCATTAGCTGGCTCACCGGTCAGCACGGCAATATCGTCACCGCTTCCGATAAATTCACCAGCATGGGCAAAAGCGGCTTTACCGACACCACCTATCGTTACGACGCGCAGCTGCGGCTGACGAAAAGCGTTTCGCGCGGCACCGACGCCCTGACCAACGGCGAAAGCAGCTGGCGCTGGAACCCGCAGGGGCAGGTGGTCAGCGCGATCACGGCGCGCAGCAAAGATCTCTATACCTACGATAAAGATTTTCGCGAATGGCAGCTGCACGGCACCGCGACCACGCCGGTCAGTTCGCTGCGTTCGGTCGACGAGTGTCAGCTATGGGACGAGGTCGGCAACTGCACGTTAAGCTATCTGCATGAAACCGAAGTATTCGACAAAGGCACTATCGAGCGCCATCTCAGCGCCGCCTATAAATATCAGTACTGGGACCGGCCTGCTGAGACGGAGTAGCGCGCAGAAATAGCGCGTCCTCGTTAAAAATTTGTTAAAGTGAGCGGAGCCATTTTCAGGGAGAGCGTTATGACCGCTACGCTGCTGTTCTCGTTTTTATTCGCTATTACTATTTTGACGCTGACGCCCGGTTTCGATACCGCGCTGGTGCTGCGCACTGCCGCCGCGCAGGGCTGGCGACGGGGCAGCGCCACGGCGCTGGGCATTAACCTCGGCTGTCTTGTGTGGGGCGTCGCGGTGGGATGTGGTCTGGGCGCGCTGCTGCTGGCGTCGGAAATGGCCTACAACCTGCTGAAGTGGATCGGCGCGGCCTATTTGCTCTATCTTGGCGTCAGGCTGCTGCTCAGCCCGCGCACGCAGCCGCTGCATGAAGCGGCGGCGGAAATCGCGCCGCAAAGCTATCTGAGCTGCTTCAACCGCGGCCTGTTCGGCAATCTGCTCAACCCCAAAATGGGCGTGTTTTACGTTACTTTTCTGCCGCAGTTTATTCCGGCGGGGGCGTCGGTGCCGCTCTGGTGCAGCCTGCTGGCGCTGATGCATATCGCGATTGGGCTGCTGTGGAACGCCGTCCTGATTGGCGGCAGCCACTATTTCGCCGCGCACCTGCGCCGTCCGGCGGTGCTCAAGGTGATGGACCGCCTGACGGGCATGGTGTTTATCGGCTTCGCGGCGAAGCTGGCGCTCTCGCGCCGCTAAGCGTCAGGGTTTGGTGGCGACCAGCACCGCACGCAGCGGCGCCGGGTAGCCTTCCACCGTTTTGCCGGCGTCTTGCGGGTCGAGAAACTCGGCCAGCGATTCGCTGGTCATCCAGCTGGTGCGGCGCTGCTCGTCGGTGGAGGTCACCGCATAATCGACAATTTTCACGTCGACGAAGCCGCACTTCTCCAGCCAGCTTTTCAGCGCTGCGGCCGAAGGGATGAAATAGACGTTGCGCATCTGCGCATAGCGTTCGCCCGGCACCAGCACATCCCGCTCATCTCCCTCGATCACCAGCGTTTCCAGCACCAGCTCGCCGCCGCTCACCAGCTGGTTTTTCAGCTGCAGCAGATGATCGAGCGGCGAACGGCGATGATAAAGCACGCCCATTGAGAAAACGGTGTCGAACGCCTGTAGCGTCGGCAGCTGTTCGATGCCGAGCGGCAGCAGATGGGCGCGTCGGTCATCGCCCAGCAGTTTGCGCACCGCTTCGAACTGGCAGAGAAAGAGCTGCATCGGATCGATGCCGACCACCAGCTGCGCGCCGGCGCCGACCATGCGCCACATGTGATAGCCGCTGCCGCAGCCGACGTCCAGTACGGTGCGACCCGCCAGTGAAGAGATATGCGGCGCGACGCGCTGCCACTTCCAGTCGGAACGCCATTCGGTATCGATAGCGGTGCCGTAGAGCGAGTAGGGGCCTTTACGCCAGGGCATCAGGTTGCGCAGCAGTTTCTCGATGCCCTGACGCTGACGATCGCTGAGATCGTCGCGCTCTGCGCTGACGCTGTGCAGCAGGTCGAGCTGCTGCGGCTGCAGCAGCGGCAAATGCTCAACCGACTTCTCCCAGTTGCGAAACAGGCCATGCAGATTCTCTTTCTGCCAGGCGGCGATCTGCGCCGGCAGCACCTCCAGCCAGCTGGCGAGCGGACCGGTGGCAATTTGCTGATAAAAACGGCCAAACTCAATCATTTCAACGCCACCAGCGAACCAAAGTTAAAGCACTGGAACCAGAGTTCCGCGTGAGAGAAGCCCGCCTGTTTCAGGCGCGCCTTGTGCGTCTCAACGCTGTCGGTCAGCATCACATTCTCCAGCATGCTGCGTTTCTGGCTGATCTCCAGCTCGCTGTAGCCGTTAGCGCGTTTGAAATCGTGGTGCATATTGAACAGCAGTTCGCCGACCTCGGCGTCCTCGAAGCTGAACTTCTCCGACAGCACCAGCGCGCCGCCGGGCTTCAGCCCCTGCCAGATCTTCTCCAGCAGCTGCAGCCGCGCAGGAGGATCAAGAAACTGCAGCGTGAAGTTCAGCACCACCATCGAGGCGTTTTCGATAGGGATATCGCGGATATCGGCCTCGATAACGTTCACCGGCGTTTCGGCGCGGAAGGCGTCAATATGGCGGCGGCAGCGCTCGACCATCGCCGGCGAATTATCCACGGCGATAATGGTGCAGCCGGGCGCCTTGATATTGCGGCGCACCGAGAGCGTGGCGGCGCCAAGCGAGCAGCCCAGATCGTAAACATGGCTGTCGGGCGTGACGAAGCGCTCGGCCAGCATGCCGATCATGGAGATGATATTCGAGTAGCCGGGCACGGAGCGCTGAATCATATCGGGGAAGACTTCAGCCACGCGCTCGTCAAAGGTCCAGTCGCCCAGCTTGTCGATGGGCGCGGAAAATAGCGTATCGCGGTCAGACATAATAAATCCGGAAAGACAACGGAAAGGGCGCTATTCTGGCAGAAAGTGCGGCGGGCTGCACCCTTTACCCCCGCAGCCGGTCAATGCAGCGTCAGCACCAGCTCCCAGGGCAGATAGATAAGGTTAAATACCGCCATGCCGCACAGGGCGAACAGCGTCAGCATCATGCCATATTTGCGCCCGGCGAGCGCGCTGCGGCGCAGCCCCTGCGCGTGCAGCACCCGGCCGGCGAAAAAAAGCAGCGCGGTCAGATGCATCATCCACATATCGGCGCCGTTCATCTCCATCATCACCAGCAGCAGCAGCGCCAGCGGAATGGTTTCGATCGCGTTGCCGTGAATGCGCATCGCTACGCGCAGATCGTGAAACCCGCCGTCGCCAAAGGCGACGCGATAGTGGCGACGGTAGCGCACCACGTCCAGCGCGAACTTCATCACCATCAACACGCCCAGTACCACATATAACGCACTTACCATGCTAATCCTCGTTCATCAGAACAGCGATTCCTGCTGCGGCCATGCGGGGCCGCTGCCGATGCCGGCGTCGATCGCCTGCAGCTGCGGCCATAAGCGCCGCACCAGCGGAAACACCTCGCCCATATCGGGTGTATGAATAAAAAACAGCGGGTCGCTTTCCGTCTGCCATTGTGCCAGTTTTTCGCGCCAGACCTGAAAAAATCGATCGCTCTGGTCTACGTCGTCGCTGCCGATAAAGCGCACCATGGGCCGCTCGCCGGTGCGCACAGCGTGAGGCGGCACGCGCGGCTTTTGCTGGCGCGCGTGCAGGGCGGCGGGACTTTGCGAGGTTGAGGCGTGCGTCGGGCGGCTGTCTAAAATCACCCGGTTGACGCCGCGCGCCTGCAGCCCCTGATTCAGGGCGCGCTCCGCCTCGCCCTTGGCGAAAAAGGCGGGGTGGCGCACTTCGACGCCATAGCTGAAGCGGCGCGGCAGCCCGTCGAGAAAGCGCCAGAGATCGGCGAGCTGCGCGGGCGCAAAAGTCGCGGGCAGCTGCAGCCAGTACTGTCCGATACGGTCGGCCAGCGGATCGAGCAGCCGCAGAAAATCGCTCAGCAGATCGTCGGTGTGCTGCAGCTGCGCCTGATGACTGATGGTCTGCGGAAACTTGAAGCAAAAGCGAAAATCGTCATGCGTCATATCGCGCCAGCGCTGAACGGTGTCGGGCGCGGGTAGCGCATAAAGCGTGGTGTTGCCCTCTACGCAGTGGAACAGCCGGGCATAATCAGCCAGACTTTCAATGCCCCAGCGTTTCCAGTGCGAATGCTGCCACTGCGGCAGCCCAATACGAAGCGTCACGGCCTCTCCTTTTCTGCTGGTTTTGCCCTATAGACTAGCCTGGTTGCCCGGGGGAGGAAAAACCGGCGACGAAATGCGGGGTTTGGCGCGGCTCTACTTATCCTGCCTGCCTTTTTCCATTATAATGGCCGCCTTTTTTGCGGCAGCATCTCAAAAGGTTACGCGGCCTGATGCTGCAGGCAGCAGCGGCGAAGTTAAAAGGATACGTTATGCGTACAGAATATTGCGGACAGCTCAATCTGTCTCATGTAGGTCAGCAAGTCACTCTTTGCGGCTGGGTCAACCGCCGTCGCGATCTGGGGAGCCTGATTTTTATCGACATGCGCGATCGCGAAGGCATCGTGCAGGTTTTCTTCGATCCCGATCGTCAGGAGGCTTTCCAGCTGGCGTCTGAGCTGCGCAACGAATTCTGCATCCAGATCACCGGCACCGTTCGCGCACGCGACGAGAAGAACAAAAATGCCGAGATGGCCACGGGCGAAGTCGAAGTGTTCGCGCAGGCGCTGACCATTATCAACCGCGCCGAGCCGCTGCCGCTCGACTCCAATCAGGTCAACAGCGAGGAAGCGCGTCTCAAATACCGCTATCTCGACCTGCGCCGTCCTGAAATGGCGCAGCGTCTGAAGACCCGCGCGAAAATCTCCAGCTTCGTGCGCCGCTTTATGGACGGCGAAGGCTTCCTCGATATCGAAACGCCGATGCTGACGAAGGCGACGCCGGAAGGCGCGCGCGACTATCTGGTGCCGAGCCGCGTGCACAAAGGCAAGTTCTATGCGCTGCCGCAGTCGCCGCAGCTGTTCAAACAGCTGCTGATGATGTCCGGCTTCGATCGCTACTATCAGATCGTGAAGTGTTTCCGCGATGAAGACCTGCGCGCCGACCGCCAGCCGGAATTTACCCAGATCGATATCGAAACCTCGTTCCTGACCGCGCCGCAGGTGCGCGAGATCAACGAGCGTATGATTCGTCAGCTGTGGCAGGAAGTGAAGGGCGTCGATCTCGGCGAATTCCCGCAGATGACCTTTGCCGAAGCGATGCGTCGCTACGGTTCCGACAAGCCCGATCTGCGTAACCCGATGGAGCTGGTGGACGTCGCCGATCTGCTGAAAAACGTCGAGTTCCAGGTGTTCGCCGGTCCGGCCAACGACGCCAAAGGGCGCGTCGCCGCGCTGCGCGTGCCGGGTGGCGCACAATTGAGCCGCAAGCAGATTGACGAATACGGCAAGTTCGTCGAGATTTATGGCGCGAAAGGTCTGGCGTGGATGAAAGTCAACGCGCGCGCTGACGGCTTCAGCGGCGTACAGAGCCCGGTGGCTAAGTTCCTTAACGAAGAGATCGTCGAAGCGATTCTCAGCCGCACCAACGCCGCCGACGGCGACCTGATCTTCTTCGGCGCCGATCGCGCCAAAGTGGTAGCGGACGCGCTGGGCGCCCTGCGCCTGAAAGTGGGCCGCGATCTGCAGATCACCAACGAAAGCGCCTGGGCGCCGCTGTGGGTAATCGACTTCCCGATGTTCGAAGAGGACGACGAAGGCGGCCTGGCGGCGATGCACCATCCGTTTACCGCGCCGAAAGAGATGTCGGCGGAAGAGCTGGCGGCCGATCCGCTGAGCGCGGTGGCGAATGCCTACGATATGGTGATCAACGGTTATGAAGTGGGCGGCGGTTCCGTGCGTATCCACAGCGGTAACATGCAGCAGGCGGTATTCACTATTCTGGGCATTGACGAGCACGAACAGCGCGAGAAGTTCGGCTTCCTGCTCGACGCGCTGAAGTACGGCACGCCGCCGCACGCGGGCCTGGCCTTCGGTCTGGATCGTCTCACTATGCTGCTGACCGGCACCGAGAATATCCGCGACGTTATCGCCTTCCCGAAAACCACCGCGGCGGCCTGTCTGATGACCGAAGCGCCAAGCGAAGCCAACCCGGCGGCGCTGGCGGATCTCGGTATTCAGATCGCGCCGAAGAAAGAGAAGTCAGAGAATAAGTGATGTATAAACATCCGGTATCGGTGCTGGTAGTGATTTTCGCGCAGGATACCGGCCGGGTGTTGATGCTGCAGCGACGCGACGACAGCGATTTCTGGCAGTCGGTCACCGGTAGTCTGGAAGCGGGCGAAACCCCGCTTCAGGCAGCGCGGCGCGAAGTGCTGGAAGAGCTGGCCATTGACGTCGCGGGCGAGAAGCTGGCGCTGGAGGATTGCGGCAAAGAGATCGAATTCGAAATCTTTCCGCACTATCGCCATCGCTATGCGCCCGGCGTGACGCACAACCGCGAACACTGGTTCCGGCTGGCGCTGCCCGCCGAGCGGCAGCCGACGCTCAGCGAGCATCTCGCCGCGCGCTGGCTCGATCCCGCCGCCGCCGCCGCCCTGACTAAGTCCTGGAGCAATCGCCAGGCGATTGAAGAATTTATTTAGCTGCTCGCCGCGTCTCTTCCGGCAGCAGCCTGGATCGTAAAAAACGGTGCAATCTAACAGAACTGCGCCTTAAAACTTAAAGCGTCGGGCGTTATCGGCGCAGCGAGGTCGGCTGCCGCCAGCGCGCAGCAACCGGAGCGTACTCCCGTACGTGAGGATTGCGAGCACTGCCGGAAGGCGAGATCGCCAGCAAGATAGCCCGTGCGATGTCAAAGATCGGAGAATAACCAAGATGGCTGGTCATAGTAAGTGGGCGAACACCAAGCACCGCAAGGCGGCGCAGGACGCCAAGCGCGGTAAAATCTTCACCAAAATTATTCGTGAACTGGTCACCGCCGCTAAGCTGGGCGGCGGCGACGCCGCGTCCAACCCGCGTCTGCGCGCCGCAATGGACAAAGCGCTGTCTAACAACATGACGCGCGACACCATGAACCGCGCTATCGCGCGCGGCGTGGGCGGCGAAGATGATTCCAATATGGAAACCATCATCTATGAAGGCTACGGCCCTGGCGGCTCTGCCGTGATGGTGGAGTGCCTGAGCGACAACCGCAACCGCACCGTAGGCGAAGTGCGCCACGCCTTCACCAAAACCGGCGGCAACCTCGGCACCGACGGCTCTGTTTCTTACCTGTTCAGCAAGAAGGGCGTCATCTCCTTTGCGCCGGGCCAGGATGAGGACAGCGTGATGGAAGCGGCGCTGGAAGCGGGCGCGGAAGATGTGGTGAGCTATGACGACGGCGCGATCGACGTCTTTACCGCATGGGAAGAGCTGGGCGCAGTGCGCGACGCGCTGGAGGCCACCGGCCTGAAAGCGGACACCGCCGAAGTCTCAATGATCCCGTCGACCAAAGCGGAACTCGATGCTGAAACGGCGCCGAAGCTGCTGCGCCTGATCGACATGCTGGAAGACTGCGACGACGTGCAGGAAGTCTACCATAACGGCGAGATCTCCGATGAGGTCGCGGAAACGCTGTAATGGCGTTTCTCTCTAGCCCGCACACCGGAGAGTCGGCATGGCGATAATTCTGGGCATCGATCCCGGCTCGCGCATAACCGGCTACGGTGTGATCCGTCAAACCGGCCGCCAGCTCAGCTATCTGGGCAGCGGCTGTATCCGCACCAATACCACCGAGCTGCCGGCGCGCCTGAAGCTGATCTATGCGGGCGTGACTGAAATCATCACCCAGTTTTCGCCAGACTACTTCGCCATTGAGCAGGTCTTTATGGCAAAGAACGCCGATTCGGCGCTTAAGCTGGGGCAGGCGCGCGGCGCGGCGATCGTTGCGGCGGTCAACCTTGACCTGCCGGTCTTTGAGTACGCCGCCCGTCAGGTGAAGCAGACCGTCACCGGCACCGGCGGCGCGGAGAAGAGTCAGGTGCAGCATATGGTGCGCACGCTGCTTAAGCTGCCCGCCAACCCACAGGCGGACGCCGCTGACGCGCTGGCAATCGCTATTACGCACTGCCACGTCAGTCAGAACGCGACGCGCATCAGCGACAGCAAACTGTTACTGACGCGCGGACGTTTGCGTTCAGGCTAGCGGGCCACGCCGCGTTCCGTTTCAGGCTGGATATTCATCCAGCCTTTTTTATGTTATAAATCCCGCCACATTCGTTTATTAAGGAAGCGTTCAGGTGATAGGTCGTTTACGGGGCAATATTCTGGAAAAGCAGCCGCCGCTGGTGCTGATCGAAGCGCACGGCGTGGGTTATGAAGTGCATATGCCGATGACCTGTTTTTATGAGCTGCCTGAACTGAACCACGAAGCGGTGATCTTTACCCACTTTGTGGTGCGCGAAGATGCGCAGCTGCTGTTCGGCTTCAACAACAAACAAGAGCGCGCGCTGTTTCGCGAGCTGATTAAAACCAACGGCGTCGGACCTAAGCTGGCGCTGGCGATCCTTTCCGGCATGTCGGCGCAGCAGTTTGTGACGGCAGTGGAGAAAGAGGAGATTGCCGCGCTAATCAAGCTGCCGGGCGTCGGCAAGAAAACCGCCGAGCGTCTGGTGGTTGAGATGAAAGATCGCTTCAAAGGGTTGCATGGTGACCTCTTCTCCGGCGAATCCGCCTTTACGCTCACCGCGCCGCACGCCGAGCCGGAAAGCAACGACGCCGAGGCAGAAGCGGTTGCGGCGCTGGTATCGCTGGGTTATAAACCGCAGGAAGCCAGCCGTATGATAAGCAAGGTTGGCAAGCCTGACGCAGACTGCGAAACCCTGATCCGAGAAGCTCTGCGCGCCGCCATTTGAGGTAAGTCATGATCGAAGCCGACCGTCTGGTCTCCTCCGCCAGCTATAACGAAGAAGAGAATCTCGACCGCGCTATCCGCCCTAAGCTGCTCTCGGAGTACGTGGGCCAGCCGCAGGTGCGCGAGCAGATGGAAATTTTCATCAAGGCGGCGAAACTGCGCGGCGATGCGCTGGATCACCTGCTGATTTTCGGTCCGCCGGGGCTGGGGAAAACCACGCTGGCCAATATCGTCGCCAATGAGATGGGCGTCAATCTGCGCACTACCTCCGGTCCGGTGCTGGAGAAGGCGGGCGATCTGGCGGCGATGCTGACCAATCTCGAACCGCACGACGTGCTGTTTATCGATGAGATCCATCGTCTCTCGCCGGTGGTGGAAGAGGTGCTCTATCCGGCGATGGAAGATTACCAGCTGGATATTATGATTGGCGAAGGCCCGGCCGCGCGCTCCATCAAGCTCGACCTGCCGCCGTTTACGCTGATCGGCGCCACCACGCGCGCCGGCTCGCTGACTTCGCCGCTGCGAGACCGCTTCGGCATCGTGCAGCGCCTGGAGTTCTACAACGTACCGGATCTGCAGCACATCGTCAGCCGCAGCGCCGCCTGTCTGGGACTGCCGCTGAGCGAAGAGGGCGCGCGGGAAGTGGCGCAGCGCGCGCGCGGCACGCCGCGTATCGCCAACCGTCTGCTACGCCGCGTGCGCGACTTCGCGGAGGTGCGCGCCAACGGCGAAATGAGCGGCAACGTTGCGGCCAGCGCGCTGGATATGCTTAACGTCGACAGCGAAGGCTTCGACTATATGGATCGCAAGCTGCTGCTGGCGATTATCGACAAGTTTACCGGCGGGCCGGTAGGCCTGGATAACCTCGCAGCGGCAATTGGCGAAGAGCGGGAAACCATTGAGGATGTGATTGAGCCCTTCCTTATCCAGCAGGGCTTTATTCAGCGCACGCCGCGCGGCCGGATGGCCACGCAGCATGCTTATCGTCACTTCGGCATGGCGCGCGACGAGTAATCAGACGGCGGGTTTGCGCGCCATGCTGAGAATAAACAGCAGCGCGGCGCACAGCACCACCGACGGGCCGGCCGGGGTATCGTAGAAGGCGGAGAAGGTCAGGCCGCCCGAAACGGCGATAATGCCCACCACCACTGCCAGGCTCGCCATCTGCTCCGGCGAACGCGAAAAGCGGCGCGCCGTCGCGGCGGGGATAATCAGCAGCGAGGTGATAATCAGCGCGCCGACGAATTTCATCGCCACGCCAATGGTCAGCGCCGTCACCAGCATCAGGATCAGGCGGGTACGCTGAATATTAACGCCGTCCACCTGCGCCAGCTCCGGGCTGATGGTCATCGACAGCAGCGCGCGCCACTGCCACGCCATCACCGCCAGCACCACCGCCACGCCTGCGCCCATCACCCATAAATCCTCCGGCGTTACCGCCAGCAGATCGCCGAACAGATAGGCCATCAGATCGACGCGCACGCCCGACATCAGGCTGACCACCACCAGACCGAGCGACAGCGCGCTGTGCGCCATAATGCCCAGCAGGGTATCGATCGCCAGATGTGGGCGGCGTTCAAGAAACACCAGCCCCAGCGCCAGGCAGACGGTGACCAGAATAACGGCGTAGTAGGGATTCACATTCAGCAGCAGGCCGAAGGCGACCCCCAGCAGCGAGGCGTGCGCCAGGGTATCGCCGAAGTAAGACATCTTGCGCCACACCACGAACGAACCCAGCGGACCGGCCGCCAGCGCCAGCATCACGCCGCCCAGCCAGCCCGGTAGTAACAATTCAATCATGATGGACCCTGTCCTCTGCGTAAAACGATACGTCCCTGAAGGTCGTGACGATGGTTATGGTTATGGCGATAGATCGCCAGCTGCTGCGCGCCGCGCGGACCGAACATGGCGATAAATTCCGGATGCTGCGACACCGCTTCCGGCGTGCCGGAGCAGCAGATATGGTGGTTAAGGCAGAGCACCTCGTCGGTTTTCGCCATTACCAGATGCAGATCGTGCGAAACCATCAGCACGCCGCAGTTAAGCTCGTGGCGCAGCTGGTCGATCAGATCGTAGAGCGCCACCTGGCCGTTCACGTCGACGCCCTGCGTCGGCTCGTCCAGCACCAGCAGCTGCGGCTGATTGAGCAGGGCGCGCGCCAGCAGCACGCGCTGCGTTTCACCGCCCGAGAGCTTCTGCAGCGGCGCGTTGAGCAGATGACCGGCCTGCACGCGCTTCAGCGCCGGCAGCACATCGGCGCGCTTCGCGCCGCGCGTCAGCAGCATAAAACGCTCGACGGTGACCGGCAGCGTCGGGTCGATATGCAGTTTTTGCGGCACATAACCGATGCGCAAGCCCGGATCGCGTTGTATCTGACCGGAGGCCGGCGTAAGCAGCCCCAGCACGACGCGCACCAGCGTGGATTTGCCTGCGCCGTTAGGACCGAGCAGCGTAAGTATGCGTCCAGGCATCAGCTTCAGGCTAATGCCTGAGAGCACGGGACGTCGTGCAAATTGCACGGAGATGTTTTCAAGCGTGACGAGTGAGGTCATGTTATTTACAGGTTGCACAGAATTTCGAATGTTATAATATCACATCCCATCCCCAGGTCACGATGGAATGATGCATTATGTTACACATTAAAAAGAGTACTATTTTCACCCTTTCTGCGCTGGCATTCACCGCCTCGCTGACGCTTCCCGCGCAGGCGAATGTCGTCGCCTCGGTGAAGCCTCTCGGTTTTATCGCTGCCGCCATTGCCGACGGCGTGACGCCGGTGGATGTACTGCTGCCCGATGGCGCGTCGGAACATGATTACGCGCTGCGTCCTTCTGACGTAAAACGTTTAAAAAACGCAGACTTAGTGGTGTGGGTCGGCCCCGAGATGGAAGCCTTCATGACGAAGCCGGCGGCTGAATTGCCCGCCGCTAAAAACCTTCAGATCGCCGATATGCAGGCGGTTAAACCCTTGTTGCTGAAGGGCGGAGACGACGACGATCACCATGGCGAAGAGGCTGCTCACCAGGGCGATAGCGGAGATGACGAAGCGGAACATCATCACCATCATGGCGAATTTAATATGCATCTGTGGTTGTCACCGCAAATATCCAGGCTAGCGGCGGTTGCAATCCATGGAAAATTATTGGAACTTATGCCCGAAAGCAAAGCCAAACTTGACGCTAATCTCCAGCAGTTCGAAAGCGAACTGGCGGTTACCGACAAGCACATTAGCGCGCAGCTCGCGCCGGTCAGCAACAAAGGGTATTTCGTTTTTCATGACGCTTACACCTATTTTGAAAAACACTACGGCCTCTCGCCCAGCGGGCATTTTACCGTAAACCCTGAAATTCAGCCGGGCGCACAGCGTCTACATCAAATACGAACACAGTTGGTTGAGCAGAAGGCCGTTTGCGTCTTTGCTGAGCCACAATTCAGGCCAGCCGTCATCGATGCGGTTGCCCGTGGAACCAACGTGCGTAAAGGCACGCTGGATCCGCTGGGGACAAATATCAGCCTTAGTCAGGACAGCTACGTGAAGTTCCTTTCACAGCTGTCAGGCCAGTATGCGAGCTGCCTGAATGGAGCATGAGGAATAGGTAAAAGTGCAGCAGATAGCCCGCTCTGTCGCCCTCGCATTTAATAATTTGCCGCGCCCCCACCGCGTTATGCTGGGGTCTTTAACCGTTGTGACGCTGGCCGTCGCCGTCTGGCGGCCCTACGTTTATCATCCCGCCGATGATGCGATGCCGATAGTCAAAAGCATCGAACTCGATAAAAATCAGCTGCGTACGCTGCTGCCAGAGGCCAGCGAACCCATCGATCAAACCACTTCCGAACCGGAAGAAGAACTGCCCGCCGACGACATCGACAGCGATGTGCCGGACGCGACGGGAACGCATGAATACACCGTCTCGTCCGGCGATACGCTCAGCAGCGCCCTGAATCAGTACGGCATCGAACTGGGCGATATCAATGCGCTGGTCAACAGCGATAAAGCGCTGCGCAACCTGCAGGTCGGCCAGCAGCTGAGCTGGACCCTGACCGACGATGGCAGCCTGCAGTCTCTCACCTGGGAGATAAACCGGCGTGAAACGCGCACCTATCAGCGCGGCAATAACGGCGCGTTCACTATGCAGTCCGAGATGCAAAAGGGCGAGTGGCAGAACCGCGTGCTGAAAGGCGAAGTGCGCGGCAGTTTCGCCGCCAGCGCCCAGCGCGCCGGCCTGACCGGCAGCGAAGCGAGCGCGGTGATCAAAGCGCTGCAGTGGCAGATGGATTTCCGCAAGCTGCGCGCCGGCGACCAGTTTAGCGTGCTGATGTCGCGCGAAATGCTCGACGGCAAAAGCGCGCAGAGCCAGCTGCTTGGCGTGCGCCTGCGCTCCGGCGGCAAAGACTACTACGCGTTCCGTGCCGAAGACGGCAAGTTCTACGATCGCAACGGGTCGGGCCTGGCGCGCGGCTTTATGCGCTTCCCGACCGTGAAGCAGTATCGCGTCTCCTCCAACTTCAACCCGCGTCGTCTGAACCCGGTAACGGGCCGCATCGCGCCGCATAAAGGCGTCGATTTCGCGCTGCCGGTGGGTACCCCGGTGCTGGCGGTCGGCGACGGCGAAGTGGTGATGGCGAAAAACGGCGGCGCGGCGGGCAACTATGTGGCCATTCGTCACGGCCGCCAGTATATGACGCGCTATATGCACCTGAAGAAAGTGCTGGTGAAACCGGGCGAGAAGGTGAAGCGCGGCGATCGCATTGCGCTGTCAGGCAATACCGGCCGCTCCACCGGGCCGCATCTGCACTTTGAAATCTGGATCAATAACCAGGCGGTCAACCCGCTGACGGCGAAGCTGCCGCGCATGGAAGGGTTGACCGGCAAAGAGCGCAGCGATTATATGGCGCAGGTGAAAACCAACCTGCCGCTGCTGCGCTTCGAGTAGTCCGCGCGACGCGCCATAAGACCGACGCTTTACGCGTCGGTTTTTTTTCACGCCGCGCCGGGGATTGCAAATTTACCTGTCGCCACTATCATTAGCGCGTCATTGATTGAGGCGAGTGCATGGAAACCCCGAAAAAAAAGAATAGTGAATTTATTCCCGTTTTTGAACGTTCTTTCCTGAAACCAAAATACTGGGGCAGTTGGCTGGCGATCGGCGCGCTGGCAGGCATGGCGCTGCTGCCGGCGAAAGTGCGCGATCCGCTGCTTGGCGGGCTGGGGAGAATGGCGGGGAAACTGGCTAAAGGCGCTCGCCGCCGCGCGCTAATCAATCTGTATTATTGCCTGCCGGAGCTGAGCGAAACGCAGCGCAGCGATATCGTCGATGAGATGTTCGCCACCGCACCGCAGGCGATGGCGATGATGGCAGAACTGTGTGCGCGCGATCCGGCGCGCGTGCGCCAGCGCGTTGACTGGCACGGCCGCGAGATCATCGATCGGCTGCATGCAGAGAAGCAGAACGTTATTTTCCTTGTGCCCCACGGCTGGGCGGTGGATATCCCTGCGATGCTGCTCGCCTCGGAAGGGCAGATGATGGCGGCGATGTTTCATAACCAGAGCGATCCGCTGCTTGACTACGTCTGGAACAGCGCGCGTCGTCGCTTCGGCGGCCGGATGCACGCCCGCAACGACGGCATCAAGCCGTTTATCAGCTCGGTGCGCCAGGGTTACTGGGGCTACTATCTGCCCGATCAGGATCACGGCGCCGAACACAGCGAGTTTGTTGATTTCTTCGCGACCTACAAGGCGACGCTGCCGGCGCTGGGCCGCCTGATGAAGGTGTGCCGCGCGCGCGTGGTGCCGCTGTTTCCGGTCTATAACAGCGAGACGCACCGGCTGGAGATTTTCGTGCGTCCGCCGATGGACGATCTGCTGGACGCGGACGATCGCACGCTGGCGCGCCGCATGAACGAAGAGGTTGAGGTGTTCGTGCGTCCCCATCCCGAGCAGTACACCTGGATTTTGAAACTGCTGAAGACGCGCAAAGAGGGCGATATCGAGCCCTATAAGCGCAAAGAGCTTTATCCGCGTAAATAGCAAAAGGGCCTCAATTGCGGCCCTTTTTTATTGATAATGTGCTGACGCAGGGACGGTATGGCCCGATCGCAAAGTCCATTGCATCCATGCGCGCTCGTCCCGCGGGGATACGCACCTCATCCCTGAGGTGCGCCCGTAACGGGCCAGCGCTCTGCGCCGTTCAAAAACGCTCCCGGCGTTTTTGTCCCTGTCGCGGGACGCTTTGCTCTTCGTGCCATACCGCCCCCGCATTTCAGCTTCCGCAGCAGCTTGTGAGTAAGACCTTAATGCTCAGGATAACGCCGTCACCTGCGCGCGCCGCTTGCGTTCGCGCAGAAACAGCGTCACCAGCACAAACCAGAGCACGCCGCTGATGAAATTGATCAGGCTAAACCAGGGCGTGCCGCCGCTAAAATAACCGCTTTTCGCCAGCTCGATGCCGATCGCCAGCGTCAGGATGCTGATCATCCCCAGCATCGCCGCGACGCTGCCTTTACCCGCGTCGCTGGCGTAAAGCGTCAGGCGATAGAGCCCGGCGTTGACCATACCCGCGCCGAAGGCGTAAAGGCTTAGCCCGGCGGTCAGAAAGAGATAGCTGTGGCTGTCCAGCAGGTTCGCCAGCAGCGCAATGCCTAACCCTGAGAGAATCGGCCAGGCGGCGAACTTCACCGGCTGCTCGATGGGTACGCGTCCGGCCAGCTTGCCCAGCGTAATATTCCCGGCGATCATCGCCAGAAACACCGGCAGCTGCAGCAGCGCATAGTGCATGCGCGACAACTGCTCCTCATGCATCAGGATCACCGGCGAGAGCGCCACCCAGGTCAGGATAGGAATAAACACCAGACCGATAGCGAAAGAGCCCAGCATCACCATCCGGTCGCGCGCCAGCTTGCGGTAGGTGCGCGCCAGCTGCGGCAGCGCGATGGAGTGGCTGCGGTCGCCAGCGGTTTCAGGCATCACGCGCCATAAAATAATAAAGGCGAGGGCGCTGAGCAGGGCGAACAGCCAGAACATGCTGCGCCAGCTCGCCACCGTCAGCCAGGCGGCGCCCGCCAGCGGCCCTGCCAGCGGCGCCAGCAGCGCGACATTGGCCATCAGCGCCATCACGCGCACCGCCAGCGCCTCATCAAAAGCTTCCTGAATCGCGGCATAGCTGACCGCGCCGATAAAGCAGAGGCTGATGCCCTGAATAAAGCGCAGCGCGACGAACTCTTTGATCGAGCCGACCCAGGTGGTCAGCACGCAGGCCAGAATAAAAAAGAGAATGCCGCCCAGCATCACCGGACGTCGGCCGAATTTATCGGAGAGCGGGCCGAGCAGCCATTGCAGCACCACGCCGCCCAGCAGATAGGCGGTGAGCGACGTCGAGACCCACTCCGGGCCGACGCTAAACTCCTGCGTTACCAGCAGCATGCCTGGCTGGATCATGTCGTGCGCGATATAGGTGGCGAATTCAAACAGCACCAGCGCCAGCGGAAACAGCAGCAAGCCTGCTGTCAGTTTGCTGACGGGTTGATAGCGGGGCATTCAGACTCCTTTTAAAAAATAAAACGCGACCGCCAGGCAGTCGCGTTGTTTACAGCGTTACTACAGCGGGTGCGCAGTTAGTCGACGCGCAGCACCCGGCTGGTATTGGTGGTGCCGGTCGCGCCCATCACGTCGCCCTGGGTGACGATAACCAGATCGCCGGAGACCAGGAAGCCTTTGTCGCGCAGCAGATTGATTGCATCGTGCGCCGCGACTACGCCGTCGTTGTCGCTGTTGAAAAAGACCGGCGTCACGCCGCGATAGAGCGCGGTCAGGTTCAGGGTGCGCTCATGACGGGACATCGCGAAAATCGGCAGGCCGGAGGTAATGCGCGACGTCATCAGCGGCGTACGGCCGGACTCGGTCATGGTAATAATCGCGGTGACGCCCTGCAAATGGTTCGCCGCATACATCGCCGACATGGCGATCGCCTCTTCGATATTGTCGAAGGTAACTTCCAGACGGTGCTTGGAGACGTTGACGCTCGGGATCTTCTCCGCGCCCAGGCAGACCTTCGCCATCGCGGAAACGGTTTCAGCGGGATACTGGCCAGCGGCGGTTTCCGCCGACAGCATCACGGCGTCGGTGCCGTCGAGCACGGCGTTAGCGACGTCCATCACTTCGGCGCGCGTCGGCATCGGGTTGGTGATCATTGATTCCATCATCTGTGTGGCGGTAATGATGGTGCGGTTCAGCTGGCGCGCGCGACGGATCAGCGCTTTCTGAATGCCGACCAGCTCAGGATCGCCGATTTCAACGCCCAGGTCGCCGCGTGCCACCATGACCACGTCAGAGGCGAGAATGATATCGTCCATCGCTTCCTGCGTCGCGACCGCTTCGGCGCGTTCGACTTTCGCCACCAGCTGCGCTTTGCAGCCCGCTTCGCGCGCAAGGCGACGCGCGTAGTTCATATCTTCGCCGCTGCGCGGAAACGAGACCGCCAGATAATCGACGCCGATTTTCGCGGCGGTAATAATGTCCGCTTTGTCTTTCTCAGTCAGCGCTTCCGCCGACAGGCCGCCGCCGAGCTTATTGATGCCTTTGTTGTTGGAGAGCGGGCCGCCGACGGTGACTTCGGTAAACACCTTCATGCCCTGAACTTCCAGCACTTTCAGCTGCACGCGTCCATCGTCGAGCAGCAGGATATCGCCCGGCACCACATCTTCCGGCAGGCCTTTATAGTCGATGCCGACTTTCTCTTTATCGCCTTCGCCTTTGCTCAGGCTGGCGTCGAGCAGGAAGCGGTCGCCGACGTTGAGGAATACTTTGCCCTCTTTAAAGGTCGAAACGCGGATTTTCGGTCCCTGCAGGTCGCCCAGAATCGCGACGTGACGACCCAGCTTCGCGGCAATTTCACGCACTTTGTTCGCGCGCAGCTGATGATCTTCCGGGGTGCCGTGAGAGAAGTTGAGTCGCACAACGTTTGCGCCTGCGGCGATGATTTTTTCCAGATTATTATCGCGGTCTGTTGCCGGGCCGAGGGTTGTAACGATCTTGGTTCTTCTGAGACGTCTTGACATGAAGGACTCCGTTGACAAATTTGCGTATCCCCTAAAGTGGACAGGGCGTGATCATTATTCTAACTGAAGGAGAGCCTGTGATACGACTCACATTGTGAATGTGATGTTAATTTTTTTGTTGCGCTGCGTTTTCCATGGCGAAAGGCTTGTCGAAACGCGACTCTTTTAAGACCTCTTTCACTCGCTTCAGGTTTTCCCGAAACGCGGCGCCGCGCTCGAGGATAAATCCGGTCGCCAGCACGTCGATAACGGTGAGTTGCGTCAGGCGGGACACCATTGGCAGATAGACATCGGTATCTTCCGGAACATCAAGCGTGAGCGCCAGCGTGGCGACCACTGCCAGTGGCGAAGCGGGAGACGTGACGGCTATCACGGTGGAACCGTTTACACCGGCGAGGCGAGCCAGTTCTACCATATTTTTCGTGCGGCCAGTATGCGAAATCAAAACAAAAACGTCCTCCGCGCAACTATTTATACAACTCATGCGCTGGATCACAATATCCTCTGACCAGACCACCGGGAGATCAAAGCGCAAAAATTTATTAAAGGCGTCGTGCGCCACCACCGCTGAGGCGCCCAGGCCAAAGAACGCCACTTTCTGCGCTCGCGACAGCGCCGTCACCGCCTGCTGCACCACGGCGAGATCGAGCCGTTCGCGCACGCGCTGCAGCCCGGCCAGCGCCGAGTCGAAAATCTTATGGCTGTAGCCGCGTGTATCGTCATCTTCATCGACGTCGTGACTGACCCAGCTTTGCCCTTGCGCCAGGCTCTGCGCCAGCTGTAATTTGAAGTCGGGAAAGCCGCGCGTGCCGAGCCGATGGCAAAAGCGGTTAACGGTGGGTTCGCTGACCTCGGCGGCGCGCGCCAGCCGGGCAATGCTGGAATGGATCGCCTCCTGCGGGGCGGCCAGGATCTGCGCCGCGACCTTGCGTTCCGATTTGCTGAGCGTCGCCAGCTGCGCCTCAATTTTTTCCAGAGTATTCATAACCTGATGACCGTTATCGCTTTTATCGATGCCAGCCAGGGCTGGCAGGGGGGGCATAAAAGCGTGAATATACCCTGTTCGGCTTGACTGCGCGCAAGTACGGATAAGTCTGCGTGGTAAATTTTTGTCATAATTTGACCCGGATTCGATTTTGCCGCCTCTCGGCCGCCACGCTAGAGTGGGCTAAAGCGCACGCACTATCACATCGGCACGTCTTATTCCATTCAGAGTAAACGCTGCGGACCCGCATAGAGTCGGTTTACCTGACTCCCTGAAATAAGTACATTGTGCTGAAAGAAAATTACAACATGGACCCGATGGATGAGGATGCAAACGCCAACGGGATCATCCTGCAACGAGGAGAGGAAAATGGCGGTAACACAAACAGCCCAGGCATGCGATCTGGTGATATTCGGTGCCAAAGGCGATCTTGCGCGCCGGAAACTGTTGCCTTCACTGTATCAGCTGGAAAAAGCGGGACAGATCCACGAGGAAACCCGCATCATCGGCGTGGGACGCGCCGACTGGGACAAAGCAGCCTATACCAAAGTGGTGCGTGAAGCGCTGGAAACCTTTATGAAGGAGAAGATCGACGAAGCGCTGTGGGACAAACTCAGCAGCCGTCTCGACTTCTGCAACCTCGACGTCAACGACACCACCCATTTTCCCAAACTGGGCAAAATGCTCGATCAGGCAAAACGCACCACCATCAACTATTTCGCGATGCCGCCAAGCACCTTCGGCGCCATCTGCAAAGGCCTGGGCGCAGCGAAGCTGAACGCTAAACCGGCGCGCGTGGTGATGGAGAAGCCGCTCGGCACCTCGCTGGAGACCTCAAAAGAGATTAACGACGCGGTAGGCGAGTTCTTTGACGAAAGCCAGGTGTTCCGCATCGACCACTATCTCGGCAAAGAGACGGTGCTCAACCTGCTGGCGCTGCGCTTCGCCAACTCTATCTTCGTCAACAACTGGGATAACCGCACCATCGATCACGTGCAGATCACCGTGGCCGAAGAGGTGGGCATCGAAGGACGCTGGGGCTATTTCGACCAGGCTGGCCAGATGCGCGATATGATCCAGAACCACCTGTTGCAGGTGCTGACCATGATCGCCATGGCGCCGCCGTCCGACCTCAGCGCCGACGCCATTCGCGACGAGAAAGTTAAGGTGCTGCGCTCGCTACGCCGTATCGATCAGACCAACGTGCGCGAAAAAACCGTGCGCGGCCAGTACACCGCCGGCTTCGTGCAGGGTAAAAAAGTGCCTGGCTATCTGGAAGAAGAGGGCGCCAACAAGTCCAGCTCGACGGAAACCTTCGTCGCCATTCGCGTCGATATCGACAACTGGCGCTGGGCGGGCGTGCCGTTCTACCTGCGTACCGGCAAGCGTCTGCCGACCAAATGCTCCGAAGTAGTGGTCTACTTCAAGAACCCGGAGATGAACCTGTTCAAGGATTCCTACTCGGAACTGCCGCAGAACAAGCTCACTATTCGTCTGCAGCCGGACGAGGGCGTCGATATCGAGATCCTGAACAAAGTGCCGGGCCTCGATCACAAGCACAAGCTGCAGACCACCAAGCTGGATCTGAGCTACTCCGAGACCTTTAATCAGTCGCACCTGGCTGACGCCTACGAGCGTCTGCTGCTGGAGAGCATGCGCGGCATTCAGGCGCTGTTCGTGCGTCGCGACGAAGTGGAAGCGGCATGGACCTACGTCGACTCCATTATCGACGCCTGGGCCGCCGACGGCGACTCCTCCAAGCCTTATCAGGCAGGCACCTGGGGGCCGGTGGCGTCCGTGGCGATGATCACGCGAGACGGCCGTTCCTGGAACGAGTTCGAATAATCCTGAAAGTAGCCCGCCGCGTGCGGGCTTTTTTGTGCCTTGCCGCAGGAAACTGAACCGCAGTTTCAAAAATAGCGTCGGGCGGATAGACGATGCGGAAGGCGATCCTGTATGGTAGTGACGCATTGATGGCGCGCCGCGCGGCTGGCGCCGGTATGGATAAGCAAGGGGAACTGATGAAGAACTGGAAGACGAGTGCGGAAAAGATTCTGACCACTGGACCTGTGGTGCCGGTGATCGTAGTGAACAAGCTGGAACATGCGGTGCCGATGGCGAAAGCGCTGGTGGCCGGCGGCGTTCGGGTGCTGGAAGTCACGCTGCGCACGCCGGTGGCGATGGAAGCGCTGCGCCTGATGATTAAAGAGGTGCCGGACGCCATCGTCGGCGCAGGCACGGTCATCAACACCCAGCAGCTGCAGGAAGTCACCGAAGCGGGCGCGCAGTTCGTTATCAGCCCAGGCATTACCGAGCCGCTGTTGAAGGCCGCGGTAGAGGGTCCGGTGCCGCTGATTCCCGGCATCAGCACCGTTTCCGAACTGATGACCGGCATGGATTACGGCCTGCGCGAATTTAAATTCTTCCCGGCGGAAGCGAACGGCGGCGTCAAGGCGCTGCAGGCGATCGGCGGTCCCTTCCCGCAGGTACGCTTCTGTCCCACCGGCGGCATCTCGCCCGCTAACTATCGCGACTATCTGGCGCTGAAAAGCGTGCTCTGCATTGGCGGTTCCTGGCTGGTGCCGAACGACGCGCTGGAGTCAGGCGACTGGGATCGCATTACGCGTCTGGCGCGCGAAGCGGTAGAAGGCGCGAAATAAGCATTAGCGGTGAGCAGGGCGCTCACCGCATCATGAATCACCCGCGGTGTTATTACTCTTCGACTTTTACCGCCGCTGCGCTGGCGATCGCCCGCGCGACGGCGTCATCGACGCTCTCGCCTCTGGCCAGCGCGACGCCAAGACGGCGCGAACCCGCGATTTCCGGCTTGCCGAACAGGCGCAGCTGCAGACCCGCGCCCAGCGCCGCTTCCACGTTGACGAACCGCACGTTCTGGCTGTGCAGCTGCGGCAGGATCACCGCCGACGCCGACGGGCCGTACTGGCGCACGCCGCCGATCGGCAGGCCGAGAAAGGCGCGCACGTGCAGAGCGAACTCCGAAAGATCCTGCGAAATCAGCGTCACCATGCCGGTGTCGTGCGGTCGTGGCGACACTTCGCTGAAGATGACGTCGTCGCCGCAGACAAACAGCTCGACGCCGAACAGGCCGTAGCCGCCCAGCGCTTTCACCACCTCGCCGGCGATCGCCTGCGCGCGCTGCAGCGCGACATCGCTCATCTGCTGCGGCTGCCAGGATTCGCGGTAGTCGCCATCTTCCTGGCGATGACCGATCGGCGCGCAGAAGTGAAGGCCGTCGACCGCGCTCACGGTCAGCAGCGTAATTTCAAAATCGAATTTAACCACGCCTTCGACAATCACGCGGCCTGCGCCGGCGCGGCCGCCCTGCTGCGCGTACTCCCAGGCGCTGCCGAGTTGGCTGGCGTCGCGAATAAAGCTCTGGCCTTTGCCTGACGAACTCATCACCGGCTTGACGATGCAGGGGAAGCCGATCTCCGCCGCTGCTGCCTCAAAGCTCGCCTGGCTGTCGGCGAAACGGTAGCTGGAGGTTGGCAGCGACAGCTCTTCCGCCGCCAGACGGCGAATACCTTCGCGGTTCATGGTCAGGCGCGCGGCGCGCGCGGTCGGCACCACGCGCTGACCCTGCTGTTCAAGCTCAAGCAGCTTATCCGTGGCGATCGCTTCGATTTCCGGCACCACATAATCGGGCTTTTCCTGCGCAATCAGCGCGGCCAGCGCCTCGCCGTCAAGCATGTTCACCACGTGGCTGCGATGCGCCACATGCATCGCGGGCGCGTCGGCATAGCGGTCTACGGCAATCACTTCCACACCCAGTCGCTGGCACTCCAGCGCCACTTCTTTACCCAGTTCACCCGAGCCTAACAGCATGACACGCGTCGCAGCCGGACGCAGCGCAGTTCCAAGAGTCGTCATAATTTCACCTGTGAGTCAAAACGCGCGCGCAGTATAAACGAAAACGTTTGCGTTCTCATCCTCCTCTGCTTTGCCTCTCTTTTCTCACCTTGACGTTAACTGACGCCCGGTCGGGCAGAGTAGAGCCCTTATCGCTAAAAAAGGAGTGAATGATGAACAACCTGTTGCAACAGCTTCAGTCGCTGCTGACGAAGAAAGGGCACAGCGGCGGCAACGGAGGTTTAAACGATATGCTGGCGCCCGGCGCGCTGGGCGGTCTGGCGGGCTTACTGATCGCCAGCAAAAAGTCGCGCAAGCTGTTAACCGAGTATGGCGGCAAAGCGCTGATTATCGGCGGCGGCGCGGCGGCCGGCGCGGTGCTATGGAACAAATATAAACAGCGCGTGCGCGACACGCACCAGGCCGATCCCGGCTTCGGCGAGCTGCAGACGCCCGCCGACCAGCGCGCCGAGCGCCTGGTGACGGCGCTGGTCTTCGCCGCTAAAAGCGACGGCCATATCGACGATCGCGAGCGCGCCGCTATCGAACGCAGCATCCATGAGTCGGGCTACGGTCAGGAAGCGGAGGCGCTGATCCAGAAAGCGATCAATCGGCCGCTCGATCCCGCCTGGCTGGCCGCCGACGTGAAAAACGAAGATGAAGCGCTGGAACTCTACTTCCTCAGCTGCGCCGCTATCGACGTGGATCACTTTATGGAGCGCAGCTATCTCACTGCGCTCGGCGACGCGCTGAAGATCCCACAGGACGTGCGCGACGGCATTGAAAACGATCTGCGCGAACAAAAAGCGCGCATCCCGGCAGAATAACTCCGCTGCGGCCGCGCTGCGCGGCCGCAATAACAACGCGTTAGCGACAAAAATTTGGCTTCCCCGCCACCTGATGCCACCCTTAAAGGATATGAATAACAGGGAGAGAGAGCATGCAGGCCCCCATCGCAAAAAAAATTCCTCATGAAATGACCCTTCACGGCGAAACGCGCGTGGATGACTACTACTGGCTGCGCGACGACAAGCGCGAGAATGAAGAGGTGCTGGATTATCTGCGCGCCGAAAACAACTACGGCAAGCAGATCATGGCGACACAGCAGCCGCTGCAGAACCGTATTTTAAAAGAGATCGTCGATCGCCTGCCGCCGCAGGATCATTCGGTTCCCTATGTGCATAACGGCTATCGCTATCAGAGTCGTTATGAGAGCGGTAACGAATATGCCGCCTACTACCGCCAGCCTGCCGAGTGCGCCGTGACCGATGAGTGGACGCTGCTGCTGGACGCCAATCAGCGCGCCTCGCACAGCGAGTTCTACACTATGGGATCGCTCAATATCAGCCCTGACAACAGGGTGATGGCGCTGGCGGAAGATTTTCTCTCGCGGCGACAGTACGGCATTCGCTTTCGCTGCCTGGAGAAAGGGAGCTGGTATCCGGAGGTGCTGAACAACGCCTCCTCCAGCTTCGCCTGGGCGAACGATTCACGCACGCTATACTACGTGCGCAAGCATGAACAAACGCTGTTGCCCTATCAGGTCTGGCGCCATGAGCTCGGTACGCCGCAAAGCGACGATCGGCTGGTGTATGAAGAGCAGGATGACACCTACCATCTCAGCGTGCATAAAACCACTTCCGAGCACTTTATCCTCATCGCGCTGTTCAGCACCAACAGCAGCGAGATCCAGCTCATCGACGCCGGCTTTCCCGACGCCGCGCCGCAGATATTCCTGCCGCGCCGCAAGGATCATGAATATAGTCTGGATCACTATGATCATCAGTTTTATATCCGCTCTAACCGCGAGGGGAAAAACTTCGGTCTTTACCGCACGCGCTGGCTGGACGAGTCGCGCTGGGAAACCCTAATCAAGCCGCGCGATCATGTGGTGATGGAGGATTTTCAGCTGTTCCGCGACTGGCTGGTGGTGGAGGAGCGGCAGCGCGGCCTGACCAGCCTGCGCCAGATCCACTGGGAAACCGGCGAGGTGACCGGCATCGCCTTCGACGATCCGACCTATGTCACCTGGCTGGCGTTTAATCCTTCGCCGGAAACCAGCAAGCTGCGCTACGGCTACGGCTCGATGACCACGCCGACCACGCTGTTCGAGCTCGATATGGACACCGGCGAGCGGCGCATTCTCAAGCAGAGCGCGGTTGGCAACTTCGACCCTGACAACTACAAAAGCGAGCATCACTGGATCACGGCGCGCGACGGCACGGAAGTGCCGGTGTCGCTGGTCTATCACCGCAAACACTATCAGCCGGGCAAAAATCCGCTGCTGGTTTATGGCTATGGCGCCTACGGCAGCAATATGGAGGCGGACTTCAGCGTCAGCCGGCTTAGCCTGCTCGATCGCGGTTTCGTCTACGCGTTGATCAACGTGCGCGGCGGCGGCGAGCTGGGACAAAGCTGGTATGACGGCGGCCGCCTGTTTAACAAGATGAACAGCTTCACCGATTTTATCGACGTTACTCAGGCGCTGGTGAAAAAAGGTTTCGGCCAGCCTGGGCAGCTCTATGCCATGGGCGGCAGCGCAGGCGGGCTGCTAATGGGCGGGGTGATTAATATGGCGCCGGCGTTGTTCAACGGCGTGGTGGCACAGGTGCCCTTCGTCGATGTGGTCACCACGATGCTGGATGAGTCGATTCCGCTCACTACCGGCGAGTACGACGAGTGGGGCAACCCAAACGACGCCGACTATTATGGCTATATGCGTCAGTACAGCCCCTACGACAATGTCGAGGCGAAGGCCTATCCGCATATGCTGGTGACGACCGGGCTGCATGACTCGCAGGTGCAGTACTGGGAGCCGGCGAAGTGGGTGGCGAAACTGCGCGCGCTGAAGACCGACAACCATCTGCTGATGCTCTGTACGGATATGGATGCCGGTCACGGCGGTAAGTCGGGGCGCTATAAATCTTATGAGGGCATCGCGCTGGAGCTGACGTTCCTGATCGCGCTGGCGCAGGGCAGCCTGCCGCCGCAGCGCGATTACTGATCGTCGCTCAGGTATTTACGCAGCGCCTGCCGCAGCGGCGGGCGCAGATCGCGCACGTTTTCCAGCACCCAGCGCAAATAGCGCGGATCTTTTCGCGCAATCGAGGCGACACTCTGGCCGCGATATTTGCCGAAGGGCAGCACGTCGCCCGTTACGCTGGCGGGCTGGCAGTGCTGCGCCATCTGCCCGGCATCCCAGCCGGAAATCTCCATAATGCGGATCAGCAGCGCGGCGGTCACGTAGCAATCGTACAGCGCGCGGTGCGCGTGCAGATCGGCGGGCGGCGTTACCTCCAGCTTAAGGCTATGGCGCAGCGCCTGGTTGCCGTACTTGATGCCGGGCCACAGCTTTCGCGCCAGCGTCATGGTGCAGATCCAGTCGCCGTGCATCTCCGGCAGCATGCGGCGGTCGAAGCTAGCGTTATGGGCGACATAGAAAGGGCTGCCGTGATAGCGGCCAATCGCTTCTTCAATGGTGGGTTTGCCCACTACCATCGCTTCGGTGATGCGATGTACGGCCATCGCCTGGCGGCTTATAGGACGGTCGGGCAGGATCAGATCGCTCATCGGATTAACGATCTCTCCGTTGATCACGTCGACCGACGCCACTTCCACTACGCCGCCCTGGAGCCCGCAGGTTTCGGTATCAATTACGCGTAACATGATTTACTTCAGTTTGGGTTCGTAGGGCAGGCGCGAGAAGTTCAGCGACGCCTGGCGATAGTGCATCAGGCGCTGGCGAAACCAGTCGCGCAGCGCCGCAGGCTGCTCGTATTCAACCATTTCAGCCACGACCGGCATATTGTAGCGCTCTTTGAACGCCACGCCCGCTGCGGCCAGTTCAACGTTGACTTTATCTTTCTCTTCCTGAGAAAGCAGGGCGAGGTTTTGACTCATGGGGATCTCCTGAAGACAGGGGGCAAAAATAATGCTTATCCCGGTCTGAATCAAGGGCAAAGGATAGCATTGCTGGCCCTCGACACCTCAAAAGCCTCAGCGTATCCTTGCCCACGTTTGCCGCTAAGGCGATGGCTAAAAGGATGATCCCATGCAGAAAAGAACGATCTTGTCAGGCGTTGCCGTCTCGCTGTTGTTAGTGAGCCAGGCAGCGCTGGCGCATGCCCACCTCAAATCGTCCCAGCCGGCCGCCGACGCCGCGCTTGCCGCTGCGCCGCAGGCGCTGACCCTGAGCTTTACCGAAGATATAGAGCCCACCTTTAGCGGCGTAACGCTACTGGACGCCAGCCAAAAGCCTGTCGTGAGCGAGAAGGCACAACAGGATGCGCAGCAGCATAGCCGCCTGATCCTGCCGCTGAAGAAGCCGCTGGCGGCGGGCGACTATCAGGTTAAGTGGCATGTGCTTTCGGTTGACGGACATAAGACCCAGGGCAGCTACCGTTTTAGCGTGAAGTAAGTCGTGACCTCGCTGTGGATCCTGCTGCGCGCGTTCCATTTCGCCAGCGTGATGCTGCTGGCGGGCAGCGCGTTTTATACTGTGCTGTTAGCGCCAGCGCGCTACCGCCGCGCGCTGGGGCGGCGTCTTAACGCATTAATGCGCGGTTGCGTCTGGCTGGCGTTCGTCAGCGCATTGCTGATGCTGGCGACCCAGCTGGCGCTGATGAGCGGCGACTGGCGCAACCTCGACGACAGTGAGATCTGGCGCGCGGTGCTGAGCACGCGTTTCGGCACGGTGTGGCAGTGGGAAACAGGGCTGGCAGGCCTTACGCTGCTGGCGAGTCTGTTGAGAAACAGAGAACGACAGCAGGCGTGGCTGATCGGCGCTTTGCTGCAGCTGGGCTGTATGGCGTTAATCGGACATGCGGCGATGCGCGAAGGGTTTACGGGCGCGCTGCAGCAGATAAACCATGCGCTGCACCTTATTGGCGCGGCCTTCTGGGCGGGCGGTTTGCTGCCGCTGCTGATCCTGATGGACGAGGCGCGGCAGATCGATCGCCGCAGCGACGCGATTCGCGCCATGATGCGCTTTTCGCGCTACGGACATCTGGCCGTCGCGGTAACATTATGTACCGGCGTAGTGAATGGGCTGCTGATCGCCGGCTGGCCTCGCCAGTGGCACGGCAGTCTGTATAGCGAACTGTTAGTGGCTAAGGCGGTGCTGGTGGCGTTTATGGTCGCTATCGCGCTGTTCAATCGTTACGTGCTGGTGCCGCGCTTTCGCCTGGCGGGCAAGGGCGCGCAACAAAAATTTATTCGCATGACGCAGCTTGAACTGCTGCTGGCATGCGCAGTGGTTGGTCTGGTCAGCGTCTTCGCCACGCTGTCGCCAGCCTGAGTGTGACCCGTTTTGACTGAGTAAAAAGGTAGGCTATTTTGCTGAAGAAAGTGATCCCCGCAATGCTGTTGTTATCTCTCGGTGGCCAGGCGCTGGCGTCAGAAATTATTACCGTCAGCCGTTTCGAAGTAGGTAAGACGGCATGGCCCTTCAGCCGTGAAGAGGTGATGCTGAGCTGCGAGAAAGATGGCTCGCTGTTCGCTATCAACCCCAGCACGCTGATGCAGTATCCGCTCAACGATAAGGCAGAAGCGCGCGTAAAAGCAGGGCAGGTGAAGGCACAACCCATCTCCGTGATTCAGGCGGAAGATAAAGCGCACCCGGGCCAGATGATGAGCCTTCAGCCGATTATCGAGCGTACTCAGGCGCTGTGCGATAAATAATCCTGCCGAGGCGCGAGTTCTTTTCGCGCCCGATTTCGTCGATTCTGCCGTCAGGATCACAATCTGATCCTGCGGATCGCCTCTGCCCGGCCGTTCGCTGGCATTTCCACAGACGTGGGCTAACCTTAAATTGCAAGGCGTCATCGCCTGCATTAATGCCAACTTTTAGCGCACGGCTCTCAAAGAGCCATTTCCCTGGACCGAATACAGGAATCGTGTTCGGTCTTTTTTTATCTGCTTCATTTTCCACTGTTTTGGTCTCATATTGTCATTCTACCTCTCATTTCACACTTCAGTTAAAGCTGGTTTGCTGGCGCGTCTGCGAAATTTGAAAAGGCCGATACATTATGCCTCTGAGTTTAGCTGCTAACCATTTGATTCAGTTAGTACGCTGCCTGTAGGTATTGTCTGTAAAGAGCGAAACGGTTAAGGTAAGTGCTTTAATAACATTCTTTGACGCACCTTTTTATGGCTAACACACCAACAGAGAAAAAAAGCTTACAGCAACTGCTACGTTATTGGCATGTTGAAGTGATAGGCCTCAACAAGCCTTTTAGTTTTCGGCGTCTTTACACGCGTATGAAAAATAAGCCCGGTTTAAAATATGTATTCTGGTGGCGACTTGCTAATCATCTCTACTTTAATGGCTATAAAAGAATGGCTTATCGCATTCATAATCGTATTAAAAAAAATTTCGGCTGCGATATTATGCTGGGCGCGACCATTGGTGAAGGTCTGCCGATTGCACATCACGTTGGCGTGGTGGTCACGAAGCGGGTAGTAGCTGGAAAAAACATGAAACTGACGCAAAACTGCGTAATAGGCAGCGTAGGTAAAAATGAACAGGGCAAAATTATAATCGGCGATAACTTTTTTCTGGGTTCAAATAGCTGCGTAATTGGTGACGCGTTACATATAGGTAATAACGTTACAGTTGGCGCGATGAGTTTTGTTAATAAGGATGTTACCGATAACTGTACGCTTTATACCGAAAAAAGTACTCGTTTAATTGAAAAAAACAACTTAGGTTCTGGCGGGGTTTCCTGATATCTTTTGGCTCTTTTTCAGCAGCCGTTGTATATGAGGTCCAGTCTCATGTAAGAGTTACCTCTATCATGTAGCCTACACAGCTCAGTACTCACTAATGAATCAAACAATCTGCGCCTCCTTTACGGTCCTTCTTCCATAGAGCACCTTACTGCACAGCGAGCAAAAGCGGCAATGCAGCTTGTAGCTCATGCTGTAAGGCATTCACTCTCTCCTTTTATCCGTTTTTGTAAGTCAGAAAGGCATTTCAGATATGCAGTACGTATTTTGCTATGCGTTTCGCTTAAGGAGGAGAATCCCTGTATTTATCGGTAAAATAACCCAGACAAACATCATGTGTATTATTGCTGTGCTGAAATTTTATCCAAAAAGTAAGATTTAAGTAAGATATTGCTAAGCGGTTAATATAAAAGACTTGATGCCGCTTCTGCCGCTTATATTCCCTGCCAATCTTTACGGGCGCGCTTTCATTTTTCGCCAACCTCTTCCAGGCTTGTCTGGCTTATTCTTTTCAACAAGCCAGGAGATAATTATGTTTCACCATTCTTCAAAGCTTCAATATCCAGTACGCGTCGACAAAGCAGATCCGGAATTCGCCATGCTATTGCAGCAGGCGATCGGCGGCGTGGAAGGGGAGATCCGTGTGGCGATGCAGTACTTCTTCCAGGCGATGGGCGCGCGCGGCGATGCGCGAATCCGCGATTTGCTGATCTCTACCGCAACCGAAGAGCTGGCGCATATCGAAATGCTGGCGCATGCCGTGGCGCTCAATCTGGAAGGCGCGCCGCTCTCCTATCAGGAAGCCTCAGCGAAAGATCCGGTGGTCAACGCGGTACTGGGCGGTATGAACCCGCGCCACATCCTCTCGTCAGGCCTGGCGGCGCTGCCGGTCAACGCCAACGGCGTGCCTTTCGATATGAGCCATATTTACGCCTCTGGCAACGTGGCGGCGGATATGCTGGCCAACGTCACGGCGGAAGCGACAGGACGCGTACTGGCAACCCGCCTCTATAATCTCACTGAAGATACCGGCATGAAGGATTTTCTCTCCTTCCTGATCGCCCGCGACACCATGCATCAACAGCAGTGGCTTGCGGTGATTGAAGAGATGGGCGGACTTAACGCTTCGCTGCCGATACCGAACAGCTTCCCGCAAAGTGAAGAAGCCAGCGAACATTCTTACTATGTGCTTAACACTTCGCTGGATAAACCGCTGCCGAAAGGCCGCTGGTGCGAAGGCCCGTCATTTGACGGCAAAGCGCAGTTTACCGCGAAAGAGAAACCTGAGCTGCTGGGCGATGAGCCGCTGCTGGGCCATGCCCGTCCGGGCTCGGGCGCGCAAAGCGAACAGGAGCTATCGGGCACCGTTCCGCCAGCGTTAAAACCCTAATCGCATTCTGTCCAGGGAGGGACACAGACTCTAGCGATTTGGCGTATGTGACGCCCCATCTTATGCTTGCCAAAAAATGAACTATCGCCTCAGCGGCGGCAACTGCTTTCGTGCCAGTCTAAATCAGAGCGGCGAAAAATATTTTTTTCGACATCACCTGAAAAGCCGTTTTTAGCCCGCTTCGGCGCCAAAAATGAAAAACCCCAGCCTGCGCCGGGGTTAACTGAATCACTTATTTGGTATCCAGAACCTGCTGCAGCCAGACCAGTTCGTCATCGAAACCGGACTCGCGTAACAGCTGGAAATAGGATTGCTGAATATCTGTTGAAACCGACGCCAACAGCATGCCCAGCATTCCTTTGGTTTTACAGATTTCTAGTGCTGCGTTTTCGAGAGAATCAAGGTTAAAACTTACGTTATCAAGCGTTTCAGCGACCATTCTTATTCTCCTGACCGGAGGTAATCAGCCATCCCTCCTTTGCTGTGTGTATCTGCTCCACATCGTGGACGGGCTGAGATCTCACACTAGCGCAGTTTCGTCTGTCGGAAACATCCTGATATCTGAACAGTAATCGCCATTTGCTGGCGCTTTTACCGGCGAAGCGTACGGAAAATCTGAGTAGAGGGCAGAAAGCATCGCGTTCGGCCTGTCAGCCGACAAACAGCAGATGCACGAGGCGCGCCAGCGATTCCAGCAGCAGCAGGCTGCCAAGGAAGATAAGCACTAACACGCTGATAAATTGTTTCCGGCTATTCATCACGCCTCCCTGAAGATGTGACCGGCTATACTTTAACCCGCAATAAGTAAACCTGTTGTTAACAAGCGGAATCAAAATGCGCTACCAGTATCTCAACGGTGAAAACTGGCAAAATATCTGGATTGTCGGCGATCTACACGGCTGTCGGCGACAGCTGGACGCACTGCTGATGGAAAACGCGTTTGATAAGCAAAGCGATTTGCTGATCTCCGTCGGCGATTTAATCGATCGCGGGCCTGACAGTCCTGGCTGTTTAGAGCTGCTGGACGCGCCATGGTTCCGCTGCGTAAGAGGAAATCATGAAGAGATGGCGCTGCGTGCGTTACAGTGTCACGAATCGCTCAGCTGGATAATGAACGGCGGCGACTGGTTCTACAAGCTGACGGGTGCCAGGCTAATTGCGGCGCGTCATGCGCTAAGAAGGCTAGAGAGCCTGCCGCTGATTCTGCACCTGCAGCTGGCGGATCGCATCGTTGTGGTGGCGCACGCGGACTATCCAGCGGAGCGCTACGCGTGGGAACAGCCGCTGGACTGGGAGAAAGTGGTGTGGAATCGCGAACGCATCGCCCGACTGCAAACGGGCGAAGCGGGAAAAATCGCGGGCGCGGATGCTTTTTATTTCGGCCATACGCCGCTGCAGCAGCCGCTGGAATCAGGCAATCTGCACTATATCGATACCGGCGCGGTGTTCGGCAACCGGCTGACGCTGATGCAGCTGCAGTAAGACTCAGCGGAACAGGCGGCCGTCGCGCACCAGCTCGCGAGGATAGCTATTCTTAATGCGGCTGCCGACGCGTTTCGCCAGGCCAATCGGCTGCTGCTGGTAGGTCACGATCACTTCATCACGCTGCGGCGGCGTATCAGGGAAAATATCCCGGCCGCGATACCACTCCAAGGCCTCGTCGGCGCTCAGCTCGAACGCCCGTTCTGCGTCCGGCTGTGCCAGCGCAATCACCGCTTCATGCTGCCAGCGATAGCCTTTGGCAAAGGTTTCGGCCAGCTTGATGCCGATACGAGAAAAGCGAACGCTGCCGAGCAGCGGCGTAATCGCCTCGGGAAACAGCCAAATCTCTTTGTCGCGCTGCCACAGCGTCAGGTCGTCGCCCCACTGCAGGCATACCGACGTCGCAGCCTGAGCCACCTCTGCCGCCGCCTTTTTATTCAGCGGCGTAAAAGGCAGCTTGCCCAGCTTGTAGCCAGGCTGCGGCAGCGGCGGCACCGAGTCGGTTTTACGCAGGCGCGCCACGAAGAAGCCTTCGTTGTCGAAAAGCTGCGGAAAAACGTGCAGATATCCTTCCGGCGTTAACGCCTGCCCGGCACCCGCGAAAAGCGCGTCGAGCGGAACAATCTCTACCGCCTGCGGATAGCGCGCCAGCAGCCAGGCAATAACCTGCTGGTTTTCAATCTGGTTAAGGGTGCAGGTGGAATAGACCAGCGTGCCGCCCGGTTTCAGAGCATGAAACGCGCTCTCCAGCAGGTCGCGCTGGGTGGCGGCGATCGCCTCGGTGCTGCTCAGCGACCAGTTTTTCAGCGCGTCGGCATCTTTGCGGATGACGCCTTCGCCCGAGCAGGGCGCGTCCAGCAGCACGGCGTCGAAGCGCTCCGGCAGCGCCGGGCCAAAGACACGGGCGTCAAAATGGGTCAGCGCCACGTTGCTGACGCCGCAGCGGCTGACGTTGGCGTGCAGTACCTTGACGCGGCTCGAGGAAAATTCGTTAGCGAGGATGGCGCCGCGGTTTTTCATACGCGCCGCCATCTCCGTGGTTTTCGAACCCGGCGCCGCCGCCATATCCATTACCGTTTTCGCCTCAGGCGCACCATCGAACAGCGCGCTGACCGGCAGCATCGAGCTCGCTTCCTGAATGTAAAACAGGCCGCTGAGATGCTCGGCCACGCTGCCGAGCGGCAGGCTCTCGTCGTCTCGCTCAATCCAGAAGCCTTCCGCGCACCAGGGCACCGGCGCCAGCCGCCAGCCATAGTCAGCCGTCTGGGCGAGGAAATCCGCCACGCTGATTTTAAGCGTATTGATGCGGATAGAGCGGCGCAGCGGCTGCTGGCTAATGGCGATAAAGCGCTGCAGTTCAGCGTCGTCGGGCAGCGCGGCGCGCATCAGATCAAGGAAGTCAGAGGGGAAAAGGTCGGCCACGGCAGGTTCCAGGTAAGGCGTTGAGGTCAAAAAACAGGGCGGCAGTGTAGCACGAAAATGGTGGTGGGACGCTTCGCGCTGCGGTCGATAACGCCCACACATCATTTACTCAGCCGTCTGAAATCGCTTTCAGACGGCTGACGAGATTACTGCTGCGGCTCGGGGATTGCCGTGCCCCAGCTGCGCCAGTTTTTCGGCGCTTCATCCTGCAGCAGGAAGTGCTTGTCCGCGCCCGCCTGCGGCGCCAGCGGCACCGTCGGCGGGGTGGCAAACTGAATGCCGCCGCGAATAAACTGCTGGAAGGTGCCGGTTTTCACTACGCCGCCGATCAGGCCGAAATCGAGGTTATAGCCGGACGCCAGCCAGAACACCGAGTTGTTGCGCACCAGATGCTGATACTTCTTGCTGATGCGCAGCGCAATCTGCACGCGATCCGCCATATTGCCCAGCGAGGTCCCGGTGACGGTGCCCACCTCCACGCCGCGGAACAGCACCGGCGTGCCGATAGAGAGCGAGCCCGCCTCGGCGGCATCGACATAAATCGTCAGCCCATTCAGGTAGCGTGAATCGGTAATGGTGCTCTCCTGCAGCTCGAAAACTCGCGCCGGACGCCCCTTGCCGGGATCGACGTTGACGTAGGGCTGCAGCAGCGTCTCCAGATGGTTGACGCCAGCCGGAGAGATTTCAGGCGATACCACCGAGAAGTGGCTGCCGCTGCGCGCGAAATCCTGCACATACTCTGGATAGAGCACCGCCTTCGCCACCACCTGATTGTTATCCTGGCTGAGCGACAGCGACTCGACCTGACCGATATTGATGCCCAGATAGCGAATCGGCATGCCTTCCGACAGCTTGCTGGCGTCATAGGTATGCAGCGTAATCTGGCTGCCGACCGCGCGCGCCGCCGTCTCGGAAGGATAGAGCGTGCGCTTGCTGCCTTTGGCGTTCGCCGCGCCGCTCATATTGTCGAAGCTGATGGCGCCGCGCAGCGCGCGGTTCAGCGGCGACGCCTGAACGGTCAGGCCGCTGCCGTTAAGCTGCACGCGCGCGCCGCCTTCCGCCCAGAACACGCTCTCGCTGGTCAGCAGCTTGCGGTACTCCGGCTTGATGTGCACGGCGATATCGAAGGCGCTGGCGCGCGGCGTAACGTCGACGATTTCGCCCACTTCATATTTGCGGTAAAGCACCACCGAACCGGCCTGCACGTCCGGCAGGCTGTTGGCGGTCAGCGTCAGCGTCGTCGAAGGGCGATCGCCGATAATGCCTTCCTCCGCCTTTTCGGCGTCGGCAAACAGCGGATAGGCGGATTTCACCGCGCCCTGGTTGCCGGGCTCCAGACGGATGCCGCCGTCGACCCATTCGCGCGCGCTGGCGCCCAGCACCTTCATGCCGTCGAGGCCGAACTTCACGTCGAGTCGGCTGTTGACGATAAACTTGCTGTCGCCGTGCACCAGGTTGCGATAGGCCGGCTCAATCGCCGCCACGAACTGAATGCCTTTCTCATTCAGCTCGCGCGAAATTACCTGGCCGATCCTCATGCCGTGCAGCATGACCGGCTGACCGGCGTCGATGCCGTAACTCTCCGTCGCGCTGAGCTTCACCGTCAGCACGTCGGGCTTCTGCAGCAGCGACTCGTTGGCGGGCAGCACGGTAAAGTGGCTTTGCGGCTCGCCGTCGCCCGGCACCAGCTCCAGCGTATTGCCGGTCAGCAGGCTGCTGAGGTTGGTATCGGTAAGACTGACTTTCGGACTGCGCATCTCAATGCGCGTGCCGCTGCGCATCAGGCTGACCACGGATGGATCGAGGGTCAGCTCGCCCGTGACTTTGCCGCCGCTCAGCAGGTTGAGTTTGGTCAGGCTGCCGACCTCCAGCCCCTGATAGATCAGCGGCGTGCGGCCCGCTTTCAGGTTGTTGCCGTCGGGCAGATCGAGCGTGACCACCACGCCTCGCTGGCTACGCGCCAGATCGGGATAGAGTTTGTAGTTCTGGTCAGTTTTCGCCTGCGGCGAATCTTCCGGCGAGTCGAAGGCGATAGCGCCGTTGACCAGCGCCGCCAGGCTCTCCAGCTCCACCTTCGCGCCGCTCAGGCTGACGTCGGCGCTCAGCCCCGACACGTTCCAGAAGCGGCTGTTGGCCTTGACCAGATTATTAAAGCGGCGTTCGATCAGCACATCGATGGTGACGCCATCCGTCTTGCTGTTAATGCTGTAGTCATAGACGCGTCCCACCGGGATCTTGCGGTAGTAAACCAGCGATCCTGAGTTGAGCGCGCCGAGATCGGGCGCGTGCAGATGGATCAGCAGCTCGCCGGTATTGACGCGATACTTCGGCTGGGTATCCTGCGCGACGAAGTTTTCACGCGGCTTGCCGCTGCCCGGCATCATGCCGATATAGTTGCCGCCCACCAGCGCGTCGAGGCCCGAAACGCCCGCCAGCGACGCTTTCGGCGTCACCAGCCAGAACTGGGTGTTTTCGCGCAGCGCCTCTTTCATGTCGCTCTTGATGCTCGCCTTGATCTGAATGGTGCGGTAGTCGTCGCTCAGATTGATGCCCTGCACGGTGCCGACCTCCACGCCCTGATAGCGGATAGGCGTGCGGCCCGGCACGATGCCGTCCGCCGACTGGAAGTTAATGGTGATCACCGTGCCGCGCTCTTCATAGTTGGTCCAGAGCAGCCAGCCGGCGATCAGCATGGCGATGATCGGCAGAAGCCAGAATGGAGAAACCTTACGTTTGCTGCGCAGCGTCGCGTTAGTCGATGTAGTCGGCGTTTCCTGTTGCATGTGCATCCCAAAGCAGGCGGCTGTCGAGCCACTCAACGGCCATAATGGTAAGGATCACCGCCGCGCCGAAGTAAAACGCGGCGGGTCCCATGGTAAAAGCCAGCAGCTGATCGCGATTGACCAGCGACATGGTTAATGAAATCACAAAGAGATCCAGCATCGACCAGCGGCCGACCCAGGTCACGACCCGCAGCAGGCGAATGCGGGTTTTCAGCCCCTGTTCGCAGCGGAAGTGAATGCTGAGCAGCAGCGTCAGCATCACCAGCACCTTGGTGAAAGGCACCAGAATACTGGCGATAAACACCACCGCCGCAACCGGAATATTGCCGGAAGCCAGGCCGAGGATGCCGGAAAAGATGGTGTCCTCGCGCCGCGAACCGTTCAGGTAGACCACAGAAATCGGCAACAGGTTGGCGGGGATCAGCAGCACGATCGAGGCGATCAGCGCCGCCCAGGATTTTTGCAGGCTGTGGCGACGCCGGAAGTCGAGCGGCGTATGGCAGCGCGGACAGCGGCCACGCGCGTCCGGTTCACCGGTATTGTGGCAGTTAAGGCAGACCTGCAGCCTGTCGCGTGCGGTCGTATTCTGCTTCTGCGGATAGAAATGTTCCCACAGCTGCTCGACGTTAAGGTGGATCAGGGTCAGCAGGCTCAGCAGCGTCAGCGTCAGGTAGGCGGCCAGCCCGTAGCCGACCTCCAGCGAGGCATAGTCCTGCACCTTAATCGACGCCACCGCGATGCCCACCAGATAGATGTCGAGCATTACCCACTCTTTAACCTTCTCCAGCATCAGCAGCACTGGACGCAGGTTCATTCCCAGCCGATGACCCAGAGTAAGATAGCCGATGCCAGCTACCAGCGCGACCGGCGCACCGATGGTGCAGAACGCCACCATCGAGGCAGTCAGCACGTTACCCTGTTCCGCCATCTGAATTACGCCGCCCAGCAGGCTGGCGTTAATGCGCATGCCGAGCAGGCGAATATCCACCAGCGGCAGGGTAAAGGCGAAAGGCATCAGCACCATAATCATCGCGGCCATGACCGTCAGCCGCGTCATCGACCAGTCGCGCCCGCTGATAATTTGCGCATGGCAGCGTGGACAATAGGCAGACTGATGCGATTTCACATCCGGTAAGGAAAAAAGGGTATCGCATTGCGGACAACGCTGATAACGTGCGTGGGGCAATGGCTGGCTGATAGCGTGAATTTTCATAGGGTGATGCAGGTTTCGCCCAGATATTTGTCGCTGTGACCGGATGCGGTCGTGGGGCAAAAAAACGTTTTTACGTTTCCGGCATCCCCGCAAGGGGCCCACGTTTCGATCCACAAAAATCTAAGGTTATAGCAACTAACGCTATGATTCACCTTGTGGCGGTGGATATTTAGTGCTTATTTTAACGGGCGGTTAATTAAAGCCGCTCTGTTGTTAATGTTAATGGTTAAACAATGAACAAAACTGCCTTTTACGATGATTTGAATCGCGACATGCGCGCATTGCTCGCAGGGGAGAGATCGTTCCTCGCCGCAATGGGCAATTTCAGCGCGCTGCTGTATGAACGCCTCGAGGGCGTCAACTGGGCGGGCTTCTACCTGCTGACGGAAGCCGACACGCTGGTGCTGGGGCCTTTTCAGGGCAAAATCGCCTGCGTGCGCATCCCGGTAGGCAAAGGCGTCTGCGGCACGGCGATGGCGCAGGATAAAGTGCAGCGCGTCGGCGACGTGCACGCCTTTCCTGGCCATATCGCCTGCGACGCCGCCAGCAACGCCGAGATCGTGATTCCTCTGAAAGTAAACGGCGCGCTGGTAGGCGTTCTGGATATCGACAGCACGGTGTTCAATCGCTTCGACAGCGAGGATGAGACAGGGCTGGTTGCACTGACTGATGGGCTTTGCGACGTGCTGGCGGACAGCGATATCGAAAAATTTTTGCAGCTGACGCGTAGCTAATCGACTGGATCGCATGGTATTTGGCAATGTTGTCATTATAATGTCGCCTGTTCATGCCTGCTCTGGTCGGCAAATCCGTTGTAATCAGGAAATTTCATGGAAAATCAACCTAAGTTGAATAGCAGTAAAGAAGTGATCGCCTTTCTGGCGGAACGTTTTCCAAACTGCTTTAGCGCCGAAGGTGAGGCGCGTCCGCTCAAAATCGGCATCTTTCAGGATCTGGTCGAGCGCGTTCAGGGCGAAATGGGTCTGAGCAAGACTCAGCTGCGTTCGGCGCTGCGTCTCTATACCTCCAGCTGGCGTTATCTCTACGGCATCAAAGCCGGCGCGACGCGCGTCGATCTCGACGGCAACGCCTGCGGCGTGCTCGACGAGCAGCATGTGCAGCATGCGCGTCAGCAGCTGGAAGAGGCGAAAGCGCGCGTTCAGGCGCAGCGCGAGCAGCAGAAAGCCGCGAAGCGCGAAGCAGGCGAAGAGGGCGCAGAACCCCGTCGTCCGCGTCGTCCGGCCGCACGCAAGCCAGCAGAAGGCGAAGCGCCGCGTAAAGCGCGTCCTCAGTCGCCTCGTCCGGCCGCTCAGGATCGCAAACCGGCTCCGCGCCCTGCAGCGCAGGCGAAACCCATCACCGATACCTCAACTTTGCAACCTGGCCAGAATATCAAAGTCAAAGCAGGCAAAAGTGCGATGGACGCGACCGTTCTTGAAGTGTCAAAAGACGGCGTTCGGGTACAGCTCGCTTCCGGCATGGCAATGATTGTGCGCGCAGAACACTTGCAGTTCTGAAACGGAGGCTGACCCCGGCATGAACACCCTGTTAAAAATCGGTATGATTGCGGGCCTGCTACTGGCAGGCCCTTCATTTGGCGCTGAGAATATTACCCGCGCCGATCAGATCCCCCAGCTTCACGAAGATCCGCAGGATCCCACCGTCAGCGAACGGGTGACCTCCCGCTTTACCCGCTCACACTATCGCCAGTTCGATCTCGACCAGGCGTTTTCAGCGAAAATTTTCGACCGCTACCTCAATCTGCTCGACTACAACCACAACGTGTTGCTGGCGTCGGATGTGGCGCAGTTCGCCGATAAAAAAACCACGCTTGGCGATGAGCTGCGCAGCGGCAAGCTGGACGTGTTTTACGATCTCTACAATCTGGCGCAGAAACGCCGTTTCGAGCGCTACCAGTACGCGCTCGACGTGCTGAACCGCCCGATGAACTTTAGCGGCAACGACACCATCGATATCGACCGCGCCAAAGCGCCCTGGCCGAAAGATCAGGCCGAGCTGAACGCGCTATGGGACGCCAAGGTCAAATATGACCAGCTCAGCCTTAAGCTGGCGGGCAAAGACGAAAAAGAGATCCGCGATGTGCTGACCAAGCGCTACAACTTCGCGATCCGTCGTCTGGCGCAGAGCAACAGCGAAGATGTGTTCCAGCTGGCGATGACCGCGTTTGCGCATGAAATCGACCCGCACACCAACTACCTGTCGCCGCGCAACACCGAACAGTTCAACACCGAAATGAGCCTGTCGCTGGAAGGCATCGGCGCGGTGCTGCAAATGGATGACGACTACACGGTGATCAACTCGATGGTCGCAGGCGGCCCGGCGGCGAAGAGCAAAGCGATCAGCGTCGGCGACCGCATTGTCGGCGTCGGTCAGCCGGGCAAGCCGATGGAAGATGTGATCGGCTGGCGTCTCGACGACGTGGTAGCCAAAATCAAGGGGCCGAAAGGCAGTAAAGTGCGTCTTGAAGTGCTGCCGGCCGGTAAAGGCACCAAAACCCGCACCGTGACCCTGACGCGCGAGAAGATCCGTCTTGAAGACCGCGCGGTGAAGATGAGCGTGCACAACGTCGGCAAACAGAAAGTCGGCGTGCTGGATATTCCGGGCTTCTATGTCGGTCTGACCGATGACGTGAAGGTGCAGCTGCAAAAACTGCAGAAGCAGAACGTCGACAGCGTGGTGATCGATCTACGCACCAACGGCGGCGGCGCGCTGACCGAAGCGGTTTCGCTCTCCGGTCTGTTTATCCCCAGCGGTCCGGTCGTGCAGGTGCGCGACAACAACGGTCGCGTGCGAGAAGACAGCGACAACGACGGCGTCGTCTACTACAAAGGCCCGCTGGTGGTGCTGGTGGACCGCTTCAGCGCTTCGGCGTCGGAAATCTTCGCGGCGGCGATGCAGGACTACGGTCGCGCGCTGATCGTCGGCGAACCGACCTTCGGCAAAGGCACCGTGCAGCAGTATCGCTCCCTGAACCGCATCTACGATCAGATGTTGCGTCCGGAGTGGCCTGCGCTCGGTTCCGTGCAGTACACCATCCAGAAGTTCTACCGCATCAACGGCGGCAGCACCCAGCGTAAAGGCGTCACGCCGGATCTGCTGATGCCGACCGGCGTAGAAGCGGCGGAAACCGGCGAGAAGTTCGAAGATAACGCGCTGCCGTGGGACAGCATCAACGCGGCGACCTACACCAAAACCGGCGACGTCAAGCCGCTGGTAGCGCAGCTGACCAAACAGCATGAAGCGCGTATCGCCGAGGATCGCGAGTTCCAGTACATCATGAAAGATATCGCCCGCTTCAATGCGATGAAGGACAAGCGCAATATCGTGTCGCTCAATCTCGCCCAGCGCGAAAAAGAGAACCACGAAGAGGATGCGCTGCGTCTGGAGCGGATTAACGCGCGCTATCAGGCGGAAGGCAAAAAGCCGCTGAAGAGCCTGGACGATCTGCCGAAAGATTATAAAGAGCCCGATCCTTATCTCGACGAGACGGTAAGAATCGCCAACGACCTGGCGCAGCTGGATAAGTCACAGCCCGCGTCAACGGCCCCTGCCGCGCAGTAAGCGCAGGGGAGTGAAAAGCACCGCGCCGCGGTGCTTTTTTTTGCCTGCAAGCCGGCAATAACCCGCGCAAACCTGGCCGTGCAGCGAAAGCGTGACTAAATGTAAAGTTATGTCTTTTTAGGCACTTAAAGCTTAAGGTCGCTTGAAATGCGCTGCGATGACCCTAGGATAAGGATCCGCGCAGTCAGCGCATGAACAACTGAGGAAGATTAACTTTTATGATGCGTATTGCTCTTTTCCTGGTGACCAACTTAGCTGTGATGTTGGTCTTTGGGCTGATCCTCAGCCTGACAGGGATCCAGTCAAGCAGTGTTCAGGGCCTGATGATCATGGCAGGCCTGTTTGGCTTTGGCGGTGCGTTTGTTTCACTGCTGATGTCGAAGTGGATGGCGTTGCGTTCGGTCGGCGGTGAAGTGATTGAACAACCCCGGAATGAAACGGAACGCTGGCTGATGCAGACCGTTGGGCGTCAGGCGCAGCAGGCGGGCATCGCGATGCCGCAGGTCGCTATCTACCATGCGCCCGACATCAACGCCTTCGCCACCGGCGCGCGCCGCGACGCCTCCTTGGTCGCCGTTTCTACCGGACTGTTGCAAAACATGAGCCGCGACGAAGCGGAAGCGGTGCTGGCGCACGAGATCGCGCATATCGCCAACGGCGACATGGTGACCATGACGCTGATTCAGGGCATCGTGAACACCTTCGTCATCTTTATCTCGCGCATTATCGCGCAGGTGGCGTCAGGCTTCCTCTCCGGCAACCGCGACGGCGAAGAGAGCAGCAACGGCAATCCGCTGGTCTACTTTGCCGTGGCGACGGTGCTGGAGCTGGTGTTCGGTATTCTGGCCAGCATCATCACCATGTGGTTCTCGCGCCACCGCGAATTCCACGCCGACGCCGGTTCTGCGAAGCTGGTAGGGCGCGAGAAGATGATCGCCGCGCTGCAGCGTCTGAAAACCAGCTACGAACCGCAGGAGCCGAGCAGCATGATGGCGTTCTGCATCAACGGCAAAAACAAGTCGCTGAGCGAGCTCTTTATGTCGCACCCGCCGCTGGATAAGCGTATTGAAGCGCTGCGCAGCGGTCAGTATCTGAAGTAACCGCTCAGGCGATAAAAAGGCGACTCCCCGGAGTCGCCTTTTTTATGGCCGTCACTGCGCCGCGGCGCGTTTCTGCGACAGGCGCGACAGGCTGAAGAGCGCCGCGACGCTGGAGAAGAGTCCGGCGAGGATCAGCGAAGCGTGCGTGCCGCCCTGATCGAACAGGGTGAACATCAGCGCCACCAGCGCTGCGCCGCTGCTCTGACCCAGCAGACGCGCCGTGCCCAGCATGCCGCTGGCGCCGCCGCTGCGGTTGCGCGGGGCGGAAGAGATAATGGTGTGGTTGTTAGGCGACTGGAACAGGCCAAAACCGGCGCCGCACAGCGCCATGCGCCAGATAATATCCCAGTCCTGCGGTTGCGCGGGCAGCAGCGCCAGCAGAAACAATCCCGCCGCGAACAGCGCCAGGCCGATGCCGCCAAGCAGCCCGGCGTGAATATGCTCAATCAGGCGTCCGGCAATCGGCGCCAGCACCATCGTCGCCAGCGGCCAGGGCGTCAGCAGCAGGCCGGTTGCGACCTCGTCGCGTCCCAGCACGTTCTGCAGGAAAAAGGGCAGCGACACCATCGCCAGCATCTGTGCGCAGAAAGAGCAAATAGAGGTGCAGATGGAGAGGCTGAACAGCGGAATGCGCAGTAGATCCACCGGCAGCAGCGGCACCGCCAGACGCTGCTGTCGACGCACGAAGAACCAGCCGAGCACCGCCAGCACCACCACTTCAGCCAGCGCCAGCGCCCGACTTCCGCCCTGGGCGAAACCGGTCAGCGCATAGATGAGAAGGCCGAAAAACAGCGCGTTCATCAGCGCGCTCGGCACGTCGAACTTCTGCGCCTTCGCTTTCTGGCTGTTCTCCGGCAGGAAGCGCAGCGCCAGCCACAGCGCAATCACGCCGAGCGGCACGTTAATCAGGAACAGCCACTTCCAGCTGGCGAACGACAGAATCGCCGCCGCTACCGTCGGCCCGGCAGCGCTGGAGACCGCCACCACCAGCGAGTTGATCGCCATGCCGCGCCCCAGGTGACGCTGCGGATAGATAATGCGGATCAGCGCGGTGTTAACGCTCATCAGCGCCGCGCCGCCAAAGCCCTGCAGCACGCGCGCCAGCGTCAGCATCGACAGCGACGAGGAAAGGGCACAAAAGGCTGAGGTGAGGATAAACAGGCCGAGCCCGACCTGATAGACCCGACGATAGCCGAGCATATCGCCAAGAAAAGAGAGCGACAGCAGCGAGGCGACGATAGCGATTTGATAGGCATTAACGATCCAGACCGACTGCGCCGGGCTGGCGTGCAGGTCGCGCGCGATGGTCGGCAGCGCCACGTTGGCGATAGCGCCATCCAGCACCGCCATCATAATACCCAGCGCAATGGTAAAAATAGCGCCGTACCGCTGCGGAGCGGGCAGGCCATCCTGAAAAGGTGTCGGGGACATAGAGAGAAAAATAAAGTGGGTGAATATCACCATGCTAATGAATCTGCTGCTGAAACGCACCGTCTTTAACGCAAAAAGCGGGGTTAAAGTATGTCGTGCGGTGACAGGTGAGGGTTTGGCGCGCTATATTGGTCACCTGTTCCGATTTTATTAAAACAATTTTAAAAAAGGGTTCGCGATGGCCGCCAGTGAAAACGATAAACAACCCGATGCCGTATCCTCCGTTATGAAGGTGTTCGGCATTCTGCAGGCGCTGGGCGAAGAGCGCGATCACGGCATTACCGAGCTGGCGCAGCGCGTGATGATGTCGAAGAGCACCGTTTACCGCTTCCTGCAGACCATGAAGACGCTGGGTTATGTAACGCAGGAAGGCGAGAGCGAAAAGTACTCTCTGACGCTGAAGCTGTTCGAGCTGGGCGCCAAGGCTTTGCAGAACGTCGATCTTATTCGTAGCGCAGACGTGCAGATGCGCGAGCTTTCACGACTGACCAAAGAGACGATTCACCTCGGGGCGCTGGAAGAGGACAGCATTGTCTATATCCATAAAATCGACTCGCTCTATAATTTGCGTATGTATTCGCGCATCGGACGGCGCAATCCGCTGCACACTACGGCGATCGGCAAAGTGCTGCTCGCATGGCGCGACCGCGCCGAGGTGAATGAGATCCTCAAAGAGGTGGAATTCAAACGCAGCACCGCTAACACCATCGTCACGCGCGAAGCGCTGATCGAGGTGCTGGATCAGGTGAAGGCGCAGGGCTTCGGCGAAGATAACGAGGAGCAGGAAGAGGGATTACGCTGTATCGCCGTGCCGGTTTTTGACCGCTTCGGCGTGGTTATCGCCGGTCTGAGCATCTCTTTCCCGACCATCCGCTTCTCGGAAGAGGCGAAAAGCGACTATGTCGCCATGCTGCACCGTGCGGCGCGGGCGCTCTCAGCCGAGATGGGCTATCACCACTACGATTTCTGATAAAAAAGCGGGCAAACGCCCGCTTGACCTTTTAATGAATAGTCAGTGCGGCTCAGTTGGCCGCGTGCCGCTTAATTGTCGATCACCTCTCCGCTCTTCTTCAGCAGCGGGCAGTCACTCACGCCGATAACGCCGCTGTCGGTATGCAGATACTGGGCAGTAATCAGACCGCGCGCGGTCAGGTAGTTGCACTGCAGGCCAAGACCCGCTGCGTTTTTAGCGCTGCCGGTCAGCACGCCATAGCCGGTAAACAGCATGGCGACCCAGATAACGGCGAGCAGAACGATCGCCCGAATAAAGAGTTTCATTTTTTCTCCTTGTGATACATAACGCAGCTGTCCACCTTGTGCTGCCGCCCGTAATATTAACAGCTTGCCTCGCTTTGTCTGCCGAAGCGATCGGAGATTGCTGAAAGCGAGGCGTCAGGGAATTCTGCATTCAGGCGCATAGCCTGGTCAGCCGCGTGCGCAGCAGGTAGAATCGACGCCATCGATATTTTTCCGTTTTTGAGGCAGTTATGAACGAATTAGCCGCAACCACCGATCCGCTGTTCAGCTATGGCGTACTGGCGGTCACTATTATTGTGGCGTTTATCGCCTGGTTTTTCGTTAACCGGGCCAGCGTGCGCGCCAGCGAACAGATCCAGCTGCTGAGCCAGCTGCTGGAAGAGCAGAAAAAACAGAACGCGCTGCTGCGTCGCCTGGTAGAAAGTCAGCGCGTCGAGCAGGAAAAGCCGGAGACGGAAGAGCCGCGCGAATTTATCCGCATGATCCCGGAACGCTAAGGTTCCTTAGCCCGGCAAGGAGGCGACATGCCCTGGCAAAACCCCTGGTTCGACGCCAGCAAAGCGCACCACACCCCTGAAGGCTTTCGCAATCTCGAGCCGGATCTGCGCCAGCCAGGCGATCTCGAGCGCTGGCGTAAAGAGCGCAAAGCGGCAGGAGTGCCATTCCCGCCGCAGGCGGGCTATGAGCAGTTCAGGATGCGCTGGTGGCAGCCCGCCGATCTCGCTGGTGCGGACGATCGCGTCTGGTGGTTAGGCCATGCGGCGATGCTGCTGCGCCTTAATCAGCGCTATCTGCTGATCGACCCGGCACTCTCGACGCGCGCTTCGCCGCTGCCCTTTGCCGGACCGAAACGTAAAACCCCGCCGCCGCTGCGCATTCAGGATCTGCCGCGCCTCGACTATGTGCTGATTTCCCATAATCACTACGATCATCTCGACTCCGCCACCATCAGGCGCATTCTCCGCCGCTTCCCTGAGGTCCTCTTTCTGGTGCCGCTGGGGCTGGAAGGCTGGTTTAAACGGCGCGGCGCGCGCCACGTGCGCCAGCTCGACTGGTGGCAGAGCCGGCAGGAAGCGGATCTGACCCTGACCGCCGTGCCGGCGCGTCATTGGAGCATGCGCACGCCCTACGATCGCAACCGCTCGCTGTGGTGCGGCTGGGTGGTGCGCAGCAAGACGCTTAATTTCTGGTTTTCCGGCGACAGCGGTTTTTCTGACCATCTGGCGGAGATCCCGCGCCGGCTCGGGCCTTTTAATCTGGCAGCTTTACCGGTCGGCGCCTATGCACCGAAATGGTTCATGCAGAGTAGCCATATGGATCCCGATCATGCGGTTTCATTATGGCGGCTAACGGGTGAGCCGCTAACCTTACCGATCCACTGGGGCGTGTTCGAACTGGCTGACGAATCGCTGGATGAGCCTCCGGCGGAATTAATGCGCGCCATTCAGCGCAGCGGAGAGGATAATGGCCGCTTTGCGCCGTGGAGAATAGGGGAGGGCCGCAGTCTGGCGAATATAAACCAGGATAATTCCTAAATAACGACGCTTATCCCCAGGCGGGTATTGGGTTTTAAGAGAACAATTATTCAGGATCAAAGAATAAATGGTAATAAGAAATACATGTTGCTCTGCTTTTAATTGGGGCAACGCCTGTTTTTATTTTCCTGATTTTGGTGCAAAAGCATTTATTATCTGCGCCAGCAAAAATGAGAGCCCGCTATCGTTAAAGACAAAAACAGCGGCGCATTTTAGTTTTACGGTTTCGCTTAAGAAAAACGAATGCCATAATAATGCAATAATCTATCTGTAAATTAATTCGTTACGGTGAACAAGGTTGGATGAAGACGCGGTTATCCGCTAAAGTTATTCGCATCTTCGACGGGTTGATGGATATCGTTTTTTCGGCTACAAGCTGGGCAAGTTATGTACCAAAATGAACAAAGCGTGTCGCTGCTTTGCAAATTTTGTGCGGCGCGTCCATGGTCGATTAAAAATGCCTTGCCATTAATTTGCGGATATGTGATAACAATTCGTGGGTCAAACGAGGTACAGTTCTGTTTATGTATGGCATCTTCAGTAAAGAAGTTACGAGTAAAAACGTTGACGTTGAATACCGCTTCCTTGCCGAACCTTATTAGTGCCTCATTCAGTAACGTCTCTGGTTTCTCTGTAGGTCTGCCTTCGGGCAAAATAAACACTCTAAGGAATTTGCAAAATGGCAAAGATTAAAGGTCAGGTTAAGTGGTTCAACGAGTCTAAAGGTTTTGGTTTTATTACTCCTGCTGACGGTAGCAAAGATGTGTTCGTACACTTCTCCGCTATCCAGGGCAACGGTTTCAAAACCCTGGCTGAAGGCCAAAGCGTTGAGTTCGAAATTCAGGACGGCCAGAAAGGCCCGGCTGCTGTCAACGTAACCGCTATCTGATTTCGTGCCAGCTCGGTGCCATGCACCACTGAAAACGAATCCTGTAAAGCCCTGGTCATCTGATCGGGGCTTTTTCTTTGCGCTTTCGATACGACAGCGAACGGAGTACACTGCGGCGCTCTTGTTAATGGAGTTCGTATGTTGCTGATTTGCCCCCTCTGTCATCTCCCTTTACAGCCTGAAAACCGCAGCTGGCGCTGTGAAAACCGTCATCAGTTCGATCAGGCGAAAGAGGGCTACCTCAATTTGCTGCCCGTTCAGCATAAAGGTTCGCGCGAGCCTGGCGACAGCCCGGAGATGATGCAGGCGCGGCGTGAATTTCTGCAGGCGGGCTACTATCAGCCGCTGCGCGACGGCGTGGTGGCGCTGCTGCGCGAAAAGCTGCCGGACGCGGGCGCGCTGCTCGATATCGGCTGCGGCGAAGGCTATTACACTTCGGCGCTTAGCGCGCTGGGCGGCGAGGTCTACGGGCTGGATATCGCCAAAAACGCCATTCGTCTGGCGGCGAAGCGCTATCCTGACGTGCGGTTCTGCGTCGCTTCTAGCCAGCGTCTGCCTTTTGCCGACGCTTCGCTGGATGGCGTCGTGCGTATCTACGCGCCCTGCAACGAGGCGGAGCTAACGCGCGTCGTCAGGCCTGGCGGCGTGCTGCTGACCGTCACGCCCGGAGCGCACCATCTGCAACAGTTCAAGGCGCTGATCTATCGCGAGGTGCAGCTGCATGCGCCGGAAGAGAAGTGCTACAGCGGTTTTAGCGAAGAGAGCCAGCAGTCGCTGCGCTACGCGATGCACCTGAGCGGCGACGCGGCGGCCACGCTGCTGCAGATGACGCCTTTCGCCTGGCGCGCGAAGCCGTCGGTGTGGGGGGAGCTGCAGGCGTCGAAAACCTTCGAATGCGACGCCGACTTCCGTCTGACACTATGGCGGCGCGATTAGCGCGCCTCTACCAGCGTATGGTAGATGCGTTCCAGATCGTCGAGCTGCTGCACGGCGATCAGCAGGCGACGCTGCTCCAGCTGCATCACCAGAATGCCGTCTTCGGAGAGATTGATGCTCTGAATGCGTTCATAGGCTATCCAGACGCTGCCGTAAAACAGCCCGTCGCGCTTCATCAGCAGAACTGGGCGGCGCAGCCAGAAGAGCCAGAAGGCGAGAAAGAGGAGCACCATCAGCAGGGTGGTGGTGAGCTGCGGCCCCTGATGCGTCACATTATTCCAGAGTAAAATCGCCAGCAGCCCGATAAATATCAGGCTGTCAATCTTGTGCCTGCGCCGCAGCGCCACGCTTAAACGCGTCGGGCCTTTGCGGCGCGGCAGAATAAAGTCGTTGTAGAGAGAAAAAAGCAGCAGCGCGGCGATGCAGAGCGCGATGAGGCCGTCCGTTAGTGTCATCACATTCTCCTGAGGCGATACGGCGGAAAAGCGGGGAAGAGGCCGGGCGCGGCGCGCCCGGCGAGAGTACTACAGGCCAAGCAGGCCGATCCAGTAGCCGAAAATCCCGATAACGAAAAAGCCGACGATAATCCACAGCGCGTTGACCTTGCGGCGCAGCAGCCACATACAGGCGAAGGTCAGCAGCAGCGGCACGATGCCCGGCATCAGCTGATCGAGGATGGTCTGAACCGTAGTGACGGTAGTCTTCCCGGTCTGGTCGGTAATGCGCGACACCACCAGCGGAATATTAACGTGCGTCCACTTGTTCACCAGCGCGCCCATGACAAACAGGCCGAGAATCGACGCCCCCTCCGTTAGCTTCTGCAGGAAACCGCCGCCCATGTCGCTGACGATATCGATCCCTTTACGGTAACCGTACGCCACGCCGTAATAGCGGGTCAGCAGGCGCGCCAGATTGAACAGCACGAAGAAGAGCAGTGGACCCAGCAGGCTACCGCTCATGGCGATGCCTGCGCCGAGCGCGGCGAAGACCGGACGCACGGTGCCCCAGAAAATCGGGTCGCCCACGCCCGCCAGCGGGCCCATCAGGCCGACTTTAATGCCGTTGATGGCGGCGTCATCGATTGCTGCGCCGTTTGCGCGCTGCTCTTCCATCGCCATGGTCACGCCCAATACCGGCGCGGCTACGTAGGGATGGGTGTTGAAGAACTCCAGATGGCGTTTGATCGCCTGACGGCGCGCCTCGTTATTTTCCGGATAGAGGCGGCGGATCACCGGCACCATCGAGAAACAGAAGCCCAGCGCCTGCATACGCTCGAAGTTCCACGACCCCTGGAACAGGTTCGACCGCAAAAACACGCCGCGGATGTCGCCTGGGGTGAGTTTCTTTTGCGTTGTAGTTGTATCTACCATGTTGTCACCTGTTCCTTAGTCAAGTTCGTTATCGAGATCGTTATTTGCCGGACCCGCTGCAGGCGCGCCCGCCACGCGGTTATATTTCGGCGCCAGCTGGATATAGAGCACTGCCATGACCACGCCGATGACGCCCAGCGCCACCAGGTTAAAGCTGGTGAAGGCCGCGGTGACGAAGCCGAGGTAGAAGAAGGGCATCAGATAGCCTGCGCGCATCATATTGATGACCATCGCGTAACCGACCACCACGATCATGCCGCCGGCGATGTTCAGGCCGTTGGTGACCACTTCTGGGATAGAGCTGAGCAGGGAGTGAACCGCGCTGGTGCCGACGGAAATCGCTACGATCAGCGCCGGAATGGCGATACGCATCGCCTGCAACACCAGCGCCGAGACGTGGATCCACGAAATCGCCGTCAGGTTGCCTTTCTCCGCCGCCTTATCGGCCGCGTGCTGGAAGGCCACGGTGATGGTGCGCACGATAATCGTCAGCACCTGGCCCGCCGCCGCCAGCGGAATCGCCAGCGCAATGCCCGCGCCGACGCTCTGACCGCCGGCGATAACCAGAATGGTGGAGATAATTGAGGCGAGAGCCGCATCGGGCGCCACGGCGGCGCCGATGTTCATCCAGCCCAGCGCGATCATCTCCAGCGTGCCGCCGATGATGATGCCGGTTTTCATATCGCCGAGCACCGCCCCAATCAGGGTACAGGCCACCAGCGGACGGTGAAACTGAAACTCATCCAGAATCGAACCCATACCCGCAATACAGGCCACGATAAATATCAGGATGATTTGTAGCGAGGTTATTTCCATCATATCCCTTCTCCTCAGCAGGATAGCGTTAACTGGCCCGCAGGCGCAGCTGCCGGCGTTTTACGCATTGACCTTCGCAATCAGGTCCATCATTTTCAGTTTTTGATCGCTGGAGACTTTACGGACTTCCAGCTCGATATTGCGTTCATTGAGCTTACGGAACGCGGCGATATCTTTGTCATCGACCGAGACGGCGTTATTGACCTGGGTTTTACCCTGGCGAAACGCCATGCCGCCGATATTGACCGACTTAATGTCGACGCCCTGTTCCACGACGCGCAGCACGTCGGTGGGATTGGTGAACAGCAGCATCACGCGGTCGCGACCATATTTCGGGTTATTCCAGACGCGCACCATCTTGTCGACGTCCACCACGTGCGCGGTCACGCCGGGCGGCGCCACCTGCGTCAGCAAGGTTTTGCGCACGTGATCTTTTGCGACTTCGTCGCTGACCACGATAATGCGCGAGACGTTGGTCTCTTTGGTCCAGCGCGTCGCCACCTGACCGTGGATCAGGCGGTCGTCGATGCGCGCCAGCCCGATTTTCATATGTTCGCCCGGCGCCAGCGGCTGCGCTGGGGCAGGCGGCGCTTTGGCGGCAGGGGCGGCGGCTGGGGCAGGCGGCGCGGCAAGCTCGGTTTTCTGCGCCTTAACGCCTTCGCGACCTGTTTCCACCGCGATGCCAACCAGTTCGGTAAAGCTGGGATCGTCGTCGCGCGCCATCAGCGTTTCTACCAGCATCGGAATATTGACCCCGGCGATGACATCGTAATTTTCTTTATCCAGCACCACGCGGCTGGCCGCGTTGAACGGACTTCCGCCCCAGGTATCGACCAAAAACAGCGCCCCTTTCGAGGTATCCAGCTTTGCCAGCTGCGCCTGATATTTTTCAATAAGCGTTTCTGCATTTTCGCCGGGCACAAAGTCGATCCATCCGACGTTCTCCTGCTCGCCCAACAGCATCTCTGCGGTTTTCAGCAGTTGCTCGGCTGCCCAGCCGTGTGTACCAATCACTATCGCAATGGTCACTTGCTACCTCCGTTCGCTAAAGAAATTCGTCTGGAGTCGACGAATCGTTATGAGTTATCGCTACGGTTATCTGGCGACAAACGTAGTCAAAACATCTGTATTAAAGAATCATTCTCCGGGCGTCTTAAATGAATCGGTGAATCGCGATTTATTTTAGTGCGCGAAAAAATAATTTATGTGACGGTCGTCAGTAATCAGACGGCCGAACTCGCCTTAAACAGGGTTTATTGGCGAATCACCGCCGAATCATTTGTAAATGAAAGAAAATTTTTTGACGTACATTACTGGCCTGTTACATTAACGATCTGTTTATTACTCAGGAGTAACGGGTTTCAGCCCACCTTTATGGATCGTCACCGACGTCGCTTAACCACTTTGATGCGCGCATCCGCGCCTTCCCTCACGCCTGACGGCGTACCTGTAGTTCACCCGATTGTCTTTCTGTCACGTCACCACACGACGCTGGCACGATATCGTTCAGTCTGTCTCTCGTTCAGGAGTCAATGATGGAATTTCTCTTCGACCCCTCAATCTGGGCCGGTTTGCTCACGCTTGTCGTACTGGAAATCGTGCTTGGTATCGATAACCTGGTCTTTATCGCCATTCTTGCCGACAAGCTGCCGCCGAAGCAGCGCGATAAGGCGCGCCTGATCGGCCTGTCGCTGGCGCTGGTGATGCGTCTGGGCCTGCTGTCGCTGATCTCCTGGATGGTCACGCTGACGCGCCCGTTATTTAGCGTAGGCGAGTTTAGCTTTGCAGGGCGTGATTTGATTCTGCTGGTGGGCGGGGTGTTTCTCTTGTTCAAGGCGACGATGGAGCTGCATGAGCGGCTGGAGAACCGTCAGCTCGAGCATCAGGGAAACCGCAGCTACGCCAGCTTCTGGGCGGTGGTGACGCAGATTGTGGTGCTGGACGCGGTCTTCTCGCTGGATGCGGTGATCACGGCGGTCGGCATGGTGAACCATCTGCCGATCATGATGACGGCGGTAGTGATCGCCATGGGCGTTATGCTGCTGGCCTCGAAGCCGCTGACCAACTTCGTCAACGCGCATCCTACCGTGGTGGTGCTCTGCCTGAGCTTCCTGCTGATGATCGGCCTGTCGCTGGTGGCGGAAGGTTTCGGCTTCCATATCCCGAAAGGCTATCTCTACGCGGCGATCGGCTTCTCTATTCTGATCGAACTGTTTAACCAGATTGCGCGCCGCAACTTTATGCGCCATCAGGCGCATCGTCCAATGCGCGAGCGCACCGCCGAGGCGATTTTGCGTCTGATGGGCGGTCGTCAGCGTCCGGCCCAGCCTGCGGTGAACGAAGAGTCGCCTCTGACGCAGGCGATGCCGCAGGAGGCCTTTAAGGATGAAGAGCGCTATATGATTAACGGCGTGCTGACGCTGGCGTCGCGCTCTATCCGCAGCATTATGACGCCGCGCGGCGAAATCTCCTGGGTTGACGCCGAGCGTCCAATGGACGAAATCCGTATTCAGCTGCTCGACACGCCGCACAGCTTGTTCCCGGTGTGCCGCGGCGAGCTGGATGAGATTATCGGCGTGGTGCGCGCCAAAGAGCTGCTGGTGGCGATCGAACATGGCATGGATGTGGCGACCTTTGCCGCCGCGTCACCCGCTATCGTGGTGCCGGAAACGCTGGATCCGATTAATCTGCTGGGGGTGCTGCGCCGCGCCAAAGGCAGTTTCGTTATCGTTACCAACGAGTTCGGCGTAGTGCAGGGGCTGATTACGCCGCTGGACGTGCTGGAAGCGATCGCCGGCGAATTCCCGGACGAGGATGAAACGCCAGACATCATCGCCGACGGCGACGGCTGGATTGTGAAGGGCGGCACCGACCTGCATTCGCTCCAGCAGCTGTTTGACGTCAATGACCTGGTCGACCCCGATGAAGATCACGCCTCGCTGGCGGGTCTGCTGATTGGTCAGAAAGGCCAGCTGCCGCTGCCGGGCGAGGTGATCGATTTGCCGCCGCTGCACTTTACTATCCTTCAGGCGACCGACTATCGCGTCGATCTGGTGCGCGTCACCAAAGATAAGCCGCACGAGGATGAGGAAGAGGAGCAGTAATCAATCTAAATCTGTAGCGGGTTTATCGAACAGACGATGATGCTGTTCAATGCGTGGGTGAGAGGGGCCGAGCGAGCAAGAATGCGTAAAGCGACTTTGCGATCGGGCCCTCTCATCCACGCAGGCATCCGCTCTTACAGGCAAACTAAACGGCGCATATGCGCCGTTTTTTACGGGGTCAGCTGCGTCTGATGCTGCGTCAGCCAGGCGGGAAAATCCTCAATCGGCATCGGCCGCGCGTAGAAATAACCCTGCAGCAGATCCACGCCGCGCTCGCGCAGATAGGCGGCCTGCTCGGCGGTTTCGACTCCCTCGGCCACCAGACTAATGTTTAAACGCTGCGCCAGCGAAATCACCATATCGGTCACCGTGGCGTTAATGGCGTCGGTGCCGATCGCCGCGGTGAAAATCTTGTCGATCTTCAGCACGTCGGGCTGTAAATCCTTCAGATAGGAGAGCGAACTGTGTCCGGTGCCGAAGTCATCGATAGCCAGACGCACGCCGATGCTGTGCAGCTGCGAAATCACCTTCTGATCCACCACCGGCAATGCGTCGCGCTCCGTCAGCTCCACCACCAGCTTCGGCAGCGGATTCGCCGGCCACCACAGCTGTTGCAGATCCTCGACAATGGCGCGATCGCGAAAGTGGCTGGCAGCCACGTTAATGGCGATATGAAACGACGGACAGCGCGGCAGATTCGGTAGCTGCGCCACCGCTTTGTCGATCACAAAGCGCGTCAGCGGCGCGATAAGATTTTGTCGCTCGGCCAGCGGAATAAACACGTCAGGCGGGATCCAGCCCTGGCGCGCGTTATGCCAGCGCAGCAGCAGCTCGATGCCGTCGCACTCGCCGCTCTGGGCGTTAATCAGCGGCTGACAGTAGACCATAAATTCATTGGCGGTAATGCCGTAGCTGATCTGCCAGCTCAGGCTCATGCGATTCGCCGTCGCCAGCCAGACGATATAGCCGATCAGCAGGCTCAGCAGCTGCGCCAGCGGCAGCTGCGACGGCAGCGACGCCATCGCCAGGCGCGCCGGCGGTGGGCCATAGAGCGTAATGGAAAAAGGATAGCGCAGCGAACCCTGGTCGTAGCTGACCTCATCCTCTGACGGCATCGTCGGCTCAATCAGCGGATTGCCGTACTCCAGACTCTCGCCGCCGACGCTGAAAATAGCGCGCTCGACCCAGGGACGCTGCGGCTCCAGCAGATAGGTACTCATCAGCTCGATATTAATCGCCTGCAAAATGCCGGAGCGGTTATCGAGCGACTTAGGCGTCCACAGCAGCAGGATTGGTGAACCTTTCAGCAGGTAATTGTCGGTGGTCAGCATCATGCGCTGATTATTAATCGCCAGCTCGGGATAGGTCTGACTAAAAGGAATGGCGCGCGGTCCGTAAATGCTGGAGCAATAAATGGTGTCGTTTTCCACCAGCAGTATGGCGCGTACGGTTTGCAGCGCGGAAATTTTCTCAATCAGCGGGAAGCGCACATCCTGACAGGGCACGCCGACCAGCCCCAGTGTATTGTTCGCCGAAACGTCGAGCGGCGAAAACATACGGTCGAAGCGCTGAATGGCGTTGTCAGCGAAATTGAGTGACTGCTTTTCGATACGCGATTTCTCTTCAAAAAAGCGCAAAGCCAGCGTCAATATTAAAACCACAGCGGCGATCACCAACGCGATAAAGAGTCGCTTACGGCGAAACTGTCCAACATATTGCTGGGCCAAAAGCATCAGTAACCACCTTCCACACACTAAATTAAAGCAGGATAACGGGGAGATTATCGGCAAGGCGCAAATAAGGTTTAGCCATGCTTGATAAAAAAAGCGGTACTGAAATAACCGCGCGACCTGAGAAGGTCGCGCGAATCATTACTCTATCGTTAATCAGGGCGATGAGGTAGGGCCAGACGCGCAATTCATGATGACTGCGCGAAAAACAACCGACGCCGGGACATTAGTCGCACTGAACTTTTATCGCCAGGCCGCCGCGCGAGGTCTCGCGATATTTGGCGTTCATGTCTTTGCCGGTTTCATACATGGTTTCGATAACCTTATCGAGCGAAACGCGCGGCTCGCTGGTGCGGCGCAGCGCCATGCGGGCGGCGTTGATCGCCTTCACCGAGGCGATGGCGTTGCGCTCGATGCAGGGCACCTGCACCTGACCGGCCACCGGGTCGCAGGTCAGGCCGAGGTTATGCTCCATGCCGATCTCGGCTGCGACGCAGACCTGTTCCGGGCTGCCGCCCAGCAGTTCGGTCAGTCCGGCGGCCGCCATAGAACAGGCCACGCCCACTTCGCCCTGACAGCCCACCTCCGCGCCGGAAATCGAGGCGTTCATTTTATACAGAATACCGATGGCGCCCGACGCGAGGAAATAGCGGGTGAAAATATCGGGCGTCACGGTTTCGATAAAGTGATCGTAATAGGCGAGCACCGCCGGAACGATGCCGCAGGCGCCGTTGGTCGGCGCGGTCACGACGCGGCCGCCGGCGGCGTTCTCTTCGTTGACCGCCAGCGCGAACATATTAATCCAGTCGATAACGTTCATCGGATCGTTGGAGTGTTTGGACGATGAGGTCAGCAGACGGCGCAGCGAGGCGGCGCGGCGCGGCACGAGCAGTGGGCCCGGCAGCACGCCTTCGGTATTCAGCCCGCGATCGATACAGGCCTGCATGGTCTGCCAGACGTCGGTAAAGTAGTCGCGGATCTCGTCGCGCGAGTGCAGCGCCAGTTCATTCTTCATCACCAGACCAGAGAGCGACAGGCCGGTTTCGCGACAGTGCGCCAGCAGCTCTTTCGCCGAGTGGAAAGGCCAGGGCACGCTCACTTCATCCAGCGTCGACTGGCCGAAATGCTCTTCGTCGACGATAAAGCCGCCGCCGACCGAATAGTAGGTTTTGCTTAAAATCAGCAGATCGCCCGCAAAGGCGAGCAGGCGCATGCCGTTTTCATGCAGCGAAAGATTCTCGCTGCGGAACACCATGCCGCCTTCGCGCGGGAAGTCCACCTTATGTGCGCCGTTGGCCAGCAGCAGTCGCTCGCGCTGCTCGACATCTTTAATAAAGGCGGGAATGCTATCGATATCCACCGTGGCCGGGGAGGCGCCCGCCAGCCCCATAATAATGGCGATATCGGTATGGTGGCCCTTGCCGGTTAGCGAGAGCGAGCCGTACACGTCTACGGCGATGCGCGTCACCTCCTGAAGTTTTCCCTGTTCAATCAGCAGGTCGACAAACTCCTTGCCTGCTTTCATCGGGCCCACGGTATGGGAACTCGACGGGCCAATGCCCACTTTGAACATGTCAAAAACGCTAATCACAGGCGACACTCCTCACAAATAATTTTTATCTCTGCCGGGGCAGTTTATGGCGCTAATAGTAATCGTCGACCCGGGTAAACGAACGCCTTTTCGCATGAAATAAACTAATCGTTCAGGCGAGAAATAGTTATCCTGCACAGCAGGGCGCAACAGATTGTTTATAAAAGGTAAATGAGAGCGGAGCGGGGGTCAGAACGCAATTTGCTGGCTCAAAGAGCGGATGATGCCAGCCGTCATGCCCCATACCAGATACTCCTCATAGACCGAAAGCCAGACCGGATGACGCAGGCCGGCATGCTGCACCTCCAGCGACGCGTAGCGGTTAAGCCGCAGCGCCTCTTCCAGCGGCATCTCGAAGGCGCTTTCCACCTCGTCGGGATTGATGTGCAGCGCAATCTGCGGCGAAATGATGCCGACCACCGGCGTCACGCGAAAGCCAGTGCTGCTGGTAACGGGGGCGAGCTGGCCGATAACCTTCACTTCGCCAGGATCGATGCCCACCTCTTCCTGCGCCTCGCGCAGCGCGGTCGCCACCAGCGAGGCGTCGTCGTCGTCCTGCATGCCGCCGGGAAAGGCGACCTGACCGGCGTGCTTGCGTAGCTCGCGCGAACGACGCGTCAGCAGCAGGCCCGGCGCGTCGCGCGCGACGATCGGCACCAGCACCGCAGCCTGGCGACCAGCGGGACGCTGCTGCGGCTTTTCCGGCTGATGAAGCATAAAGCGGGTAATAAAGGCGTCGAGCGTAAGCGGCTTCATTCGTCGTCTCCAGACAGCGCAGGTAAAATGCGGCTGACTTTGTGTAGCGTTTCCTGATATTCGGCATCCAGCTCGCTATCGGCGACCACGCCGCCGCCCGCCGCGCAGAACAGCTGCTGCCGTTCGGCGATCAGCGTGCGGATGGCGATGCTGGTGTCCATGCGTCCGCACAGGCTGAGATAGCCGATGCTGCCGCACCAGGCGTTGCGGCGATGCGGCTCCAGCTCGTCGATAATCTCCATCGCGCGGATTTTAGGCGCGCCGGTTATAGAGCCGCCGGGAAAACAGGCGCGCAGCAGATCGCTGGCGTGCAGCGAGGCGGGCAGGCGCGCCCGAATGGTGCTGACCAGATGGTGCACCGCCGGAAAAGGTTCGACCTCGAACAGCGCCGGCACGCTGACGGATCCCGGCGCGGCGACGCGGCCGATATCGTTGCGCAACAGATCGACGATCATCAGATTTTCGGCGCGATCCTTTTCCGACTGCGCCAGCGCCAGCGCTTCCTGGCGGTCGAGTTCGGGATCGGCCGCGCGCGGCCGCGTGCCTTTAATCGGCCGGGTTTCAATCTCATCGCCCTTTAGCGATAAAAAACGCTCCGGCGACAGGCTGAGAATGGCGCTGTCGGGCAGGCGTAAAAATGCGCTGAAAGGGGCGCGGTTAGCGGCGTTGAGGCGGCAAAACGCCTGCCACTCATCGCCCTGATAGCGCGCCTGAAAGCGCTGCGCCAGATTGACCTGATAACAGTCGCCTGCCTGGATATAGGCCTGCACCGCGTGAAAACGTTCGGCGTAGTCGCGGTAGCTCAGGTTGGATTGCCAGCCGCTGGTGAGCGAGAAGGGCGCCGCCTCGCGCGGCGGCCACTGTAGCAGCCAGCGCAGCCGCGCCTGCGCGTCTCCCAGCGACACCAGCGTCAGGCGCTGCAGATGGTGGTCGGCGATTAGCGCCCAGTCGTAGATGCCGAGCGCCATATCGGGCGTAGTCAGATCGTCCGCTGCCTGCTGCGGCAGGCGTTCGAAGCGGCGGCCGAGATCGTAGCCGAACAGGCCGATCGCGCCGCCCTGAAACGGCAGATCGTCACGGCGATCGGGGAGCGCGCCCAGCGCCTCGCACTGCTGCTGCACCAGCTGCAGCGGATCCTCGGCGCTCTGGCTGACGGCATTGTCCGCGCTAATCGTCGTAAGGTCGTCGTGGGTCACCAGCGTGGCGCGCGGATCGGCGGTCAGCACGTCGAAGCGGTTATCCGCATGCTCGGCATGACCTGAGGTGAGCAGCATCGCCCAGGGAAGATGAGAAATCCTGGCGAAATGCGCGCTGAGCGCATCCTGCGTATAGTGTAGACTGAGCGTTGAGACCATTTTTCGGCAAAAATCAGACATCAATGAGGGCGTTAGCCTGACATATTTTTTTCCGGCTGGCACCTGTTTGTTCCGCACGGAACAGTGCCCGCCTCGCAACCAGGAGTGAATGATGTTTAAGGGTTTACCGGCACTCTCCCACGAGCAGCAGCAGCAGGCGGTGGAGCGTATTCAGGAGCTGATGGCTGGCGGCATGTCCAGCGGAGAGGCGATTACTCAGGTCGCGCAGGAGATCCGCCAGACCCATACGGGCGAGCGGACCCTGGCGCGCTTCGAAGATGACGAGGATGAAGAGTAGCGTCCGGCGCGGCAACCTATAGCGCCGCGACGATTTTGATTTCTACTTTATACTTCGGATTCATCAGCCCGGCCTGAACGGTGCAGCGCACCGGCGCGTTGCCGGGCGACACCCACGCGTCCCAGGCGCGGTTCATCGCCGCGAAATCGCTTTTTTCCACCAGAAAAATCGTGGCGTCGAGGATCTTGCTCTTGTCCGAACCGACACGCGTCAGCAGGGCGTCAATCACCGCCAGCGCGTTGGCGGTCTGCGCCTCGGCGTCGGCGTCGAGGTTTTCCGGCACGCTGGTGTAATAAACCGTTTGATCGTGGATAACGGCTTCGGACATGCGATGTTCGGGATCGATACGGGTAATGGTCATTGTTTCTCCTTACTTTTCCAGTTGATAGCCTGGCATAGTCCAGGGGCCGCTGTCATCAGTTGTGGAGCGGCCGGCGGAATACTGACATAATTACAGTGTTTTTGCCGAAACGGGTGAGGAAGTGTGGCGGACGATTTTGCAGTAGATGGCGCGCTGGCGCAGGCGATTGCCGGCTTTAAGCCGCGCGAGGCGCAGCGTGAAATGGCGCAGGCAGTAGAAGAGGCCGTGAAGGCCGGCGGCGAACTGGTGGTAGAGGCGGGAACGGGCACGGGGAAAACCTACGCCTATCTGGCGCCTGCGCTGCGCGCCGGAAAAAAAGTGATTGTTTCAACCGGTTCGAAGGCGCTGCAGGATCAGCTTTACGGCCGCGATTTGCCAACCATCGCGAAGGCGTTAAATTTCACCGGTAAAACCGCCTTGCTGAAAGGACGCTCTAACTACCTCTGTCTGGAGCGGCTGGAGCAGCAGTCGATGGCGGGCGGCGACCTTAACGCCCAGGCGCTGGGCGACCTGGTCACGCTGCGCGGCTGGTCGTCGCAAACCGTTGACGGCGATATCAGCAGCTGCGGCGGCGTCACCGAAGACAGCCCGATCTGGCCGCTGGTGACCAGCACCAACGACAACTGCCTCGGCAGCGACTGCCCGCTCTACAAAGATTGCTTTGTGGTCAAAGCGCGCAAACGCGCGATGGATGCCGACGTGGTGGTAGTAAACCACCACCTGTTTCTCGCCGATCTGGTGGTCAAAGAGAGCGGCTTCGCGGAGCTGATCCCGGAAGCGGACGTAATGATCTTCGATGAGGCGCACCAGATCCCCGATATTGCCAGCCAGTACTTCGGGCAGCAGCTCTCCAGCCGCCAGCTGCTCGACCTGGCGAAAGACATCAATATTGCCTACCGCACCGAAGTGCGCGACGTGCAGCAGCTGCAGAAATCGGCGGACCGCCTCGCGCAGTGCGCGCAGGATTTCCGCCTGACGCTGGGCGATCCAGGCTACCGCGGCAATCTGCGCGAACTCTTCGCCGATAACAACGTGCAGCGCATGTTTACGCTGCTCGACGACGCGCTCGAGCTTTGCTACGACGTCATAAAAATGTCGCTGGGACGCTCGGCGCTGCTGGACGCGGCCTTCGAACGCGCTGCGCTCTACCGCGGACGCCTCAAGCGGCTGCGCGCCATCAACGAGCCCGGCTACAGCTACTGGTACGAGTGCACCTCGCGCCATTTTACTCTCGCCTTAACGCCGCTCTCGGTCTCGGAACGCTTCCGGGAAGTGATGGACGCGCGCAAGGCGGCGTGGATATTCACCTCCGCGACGCTGGCGGTGAATGAAGAGATGCATCATTTCGCCGACCGTCTGGGCGTCAGCAGCGCAAAGACCCTGATCCTCAACAGTCCGTTCGACTTCAGCCGTCAGGCGCTGCTCTGCGTGCCGCGCAATCTGCCGGAGCCGAATCGCCCCGGCGGCGCGCGTCAGCTGGCGCGCATGATGAAGCCGCTGATCGACGCCAATAAAGGACGCTGCTTCTTTCTCTGTACCTCGCACCTGATGATGCGCGAACTGGCGGCGGAGTTTCGCGCCAGCATGACGCTGCCGGTGCTGGTGCAGGGCGAAACCAGCAAAGGCCAGCTGCTGCGACAGTTTATCGAAGCGGGCAACGCGCTGCTGGTGGCAACCAGCAGCTTCTGGGAGGGCGTCGACGTGCGCGGCGACGCCCTGTCGCTGGTGATTATCGACAAGCTGCCGTTTACCTCGCCGGAAGATCCGCTGCTGAAGGCGCGTATGGAGGATTGTCGTCTGCGTGGCGGCGATCCCTTTAGCGACGTGCAGCTGCCGGACGCGGTGATTACTCTGAAGCAGGGCGTAGGGCGTCTGATCCGCGACACGGACGATCGCGGCGTGCTGGTGATTTGCGATCAGCGGCTGGTGTCGCGTCCCTACGGCGCGCTGTTTCTCAACAGCCTGCCGCCGACGCCGCGCACTCGCGATCTGGCGCGCGCCATCGCCTTCACGCAGCAAGCGAAACAGTAATTTTCCTTTGGCTGTGCTAACATGCGCGCCGTTTTAGATGACCCGAGGTTGTTATGTCTTCCCGAATCCTGGCGCTGGACACTGCGACAGAAGCCTGTTCAGCCGCGCTGCTTAATCAGCAGCAGATCGATGCCCGTTTTGAAATCGCGCCGCGCGACCATACGCAGCGTATGCTGCCGCTGATCGAAGAGCTGCTGCAGGCGCAGCAGCTGGAGCTGACGGCGCTCGACGCGCTGGCGTTCGGCCGCGGACCCGGCAGTTTTACCGGCGTGCGTATCGGCATCGGCATCGCGCAGGGCCTCGCGTTCGGCGCCATGCTGCCGATGATCGGCATCTCCACGCTGGCGACCCTGGCGCAGGGCGCGTATCGCCAGCAGGGCGCGACGCGCGTGCTGGCGGCGATCGACGCGCGCATGGGCGAGGTTTACTGGGCCGAGTATCAGCGCGACGAACACGGCGTCTGGCAGGGTGAAGCGAGTGAAAGCGTGCTGTCGCCGGATGCGGCGCTGGCGCGCATGCAGGCGCTGGAAGGCGAGTGGTTTATCGCCGGCACCGGCTGGCAGGCCTGGCCGCAGCTGCAGCAGGGCCACGCCTTAACTCTCAGAGAGAGCGGCGTCGAACTGCCCGCCGCGGAAGATATGTTGCCGCTGGCGCAGCAGGCGTGGCAGCGCGGCGCAACCGTTCAGCCTGAGCACGCGGAACCGACCTATTTGCGTAACGAAGTGGCGTGGAAAAAATTGCCGGGTCGCTGAGAACCTGCGGCGCAACTTATTGCGACAGCGCCAGTCTAACAAACATCTTTTAGGAGAATGCCTATGTCAGTATGTCATAAAGGAATGTCCGGTGTTTTGTTAGCCTGCGCGCTGCTGCTCAGCGGGTGCGTGACGGTGCCTGACGCGATCAAAGGAAGTTCCGAGCTTCCCCAGCAGGATTTGGTTCGCGTAATGAACGATCCGTCGCTCTATGTCGGTCAGGAGTCCCGCTTCGGCGGCAAAGTGGTTAAGGTCACCAACCTTAACGGCAAAACCCGACTGGAGATCGCCACGCAGCCGCTGGACGACAGCGCGCGTCCGCGTTTAGGCGCCGCTTCCGTCGGGCGTATTTATGCCGATATCAATAACTTCGTCGATCCCACCGACGTGAATAATCAGTACGTTACCGTGCTGGGCAATATCAAGGGAACGGAGAAGGGCACCATCGGCGCGGCCAGCTACAACTTTGTCGTGGTTGATGTGCGCGGCTATCAGCGCTGGCATCTGACGCAGCAGATCAACACGCCGCCGCAGCCGATCGATCCCTGGATCTGGTACGGCCCGTCGCGTCGTCATCCCGGCTACTGGGGACCTAATCCCTACTGGGGCATGAACAGCGGGCCCGCGCAGGTGGAAACGATTCTGACGGAATAAGCGTTTAAGACAAGATTTCAGGCCCGGCCGCGCCTGTCGCGACCGGGCTTTTTATTGCCGCTGAAAAGCGGGATGAAAATTAGTGATGCGCTTCGCAACCTCAGCAGGCCGAATCCGGCAAACTGGTACAATGAGTTAAAATATTGTTAATTGGCTGGGTGTTGAGGGTGCAATGGAACAACAACATATAAATCGAGGTGAACCCTTGAATAAGGTCTGGCTGAAACGCTATCCGGCAGATGTGCCCGCCGAAATTAACGCGGATCGTTATACCTCTTTGATCGATTTAGTTGAACAGGCTACACAGCGCTACGCCGATCAAACCGCCTTTATCAATATGGGACAGCCGCTGAGCTATCGGCAGCTGGAACAAAAGAGCCGCGCGTTCGCCGCTTACCTGCAGTCCGGGCTGGGCCTGAAAAAAGGCGATCGCGTCGCGCTGATGATGCCGAATCTGCTGCAGTATCCGGTGGCGCTGTTTGGCGTGCTGCGCGCCGGCATGGTGGTTGTCAACGTTAATCCGCTCTATACGCCGCGCGAGCTCAAGCACCAGCTCAACGACAGCGGCGCCAGCGCCATCGTTATCGTCTCGAACTTCGCGCATACGTTGGAGAAGGTGGTGGCGGAGACGGCGGTGAAGCACGTTATCCTGACGCGCCTCGGCGACCAGCTCAGGCCGGTAAAGGCTACGCTGGTGAACTTCGTCGTGAAATATATTAAAAAGATGGTGCCGAAATACCATCTGCCGGGCGCGGTGAGCTTTCGTCATGCGCTGCAGCAGGGCGAAGCGCTCGCCTATCAGCGTCCCAGCGTCGCCAACGACGATCTGGCCTTTTTGCAGTACACCGGCGGCACCACCGGCATCGCCAAAGGAGCAATGCTGACCCACCGCAACATGCAGGCCAACCTTGAACAGACCAAGGCGACCTACGGCAAACTGCTGCGCGACGGCAAAGAGAATGTGGTGACCGCGCTGCCGCTCTACCATATTTTCGCGCTGACGGTGAACTGCCTGCTGTTTCTCGAATTGGGCGGGCAAAATCTGCTGATCACCAATCCGCGCGATATACCCGGCTTTGTAAAATCGCTGTCGAAGTTTCCCTTCACGGCCATTACCGGCGTCAATACGCTGTTTAACGCGCTGCTCAACGACGCGCAGTTTAATAAACTCGACTTTTCCACGCTGCGCCTTTCGGCGGGCGGCGGCATGGCGGTGCAGAAAGCGGTGGCGGAGCGCTGGGAAAAGCTCACCGGCCACTATCTGCTGGAAGGATATGGCCTGACGGAGTGTTCGCCGCTGGTGTCGGTTAACCCATACGATATTACTGAACATACCGGCAGTATCGGTCTGCCGGTGCCTTCGACCGACGTGCGCGTGGTGGACGATCAGGGCAACGATGTCGAACCTGGCGCGCCGGGCGAGCTCTGGATCCGCGGCCCGCAGGTAATGGCAGGCTACTGGCAGCGGCCGGACGCCACGGAAGAGGTGCTGAAAAATGGCTGGCTCCTCAGCGGCGATATTGTTACCGTTGACCCGCAAGGCTTTATTCGTATCGTGGACCGCAAAAAAGATATGATCCTCGTCTCGGGTTTTAACGTCTATCCCAATGAGATTGAAGATGTCTTGATGCAGCATCCCAAAGTGCGGGAAGCGGCAGCGATCGGCGTGCCGAGCGATCTCTCGGGTGAAGCGGTTAAAGTCTGCATCGTGAAGAAAGAGGCATCGCTGACCAAAGAAGAGCTGCTCGATCACTGTCGGCGTCAGCTGACAGGTTATAAGGTCCCGAAAATTATCGAGTTCCGCGACGAGTTGCCGAAAAGCAACGTAGGGAAAATCCTGCGGCGCGAACTGCGTGATGAGGCCCGACCCAGCGCAAGCTGACGTCAGGCAAGTTTTCTGGTTGAACGCCGGCGCAGCCCGGCGTTTTTATTGATGATGAGATGGAGCGCCGCGCGCAGTCTGTCGCGGTGAAAACGAGATTTGAATTATTCCCTGATCGACCAAAATGAGCAGCTGGCCGTTGTCTGCCAGAAGGCCCGCCAGCATGCGGCCGTCGCGCTCGACACCGAATTCGTCCGCACCCGTACCTATTATCCACAGCTGGGACTGATTCAGCTGTTCGACGGCGAACAGCTGGTGCTGATCGATCCGCTGACCATCAGCGACTGGACGCCGTTTATTGCGCTGCTGAGCGACACGCAGGTGAAAAAGTTTCTGCACGCGGGCGGCGAAGATCTTGAAGTCTTTCTGCACCGTTTCGGCGTGCTGCCGCAGCCGATGATCGATACGCAGATTCTGGCGGCCTTCAGCGGCCAGCCGCTCTCGTGGGGCTTTGCCGCCATGGTGGCGCATTTCACCCAGGTCACGCTGGATAAGAGCGAATCACGCACCGACTGGCTGGCGCGCCCGCTGACGCAGCGTCAGTGCGACTACGCTGCGGCGGACGTGCACTATCTGCTGCCGATTGCGCAGCAGCTGATGACCCTGACCGAGGCTGCGGGCAATATGGCCGCGGCGCTCAGCGAATGCGACCAGCTCTGCCAGCGACGTCTCGACGTCCTGCAGCCGCAGGAGGCCTGGCGCGACATCACCAACGCGTGGCAGCTGCGTCCGCGCCAGCTGGCGGCACTGCAGCTGCTGGCGGCTTGGCGTCTGAACGTGGCGCGCGAAAAAGATATGGCGGTCAACTTCGTGGTGCGCGAAGAGAACCTGTGGAAAGTGGCGCGCTTTATGCCGGGCTCACTGGGCGAGCTGGATCACCTTGGCCTGTCAGGCCATGAAATCCGCTTCCACGGCAAAACCCTGGTGGCGCTGGTGGCCGACGCGCAGGCGCTGCCGGAAGAGGCGCTGCCGCCGCCGCTGGGCAATCTGGTGGATCATCCGCACTACAAGAACGTATTCAAGGCGATCAAGGCGCTGGTGCAGGATGTGAGCGAGGAGACCGGCTTCAGCCAGGAGCTGCTGGCGTCGCGCCGTCAGATCAATCAGGTATTGAGCCAGTACTGGGGACTCAAGCCGCAAACGCGCGTGCCGGAGCTGCTGGCAGGCTGGCGCGGCGATCTGTTTAAAACCCGTATCGAGGCGATTCTGGCGCAGTACTGACAGAAAACATTCCCCTGCTAAGCAGCAGGGGAATATCAGGAAACCGACACTGTCATTTGGCCGCTTCTTCCGTTTCAGGCAGCGTCACGTTCAGTTCCAGAATGGAGATATCATCGCCTTTCTGGTCAAGCTGGACGGTGACCATATCTGGATCGATCTTCACATATTTGCAAATCACTTCCAGAATGTCGCGCTTAAGCTGCGGAAGATAGTGGGGCTCACTGTCGCCCCTTCTGCGTTCTGCCACGATAATCTGCAGCCTTTCCTTGGCTATGTTGGCAGTGTTCTTCTTCCGGGATAAAAAGAAATCGAGTAATGCCATGGTTTATCCCCCGAACAGGCGTTTCAGGAAACCCTTCTTCTCTTCTTCAATAAAGCGGAAGGGACGTTCTTCGCCGAGTAACCGATCTACGGTATCAGCATAGGCTTTGCCGGCATCGGAATTCGTGTCGAGGATCACTGGTTCGCCCTGGTTAGAGGCGCGCAGCACCGACTGGTCTTCCGGGATGACGCCCACCAGAGGGATGCGCAGGATCTCAAGCACGTCTTCCATGCTCAGCATGTCGCCACGATTAACGCGGCCAGGGTTATAACGGGTCAGCAGCAGGTGCTCTTTAACCGGCTCCTGACTGTTTTCGGCGCGGCGAGATTTAGAGGCGATAATACCGAGAATGCGGTCGGAGTCGCGCACCGACGAAACTTCCGGGTTGGTGGTGATAATCGCTTCATCGGCAAAGTAGAGCGCCATCAGCGCGCCGGTCTCAATGCCTGCCGGGGAGTCGCAGACAATAAAGTCGAAATCCATCGCCGCCAGATCGTTGAGCACTTTTTCCACGCCTTCGCGGGTCAGCGCGTCTTTATCGCGCGTCTGGGAAGCGGGCAGGATATGCAGCATCTCGGTGCGCTTGTCTTTGATCAGCGCCTGGTTCAGCGTGGCATCGCCCTGGATAACGTTAACGAAGTCGTAAACCACGCGGCGTTCGCAGCCCATGATCAGATCCAGGTTACGCAGGCCAATATCGAAATCGATGACGACCGTTTTTTTGCCTTTTTGCGCTAAACCGGTGGCGATGGCCGCGCTTGACGTGGTCTTGCCAACGCCCCCTTTACCGGATGTAACTACAATAATGCGTGCCATAAATATTGATTTCCTTAACAGAAGAAAAGGGGCCTAATTAAGTGTCTGGATAGTCAGCGCGCCCTCTTCGAGGCTGAGGCGCGCGGCTTTACCAAAAAATTCCGCCGGGATTTGATCCATGATCCAGTACTCGCCGGCGATGGAGACCAACTCTGCTGCCAGGTTGGTGCAGAAAATCTGACTGTTGCGATCGCCGCCGGCGCCCGCCAGCGCGCGTCCTCGCATCATGCCGTAAATATGAATGTTGCCGTCGGCGACCAGTTCGGCGCCGGCGCTTACGCTGTTGGTGACGATCAGATCGGCGTTACGCGCGTAAATCTGCTGCCCGGAACGCACCGGCGTGGTGATAATGCGCGTTTTGCTCGCCACCGGCTCTGCGGGAGCGGCAGGTTGTGGCGCTGGCGCTGGCGTTTCGTTGCGGCGCACGCTCTCTTTGCCTTCCGCCAGAACCGGCAGACCGGCGCGGGCGATCATGCGTTTCAGCGCCTCGTCTTTGCAGCCGCTGACGCCAACGATGCGCAATCCGGTCGCGGCGATCGCCTGCTGCAGCTGTTTCCAGTTGACGTTGCCGTTAAGCGCCGCCACGTTGAGTACCACCGGCGCGTTTTTTAAGAAATCCGGCGCCTGATCGATTTTGTCCTGAAGCGCCTTGCGAATCACTTCAGGTTCGGGATGGTGCAGATGAACAACAGACAGGGTAAAACTGCTACCTTTGAATTCGATTGGCGTTTGTGACATCTGTCCCACTCAGTCCTGTTTTCTCATCCGGCGAACAAACGTCGATAAAATCATCATTTCAGTCCATCCGGTGAATATTCGAAGTTCTGCAAGCATGTTATAGTTACTGTTATTTCCAGGCAAGCCACCATCCAGGTTTATTCGAGTAAAAAATATGTTTTGTGTGATCTACCGAAGCCCGACCCGTGACCAGACTTATCTTTATGTTGAAAAAAAGGACGATTTCTCCCGCGTACCTGACGAGCTGCTGCGCGGCTTCGGCAAGCCGCAGCTGGCCATGGTGCTGAAGCTGGACGGACGCGACCGTCTGGCCAACGCCGACATCAATAAAGTTAAACAGGCACTTATCGATCAGGGCTATTATTTGCAAATCCCGCCGCCGGTTGAAAGTTTGCTGAAAGTTCACCTTGAGTCGGCAAAAAAAGATTAATTCAGATTCATCTGTAAATATAATCAGTGCTTCCTGCTTCTTCAGCATAATTATATATAACGATTTCCAGCAAAATAATGGCGCGATTACCGCGCCTTTTACTGTTCATTATTCTTTATTGCCCGCTTGCTGGCGATAAATTCACCGCCTCGGCAGCATATATTCACGCTTTTTTGACAATTTACGCACACTAATCTTTGCTAAAGCATCTTATTATGGCCGTTACGGCGGGCTAAAGATCCGCTGAACCGCAAACATCAACGTGCCGGCGTCGCTGGCAACACATAAACCAGAGCAGGGGATTAGCATGTATCAGCATCGTAACTGGCAGGGCGCCTTGTTGGATTTTCCGGTTAACAAAGTGGTCTGCGTCGGCAGCAACTATGCGAAACACATTAAGGAAATGGGCAGCGCCACGCCAGCTGAGCCGGTGGTGTTTATCAAACCGGAAACCGCCATCTGCGATCTGCGTCAGCCGCTCTCTCTTCCCTCCGCCTTTGGTGAAGTGCATCACGAGGTCGAACTGGCCGTATTAATCGGCGCCACGCTTAAGCAGGCGGGCGAGGAGCACGTGGCGAAAGCGATTGCCGGTTACGGCGTGGCGCTGGATTTGACGCTGCGCGATCTGCAGGCGGGATTCAAAAAAGCGGGCCAGCCGTGGGAAAAATCGAAGGGCTTCGATAATTCCTGTCCGCTCTCCGGCTTTATTCCCTCAGCGGAGTTTCCAGGGGATCCGCAGGATACCGAGCTTAAGCTGGTGGTGAACGGCGAAGTGCGTCAGCTTGGCAGAACGTCCGATATGATCCATAAAATTCTGCCGCTTATCGCCCATATGAGCCAATATTTTACCCTGCGCGCGGGTGATGTGGTGCTGACCGGCACGCCGGAAGGGGTTGGCCCGCTGCGCTCGGGCGATACGCTGGAAGTGTCGCTGGCCGGGCACGGCATCAGCACGCGCGTGCTGTAAAGCTTGCAACGCCGCGCCTGACCCGATATAAGGTGCGGTTTTATGATTAACCCGGACGCAGCCATCATGAGTGAACTTCCTTTCTGGCAGACGAAACGCCTCGATCAAATGAACGACGACGAGTGGGAGTCCTTGTGCGATGGTTGCGGCCAGTGCTGCCTGAATAAGCTTCAGGACGCCGATACCGACGAGATTTACTTTACCAACGTCGCCTGCAATCAGCTCAATATCAAAACCTGCCAGTGCCGCAACTATGAGCGCCGCTTCGAATATGAAGAGGACTGCATCAAGCTGACGCGTGAGAACCTGACGCAGTTTAACTGGCTGCCGCGCACCTGCGCCTATCGTCTACTGGGCGAAGGAAAAGGATTGCCGGCGTGGCATCCGCTGGTGAGTGGATCAAAGTCGGCGATGCACGCGCAGCGTATTTCGGTGCGCTATATCGCAGTGCGGGAAAGCGAAGTGCGCGACTGGGAAGACCATATTATCGATCGTCCAGACCGCAACGGATAAGCGATAAAAAGGCTGCCAGAGCAGCCTTTTTTTTAGCGGGAGAAAATATCGCGGCGTTTCGGTTTCAACGGCTGCGCTATTAATACCAGAATCGCCACAATCAGATAGGCGGCGAACACCACGATCATCCACTGCGGCATGCTCAGCGTCAGGAAGGTCCAGCTGCGCTCGGCGCAGTCCCCGCTGGCGACGAACACCGACGGCAGCCACTTGTCCAGCGGCAGCCAGCTCGGAAAACGCGCGGCGAAATCGCAGGTGGTAAAGGGATTGGGATGAAGCTGGATCATCGTATGTTCATACGAGAGACGCGCTCCCTCCCAGGCGCTGTAGATCCAGATAGCCAGCCCGGCCCAGCGCAGCGGCGATTTTGGCGCGATGGCGCCGACGATGCCCGCGCCCATGACGCCAAACAGCGCGCAGCGTTCATAAATGCACATGACGCACGGCTTCAGGCCCATCACATGCTGGAACCATAACGCCACCAGCTCCAGCGCCAGCGCTGTTAACGCCAGCAGCAGCCAGGCGGTGCGACCGCGAGAACATTGATTCAGATATCGCAACATCTTGCTTTCCCTGTAAACGGTAGTGCCACGCAGTGTAAACCAAAAGCGCGGCGGTGCCAGCCAGGCGCTGGCGAAAATCCTAGTCAATTTGGGCTTTACCTGATCCAGTTCAGGCATTTACATCAGCGGCGTCGCTATCCAGCCCCACAGCTGCAAAAGGTCCGTGACCGGCTCCAGCAGCCAGTGAAGAGAGACAAAGCCGACCAGCGACATCACGATGGTGAAGGGCAGCGCCATCCACACCATACGTCCATACGAGAGGCGGATCAGCGGCGCCAGCGCGGACGTCAGCAGGAACAGAAACGCCGCCTGACCATTAGGCGTCGCCACCGACGGCAGATTGGTGCCGGTATTGGTCGCCACCGCCAGCAGTTCATATTGCTGCAGATCGATCGCGCCGTGCGCAAACGCCTGTTTCGCCTCGTTGATAAACACCGATCCAACAAAAACGTTGTCAGATATCGATGAGAGCAGGCCGTTAAAGATGTAATACCAGCTTAGCTGGGCGTGCGGCTCAGCCTGCAGCACAAAGGCGATCAGTGGGCTGAACAGCTGCTGCTCGACAATCACCGCCACCACGGCGAAAAACACCGTCAGCAGCGCGGTGAAGGGCAGCGCTTCGGTAAAGGCCTGACCGATGGTGTGATCGTCCGTCACGCCGCACAGCGCCGTGGCGAGCACGATCACCGACAGGCCAATCAGGCCGACCTCCGCCAGATGCAGCGCCAGCGCAATGATAAGCCAGAGGCCAATAGCCGCCTGAATCCACAGTTTCAGCCGATCCTGGCGCGTGCGCTGCGCCTTCTCCTCGCGATCGCTCTGCAGCAGAATGACGCGTACCGCGTCCGGTAGCGTGGCGCCGTAGCCGAACAGGCGAAAGCGCTCGACCAGCAGGCTGGTGAGAATGCCGCACAGCAGCACCGGCACCGTAACCGGCGCCATACGCAGAAAGAAGCTGGCGAAATCCCAGCCGGCCGCATGAGCGATAATCAGGTTCTGCGGTTCGCCTACCATGGTCATCACGCCGCCCAGCGCGGTACCGACGCCAGCCTGCATCATCAGGCTGCGCAGAAAGGCGCGAAACTGCTCGAGCGTAGCGCGCGGATCGGGATCCGCTGCGGCGTAGTCGGGGTCGGAAGAGACGCGATGGTAGATCTGATAGAAGCCGACGGCGACGCTGATGACGACGGCGACCACCGTCAGGGCGTCAAGAAAGGCGGAAAGAAACGCGGCCGCCAGGCAGAAGGTGAGGCTGAGCAGCACCTTCGACCGCAGCGACAGCAGCAGCCGCGTGAAGACGAACAGCAGCAGCTGTTTCATGAAAAAGATGCCGGCGACCATAAAGATCAGCAGCAGCAGCACTTCAAGGTTATCCGCCAGCTGCTGCTTAACCTGTTCGGCGCTGGCCATGCCGATGGCGATCGCTTCCAGCGTCAGCAGACCGCCGGGCAGCAGCGGGTGGCATTTCAGCGCCATGCCGAGCGTAAAGATAAACTCGGCAATCAGCAGCCAGCCGGCAAGAAACGGGCTGACGAAAAAGAACAGCAGCGGATTGACGACCAGAAACGCCAGCAGCAGCTTTTTGTACCAGTCAGGCGACTGGCCGAGAAAGTTGCGATGCAGCGCCTGGCCCCAGGTGATTTCCATGGCATAAAGTCCCGTATAAAAAACGATGGGCAAAGGGTAATCAGCGAATCAGCGGGGCGCAATCTTCCCTTGCCGGATTGCGTGCGGCCGCTGATTTTTGCGCCAGCCCGCGCTTTTAATCCCTGCTCAGTCTATACACGCCCAGGACGTCTGGTATGATGAGTGCCATTTCGACAAAGAAAGCAACGAGAACATATCGCTATGGTCATTAAGGCGCAGAGCCCTGCGGGATTTGCTGAAGAGTATATTATTGAAAGCATCTGGAACAGCCGCTTTCCTCCTGGGTCAATCCTTCCCGCTGAACGTGAGCTTTCTGAACTTATCGGCGTAACCCGTACCACGCTGCGTGAAGTGCTGCAGCGTCTGGCGCGCGACGGATGGCTGACGATCCAGCACGGCAAACCGACACGCGTAAACGACTTCTGGGAAACCTCCGGTCTGAATATTCTGGAGACGCTGGCGCGTCTGGATCACGATAGCGTCCCTGTGCTGATCGACAACCTGCTGTCGGTGCGCACCAATATCGCCTCGATCTTTATCAGCCGCGCGCTGCGTCACCATCCCGACAAGGCGCGCGCGGTGCTGGAGAGCGTCGCCGGCATTGAGGATCAGGCCGATGCCTATACCGAACTCGACTACCGCGTGTTCCGCGGTCTGGCGTTCGCTTCCGGCAATCCTATTTACGGTTTGATTCTCAACGGCCTGAAAGGGCTTTATACCCGCGTGGGCCGCTACTATTTTTCTAATCCAGAGGCCCGCGAGCTGGCGCGCAATTTCTACTCGCGGCTCGAAGCGCTGTGCGTTAAAGAGCCGTCGCAGGATCAGATTGTCGATGCGGTGCGCGAGTATGGCCGTCGCAGCGGCGAGATCTGGCACAGCATGCAGAAAAGCATGCCGGAAGATCTCGGCAGCAAGCGCTAACAGCATCCGTTTTTTTCAGGCAGCACGCTGTTTAAGGAGCGGGTAGCCTCAACAGAAGAGCAAAGCGTCCCGCGGCAGGGATGCCGCGGGCCGAGCGCGCAGGGATGCCTTGAGCGACTTTGCGATCTGTTGAGGCTACCCGCGACAGCGCCTGACTTACCGCTATAAAAAAACCGGACAGCGTCCGGTTTTTTCTTTTTACCTGTCTCTCACAGCGCATTGCCGCGCGTCGGACAGCGGTCCAGCAGCTCGACGCTGCCATCTTCGTTCTGCTGTTCGAGGATCACATCAAACCCCCACAGGCGATGCACATGCTTCATGACCTCGCGGCGACTCTTGTCAAGCGGCGTACGGCTTTGCGGCACGTAGCGCAGCGTCAGCGAGCGATCGCCGCGCAGGTCGACGTTATACACCTGAATATTTGGTTCCAGATTGCTCAGGTTGTACTGTGCGGAAAGCTGCTGACGAATGGCGCGGTAGCCCGCTTCATCATGGATGGCGGCGATCTCGAGATAGTTGTTGCGGTCGTCGTCCAGCACGGTAAACAGGCGGAAGTCACGCATCACCTTGGGCGACAGGAACTGGCTGATAAAGCTCTCGTCCTTGAATTCGCGCATGGCGAAGTGCAGGGTCTCCAGCCAGTCAGAGCCGGCAATATCCGGGAACCAGTAACGATCTTCCTCCGTCGGCGACTGACAGATGCGCTTGATATCCTGAAACATCGCGAAGCCGAGCGCGTAAGGATTAATGCCGTTATACCAGGGGCTGTTATAAGGCGGCTGGAACACCACGTTGGTATGGCTGTGCAGGAACTCGATCATAAAGCGATCCGAGACTTTGCCCTCATCATAGAGATGATTGAGGATGGTGTAGTGCCAGAAGGTCGCCCAGCCTTCATTCATCACCTGCGTCTGCTTCTGCGGATAGAAATACTGGCTCACCTTGCGCACGATGCGCAGGATCTCGCGCTGCCACGGTTCCAGCAGCGGCGCGTTCTTCTCCATAAAGTAGAGCAGGTTCTCCTGCGGCTCAGAGGGATAGCGCGCCGCCTCAACCTGCACCGCCTCTTTCTCGCGGCGCGGCAGGGTGCGCCACAGCGTATTCACCTGGCTTTGCAGATACTCTTCGCGGCTCTTCTGCCGCGCTTTCTCTTCCTGTAAGGAGATCTTCTGCGGACGCTTATAGCGATCGACGCCGTAGTTCATCAGCGCGTGGCAGGAGTCGAGCAGTCGTTCTACCTCTTCGACGCCGTAACGCTCTTCGCAGTCGGAAATATATTTCTTCGCAAACAGCAGATAGTCGACGATAGAGCTGGCATCGGTCCAGCTGCGGAACAGGTAGTTATTTTTGAAAAAGGAGTTGTGGCCGTAGCAGGCGTGCGCCATCACCAGCGCCTGCATGGTCATGGTATTCTCTTCCATCAGATAGGCGATACAGGGATTGGAGTTGATCACAATCTCATACGCCAGTCCCTGCTGTCCGTGCTTATAACGCTGCTCGGTTTCGATGAATTTTTTGCCGAACGACCAGTGAGCGTAGTTGATCGGCATACCGACGCTGGAGTAGGCGTCCATCATCTGCTCGGAGGTGATAACTTCAATCTGATGGGGATAGGTGTCGAGTCGGTAGAGTTTGGCTACGCGGTCAATTTCCGCAAGGTAGACATCGAGCAAATCGAATGTCCAGTCCGGTCCATCGCTGAGTCGTTTGCTGTCCTTAATCGGATCGTCAAAGATTGTCGTCATAGCGCACCTCTGTTTTGCAAACAGGCCTGCCCGCTGCGAGCAGCCGGTTTCGGTAATTTCAAGGCTCATCCCTAAGAAAGAGAACCCCAAAAACAGGCGAACACTTCAATGATAGCCCACTGTCACCTATCTGATCGCGGAACTCAACTGAATTATTCGGCACAAAATCATCCTAAAAAGAGCGCAAAAGCATTTGATGAACGCTTGTCAGTCTAAATGGCGAAAAGTCGGGATAAAATGCTGTTTATAAGTGGATTGTATGGCGTCGGCTTATTCTCCTGAAATAAGTGGATATTGCCGCATACGCTATTATTAACTGCTAAGAAGCGGTAAAAAGGCGCATAAGTTACTGATTTTGTCTCTGACCAACGATTTTAGTGTTCGAAAAAGTGAAAAACATGTGAAATAAGTTAATGAGGTAAGGGCTGTTACCGGCAGGTGTGAATACGCTGGTATTGCCCTGTAGTCTAGTGAATTATGCTTTTGAATTTGCCGGTGGGGGCGATATGCACGTAGTGATTCTCGGTAGTGGTGTGGTTGGCGTGGCGAGCGCCTGGTATCTGGCGCGCGCGGGCCATCAGGTGACGGTGCTGGATCGCCAGCCCGATGCTGCGCTGGAGACCAGCGCAGGCAACGCGGGGCAGATATCGCCCGGTTACGCGGCGCCCTGGGCCGCGCCGGGCGTGCCGCTGAAGGCGGTTAAATGGATGTTCCAGCGTCATGCGCCGCTGGCTATCCGCCTGGACGGCAGCAGCTTTCAGCTGGAATGGATGTGGAACATGCTGCGCAACTGCGACATGCAGCACTATCAGCAGAATAAAAGCCGCATGGTGCGCATCGCCGAATACAGCCGCGACTGCCTGAAGGCGCTGCGCGAAGAGACCGGCATCGCCTATGAAGGCCGACAGGGCGGCACGCTGCAGCTGTTCCGCACTCAGCAGCAGTTCGACAGCGCGAGTAAAGATATCGAGGTGCTGCGCGAGGCGGGCGTGCCTTATGAACTGCTGCACGCTCACGAGCTGGCGCGCGTCGAGCCGGCGCTGGCGCCCACGCAGCACAAGCTGACCGGCGGACTGCGCCTGCCCAACGATGAAACCGGCGACTGCCAGCTCTTTACGCAAAAGTTGGCGAAAATGGCGCAGGAGGCGGGCGTCGAGTTTCGCTTCAATACGCCGGTCGATCAGCTGCTGCGCGAAGGCAATCGCATTTATGGTGTGAAGTGCGGCGATGAAGTGATCAAAGGCGACAGCTACGTAGTGGCTTTCGGCTCCTACTCTACCGCGCTGCTGAAGCATATCCTCGATATTCCGGTCTACCCGCTGAAGGGCTACTCCCTGACTATCCCGGTGAAAAATCCGGAGGCCGCGCCGGTCTCTACGATTCTCGACGAAACCTACAAGGTGGCGGTTACCCGCTTCGACAACCGTATCCGCGTCGGCGGCATGGCGGAAATTGTTGGTTTTAACAACAAACTCTTGCCTGCGCGGCGGGAAACGCTGGAGATGGTGGTGCGGGATCTTTATCCTGAGGGCGGTCATATCGAACAGGCCAGCTTCTGGAGCGGTCTGCGCCCTATGACGCCAGACGGAACGCCGATTGTCGGACCGACGCCGCTCAGCAATCTCTATCTGAATACCGGACACGGCACGCTCGGCTGGACGATGGCCTGCGGCTCCGGTCAGCTGCTGGCCGACCTTATCAGCGGCAAAACCTCGGCGATCGCCGCCGACGATCTGTCGGTTTTCCGCTACTTGCCGGGTTTTACCCCGTCATCGTCACCATTACGCAACGCGAACGCCACGCGTTAACAGTCAGGGAGAGGGAGTATGTCACGTCCAGTTTTCGCCACCATCGATCAGCAGGCGCTGCGGCATAATCTGGCGATAGTGCGCCAGGCGGCGCCCGATGCGCGCGTCTGGTCGGTGGTCAAAGCCAATGCTTACGGCCACGGGCTGGCCCGCGTCTGGGAGAGCCTGGCGCAGACCGACGGCTTCGCCCTGCTGAATATGGAAGAGGCGATCCTGCTGCGCGACAGCGGCTGGCGTAAACCGATCCTGCTGCTGGAGGGCTTTTTCCATGCCGACGATCTGCAGCTGATCGATCGCTATCGCCTGACCACCAGCGTGCACAGCAACTGGCAGATCAAAGCGCTGGCGGAAGCGCGACTCTCCGCGCCGGTGGATATCTATCTGAAGGTCAACAGCGGCATGAACCGTCTCGGCTTCCGGCCTGAGCAGGCGCACGGCGCCTGGCAAAATCTGCGCGCGCTGGAAAACGTCGGCGACATTACGCTGATGGCGCACTTTGCCGATGCGGAAAACCCGGAAGGGCTGATCGCGCCGTTGCAGCGCATTGAACGCGCCGCCGAAGGGCTCGCGATTCCCCGTTCGCTCTCCAATTCCGCCTGCACGCTCTGGCATCCTGAAGCGCACTACGACTGGGTGCGCCCCGGTATCATTCTCTACGGCGCGTCGCCCAGCGGCGACTGGCAGGATATCGCCAGCACCGGCCTGAAGCCGGTGATGACGCTTAACAGCGAAATCATCGGCATCCAGCAGCTAAGCCGCGGCGACGGCGTCGGCTACGGCTATCGCTACCATGCGCAGCAGGAGCAGCGTATCGGCGTGGTGGCGTGCGGCTATGCCGACGGCTATCCGCGTCACGCGCCCAACGGCACGCCGGTCTGCGTGGATGGCGTAATGACTCAGGTGGTCGGCGCGATCTCGATGGATATGATCACCGTTGACCTGACGCCATGTCCGCAGGCAGGCATTGGTTCAACGGTCGAGCTGTGGGGCGAGCAGGTGAAAATCGATCAGGTGGCGAAAGCGGCCGGCACGGTCGGCTATGAGCTGATGTGCGCGCTGGCGCCGCGCGTGCCGGTCAGGGTTATTTAAGCGCGGTCAGCGAACCGCGCATCTTCTTACTGCAGCGCCAGGCGATGAGCGCCAGTGCTGCGCCCGCCAGCATCATCAGCGCCAGCGCGCTCTTTTCCGCCACGGGCAGCATGACAATCAGCAGGCTGCCCGCCGCGCCGCCCGCCATCTGAATAAACCCCTGCAGCGCTGCCGCTACGCCAGCCTGCTGCTGGTAGGGCTCCAGCGCATAGCTGGTGGCAGGGCCGACGGTAAAAGCCAGGCCCGCGACCGAAACGGCGACCGGCAGCATATAGAGCGCCCAGTGGCTCTGCGCGCCCTGCGGCAGCAAATGCATACCGGCGAACAGCAGCAGCGCGCCCGCCAGCATGGTGACGAAGCCCATCGCCAGACAGAACGGCCGTCCCGCCTTACGGATCGCTTTATTGACGAAGGCGCTCACCAGCATGATCCAGAAACCGTTGGCGCCAAAGGCGAACGAAAACTGCAGCGGCGTCAGGCCGCCTTCCGTCATCAGCACGTGCGGCGCCAGCGAAACATAGGTCAGCACCATGCCGAGCGCGCCCGCGTTGGCGAAAGCGAAGGCGAGAAAGCGCGGCTGACGCAGAATAGCGCCATACTGCGCCAGCGGCAGTCCCTTTACCCGCAGCGTATTGGCGGGGCGCGTTTCGGGCAGCCCGACGAGCACGATAACCGCGATAAGCAGGCCGTAGGCGCACAGGAACCAGAAGGGCGCGCGCCAGTCGAAGGCGCTGGCGAGCAGGCCGCCCAGCAAGGGCGCCAGCGCCGGCACGATATTCAGCGCGCCGTTCAGAAAACCGTAGGCACGCGCCGCGTCGTCGCCGCTCAGGCGGTCGCGCACGCCGCTAAAGGCGACAACGGCGCTACAGCAGACCGCGCAGCCCTGAATCAGGCGCGCCGACAGAAACATCGGCCAGCTGGTGGCGGTCGCCGCTACCGCGCTGCCCGCCACATAAAGCGCCAGGCCCAGCAGCGCGATCGGCTTGCGGCCGTAGTTATCCACCAGCGGGCCGGTCACCAGCTGCCCTAAGCCCATCACCAGCAGAAAGATCGGAATCGTCGTCTGGATCAGGCTGACCGGCGTATTCAGGCCGGCGGCGATATCAGGCAGGGTTGGCAGATAGAGATCGATGCCCAGCGGCGCCAGCAGCACCAGGCTTAACAGCATCAGGGTAAATTTTTGCATAAAAACCAGAAGGTGAACATCTTGTTAAAACAAGCGGGAAGGGTAATGAGTTGAGGACGAAAAGAAAAGCGGAAAATAGGATGCCCGCCGTAAAGCGGGCATCCTGAGCGCGCTTAGTAGGCGCCGTCGCGGCGCAGCACTACGCCGGCGGTTTTAAACAGAATGGCGATATCGGTCCACAGCGCCCAGTTCTTCACATACCAGGAGTCGAAGTAGACGCGCGTATCGTAGTCGATATCGTTGCGGCCGCTGACCTGCCACAGGCCGGTCATGCCCGGTTTCGCCATCAGATAGTAGTCGACATCGCCCGCATAGCGCTCCAGCTCCGCCTCGATAACCGGGCGCGGACCCACCAGGCTCATCTCGCCGCGGATAACGTTCCACAGCTGCGGCAGCTCATCAAGACTGGTTTTGCGCAGGAAGCCGCCGATGCTGGTGATGCGCGGATCCTTTTTCAGCTTAAAGTCTTTGTCCCATTCGGCACGCGCCTCTGCGCTGGTGGCCAGCAGTTGCTCCAGCACCTCTTTCGAGTTGGTCACCATTGAGCGGAACTTCAGGCATTTAAACTTCTCGCCGTTCTGGCCGATACGCTCATGACCGTAGATGGCGTTGCCGCCGTCGCGTTTCACCATATAGCAGAGCAGACCGAAAACCGGTGCAAGGAACAGCAGCAGCAGCGAGGCGACCACGATATCGAAGCCGCGCTTCAGGAAGCGCGAAGAGCGCTTGGCGAGGCTGTTGCTGACGCGCAGGATCATCACTTCATGGCTGAAGATAAATGACATATCGGTGCCGTAGAGCGGTACGCCGCGCAGCGTCGGGATGACGGAGATCGAGCGGCAGTTCATTTTCGACAGGAATTTCAGCCAGGTGTCGCGCACCACCTGCTGTTCAAATTCGGTGGCGACGATAAACTGCACGTTGTCGCGGTCAATGGTCTGCCAGTTAATGTCCTGCTGTTTGATAACTGGCACGCCGTTAACAGACGGCGGATTATTTTCGTCGTCGGTGCTGATAAATGCCTGCACGTTATAGCCGAGGATCTCTTCGCTCTGCAGTGCCGCGTAAGCTTCCATAGCGTTTTTGCCCGACCCGATAATAATGGTCTCTTTTTGCCACTGCCCGGCGCGGTTAATGGCGCGTTTGACGGCGGCGCGCATCAGCGGCAGCAGCAGCAGCGCGTAGCTCCAGCTAAACAGCCAGACCATGCGCGAAAAGTCCCACTTGGAAAAGGCGATCAGCGCCAGATCCAGCAGCGAAAACACGAACAGCGTTTTCACCACTTCTTTGAGTTCAAACCAAAAGGGTTTGCGGTAGGTGTAGTGACGCATGCGCATCCAGAAATAAGCGGTGCACAATACGGAAAGCGCAAATTGCGCAATAAAACGATATTCAATTTGATGAGGCGGAATAAATCCATCCAGGTCGCCCCAGATTCCCTGAATAGTGGCGGCGGATAAAAACAGCGCCAGATTAAGGGCAACCAAATCGGAAAAGCTTAACGCCAGCTTTGCGATGATATTTTTTCGCGTTCCGCTCCATGAGCGGCTCGCATCATTCATTACCAGTGTACTTGCCATAACACCTGCTCTCTTTTTTCTTAAGTAAAAGATGGCCTGACCAGAATCAAGTACGCGCTCAGGAGTGGACAACCGAAAAACCAAAACAATTGTTTTCAGTTCATTACAGTCGTTAGAGCCATACAGGCTGCAGTGAAGAGATAAAATAATTACGTGATTGTTGTCACGAAAATCTGCAGCAGCGATTAAGAGTATGCAGGAGATATTTGACAGAGTTAATACGGAACAAATCCTAAAAACCTTTTTTTGCCTAAAGTTTTTTATATCTAACCTGTTGAATTTATTGCTTAAAGCGAGGAAAGGGCGGGAAATAACCAAATATTTCAGACAACTTTTTCGGAATTACCGCCAGGCGTATTGGCTGGCGGCAAAATGTGCGGTCAGGCAGGTTTTTTTAACACCCACTGGTCTTGCTGTTTATCGTAATGCCCAATTTGTAAATCCACCGGTTCGCCATCAATCCAGGCCGGCACGCTGGTGTCATGGTCCCAGCCGTCGAGTTGATAACTCAGGTCGGGATTGGTTTGACAGGGAATAGTGACGGTCTGCAGATTATCGCTGTCGAGCTCGGCATCAATAATCTCATAACGACCAATTTTAACGACGTGTCCCATAACTCTCTCCCGTTTGCTGGACCAAATAATGAGCATAGCCGTTTCTGCTGGAATATCGAGCCGCAGCGCCTCGGATTATTCTCGCTCTTCCGCGACGCGCACCCCAATTTTAACGATGCGGTTATCTTCTTTTTCCGCCACCGTCCAGGTAATGTGATTCCACTCAACGTGATCGCCGACCACCGGCGTGCCGCCAAGCATGCTCATTACCAGCTGACCAAGCGACTGCAGGTCGTTGGTCTCTTCGCCCAGCTCCAGCCCGTAAATCTGCGCCACGTCGCGCAGGCGTGCCTCGGCGTCGAGTATGAAGTCGCCGAAAAAGCGCTGATCCAGCGAGACGGGTGGCGACTGGCTGAACATTTTGCCCAGCGCGGGCAGATCGCGTTCGCGACCGATAACGCAGATCACGTCGCCTTCCTTCAGCCGGGTATTCGCGTTCGGGTGCATCAGCGCATTGTCGCGAAACAGCGCGGCGATGCGGGTTTCGCGCGGCATCTGCAGATCGCGCAGCGCCGCGCCGACGCACCATTTGTCGGCGCTGAGCTGATAGACGAACTGCTCCCAGGGATTTTCCGGGTGAATATCCAGACCGACGCGGCTGATAGGCGACGCCGTGGGCGGCACCACGACGCGCGCTTTCTTTGCCGCAAAGCCGAGCGACGTGCCCTGCAGCATCAGCGACACCAGCACCACGAAGAAGGCGATATTAAAGTAGAGCGAGGCATTCTCCAGACCCGCCATCATCGGAAAGACCGCAAGAATAATCGGCACCGCGCCGCGCAGGCCGACCCAGCTGATAAAGATGCGCTCACGGCCGGTAAAGCCGCGGAAAGGCAGCAGCCCCACCAGAATCGACAGCGGACGCGCCACCAGAATCAGCCACAGCGACAGGATCATCGCCGGCACCGCGATATGCCACAGATCGGACGGCGTCACCAGCAGGCCAAGCACGATAAACATGCCGATCTGGCTGAGCCAGGCCATGCCGTCAAAAGTCTGCAGAATGCCGTGACGGTTGCGGATCGGCCTGTTGCCGAGCAGAAAACCGCAGAGATAGACCGCGAGAATGCCGCTGCCTTCCAGCATCGTGGTGAGCGCGAACACCAGTATGCCGCCGCTCAGGGCCAGCAGCGGGTAGAGGCCGGTGGCCAGGCTAATGCGGTTGATCAGCTGCTGCAGCGCCCAGCCGCCGCCCAGCCCCAGCACGATACCCAGACCGAACTGCTGCACCAGATGCACCAGGAACATCCAGTCGAGCCCGGTTTCGCCTTTCTGGATCATCTCAATCAGAGTAATAGTTAAAAACACCGCCATAGGGTCGTTGCTGCCTGACTCAATCTCCAGCGTAGAGCTGACGCGCTCGTTCAGGCCTTTGTCGCCCAGCAGCGAGAAGACCGCCGCGGCATCGGTGGAGCCGATGATGGCGCCGATCAGAAAGCCCTGCATTAAATCGAGCCGGAACAGCCACGCGGCCGCCAGACCGGTCAGCCCGGCGGTGATCATCACGCCGACCGTCGCCAGCGAGAGCGCCGGTCCCAGCGCCACCTTGAACGAGCTGGCCTTGGTGCGCATGCCCCCGTCCAGCAGGATCACCGCCAGCGCCAGGTTGGAGATCAGATAGGCGGCGGGGTAGTTGTCGAAGGCGATGCCGCCAATGCCGTCGACGCCGGTCAGCATGCCTAACGCCAGAAATATCACAAGGATAGGGATGCCGAGCCGCGAAGAGAAAGAACTGAGTAAGATGCTTGACGCAACCAGCACAGAACCGATGATAAAAAGGCTGTAGACAATGTTGTGGTTCAATGGGCTCTCCTGCGGTTACGACAATGATAAGAAGGCTGGTGCGGGGAATGGCCGTCCATCTGAAAAAGAAGATGCGTAATCAGTAAGTTGTCAGCGCGTAATCTCTAATTATACGAATTGATTTTTCTGTCTGAGCTAAGGCTTAATGTGCAAAAAAAAGGCCTTGTTCGTCAAGAGGATTAATGGCGGGTATTTTAGCAGGTATTCGCGGGATTAAATAAAAAAGCCGGTCAGCGACCGGCTCAGAGCATCAGGCTTCCGCTGCCTGTTTGTGAAACAGCTCGCGAAATACCGGGTAAATATCCTCCGGCTCGCGGATATGCTGGATGGCGAAATTATTGAACATCGCCTGCAGATGTTCATATTCGCGCCACAGCGTCTGGTGCGCACGCCGGGTTATCTCAATATAGCTGTAGTAGCGCACCACCGGCAGAATGTTCTTCGCCAGAATCTCGTGGCAGAGCGGCGAATCGTCCGCCCAGTTATCGCCGTCCGACGCCTGGGCCGCATAGATGTTCCACTGCGACGGATCGTAGCGCTCTTTGACCACCTCATCCATCAGCTTCAGGGCGCTGGAGACGATGGTGCCGCCGGTTTCCTGCGAATAGAAGAACTCTTGCTCATCGACCTCTTTCGCCTGCGTATGGTGGCGGATATAGACCACGTCCACGTTTTTATAGGTCCGGCTCAGGAACAGGTAAAGCAGAATATAGAAACGCTTCGCCATATCCTTCGTCGCCTGATCCATTGAGCCGGAGACATCCATCAGGCAGAACATTACCGCCTGGCTGGAGGGCTCTGGCCGTTTTTCAAAGTTCTTATAGCGCAGGTCAAAGGTGTCGATAAAGGGCACGCGCTCGATACGCGCGCGTAGTTCAGCAATCTCTTTGCGCAGGCGCTCCTCTTCCAGCAGCTGCGCCGGCTCCGCTTTCTCAATCGCCGTCAGCGCCTCCTCCAGCTCATGCATCATGCGGCGCTTGCCTGCGGTCATCGCGGTGCGTCTTGCCAGCGAATTTTGCAGCGACCGTACCACGCTAATATTGGCGGGCACGCCATTAGAGGTAAAACCGGCGCGATGGGTTTTATATTCATTCAGCTGGCGATGCTGGTTTTTACGCAGATTCGGCAGCGCCAGATCTTCGAACAGCAGGTCGAGATACTCATCTTTAGAGATCTGGAAAACGAACTCATCCTGACCTTCGCCATCCTGACTGGCGTTGCCCTGGCCGCTGCCTCCGCCACCTCCGCCGCCCTGAGGCCGCTCGATACGGTCGTTCTGCACAAAGTGGTCGTTGCCGGGATGGACGCGATGACGGCTGCCGCCGCGGCCCTGATGGAAAATCGGTTCGTTAATATCGTCGACTGGAATGGAAACGGACTCGCCACTTTCAACGTCGGTTACCGAACGCTTATTGATGGCCTCCGAGATAGACTGTTTGATTTGCGACTTATAACGGCGCAAAAAGCGCTGTCTGTTGACTGCGCTTTTATTCTTGCCGTTGAGTCGCCGATCGATGAAGTAGGCCATAAAACTCCCCCAAACGTTGTAAGCAGGTCGGGCAGGGGCCCGACCTTATGAGTATTAATGCCAGCGCATCAACGTGCTTACGCGTTGTGATTAGGACGATTTACGCACGCGCAGATACCATTCGCACAGCAGACGCACCTGCTTGCGGGTATAGCCTTTCTCCATCATGCGCTCGACGAAATCGTCATGTTTCTTCTGTTCATCCGTGGAGGTTTTGGTATTGAACGAGATAACCGGCAGCAGTTCCTCGGTGTTCGAGAACATTTTTTTCTCGATCACGGTGCGCAGCTTCTCGTAACTGGTCCAGTTGGGATTGCGGCCGTTATTCTGCGCGCGGGCGCGCAGCACAAAGTTTACAATCTCGTTGCGGAAATCTTTCGGGTTGCTGATCCCGGCCGGTTTCTCAATTTTTTCCAGTTCCGCATTCAGCGACTCGCGGTCGAACAGCTGTCCGGTATCGGGATCGCGGTACTCCTGATCCTGAATCCAGAAATCGGCGTAGGTCACATAGCGGTCAAAGATGTTTTGGCCATATTCAGAGTAGGACTCCAGATAGGCGGTCTGAATCTCCTTGCCGATAAACTCAGCGTATTTGGGGATCAGATAGCCTTTCAGGTGCTCCAGATACTTCTCTGCCTGATCCTGCGGGAACTGCTCGCGCTCAATCTGCTGCTCCAGCACATAGAAAAGGTGCACCGGGTTCGCCGCCACTTCGTTGTGATCGAAGTTAAACACGCGCGACAGGATTTTAAACGCGAAGCGGGTAGAGAGGCCGTTCATGCCTTCGTCAACGCCGGAGTAGTCGTGATACTCCTGCCAGGATTTCGCTTTCGGGTCGGTATCCTTCAGGCTTTCGCCGTCATAAACGCGCATTTTCGAATAGATGCTGGAGTTCTCCGGCTCTTTCAGGCGCGACAGGATAGAGAACCGGGCCAGGGTTTCCAGCGTGCCGGGCGCGCAGGGCGCGGTTGCCAGTTCGCTGTGGTTAAGCAGTTTCTCGTAGATTTTGATCTCTTCGGAAACGCGCAGGCAGTAAGGCACCTTGACGATGTAGACGCGGTCAAGAAACGCCTCGTTGTTTTTGTTGTTGCGGAAGGTCACCCATTCCGATTCGTTGGAGTGCGCCAGGATAATGCCGTTGAACGGCAGCGCCGAGATCCCCTCCGTACCGTTGTAGTTCCCTTCCTGCGTCGCGGTCAGCAGGGGATGCAGCACCTTAATCGGCGCTTTAAACATCTCGACGAATTCCATGATCCCCTGGTTAGCACGGCACAGCGCGCCGGAATAACCGTAGGCGTCGGGATCGTTTTGCGCATGATTCTCCAGCTTGCGGATATCGACTTTACCCACCAGCGCGGAGATGTCCTGGTTATTCTCGTCGCCAGGCTCGGTTTTAGCGATCGCCAGCTGTTCGAGAATCGACGGCCAGACTTTCACTACTTTGAAGCGGGTGATATCGCCGCCGAATTCATGCAGCCGTTTCGCCGCCCAGGGCGACATAATGGTGCCGAGGTAGCGACGCGGCACGTTGTACTCTTTTTCAAGAATGTTGGCGTCTTCCTGCGGATTGAACAGGCAGAGCGGATGATCGTTGACCGGGCTGCGTTCGCCGTCGGCGCTCAACACATAGATAGGCACGCGCTGCATCAGCGCTTTCAGACGCTCTGCCAGCGAGGATTTACCGCCGCCGACCGGCCCCAGCAGGTACAGGATCTGTTTTCTCTCCTCCAGACCCTGCGCGGCATGTTTCAGATAGGAAACGATCTGCTCTATGGCCTCTTCCATGCCATAGAACTCTTCGAAGGCCGGGTAGCGGCCAATCACACGGTTGGAGAATATTCTGGAAAGGCGTGGCTCCTGGGCAGTATCGACCATTACTGGCTCACCTATAGCCATTAACAGTCGCTCTGCGGCGTTGGCGTATGCACTGCGATCCTGCTTACAGATGGCAAGAAATTCCTGCAGTGTGAACTCTTCGTCCTTGGCAGCTTCATAACGCTGACGATAGTGATCGAATATATTCATAGCGATGCCCGTCCTTTCGTTTTTAGCACAGGTAAAGGAGCGTAATTAAAGGCTCATGCAGCTCCCGGAAGATATTCTCATTTGAGTACAGCAACCCTTATGCCAACCTGATGTATTGTTATCGGGGTACACACTTCTTATGGTCACTCTGCTCGTACTAAGACTCACGGCTTACTTTTAACTGTAGAAGGCATTTAGGAAATTTCCTCCGCATAATTTTACTATTTGGCGATATATCAATAACAAAGTCAGATTGTTGCAAAGCCAGCTTTGCGTCAACCAAAGGGAAAAGAGAGTAGAATCCGGCAGATGTGCCGCTTTCAGCCGCTCTGTTAAAGAGCACCTCAGATAATGGTTAAACCGGCGAGCAAAAATCGTTAAACTTCGTAGTGATTTTTATATTTATGGAAGAAATAAATTGTGAACCAATTCAAACTTAAAGCGCCTGGCGCAATTATTTGTGCTCTTTTTTTCGCTAATACCGCTGCTGCTGAATCCTTGTCGCTTGGCGCATCAGTGATTTACGCGCAGTCTCCCTATCGTGGCGGGCAGGATCGTTATTTGCCGGTTCCCGTCATCAATTATGAGGGCGATAATTTCTGGTTCCATTCTCTGCAGGGCGGTTATTACCTGTGGAAAGATCCGCAAAATCAGCTCTCTCTGACGCTGCTCGGTTCGCCGCAGCAGTACGATCCGGATGACAACGATCTCGGCGACATGAAAGGCCTTGATAAGCGCCGTATGACCCTCATGGGCGGCGCCACCTATAACCATATGGCGGAGTGGGGCATCCTGCGCACGGCGCTGCTGGGCGATGTGCTTAACAACAGCAACGGCATCATCTGGGATATGACCTACCTCTATCGCTTCGATTTCGGCGATTTCAGCCTGACGCCAGGCGTCGGCGCAATGTGGACCAGCGCCAATCAGAACCGCTACTACTATGGCGTCTCCAGCCATGAATCGGCGCGCACCGGCATCGACCGCTATCAGCCTGACGACAGCTGGTCTCCCTACGTCGAGCTGAGCGCCAGCTATCAGATCACGCCGCAGTGGAACGCCAGCCTGGTGGGACGCTATACCCGCTTCGACAGCGAGATTAAAGACAGCCCGATGATCGACAAGAGCGGACAGACCACGCTCTGGACCGGCATCAGCTACAGCTTCTAATCGGCGCTGTCGCGGGGCAAATTGTTAACCAGGCACCAAAAGGGTGCCCTGATTTGATGCAGGAGCAAACGGATGGACAAAGCGATCGCTTTTGATGACCACACGCGACTACCCGCGATAGGTCAGGGCACCTGGTATATGGGCGAAGACGCCGCGCGACGCCGTGAAGAGGTCGCCGCGCTACAGGCGGGACTCGATGCGGGCCTGACGCTGATTGACACCGCCGAGATGTATGCGGACGGCGGCGCGGAAGAGGTGGTCGGCGAGGCGCTGCGCGGACGACGCGACAGCGCGTTTCTCGTTTCGAAAGTTTATCCCTGGAACGCGGGCGAAATGGATGCTATCGACGCCTGCGAGCGCAGCCTGCGGCGGCTCGATACCGATCGACTGGATCTCTATCTGCTGCACTGGCGCGGCAACGTGCCGCTTGAAGAGACTATTCGCGCAATGGAAACCCTTCAGCAGCAGGGCAAAATCCTGCGCTGGGGCGTCTCTAATTTTGACGTCGACGATCTGCAGGAGCTGCTGGAAGAACCTGGCGGCGCACGCTGCGCCACCAATCAGGTGCTGTATCATCTCGCGTCGCGCGGCATCGAGTTCGATCTGCTGCCCGCCTGCCAGCAGCGTCAGATGCCGGTCATGGCCTATTGCCCGCTGGTGCAGGCCGGAAGGCTGCGACAGGCGCTCTTTTCCGACACCACGCTGGTGGAGATTGCACAACAGAAGGGCATTAGCGTCGCGCAGCTGCTGCTGGCGTGGGTTATCCGCAAAGAGGGCGTGATGGCAATCCCTAAGGCGAGCTCGCAGGCGCACGTGAAAGAGAATGCCGCGGCGCTCCAGATCCGGCTGAGCGACGATGAGCTGGCGCGAATCAACCAGGCGTTTCCGCCGCCGCAGCACAAGATGGCGCTGGATGTCGTCTAAAAGTAAAGCTATGCCAGCGTTCTGCTGGTGCGGCGTGGTCGCGAGTGACACGGCGCGTGCGCCAGTCGCTCGCACGTCTGGCGCAGGACGCATTGCTCTGCGTTTCGTGTCACTCACTTCTCAATCAGGCAGCCGCCTGACTTCTTTTAAGCTTTCTGCCGCAGACGGAAGGTGGTCGCCAGCCGCGCCGGTTTTTCGCCTGCGCTGCGCATCGGTTTAGAGATGCGCGCCGTCTCCACGCAAACCATGGTTTTATAGCCGTCGTTGGCCATGTCCGCCATGCTGCATGACAGCTCAACGCCTGGGTTCCAGGTCACCACGTCGCTGTGATGATGGTGATAGACCTCAATCACGCGCTGTCCCTGTTTATCCTGAATCAGCGCGCAATCTTCCGGCTGGGTGAAGACGCGGTCAATACGGCCCGGATAGGTCTGTTTGCCGCTGGAGGTTTGCTCGCTGTTGTTGTCGACCTTGTCGATAAAGTGCGAACCCAGACCGCTTACCTCTACGCCGGCGATATCGGCCACCTGGAAATAGCTGTGCAGCGCGCCGGTCGCGGTAAAGTCCCCGTGCGCTTCCAGCTCGATTTCGCAGTGCTTGCCGAGGCGGAAACGGGCGAACAGGGTAAAGTCATGCGGCCATAATTTTTTCGTCTGCGCCGTACTCTCCAGCACGAAGGTCAGCATTACGCTCTCTTCGTTCTCATCGTGCGCCGACAGCGTCCACGGCTGATTACGGGCGAAACCGTGCGCCGGTTCGCCTTCCGGCCCAAACCACGGCCAGCAGATGGGCACGCCGCCGCGAATGGCTTTGCCAGCAGCAAAAAGCGACTTTTCGCTCAGCCAGATAACCGGCTTTTCTCCGCTCGGCTGCCAGGCGATCAGATGCGCGCCCTGAAGCGTAATCGCAGCACGCACCTGAGGATGGCTTACTACAATCACCGGCAGATCGCCCAGCTGACGCTGCGAGAGGTAAGGGGAGATCTGCTTCACCACGGGCAGCGAGAAAATTTTATCTTGCATAACCGAATCCTTCCTGTTGCTACGAAAAAAAAGGGCGACCGAAGTCGCCCTTGTTGTCTGTCGTGACCGGTCTGCTTATTTAGCAACCAGCGCGATCAGGTCGAGAACTTTGTTTGAGTAGCCGGTTTCGTTGTCGTACCAGGAAACCAGTTTCACGAAGTTGTCGTTCAGCGCGATGCCAGCTTTAGCGTCGAACACGGAAGTCAGCACTTCGCCGTTGAAGTCGGTAGAAACCACGTCGTCTTCAACGTAGCCCAGCACGTCTTTCATCTCGCCTTCTGCAGCGGCTTTGATCGCTGCACAAATTTCTTTGTAAGAAGCCGCTTTTTCCAGACGGACGGTCAGGTCAACAACAGAAACGTTCGGAGTCGGTACGCGGAACGCCATACCGGTCAGTTTACCGTTTAGCTCCGGCAGGACTTTGCCCACGGCTTTCGCTGCGCCAGTAGAAGACGGGATGATGTTCTGAGATGCGCCGCGGCCGCCGCGCCAGTCTTTGTGAGACGGGCCGTCAACGGTTTTCTGCGTGGCGGTGGTCGCGTGAACGGTGGTCATCAGACCTTCGACGATGCCGAATTTGTCGTTGATGACTTTCGCCAGCGGTGCCAGGCAGTTGGTGGTGCAGGAAGCGTTAGAAACGATGTCCTGGCCAGCATATTTGTCGAAGTTAGCGCCGCGAACGAACATCGGGGTGTCGTCTTTAGACGGACCGGTCAGCACGACTTTCTTCGCGCCGGCAGTGATGTGTTTACGTGCGGTTTCGTCAGTCAGGAAGATGCCGGTAGCTTCAGCAACAACGTCAACGCCTGCTTCGTCCCACTTCAGGTTAGCCGGGTCTCTCTCAGAGGTAACGCGGATTTTTTTGCCGTTAACGATCAGCGCGCCGTCCTGTACTTCAACGGTACCGTCGAAGCGGCCGTGCGTTGAGTCGTACTTCAGCATGTAAGCCATGTAGTCCGCGTCTAACAGGTCGTTGATCGCAACGATTTCGATGTCAGAACGCTGCTGAGCAGCACGGAAAACGATACGGCCGATACGACCAAAACCGTTGATACCTACTTTGATAGTCATATATTCCACCAGCTATTTGTTAGTGAATAAAAGGTTGGCTGTAAAATTACAAAAACCTTACCAGGCGTCAAGCGGAATCGTGTCAATAGTTGCGACAGGTCAATCCGTTCGACAGGAATAATTTGATGCGCAACCGCTTGCGCAACAAGCGTGTTGAGATGATGCCGAAACCCGATTGCTGAATATAAAGGGATAGCGCTAGCAAAAGGTGATCGAGGTCACAAATCTACGCTGCGAAAGGGAAGTATGGTCGCTAAGCACGAAAAAAGCCCCGGTAATGTTATTCGTTTGTTAGAATAGTAGACGATTTTTTCAGAATGACACTCTCCGGAACCACTCAAATGGCTAAAGAAACCGCACCTGAAGCAAAAATTGCGCAATTGTCTGAAATGCAGCGCTATGTGACCCAGCAGCGCGGCACGGAACCGCCTTTCAGCGGCGCGCTTCTGCACAATAAACAGGAAGGCATCTATCACTGCCTGGTCTGCAACGCGCCGCTGTTTCTCTCGGAAACCAAGTATGACTCTGGCTGCGGCTGGCCGAGTTTCTATCAGCCGGTAGGCGACGACGCGATTCGCTATCTGGAGGATGACTCTCACGGCATGCATCGGATCGAAATTCGCTGTAATAACTGCGATGCGCACCTGGGACACGTCTTCCCGGACGGGCCGCAGCCGACCGGCGAACGCTACTGCGTTAACTCGGCGTCGCTGAGCTTTACCGACGAGCAGGGCGACGAACAGCAGGGGTGATGAATGAAACAACAGCTTGAGGCGATGGTCGACGCCATGACGCCTGAGGTCTACGAACGACTGGCAACGGCGGTGGAAACCGGTAAATGGCCGGACGGCGTGGCGCTGTCGCAGGAGCAGCGTGACAACTGCCTGCAGCTGGTGATGCTCTATCAGGCGCGCCATAACGAGGCGCCGCAGCATATGACCATCGGCAAGGGCGGCGAAATGGTGACAAAATCGAAGCGAGAGCTGAAAGAAGAGTTCGGTATCGACGCAGAGATTACGCGCATCAATCTGCACTGAATATAAGGCCGACCTTGCGTCGGCCTTACGCTATAGCGCTAAATCAGCACCGCACCCTGCGCCTTCATCTGGGCGAACGCGATATCGCTGTCTTCCGGGCTGAGATTCACCCCGCGACAGCCTTCCTTCACCACCGTCACCTGATAACCCAGCTCCAGCGCGTCCAGCACGCTGTACTTCACGCAGTAGTCCGTGGCGATTCCCAGCATCACAAGATGGGTTATCCCGCGCGCCTGCAGCCAGCTGTCCAGCTCGGTTTTGCGCCGATGGCCGTTGTCGAAAAAGGCGCTGTAGCTGTCGACGTCGACATCCTGTCCCTTATGGAATACCGCGTCGATCAGGCTGCGATCGAGGCCGGGATGAAGCTCGGCGCCGGCGGAACCCTGAATGCCGTGATCCGGCCACCAGATTTGCGCCAGCCCGTTGAGTTCGCCCAGCGTGTAGACCGGTTCGCCGGATACCGAGGCGAAGCTGCCGTGGTTAGCCGGATGCCAGTCCTGCAGCGCCAGCACGCACTCGCCGCGGGCGCGGAATTCGCGCGCATAGCGGTTGGCGACCGGCACGGTCATATCGCCTTCATGCACGGCCATGGGGCCGCCGGGACAAAAATCGTTTTGAATATCTATGATGATGAGGGCCTGCTTCATAACAGGTGGCTCCGTAATTAGTCTTCGGTCAGTTCACCGCGCAAATTTTGCTGCATCCTGGCGCGGATCTCATCGCAGGAGAGCGACTGACTCAGTAAAAAGTGGAGCTTGGTCAGCGCGGCTTCCACCGTTAAATCAAATCCGCTTATGACGCCCGCATGCTCAAGAGCATTGCCGGTGGCGTAGCCGCCCATGTTCACCTTGCCGGAAATACACTGGGTCAGGTTAACCACTACAATGCCGCGCTCGCTGGCCTGCTGCAGCTCGGCGAGAAACTCGGCGTTCTGCGGCGCGTTGCCGACGCCGTAGGAGCGCAGGATCAGCGCTTTTACCGGCTGGCGTAAAAAGTTGCGCACCACATCCGCCGAGATGCCTGGATAGATGGTGACGACGCCGATAGGCTGCGGCGTAATGGTATGCACCTTCAGCGGTCCATGGCCTTGCGGCGCGGGCGGCGTATTCAGCCGGCGAATATGGATGCCGGCCTCCAGCAGGGCGGAAAGGTTCGGCGATGCAAAAGCGTTAAAGCCGTCCGCATGCGCTTTCGTGGTGCGGTTGCCGCGATAGAGCTGGTTGTTGAAAAACAGCGAGACTTCATTCACGGGATAGTTCGCCGCCACGTAGAGCGCATTCAGCAGGTTTTGCTGGCCGTCGGAGCGTAGCTCCGCCAGCGGGATCTGCGAACCGGTCACGATAACGGGCTTCGCCAGGTTCTCCAGCATAAACGACAGCGCCGAAGCGGTGAAGGCCATGGTATCGGTTCCATGCAGGATAACAAATCCATCGTAGCGATCATAATTTTGTCGAATATCTTCCGCGATAGCCTGCCAGTCTTCGGGCGTCATATCGGAAGAGTCGATCAGCGGATCGTATTCATGAATAGTGAAATCCGGCATCTCAGGGCGGTGGAACTCCGGCATATTCGCCAGCTGTTGCTGCAGGTGACCTGAAACCGGAATATAGCCCTGCGCGGAGCGCTGCATGCCGATAGTGCCGCCGGTATAGGCGACATAAATGTTTTTCTTTTGCATCAGAAACTCAGACTTGCCGTAAAACGCGCAGTATAAGGGGAAAGCGGGGGAAAAGCAGCCCGATCGAGGACCGGGCTGCGAGCTTCATCGCACTTCGCCGCAGTTCAGACAGAACGCATAGCGATTTTGCGGATCGTTGAGGTTATTCAGCAGACCGGGCTGCTGTTTCATGGCGCTCATTACGTCCAGCATCGGCGCGGGCAGCCAGGCTTTCAGCGTGGTCGGCAGCACCGCCTGCGCCGAGGCGTTGACCTGGCTGAGCAGCATATCGAACATGCCCGGCTGATCCTGATACCAGGTGAGCTGCGGCTTCGCGACCTTAGCCAGTTCGCCCGCTTTCTTCACCGCATCGTCAAAGTCGCCCAGCGCGTCTACCAGGCCGTTGGCTTTAGCGTCGCTGCCGGTCCAGACGTGGCCCTGCGCGATAGCGTCGATTTGCTCCGGCGTTTTATGGCGCGAAGCGGCGACCAGACCGACGAAGTTGCGGTAGCCGTTTTCAATCGTCAGCTGCATCAGCTGCTGCACTTCAGTCGGCAATGCTTTGGTGGAGGCCACGTCCGCCAGTGGCGAGGTGGCGACGCCGTCCGTATGCACGCCGATGCTGTCCAGACTGTTCTCCAGCGTATTGATGACGCCGAAAATGCCGATGGAGCCGGTCAGGGTGCTCGGGCTGGCGACGATGTAGTCCGCTGGCGTTGAGATCCAGTAGCCGCCTGAGGCCGCCATGCCGCCCATAGAAACCACGACGGGCTTACCGGCCGCATGTGCGGCGGCCAGCTCTTCACGGATCGCTTCGGACGCCGTAACGCTGCCGCCAGGGCTGTTGACGCGCAGGATAATCGCCTTGATTTTGGGATCGAGGCGCGCATCGCGGATCTGCGCGGCGGTGGTGTCGCCGCCGACATTGCCGGGGGTCTCCTCGCCGTCCATAATCGCGCCGCTCGCCATGACCACCGCGATATTGCCATCCTGCTGGGTCGGCTGTTTCACGTTGTAGTCATAGATGCTGACGCTGTGGTAGTCGTTGCTGGCTTTATCCCAGCCGAAGGTTTTCACCAACTGCTGATCGGCCGCCGCGCGGCTGTCCAGCACATCCACCAGCTTATTGTTAAGCGCATATTTGGCGGTATCGCCGTTTACCGCCTCAAGTCCGGCGATCACCGCCGCCGCCCCTGGGAACAGCTGATCCGGCGTAATCTGACGGTTGCCCGCTACGGTATTCAGGTAGTTCTGCCACAACTGACCGACCCAGCGGCTGTCAGCGTCGCGCGCCGCCTGTGACATATCGTCGCGCAGGAAAGGTTCGACCGCCGATTTATAAGTGCCGACGCGGAAGACGTGGGAGTTAACCTTCAGCTTATCCAGCAGCGTTTTATAGTAGAGGCCGTTGGTGGCGAAACCGTGCAGATCGACCGTGCCCTGCGGCGAGAGATAGATTTTGCTGGCGTAGCTGGCGAGATAGTACTGCGCCTGACTATAGCTATCGCCCAAGGCAAAAATCGGCTTGCCGCTGTCGCGGAATTCGCGCAGCGCTTTGCCGACGTATTGCAGAGAGGGCTGATCGCCGCCGGCGAAATCGCGCAGATCCAGCACCATGCCGGTGATGTTTTTGTCGCTTTTGGCCTGACGGATGGCGTCCACCACGTCGAACAGCGAGTTCTCCTGCAGGCGATCGCTGCTTGCGCCCAGCAGCTGACGACCCAGTTTGCTCAACTTGTTGCTGACCGAAGGCTTATCTACCAGCACGCCGGTAAGATCGACTTTTAACGCGCCTTGCTGCACCGGCGTCGAGCTGCTGCCGGAACCGCTGACCTGCAGCCAGATGCCGACGCCGACCAGGATTAAAAAGATCAGGAACAGATTGAGAATAAACTCCCTGATAAAATTCAGCACTCGCCATGTCCATCGGAACAGACCGGCAATAATTCGCCACAATGTGCGCATCAGACTCTCCATTTTCGCTAGCGGAAAGCGGTCGCCGTGCGGCTCCGCCTTCCATGACGCCCTCATCCTAAAGAGCGGCGTGGAAAATGTCAGCAGGAAATCGCGGCGGACTGTTACAAAAGATCAGGCTGTGCCAGGATTAGCCAACGCGTTATGACATCAGGAGAAAATCATGGATGCACTTGAATTACTGATTAATCGTCGCTCGGCCTCGCGGCTGACCGAACCGGCGCCCGCCGGCGAGAGCCTGCAGAACATTATCCGCGCCGGCATGCGCGCGCCGGATCATAAGTCGCTGCAGCCGTGGCGCTTCGTTATCGTCGAGAATGAAGGGCGCGATCGGCTGAGCGCGCTGCTGGAAGAGGCGGCGCGCGAGGCGCAGCTGGAGGAGAAGGCGATCGATAAAGCGGCGCGTTCGCCGTTCCGCGCGCCGATGATCATTACCGTGGTCGCCCACTGCGAAGATCATCCCAAGGTGCCGCGCTGGGAGCAGGTGGTGTCGGCGGGCTGCGCGGTAATGGCGATGCAGATGGCGGCAGCAGCGCAGGGCTTCAACGGTATCTGGCGCAGCGGCCCCTGGACCGACAACGCGCGCGTGCGCAGCGCCTTCAACTGCCGCGAACAGGACGCTATCGTCGGTTTCCTCTATCTTGGCACGCCGCAGCTAAAATCGAGCACCACCGTGGTTCATCCCGACACCGCGCCTTTCGTCAGCTATTTCTAGCCGACGCCATCTCTCTTTCCGTGCAGCGTAGCGGGTTGCGCGGATCCTGCGCGACCGATCCATAAGTGACCCGCCAGAGCTTACCTCCGTATCAGGAAACGTCTAAGATAGCGCTGCGCCTCTGTCGCGTTAGCCGAATGGCCCTCATACCCTGAAGTAAAGGATCTTGCTGACTCATGCGTTTGTTTATTGCGGAAAAACCGAGCCTTGGCCGCGCGATTGCCGATGTGTTGCCCCAGCCCCATCGTCGCGGAGAGGGTTTTATCGCCTGCGGCGACGATCAGGTCGTCACCTGGTGCGTCGGGCACCTGCTGGAGCAGGCGCAGCCGGACAGCTACGACAGCCGCTACGCGCGCTGGTCGCTGGCCGACCTGCCGATCATCCCGCAAAAATGGCAGCTGCAGCCGCGTCCCTCGGTGGCGAAGCAGCTTAAAGTCATTGAGAAGCTGCTGAAGCAGGCCAGCGAAGTCGTGCATGCGGGCGACCCCGATCGCGAAGGTCAGCTGCTGGTGGACGAAGTGCTCGACTATCTGCAGCTGCCGGCGGAAAAACGCAGCCGGGTTCAGCGCTGCCTGATCAACGACCTGAACCCGCAGGCGGTGCAGCGGGCGGTCAGCCGCCTGCGCGAAAACCGCGAATTTATTCCGCTCTGCGTCTCGGCGCTGGCGCGCGCGCGCGCCGACTGGCTTTATGGCATCAATATGACGCGCGCCTGGACGCTGCTGGGGCGCAACGCGGGCTATGACGGCGTGCTGTCGGTGGGTCGCGTGCAGACGCCGGTGCTGGGTCTGGTGGTGCGCCGCGACGAAGAGATCGAAAACTTCGTCCCCAAAGATTATTTCGAAGTCAAAGCCCATATTGTCACGCCGGACCAGCAGCGCTTCATCGCCAGCTGGGTGCCCAGCGATGCTTGCGAACCCTGGCAGGATGAAGAAGGGCGACTGCTGCATCGCGCGCTGGCGGATCATGTGGTCGCCCGCATCGCGGGCCAGCCTGCATTGGTCACCAGCTACAACGATAAGCGCGAAGGCGAGGGCGCGCCGCTGCCTTTCTCGCTCTCGAGTCTGCAGATCGAGGCGGCGAAGCGCTACGGACTGAGCGCGCAAACGGTGCTGGACACCTGCCAGAAGCTCTACGAAACCCATAAGCTGATCACCTATCCGCGTTCCGACTGCCGCTATCTGCCGGAAGAGCACTTTGCCGGCCGCCATGCGGTGCTGAAGGCGATTCAGACGCACGCGGGCGCCATGTCGCCGCCGAACGACTTTAGCGCCGATCGCCGCAACCGCTGTTGGGATGACAAAAAAGTAGACGCGCACCACGCCATTATCCCTACCGCGCGCGCCAGCGCGGTGCGGCTGACGGAGAACGAGCAGAACGTTTACGCGCTGATTGCCCGACAGTATCTGATGCAGTTCTGTCCTGACGCCATTTTCCGCAAATGCGTTATCGAGCTGGATATCGCGGGCGGCAAATTTGTCGCCAAAGCGCGTTTTCTTGCCGAAGCGGGCTGGCGCGCGCTGCTGGGTAGCAAAGAGCGCGACGAGGAAAACGACGGTACGCCGCTGCCGGTGGTCGCGAAGGATGATCAACTGCTGTGCGAGCGGGGCGAGGTGCTGTCGAAGCAGACGCAGCCGCCGCGTCCGTTTACCGATGCGACGCTGCTCTCCGCCATGACCGGTATCGCCCGTTTTGTGCAGGATAAAGAATTAAAGAAAGTGCTGCGCGCGACCGATGGTTTAGGAACGGAGGCCACGCGCGCCGGGATTATCGAGCTGCTGTTCCGCCGCGCGTTCCTGGTGAAAAACGGGCGCTATATCAACGCGACGCCTGCAGGGCGAGCGCTGATCCACTCGCTGCCGGAACTGGCGGCGCGTCCCGATATGACGGCGCAGTGGGAGTCGACCCTGACGCGCATCAGCGAAAAGGCGTGCCGCTACGAGGAGTTTATGCAGCCGCTGGTCGGCACGCTGACCGAGCTGATCCATCAGGCGCGCCAGCAGCCCAGCGCGATGGCCTTTCGCGGACTGCCCGCTTCAGGGCAGAAGAAACGTCCTAAACGAACGGCGAAACGAAAAGTGAAGGAGAGCGAATAATGCGTTATAGCGCAGGTTTATGCTTTATCGCGGCGCTGGTGAGCGGCAGCGCCGCTGCCAGTCCCTCGCACGGGCATCAGCAGGAGTACAGCGCGGGCGGCAATGCGGATGTGGTGGTGGATATGCCGCCTGAAGTCTGGACGCAAAATCAGAGCGGCGCGCCCAGTTGTCAGCAGTGCTGTATTTTCGAGAATCGTAACTACAGCGAGGGCGCGGTGGTGAAATCGGAAGGGGTGCTGCTGCAGTGCGCCCGGGACGAAAAGGTGCTTGGCACCAATCCGCTGATCTGGAAAATCGTGAAGTAAACGGCGTGGCATTCGGCCACGCCGTCGTATTACAACTCGAAGGTCGACCAGACCGGCGCGTGGTCGGACGGTTTTTCCATGCTGCGGATGTCGTAGTCGATTCCCGTCTCCACGCAGCGGGCGGCCAGCGGCTGGCTGGCCAGCAGCAGATCGATGCGCAGCCCGCGATTGTCGTCGAACCCCTTTGAGCGGTAGTCGAACCAGGAGAAACGATCGCTCACCTCAGGATTTTTTTCGCGGAAGGTGTCCACCAGTCCCCACTTCAGCAGGCGCTCCATCCATTCGCGCTCTTCCGGCAGGAAAGAGCATTTTCCGGTGCGCAGCCAGCGTTTGCGGCTCTCTTCGCCGATGCCGATGTCGAGATCGGTGCTGCTGATATTCATGTCGCCCATAATCAGCACGGGCTTATCCGCCAGCAGGCTCTGTTCAAGATAGGTTTGCAGATCGCGATAGAACTTCTCTTTCGCCGGAAATTTAGTCGGATGGTCGCGGCTCTCGCCCTGCGGGAAATAGCCGTTGATCACCGTGATATCACCGATCGGACTCGGGATCTCCGCCATAATCAGACGGCGCTGCGCCTCTTCATCGTCGCCGGGAAAGCCGCGACGTACTGAAACGGGCTGCACTTTGGTCATCAGCGCCACGCCGTAGTGGCCTTTCTGGCCGTGATAGAAGACGTTGTAGCCGAGCTTTGCCACCTCTTCGAGCGGAAACATATCGTCATGGACTTTGGTTTCCTGCAGGCCGATAACGTCAGGCTGATGCTGTTCGACGAGCGCTTCAAGCTGGTGGGGACGGGCGCGCAACCCGTTGATGTTGAATGAAACAAATTTCATGGCGTGGACCAGTGTGCTGAGAATGTTGCGCCGGATGGTAGCGATTTTTTAGCAAAAAGTCATGGGGATGCGTGCGGTACCTGTCGGGAGAATCAGGAGAGTGCATTTAATATGGGAGAAGATGCAAGGATGGTGGTGGGAGAAGGATTATTCGGCGCGTTGCGCCTCACCCTGCGGGCCGCGCGGTGCGCGTTGTCTCGCTGCGCTCGACCCGAACCTTCGGTCGAAGCTTCTCATCCTTCTCCTCGAAGTGTCGGGAGAATCAGGAGAGTGCGTTTGATACGGGAGAGTATTCAAGGATGGTGGTGGGAGAAGGATTATTCGGCGCGTTGCGCCTCACCCTGCGGGCCGCGCGGTGCGCGTTGTCTCGCTGCGCTCGACCCGAACCTTCGGTCGAAGCTTCTCATCCTTCTCCCCGAGGTGTCGGGAAAATCAGGAGAGTGCATTTAATATGGGAGAAGATGCAAGGATGGTGGTGGGAGAAGGATTCGAACCTTCGAAGTCTGTGACGGCAGATTTACAGTCTGCTCCCTTTGGCCGCTCGGGAATCCCACCTGGGAAATGCTGATAATGACCGGTAAGGCGAAGAAACGATTCAGATGGTGGTGGGAGAAGGATTCGAACCTTCGAAGTCTGTGACGGCAGATTTACAGTCTGCTCCCTTTGGCCGCTCGGGAATCCCACCACTGGCCTGAATCAATGTGCCTTAAAGCGGGGCGCATCATACCAAATGCGGTCAGCGTGTAAAGCGCCCAACTGAAAAATGTGAACCGTTTGCCCACTTTTTGCCCGTGGCGCTGAATTCACAAACAATTCAGCGCCCGATGCGCTTAAAGAATAATCGTGCGGTTGCCGTAAACAAATACGCGCTGCCCCAACACTTTATAGAGCGCGCGGCTTAACACGTTCTTCTCCACGTCGCGCCCGGCACGCATCATCTCTTCGGCCGTATAGCTGTGATCGACGTTAATCACGTCCTGCATGATGATTGGACCTTCGTCCAGATTATCGTTCACGTAGTGCGCCGTTGCGCCGATGATCTTCACGCCGCGCTCGTAGGCCTGATGATAAGGACGTGCGCCGATAAATGCCGGCAGGAACGAGTGGTGGATATTGATGATCTGGTTCGGATAGCGCTGCACAAAGGCGGGCGTCAGCACGCGCATATATTTCGCCAGCACCACGTAATCGGGCTGGTAGCGGTCGATCTCGTTCGCCATCAGGTTGTCGTGCTCTTCCCGCGACAGCCCTTCATGACTGACCAGCACGAAAGGAATATCGAAACGCTCAACCAGCGAACGCAGCGTGTCATGGTTGCCGATAACCGCGGCAATCTCCATATCCAGTCCGCCGAACGCGCTCTTCATCAGCAGATCGCCCAGGCAGTGCGCCTCTTTAGTGACCAGCACCACCACGCGACGGCGGCCAGCGCTGTTCAGCTCGCGCGTCGATCCGGTCGGCAGCGCGCTGTCTAAATCCGCCAGCAGCGTATTATCGTTGAAAATGCCCTCAAGTTCAGTGCGCATAAAAAAGCGGCCGGTGCGATGATCAACGAATTCATTGTTTTGCACGATATTCAGCTCGTGCTTGTAGCAAATATTGGTGATTTTAGCGATCAGACCTTTCGCGTCAGGGCAAATGGTACGTAAAACTTTTCGTTGCATAGTTTGCGCTTGCATCTCGATCAGAGTCCTGTCAAAGCGATTGGGTAAAACCGTTGGGCCGTATGCTGTTCAGCCGCAACATTTCTTGTATTTTTTATCGGAGCCACAAGGACAGCGATCGTTGCGCCCTACGGCGGGCGCCGTTCCATCGACATAGTACCAGCGATGATCCTCGCGAAGAAAGCGAGAACGCTCGTGGATTGCGCTTATCTGCGAATTTTCGCGGTAACGCGCAAAAAAAGTGACGAAAGCTTCATTATCATGGCTTCCATGATTACAACAGGTTACATTCAGGCTTAGCCACTCGGTACCGGCGAAACTTTCGGATAATCGCTGCGCCATATCGGGCAGACGCTTGTCGGGATGCCAGCTGGCGACCAGCCAGTCGCTGTTTTGCCTGGCGTAGGCGGTATAGCGCGAGCGCATTAACTGTTCAGCCGATTCAGGCAGCCGTTCGCCCGTCAGAAAGGGCGCGCAACATAAGCTATACTGCTTCCCGCTGCAGCAAGGACAGGGTTCGGACACAATAACTCCTGTGAGCGATAAATTAAGATGACGCCATATGGTAGCCGACCTGGCGCAGTGAAGCTATGCACAGTCGCTGGCGACAGAGGGTAAATGAGAAAGGTTAAAATCGGACTGGCGTTAGGTTCAGGCGCAGCCAAAGGATGGGCGCATATCGGTGTCATCAACGCTCTGACGCGAGCGGGCGTCGAAATCGACGTGGTAGCAGGCTGTTCCGTCGGCGCGCTGGTCGGCGCGGCTTATGTCAACGACCGCCTGCCGCAGATGGAGAAGTGGGTCAGCGCCTTTCGCTACTGGGATGTTATTCGTCTGATGGATCTCTCCTGGCAGCGCGGCGGCTTGCTGCGCGGCGAGCGCGTCTTCAACCATGTGCGTCAGCTGATTACTCAACATCGCCTTGAGATCTGCGGCAAGCCGTTCGGCGTGGTAGCGACCAACCTCAGCACCGGCCGGGAATTATGGCTGACTGAGGGCGATCTGCATCAGGCTGTGCGCGCATCCTGTAGTATGCCAGGCTTATTGCCGCCGGTCGGCTACAATGGTTACTGGCTGGTAGACGGCGCGGTGGTGAATCCCGTACCCGTTTCGCTTACGCGCGCCCTTGGTGCGGATATCGTTATCGCTGTCGATCTTCAGCATGACGCGCATCTGATGCAGCAGGATCTCCTGTCTGTTACGCCGCAGAACAGCGACGAAGCGGTTTCGGCCGCGGCCCTGAGTTGGGCTAAAAAAATACGTCAGCGGCTGGTGGGATTGACCCATCGCCGCACCACACAAACGCCGGGTGCGATGGAGATTATGTCAACATCCATCCAGGTGCTGGAAAATCGCCTGAAGCGTAACCGTATGGCAGGCGATCCTCCCGATGTGCTGATTCAGCCGTTTTGTCCGCAGATTTCGACGCTGGACTTTCATCGCGCAGAAGAGGCCATCGAGGCAGGCAGGGCCGCCGTTGAGAAAAAAATGGATGAACTATTACCGCTGGTGCGAAACAGATAATCAGGTTGTTCATTCACAGGTGTTACTTCGGCTAATTCTGAAAGGCGCAACTGCGTTTTATGAACCACTATTGATTGATCTGGTTCGCAGGGGGAAAGAATGGAGAAACCACTAATCGGCAAAAAGATACTCATTGTCGAAGATGAGGTCGTTTTCCGTTCTCTGGTAAACAACTTCTTGCTGGCGCTCGGCGCCAGTACGTTTGAAGCCGGCGACGGTATTGATGGCATTGGCTATCTGCAGCAGCACGATGTAGATCTGGTAATCTGCGATCTGGAAATGCCGCGTATGAACGGCATTCAGTTTGTCGAGCATATCCGCACGCGCGGCAACAGCGTGCCGATTCTGATTATCTCGGCGACGGAAAATATGGCGGATATCGCCCATGTTCTGCGCCTCGGCGTGCAGGATGTGCTGCTTAAGCCGCTGAAAAATTTCGAGCGCTTCCGCGAAGCGGTCTATGAATGTCTCTATCCTTCAATGTTCACCTCTAAGGTGGAAGAGGACGAGCAGCTGTTTCAGGACTGGGACGCGCTGGTGCGCGATCCGGCCGCCGCCGCGAAGCTGCTTAAACAGCTTCAGCCGCCGGTACAGCAGACGGTGGCCAATTGCCGCGTCAACTACCGACAGCTCACCATGGCCGAACAGCCGGGACTCGTGCTGGATATCGCGGCGCTCTCCGACAACGATCTCGCGTTTTACTGTCTTGACGTCACGCGCGCCGGCGATAACGGCGTGCTGGCCGCGCTGCTGCTGCGCGCGTTGTTCAACGGTCTGCTGCAGGAGCAGCTTTCCGGCCAAAAACAGCGGCTGCCGGAGTTAAACGGTTTGCTGCGCCAGGTGAATCTGCTGTTGCGTCAGGCCAATCTGAGCGGGCAGTTTCCGCTGCTGGTCGGCTATTACCACCGCACCTTTCAAAACCTGATTCTGGTTTCTGCTGGATTAAACGCCACGCTTCATGTTCACGCCCACCAAATTCAACTCAGTAACGGCGTTCCCCTTGGCACTATGGGAAGCACCCATCTTAACCAAATCAGCCAGCGCGCTGACAGCTGGCAATGCCACGTCTGGGGCGCTGGAGGCAGGATCCGCCTGATGTTATCGGCTGATGAATAGGCGAAAAAATTTAATTTCGCCGGGGTCTGAAGACAGGTCCAGAGGTTAGCTTTACACTTGGGTAATAGTCTTAAATTCTGCGGATTGACTCCTTCCAGGATAAATCCGTTCGATGGTAACTGATATACTCATTCCCGAATTTCAACCGACATATCAAGTATTAACTTGAACGGCCTATAAGAGAGGTATCTTGATGTCTGCCTATAAGTCCAAAGTAAAAAAAGCGGTAATCCCTGTAGCAGGTTTGGGCACCCGTATGCTCCCTGCGACAAAAGCGATTCCGAAAGAGATGTTACCGCTGGTCGATAAGCCGTTAATTCAGTATGTCGTTAACGAGTGCATCGCAGCAGGAATTAACGAAATTGTGCTGGTTACGCACTCTTCTAAAAACTCCATTGAAAACCACTTCGATACCAGTTTTGAGCTGGAAGCGATGCTGGAAAAACGCGTTAAGCGTCAGCTGCTGGACGAAATCCAGTCCATCTGTCCGCCGCACGTGACCATCATGCAGGTGCGTCAGGGCATCGCGAAAGGCCTGGGCCACGCCGTTATGTGTGCGCATCCGCTGATTGGCGACGAGCCGGTTGCGGTAATCCTGCCGGACGTGATTATCGACGAGTACGAATCTAACCCGACCAAAGATAACCTGGCGGAAATGCTGAGCCGTTTCGACGAGTCAGGCCGCAGCCAGATTATGGTTGAGCCGGTCGCGGACGTCACCGCTTACGGCGTAGTTGACTGCCAGGGCGCAGAGCTGCAGCCGGGCGACAGCGCGCCGATGGTTGGCGTGGTTGAGAAGCCGAAAGCCACCGAAGCGCCGTCTAACCTCGCGGTCGTTGGCCGTTACGTTCTCTCTGCGGACATCTGGCCTCTGCTGGCGAAAACCCCTCCGGGCGCAGGCGGCGAAGTACAGCTGACCGACTCTATCGCCATGCTGATGGAGAAAGAGACAGTTGAAGCTTACCACCTGAAAGGCGTAAGCCATGACTGCGGTAACAAACTCGGTTATATGCAGGCATTCGTTGAGTACGGTGTTCGCCATCCAGTGCTGGGCAAAGATTTTTCTCAGTGGCTCGATAGCGCAGTTGGCAATAAAAAGTAATTCATAAACACAGGATAACTCAATGAAAGTCACTGTATTTGGTATCGGCTATGTCGGTCTGGTTCAGGCTGCGGTGTTGGCCGAAGTCGGACATGACGTTCTCTGCATTGATGTCGACGCGAAAAAAGTCGAAAACCTGAAAAAAGGCATCATCCCCATTTTTGAACCCGGCCTTACGCCGCTGGTTATGTCGAACTATGAGGCGGGTCGCCTTAAGTTCAGCACAGATGCGGAAGAGGGCGTCAATCACGGCGTAATGCAGTTTATCGCCGTGGGCACGCCGCCAGATGAGGACGGTTCGGCTGACCTTAAATATGTGACCGCCGTTGCTCGTACCATTGCGCAGCACATGAAGGATCACAAGGTTGTGCTTGATAAATCCACCGTTCCCGTTGGAACAGCGGATAAAGTACGTCGCGTGATGGAAGAGACCCTGCGCGATCGCGGCGTCAGCCTGACGTTTGACGTGGTATCCAACCCGGAGTTTCTCAAGGAAGGCGCAGCCGTCAACGACTGCATGCGTCCTGAGCGCATCGTGGTAGGTACGGATAATGAGGAAGTCGAAGAGCTGTTGCGCGAACTCTATGAGCCGTTCAACCGCAATCACGACCGAATGATCGTTATGGATATCCGCAGCGCGGAGCTGACCAAGTATGCGGCGAACTGCATGCTGGCGACCAAAATCAGCTTCATGAACGAGATCTCCAACCTGGCCGAACGTCTGGGTGCGGACGTCGAGAAAGTGCGTCAGGGCATCGGTTCTGACTCACGTATCGGCTACCACTTCATCTACCCAGGCTGCGGCTACGGCGGTTCCTGCTTCCCGAAAGACGTGCAGGCGCTGATCCGTACCGCTGAGTCGATCGGCTATAAGCCGCGTCTGCTGCAGGCGGTGGAAGATGTTAACGACAGCCAGAAAACCAAGCTGCCCGCTTTTATCAAACGCCACTTCGGCGAAGATCTGAGCGGTAAAACCTTTGCTGTCTGGGGTCTGTCGTTCAAGCCTAACACCGACGATATGCGTGAAGCCTCCAGCCGCGTGCTGATGGAATCGCTGTGGGAAGCAGGCGCAAGCGTTCAGGCGTTCGATCCGGAAGCGATGGACGAAGCGCAGCGCATCTATGGTCACCGCAGCGATCTGAAGCTGATGGGCACCAAAGAAGCGGCGCTGCAGGGCGCGGATGGCCTGGTCATCTGCACCGAGTGGCAGAACTTCCGTGCGCCGGACTTTGACGTAATTAAAAATTCCCTTAAAGAACCCGTGATTTTTGATGGTCGCAACCTGTATGATCCAGAGCGTATCAGCAAACGCGGTTTTGTTTATTATGCAATCGGCCGCGGAGCGTCTATTCAAATTGCGTAATTAACGAGGGAAGTATGAACATTCTGGTCACCGGCGCCGCAGGCTTTATTGGATTTCACGTCACTCAACGCTTGCTGGCCGCCGGTCACCAGATTGTCGGCATCGATAATCTTAATGACTATTATGATGTCGGCCTGAAACAATCTCGTCTTGATTTAATCGCACAGCACCCCAGCTTCAGGTTTATTAAAATGGAGCTGGCGGATCGCGCTGCCATGGCCTCGTTATTCGAACAACATGCGTTTCAACGCGTCATTCATCTGGGCGCGCAGGCGGGCGTACGCTATTCTATCGATAACCCTCACGCCTATGCCGACGCCAACCTGATTGGACATTTAAATATTCTTGAAGGATGCCGTCATCATAAAATCGAGCATCTGCTCTACGCATCCTCCAGTTCTGTTTATGGGCTGAATCGTAAAATGCCATTTTCGACGGACGACAGCGTCGATCATCCGGTTTCGCTTTACGCAGCGACGAAAAAAGCCAATGAGCTAATGTCGCATACCTATTCGCATCTTTATAACCTGCCGACCACCGGCCTGCGTTTTTTTACCGTATATGGTCCATGGGGTCGTCCGGATATGGCGCTGTTTAAATTTACCCGCGCCATGATCGCCGGCGACGCGATCGACGTCTATAACCGCGGCGAAATGAAGCGCGACTTTACCTATATCGACGATATTGCCGAAGCCATTGTGCGCCTGCAGGATGTTATTCCGCAGCGCGATGAAAGCTGGACGGTGGAAACGGGCTCGCCTGCCACCAGTTCTGCGCCGTATCGCGTATATAACATCGGAAACAGTCAGCCGACCAGCCTGATTAAATATATCGAGGCAATTGAAAAAGCGTTGGGCGTAACGGCAAAGAAAAATCTGCTGCCGATGCAGCCTGGCGATGTGCTGGAAACCAGCGCAGATACCGAGGCGCTATATCAGGCAATTGGCTTTAAGCCGCAGACCAGCGTAGAAGAGGGCGTAGCGCGCTTTGTCAGCTGGTATCGTGAGTTTTATAACGTCTGATAAAAAAGGAAGCCTGCGCTTCCTTTCCCTGATTAATCCGGGGTCACCTAACCGGGTGACCCAAATGATTGAAGCACTATCAGTTATTACAGCAGAAAGCTGTCCAGCTGTTTACCTTCTTCTTCGATCGCTTTTTTGATTACCGCAGGCGTACGACCCTGACCGGTCCAGGTGCGGGTTTCGCCGTTTTCATCGACATACTGATATTTAGCCGGACGCGCAGCGCGTTTAGTTTTACCTGGCGCTTTAGTTTCAGCAATTGTGCTTAACAGCTCATTGGGATCGATTCCATCCGCCAGCAGCATTTCTCTGTATTGCTCAAGTTTGCGCGTGCGTTCTTCACTTTCCGCTTTAGCATGCGTCTCTTCTTCGCGGCGCTCATTAACCACGACTTCGAGTTTTTCCAGCATTTCTTCCAGCGTTTCCAGTGAACACTCTCGAGCCTGCGCGCGTAATGTACGGATATTATTAAGGATTTTTAGTGCTTCGCTCATTGTCCTGATCTCTGAATATATTAATGAAGAGGTGTTCTGCCAGCTAATAATAGTGGCGGCAAAAAATTACTGCAATAGTAAAATAAGTGGAACGGTAAAGAATGATAATTAATTTTTCCGCTGAGGTTTAATCAAATGAAACGATAAGGCGGTTGATATTCGCGCGTCGGCACGTTATGAAAAATCTGAAACGTTAAAGTGAGCAGCGTTTTCAGAGTGACGTAAGGCCAGAACCAGCGAGGCAAGGTGCCGCTTTACAATAAAGTTCAGGTACAAATGATTAAAAAAAAAGGCAAAGACGAAGCGCGTTTTTTCTCTTGCTGGCGAAGTTGTAAACAGCCTGTACGAAATAATCACCGCCATAATTTGCCTTTATCTGTGATAGAATTCCGCCCATTCTGTTTGCAATGCTTTGAGAAACCACGCTAATGGCTCAGCTCTATTTTTATTATTCCGCAATGAATGCAGGGAAATCCACCGCGCTATTACAGTCGTCTTACAATTATCAGGAACGCGGTATGAGAACTCTGGTCTATACCGCTGAAATTGACGATCGTTTCGGTGCGGGCAAGGTCAGCTCGCGTATTGGTCTTTCTTCGCCGGCAGCGCTGTTTAACGCGCAAACGCAGCTGGATGAGGAGATCGCGGCGGAACATGCGCGCCAGCCAGTGCACTGCGTACTGGTAGACGAATGCCAGTTTTTGACGCGCGATCAGGTTAAGGCGCTCTCCGACGTCGTGGACAATATGGATATCCCGGTGCTCTGCTACGGACTGCGCACCGACTTTCGCGGCGAACTCTTTGGCGGTAGCCAGTATTTGCTTGCCTGGGCCGACAAGCTGGTGGAATTGAAAACCGTCTGTCACTGCGGTCGCAAGGCAGGTATGGTATTGCGGCTCGACGCCGAAGGCCGCCCGTACAGCGAGGGCGAGCAGGTGGTGATCGGCGGCAACGAGCGTTATATCTCGGTATGCCGCAAGCATTACAAGCAGGCGATAGAACAGGGGTCGCTGGCCGCCATCTACGGCCAGCAAAAACCTGGCTGACGCCGACTCCCGACAGCCATAAAAAAACCCGCCGAAGCGGGTTTTTTCTTACAGGCCGGTTATCAGGCTTTTTTCGCTTTCTTCTCGGCTTTCTCCATTTTCAACGGCTGTGCGGCCTGTGCCTGCGCCACATCGGCGAAGGGCTCGACGTATTCGCGGCCGTAGAAGGTATCCATCATAATCTGTTTCAGCTCGGCGATCAGCGGATAGCGCGGGTTAGCGCCGGTACACTGGTCGTCGAAGGCATCTTCGGCCAGCTTGTCGACTTTCGCCAGGAAGTCCGCTTCCTGCACGCCGGCTTCACGGATAGAGGTGGGAATACCCAGCTGAGTTTTCATCTCATCCAGCCACGCCAGCAGCTTCTCGATTTTCTGCGCGGTGCGGTCGCCAGGCGCCGCCAGACCTAAATGGTCTGCGATTTCCGCGTAGCGGCGGCGCGCCTGCGGACGGTCGTACTGGCTGAACGCTGTCTGCTTAGTCGGGTTATCGTTAGCGTTATAGCGGATAACGTTGCCAATCAGCAGGGCGTTGGCCAGACCGTGCGGGATATGGAACTCGGAACCCAGCTTGTGCGCCATAGAGTGACAGACGCCAAGGAAGGCGTTCGCGAAAGCGATACCGGCGATAGTGGCGGCGTTGTGCACGCGTTCACGCGCCACCGGGTTTTTCGCCCCTTCCTGATAGCTGGCTGGCAGATTCTCTTTCAGCAGTTTCAGCGCCTGCAGCGCCTGGCCGTCAGAGTATTCGTTAGCCAGCACAGAGACATAGGCTTCCAGCGCGTGCGTTACCGCATCCAGACCGCCGAAGGCGCAGAGCGAACGCGGCATGTCCATCACCAGATTGGCGTCGACAATCGCCATATCCGGGGTCAGGGCGTAGTCCGCCAGCGGATATTTCTGACCGGTAGCGTCATCCGTCACGACGGCAAACGGCGTCACTTCCGAACCGGTGCCTGAGGTGGTGGTGATGGCGATCATGCGCGCTTTTACGCCCATTTTCGGGAATTTATAGATACGTTTGCGGATATCCATAAAGCGCAGCGCCAGCTCTTCGAAGTGGGTTTCCGGATGTTCGTACATCACCCACATGATTTTCGCCGCATCCATCGGGGAGCCGCCGCCCAGCGCGATAATCACGTCAGGTTTAAAGCTGTTCATCTGCTCGGCACCTTTACGCACGATGCTCAGCGTCGGGTCAGCCTCAACCTCAAAGAAGACTTCGGTTTCAATGCCGTGCGATTTCAGCACGCGCGTCACCTGATCGGCGTAGCCGTTGTTGAACAGGAAGCGGTCGGTGACGATAAAGGCGCGTTTCGCACCGTCGGCGGCCACCTCTTCCAGCGCAATCGGCAGCGAGCCGCGGCGGAAGTAGATGGATTTCGGAAGTTTATGCCACAACATGTTTTCTGCTCGCTTAGCCACGGTTTTCTTGTTGATAAGGTGTTTCGGTCCCACGTTTTCGGAAATGGAGTTACCGCCCCAGGAGCCGCAGCCCAGCGTCAGCGAAGGCGCCAGCTTGAAGTTGTAGAGGTCGCCGATACCGCCCTGAGAAGCCGGAGTGTTGATCAGAATACGCGCGGTTTTCATGCGGTCGCCGAAGAAGTTCACGCGCGCTTTCTGGTTGTCCTGGTCGGTATAGAGGCAAGAGGTATGGCCGATACCGCCCATCGCCACCAGTTTTTCCGCTTTCGCCACGGCGTCTTCGAAATCGCTGGCACGGTACATCGCCAGCGTCGGCGAGAGTTTTTCATGGGCAAAGGGTTCTGATTCGTCTACCAGTTTCACTTCGCCAATCAAAATCTTGGTGCTGCTCGGCACGCTGATGCCGGCCATTTCGGCGATTTTGTACGCCGGCTGACCGACGATGGCGGCGTTAAGCGCGCCGTTTTTCAAGATGACGTTCTGAACCGCTTTCAGCTCCTCGCCCTGCAGCAGATAGCCGCCGTGGCTGGCGAAGCGCTCGCGCACCGCGTCATAAACGGCGTCAACCACGATAACCGACTGCTCGGAGGCGCAAATCACGCCGTTATCGAAGGTTTTGGACATCAGAATAGAGGCGACGGCACGTTTGATATCGGCCGTTTCGTCAATCACCACCGGCGTATTGCCCGCGCCGACGCCGATCGCCGGTTTACCGGAGCTGTAAGCGGCTTTCACCATGCCGGGACCGCCGGTCGCCAGAATAAGGTTGATGTCAGGATGGTGCATCAGCTGGTTAGAGAGTTCGACAGACGGCGCGTCGATCCAGCCGATAATATCTTTTGGCGCGCCGGCGGCGATGGCGGCCTGCAGCACAATATCCGCCGCTTTATTGGTGGCTTCTTTGGCGCGCGGATGCGGCGAGAAGATAATGCCGTTACGCGTTTTCAGGCTGATCAGCGCCTTAAAAATCGCCGTTGAGGTCGGGTTGGTGGTGGGAACGATACCGCAAATCAGGCCGATAGGCTCAGCGATGGTGATGGTGCCGAACGTATCGTCGGTATCCAGCACGCCGCAGGTCTTTTCGTCTTTATAAGCGTTATAGATATATTCTGAGGCAAAGTGGTTTTTAATAACTTTATCTTCGACGATGCCCATGCCGGATTCGGCGACCGCCATTTTGGCGAGAGGGATGCGGGCGTCAGCGGCGGCGAGGGCGGCAGCGCGGAAGATGGCGTCAACCTGTTCTTGAGTGAAGTTGGCGTATTCACGCTGTGCTTGTTTTACGCGTTCTACCAGTGCGTTAAGTTCAGCGACATTAGTAACGGCCATGGTGCTCTCCTGAAGGAAGTTAAACTCTGTTAGTAAACCTGCCTGGAGTCCTGATTATAGCCATGCTGCGCTAATATTTTGGCCTAAGCCAAAAAGCCAGAATTTTCGTTGGCTTACTGAAAGAGTTTTCGCACGGGTCAAACCACTTTGCTAATCACTTTCGATGGGAAAAGATTACCTGGAATGGGGTAGATGAATATTGATTCAGATCAATTTAAACCCAAGCTGACACCTTTCAGCAGCCATTTTTGCCAATGACTGGCAGGCGGCGCGCGTTGACCGGTTTTACTCCTGTTCTGCGCGCCGCGCTGGCGCTACAGGCTCGCTGTTTTGCCCTGAAGCAGCAGAATTTTCTGTTTAGTTGACTGGTTAACGCGGCAGTTTTTGCGTAAATTAAGCGCGATTTCTTTTCCCTCATCGGAGCGAACCGTGAACCCTGCGTTGCTTGATCTTTCGGGCTATATCAAATTCTTTGTTGGCCTGTTCGCGCTGGTGAATCCAGTCGGCATTATTCCCGTCTTTATCAGCATGACCAGTTATCAGGCGGCGGCTGAGCGTAATAAAACCAATATGACCGCAAACCTGGCGGTCGCCATTATCCTCTGGACCTCGCTGTTTCTCGGCGACGCCATCCTGCATATTTTCGGCATCTCCATCGACTCCTTCCGCATCGCGGGCGGCATTCTGGTGGTTACCATCGCCATGTCGATGATCAGCGGCAAGCTGGGCGAAGATAAACAGAACAAGCAGGAGAAATCGGAAACCGCCATTCGTGAGAGTATCGGCGTGGTGCCGCTGGCGCTGCCGCTGATGGCCGGACCTGGCGCTATCAGCTCGACCATAGTCTGGAGCACGCGCTACCACAGCTGGCAAAACCTGCTGGGCTTTAGCGTGGCAATTGCGCTCTTCGCCTTTTGCTGCTGGCTGCTGTTCCGCGCCGCGCCGCTGATGGTGCGCGTGCTCGGCCAGACCGGCATTAACGTGATTACGCGTATTATGGGCCTGCTGCTGATGGCGCTCGGCATTGAATTCGTGGTAACCGGCATCAAAGCGTTATTTCCTGGGCTGGTGAATTAAGGCGGCTTAATTTCCAGCGCAAACGCCGATATGTCTCTTAATGGTGCAATTGCACATTTTATTGCACCGTTATAATGCAATTATTCCTGCGGCTTAATCCGCTGCAAAAATTATTAAGCAAATTACTTACCTGCCTGTCGCGCCAGACGCGATCTCATCCCGCTGTGACTATTTTCACATCATAAAATGTCAGCACTCGCTGAAATGGCATCATAAACTGGCATGAAAGCTGCAATTATCTGCTTTTTGTTTTCACAATGAACAAAAAGGCAGAAGGGTTGCGCATTCTTCCGCAGCCAATACGGAGAAAGCGCGAGTTAACGCGGAAAAACAGGTAAACTGCTGTATAAACAGGGTGATAACTATTATTTCCGCGCAAAAATTAACGCTATCCTCCTGCATGAAGACGTGATAAAAGAGAATCAGGTAACATTTTTGTTATTTTTACTTTGTCGGCAGAGGCGGCGTTCTGCTAATTTTCGGCGCAATAGTTTTTCATTTGGTCTCAAAGTGAGAACGCTTCTTGCTTATGAGCTAAAGGGCTTATGAAGAAGGGTTAACTTTTTTGATGAAATGGAAGATTACGCCGCTGTCACTCAGCTTAATGATACTCTCCGGCGCCGCGCACGCCGCTACTGTTCCCCCAGGCACCGAACTCGCCGCCACGCAAAATATCGTGATTAATAACGGTACTGAGGTCTCTTCGCTCGATCCGCAAAAGATCGAGGGCGTGCCGGAATCGCGCATTATCTCCAACCTGCTGGAAGGGCTGGTGACCACCGACAATACCGGCGCTATCGTGCCGGGCGTGGCGCAGTCGTGGCAAAACGAGGGCGGAAAGGTCTGGACCTTTACCCTGCGCGACAACGCGAAATGGAGCAACGGCGCGCCGGTTACCGCGCACGATTTCGTTTACAGCTGGCGACGTCTCGCCGATCCTAAAACCGCTTCGCCCTATGCCAGCTATCTGCAGGCGGCGCATCTCAGCAATATCGACGAGATCATGGCCGGTAAAGCCGCGCCTGACAGCCTCGGCGTCAGGGCGCTGGACGACCGTCATTTGCAGGTCACCCTGAGCGAACCCGTGCCCTATTTTATCTCGATGCTGGCGAACGCCGCGCTGTCGCCGGTCCACGCGGCGACGGTAGAGAAGTGGGGCGATGCCTGGACTCGCCCCGAGCACTATGTAGGCAACGGCGCCTATCTGCTAAGCGAGTGGGTGATCAACGAGAAGCTGGTGCTGAAGCGCAATCCCGGCTACTGGGATAACGCCCATACGGTAATCGAGCAGGGCACCTTTCTGCCGATCGAGTCGGACCATAACGACGTCAACCGCTATCGCAGCGGCAACACCGATATGACCAACAGCGTGGTGCCGCCCGAGCTGTTCCGTAAGCTGCAGGGCGAACTGGGCGATCAGGTGAAAGTCAGCCCGCTGCTCTGCACTTTCTACTACGAGATCAACAATAAAAAACCGCCGTTTGACGACGTGCGCGTCCGTACCGCCATCAAGCTGACGCTGGATCGCGATATCATCACGCAGAAAATCATGGGGCAGGGCCAGATCCCGGCTTATAGCCTGACGCCGCCTGCGACGGCGGGCGTGAAGTTGACGCCGCCGGCCTGGTTCACCTGGAGCCAGGCGGAACGCAACGCGGCCGCTAAAAAACTGCTGGCCGAGGCGGGCTATAACGCCCAGCATCCGCTGCGCTTTACGCTGCTCTACAACACCTCCGATCAAAACAAAAAGCAGGCGATCGCCGCCGCCTCGATGTGGCAAAAGAACCTCGGCGCGCAGGTCAGTCTGCAGAATCAGGAGTGGAAAACCCTGCTGGAGACGCGCCATCAGGCGCAGTATGACGTAGTGCGTGCCACCTGGTGTGCCGACTACAACGAGCCCTCCACTTTCCTGAATATGCTGATCGGCAACGCCTCTATCAATACGGCGTTTTACCACAGCGAAAAGTATGACCGTCTGATGGCGCAAACCTTATCCGCCAGCAGCGAGGCGGCGCGCGCCGCGCTCTACCAGCAGGCTGAAGCACAGCTCGACAACGACTCGGCGATTGTGCCAGTTTATTACCGCGTCAGCGTGCGGCTGGTAAAACCCTGGACAGGCGGTTTTACCGGCAAAGATCCGCTCGATATGACCGATTTGAAATATTACTTCATTAAAAAGCACTGAGGCTGACCCGGCAACATAAGCCGGGAAGCCCGCGCGGTGCTGAAGCCTTTCGGGGCAAACAACTATCCTCAGCCAAAATGAGGAACCCGCTAACGGGGGACGCCGGGACGGCTTGCCGTGTCGGTGAAGATAAAAAACTGGAGTGTAATAATGAACCACATCACGAAAAAAAGTCTGATTGCTGCAGGCGTTCTGGCAGCAATGGGCGCACTGGCAGGGAATGCAGTGGCGGCAAACGTTCCGGCAGGGACTGAACTGGCGGCGAAACAGGAGCTGGTGCGTGGCAACGGCGATGAAGTGCAGTCGCTGGACCCGCACAAAATTGAAGGCGTGCCGGAAGACAACGTGGCGCGCGACCTCTATGAAGGTCTGCTGGTCAGCGACAGCAATGGCCACCCGGTGCCGGGCGTCGCGGAAAGCTACGAAAACAAAGATTTCAAAGTGTGGACTTTCCACTTACGCAAAAATGCCAAATGGTCAAACGGCGAGCCGGTGACCGCGCAGGACTTCGTCTACAGCTGGCAGCGTCTGGCCGATCCGAAAACCGCGTCGCCCTACGCCAGCTATCTGCAGTATGGCCACATCGAGAACGTTGACGACATTATCGCCGGCAAAAAACCGACCTCCGATCTGGGCGTAAAAGCGCTGGACGACCATACGCTGCAGGTCACGCTGAGCGAACCGGTTCCCTATTTTTATAAACTGCTGATCAACGCCGTGATGTCCCCGGTTTACAAGCCGGCAATTGAAAAATTTGGCGATCAGTGGACACAGGCGCAAAACTGGGTCGGCAACGGCGCGTTTAAGCTGGAAGCGCATGTGATCAATGAACGCATCACCCTGGTGCGTAACCCTCAGTACTGGGACAACGAGCATACCGTGCTGAACAAAGTTACTTTCCTGCCGATCAACTCCGAAGTTAGCGACGTTAACCGCTACTTCTCGGAAAACGGCAGCGACATGACCTATAACAACATGCCGATCGAGCTGTTTAAAAAGCTGCAGCGCGAAAATCCGAAAGAGCTGCATGTCGATCCCTATCTCTGCACCTACTACTATGAGATCAACAACCAGAAAGCGCCGTTTACCGATCCGCGCGTGCGCGCCGCGCTTAAGCTGGGTCTGGATCGCGACATTATCGTAAACAAAGTGCTGGCGCAGGGTCAGCTACCGGCCTACAGCTATACTCCGCCGGCTACCGACGGCATGGATATTCTGCCGCCGGACTGGTTCAAATGGTCACAAGACAAGCGTAACGAAGAGGCGAAAAAGCTGCTGGCTGAAGCGGGCTACACCGCTGACAAACCTCTGACCTTCAACCTGCTTTACAACACGTCAGATCTGCATAAGAAGCTGGCGATCGCCGCCTCGTCGATCTGGAAGAAAAATATCGGCGTCAACATCAAGCTGGAGAACCAGGAGTGGAAAACTTTCCTGGACACGCGTCATCAGGGCAACTTTGACGTGGCGCGCGCCGCCTGGTGCGCGGATTATAACGAACCGACGTCGTTCCTGAACACCATGCTCTCCGACAGCAGCAACAATACCTCGCACTATAAGAGCGCGGAATTCGATAAAGTCATCCACGATGCGATCAAGGCGGCAGACGACAAGGCGCGCGCGGCGGATTATGCCAAAGCAGAGCAGATTATGGATAAGGACAGCACCATCGTGCCGGTTTACTACTACGTGAACGCACGTCTGGTGAAACCTTACGTCGGCGGCTACACCGGTAAAGATCCACTGGATAAAACGCTCGACAAAAACTTTTATATTATCAAACACTAATAGCAAACAGGCTATCGGCAAGGGCGGCGCGCTGTGCGCCGCCTTTATGTACTTTGTACGCTTTGTGAAGCAATAAGCCTGGTAGGTACGGCAATGTTAAAATTTATCCTGCGTCGACTGCTCGAAGCGATCCCCACGCTTTTCGTGCTGATCACGATCTCATTCTTTATGATGCGCCTTGCGCCCGGCAGTCCTTTTACCGGCGAGCGCACGCTGGCGCCGGAAGTGATGGCGAACATCGAAGCGAAGTACCATCTGAACGATCCCATCGGCAAACAGTATCTGGATTACCTGATCCAGCTGGCGCACGGCGACTTCGGCCCTTCGTTTAAATATAAAGATTACACGGTTAACTATCTGGTCGGCCATGCGTTCCCGGTGTCCGCCAAACTGGGTCTGGCGGCCTTCGTGCTGGCGGTGATCCTCGGCGTGACGGCGGGCGTCATTGCGGCGCTCAAGCAGAACAGCCTGTGGGATTATGCGGTGATGGGGGTCGCCATGACCGGCGTGGTGATACCCAGCTTCGTGGTGGCACCGCTGCTGGTGCTGCTCTTCGCCATCACCCTGAAATGGCTGCCGGGCGGCGGCTGGAACGGCGGGCAGCTGCGCTATATGGTGCTGCCGATGGTGGCGCTGTCGCTGGCCTATATCGCCAGCATCGCGCGTATTACCCGCGGCTCGATGATTGAGGTGATGCACTCCAACTTCATCCGCACCGCGCGCGCCAAGGGACTGCCGCTGCGCCGCATCGTGCTGCGCCATGCGCTCAAGCCCGCGCTGCTGCCGGTGCTCTCCTATCTCGGCCCGGCGTTTGTCGGCATCATCACCGGTTCAATGGTGATCGAGTCGATTTACGGCCTGCCCGGCATCGGCCAGCTGTTCGTTAACGGCGCGCTGAACCGTGACTACTCGCTGGTGATGAGCCTGACCATCCTGGTCGGGGTTCTGACTATTATTTTCAACGCGATTGTCGACGTGCTCTACGCCGTGATCGATCCGAAAATCCGTTACTAAATCTGGAGCTCGCGATGATGTTGAGTAAGAAAAACAGCGAAGCTCTCGACGCCTTCAGCGAAAAGCTGGAGGTAGAAGGGCGCAGCCTGTGGCAGGATGCGCGTCGCCGGTTTATCCATAACCGTGCGGCGCTGATCAGCCTGCTGGTGCTGGTGCTGATTACGCTATTTGTTATTTTCGCCCCGATGTTCGCGCAGTTTAGCTATGACGATACCGACTGGGGCATGATGTCCGCCGCGCCGGACACCACGTCCGGCCACTGGTTCGGTACCGACTCCTCCGGGCGCGATCTGCTGGTGCGCGTCGCCATCGGCGGACGCATCTCGCTAATGGTGGGCATCGCGTCGGCGCTGATCGCGGTGATTGTCGGCACACTTTACGGCTCGATCGCCGGCTATCTCGGCGGCAAAACCGACTCGGTGATGATGCGTATCCTGGAGATCCTGAACTCCTTCCCGTTTATGTTCTTCGTGATCCTGCTGGTGACCTTTTTTGGCCGCAATATCCTGCTGATCTTCGCCGCTATCGGCATGGTCTCCTGGCTCGACATGGCGCGTATCGTGCGCGGGCAGACGCTGGGGCTGAAGCGTAAAGAGTTTATCGAAGCGGCGCACGTCGGCGGCGTCTCTACCGCCAGCATCGTACTGCGTCATATTGTGCCGAACGTGCTGGGCGTGGTGGTGGTTTACGCCTCGCTGCTGGTGCCGAGCATGATCCTGTTCGAATCCTTTCTGAGCTTCCTTGGCCTCGGCACACAAGAGCCGCTGAGTAGCTGGGGCGCGCTGCTGAGCGACGGCGCCAACTCGATGGAGGTGTCGCCGTGGCTGCTGCTGTTCCCGGCCGGTTTTCTGGTGGTGACGCTGTTCTGTTTCAACTTTATCGGCGATGGTTTGCGTGACGCCCTCGACCCGAAAGATCGCTAAGGAGTTTCCCGATGACTATTCATGAATTTCAGCCGGCGATGGCCGCCCGCGCGGGAAGCGACCTGTTACTGGAAGTCAAAGATCTGCGCGTCACCTTCCAGACGCATGATGGCGACGTGACGGCGGTTAACGACCTGAATTTCTCGCTGCGCGCCGGCGAAACCCTGGGCATCGTCGGCGAGTCAGGTTCCGGCAAGTCGCAGACGGCGTTCGCCCTGATGGGGCTGCTGGCGAAGAACGGCCGCATCGGCGGCACGGCGCTGTTCAACGGCAAAGAGATCCTCAACCTGCCGGAGAAGGCGCTGAACAAGCTGCGCGCCGAGCAGATAGCGATGATTTTCCAGGATCCGATGACCTCGCTTAATCCCTATATGCGCGTCGGCGACCAGCTGATGGAAGTGCTGAAGCTGCACAAGAGGCTGAGCGGCGCGCAGGCGTTCGAAGAGTCGGTACGCATGCTCGACGCGGTGAAAATGCCGGAAGCGCGCAAGCGCATGAAGATGTTCCCGCATGAGTTTTCCGGCGGTATGCGCCAGCGCGTGATGATCGCCATGGCGCTGCTCTGCCGGCCTAAGCTGCTGATCGCTGACGAACCGACCACGGCGCTCGACGTCACCGTTCAGGCGCAGATCATGACGCTGCTGAATGAGCTGAAGCGCGAGTTCAATACCGCAATCATCATGATCACTCACGATCTGGGCGTGGTAGCGGGCATCTGCGACAAGGTGCTGGTGATGTATGCCGGCCGCACCATGGAATATGGCCGCGCGCGCGACGTCTTCTACCAGCCGGCGCATCCCTATTCGATCGGGCTGCTGAGCGCGGTGCCGCGCCTGGACGCCGAGGGCGAAAGCCTGACCACCATTCCCGGCAACCCGCCCAACCTGCTGCGTCTGCCGCAGGGCTGCCCGTTTCAGCCGCGCTGTCCGCATGCGATGCCGATCTGCACCCAGGCGCCGCCGCTGCTGCCGTTTGGCGAAGGGCGCCTGCGCGCCTGCTTTAAGCCGGTGGAGGAGTTAGTATGAGTACCGTCGCTGAGAAAAAAGTGCTGCTGGAAATCGCCGATCTCAAGGTGCATTTCGACATTAAAGATGGTCGCCAGTGGTTCTGGCAGCCGCCGAAATCGCTCAAGGCGGTGGACGGCGTCAGCCTGCGCCTCTACGAGGGCGAAACCTTAGGCGTGGTCGGCGAGTCCGGCTGCGGCAAATCGACGCTGGCGCGCGCTATCATCGGCCTGGTGAAGGCTACCGACGGACGCGTCGCCTGGCTGGGTCGCGATCTGCTTGGGCAGAGCGAAGAGGAGTGGCGCAAGGCGCGCAGCGATATCCAGATGATTTTCCAGGATCCGCTGGCCTCGCTTAACCCGCGCATGACCATCGGCGATATTATCGCCGAGCCGCTGCGCACCTATCATCCGAAAATGCCGCGTCAGGAAGTGAAAGACCGCGTCAAAAACATGATGATGAAAGTGGGCCTGCTGCCGAACCTGATCAACCGCTATCCTCATGAGTTCTCGGGCGGCCAGTGTCAGCGTATCGGCATCGCGCGCGCGCTGATCCTCGAGCCGAAGCTGATTATCTGCGATGAGCCGGTCTCGGCGCTTGACGTCTCGATTCAGGCGCAGGTGGTGAATCTGCTGCAGCAGCTGCAGCGTGAGATGGGGCTGTCGCTGATCTTTATCGCGCACGATCTGGCGGTGGTGAAACACATTTCCGACCGCGTGCTGGTGATGTATCTTGGCCACGCCGTCGAGCTGGGCACCTACGATGCGGTCTACAACAACCCGCAGCATCCCTACACGCGGGCGCTGATGTCGGCGGTGCCGATCCCCGATCCGGATCTGGAGAAGAACAAGCAGATCCAGCTGCTGGAAGGGGAGCTGCCGTCGCCGATCAACCCGCCGTCAGGCTGCGTGTTCCGCACCCGCTGTCCGATCGCCGGCCCGGAGTGCGCGAAAACGCGGCCGCTGCTGGAGGGGAGTTTCCGCCATGCGGTCTCCTGCCTGAAGGTGGATCCGCTGTAATAAAAAACGCCGGGCAGTCGCCCGGCGTTCTTCAGAGTATTGATCAAGCCCGCAAGCGGCTCAGATCGCTTATTCGCGCCAGAGAATATGACACAGCTTGTGGTCTTTTTCGCGGCACAGCAGCACGCGCGCGAACACGTCGGTAATCGGCTCGCCGTCCGCTTCGCCCAGCCCAATCACCACTTCAGAGAAGAAGTCCGGGTTAAGATCGAAATCGACGTGCTCCTTCCAGTCTTCCGAGGGATCGAACAGCTCTGCGCCGCCGCGCTCTTCGAACTGGAGGTTGAAAAGAATAATATCCGCCGGATCGAGGTTGTCGCCTGCCAGTTCAAGAAAAATGTCGTAGGCCTGTTCCAGCGTTTCGTCTTCGGTAAGGCGATTATTTAAATCCATGATCGATCCTGTCTGCCTTGAGGCGCGTTGCAATTTCCGCTCGTTTTACAGTAAAGGACTAAAGAAGTAAAACAGTCGTTCAACGATGCGCTGCCACCAGGCACGTTTTGACCATCGTTTCCCGTCCAGCAAACGGGAGCGTGCGATATAGTCGTCCTGCACGCAAGCCAGATCGCTGCCGAAGCCGGCGTCGTCTACCACCAGCGTAATTTCAAAGTTGAGCCACAGGCTGCGCATGTCGAGATTCACCGTGCCGACCAGGCTGAGCTGGCCGTCCACCAGCACGCTCTTGGTGTGCAGCAAACCATCCTCAAACTGATAGATCCTGACGCCCGCTTCCAGCAGCTCGCTGAAAAAGGCGCGGCTCGCCCAGCCCACCAGCAGCGAATCGTTATGGCGCGGCACGATAATGCTTACCTCGACGCCGCGCAGCGCCGCCGTGCAGATGGCGTGCAGCAGATCGTCGCTCGGCACAAAGTAGGGCGTGGTCATAATCAGCTGCTCGCGCGCCGAATAGACGGCGGTCAGCAGCGCCTGATGGATCATATCCTCCGGGAAGCCTGGCCCAGAGGCGATTACCTGCACCGTATGGCCGCTTTCGCGTTCGAATGGCATAATATTGCCGTCGGGCGGCGGCGGCAGAATACGCTTGCCGGTTTCAATCTCCCAGTCGCAGCTGTAGACGATGCCCATGGTGGTGGCGACCGGGCCTTCCATACGCGCCATCAGGTCTACCCACTGTCCGACGCCCGCGTCCTGCTTGAAGTAGCGCGGGTCCACCAGATTCATGCTGCCGGTATAGGCGATATAGTTATCGATCAACACCACTTTGCGGTGCTGGCGCAGGTCCATACGGCGCAAAAACACGCGCAGCAGACTGACCTGCAGCGCCTCCACCACGTCAATGCCGGCATTGCGCATCATGCCAGCCCAGGGACTGCGGAAAAAAGTCACGCTGCCCGCCGAGTCGAGCATCAGACGGCAGTGCACGCCGCGCCGCGACGCCGCCATCAGAGATTCGGCCACCTCGTCCGCCAGCCCACCGGGATGCCAGATATAGAACACCATCTCAATATTGTGGCGCGCCAGCTGGATATCACGGATAAGCGCCTGCATCACGTCGTCTGAACTGGTAAGCAGCTGCAGCTGATTGCCTTTAACGCCGGCGATGCCCTGGCGATTCTCGCAGAGCTGGAACAGCGAGCGCGCCACGTCGCTGTGTTCGGTAGCGAAAATATGGCTGCGCTGTCTCAGATCGCTCAGCCATTTTGCGGTGGCGGGCCACATGGTGCGCGCGCGCTCCGCGCGGCGCTTGCCCAGATGAAGCTCGCCGAAAGAGAGGTAAGCGATAATACCCACCAGTGGAAGGATATAGATAATCAACAGCCAGGCCATGGCGGAAGTAACCGTACGGCGCTTCATCAAAATACGTAGCGTGACGCCGGCAATCAGCAACCAGTAGCCAAACAGCAGCAACCAACTGATTAGAGTATAAAAGGTGGTCATTAAGTGGACATCCCGTTCGCGCTTGGTCAGAGAAGTTTACGTGCTGACAGACCACAACGAAACCCCCAATCGCCGCCGGGATCGATAAGAGATCCGAGTTGGCATTAGCGTGGAGATCTTTATAATGCGGCCGCGTGATGTCGAAGCAGGAGAGAAGGTGATGAGAAAAAGCAGAAATGAAGTAGCGCGCTGGAGAATGTTGCGGCAGGCGCATCGCCGTCGCGCCCGCTGGCTGGAAGGCCAGTCGCGTCGCTACAGCCGAATCCATGCGATTCGCCATCAGCTGGCGCAGCAGCAGCGCCGTTCGATACTGTTTATCACGCAGAATACCTGAGAAAAGCCGCCGCAAGGGCGGCTTTCTTTTAGGCGGCTTTCACCCGTGCGGATCGAGCAGCAAAAAGTCGATATCCCAGCGGTTCGATATAGCGCTGCGACAGCCAGGCGACAAACAATGAGATGGCCAGCGCCACAAGAAACTGCATAACGCCATGCACAGGGATCCTCTTGTCTACCATGCGCATAATGACGTTATGGATCAGGTAGAGCGAATAGGAGATATCGCCAAGCCAAATCAACACGCGCGGCGTCAGTTTAGCCAGCAGATCGTCATTGATCGCTACCGCCATCAGCAACAGGCTGACTATTCCGCCGGAGTAAGTGAGTCCGTGCGCGACATGGGACCGCTCTACAATATGCCAGATCGTCCAGAGCAGAATGCCAGTTAACAGTAGCCGACGAACCAGCGTCGGCAAGCGCAGCAGTACTGGCCAGGCGAGTCCCACCGCCACCCCGGCGGCAAATTCCCAGATAATTGGGTTCGTGATCAGGTTAAGCATACCGTGGCGAAAGGCGTAACCCTGCGTCTCAAGCGATATCGCTTGTCCCTGGAATAACGGGAACAGAATCAGCGATGCTATTAGCAAAGCGGCGAGCATTATCCAGCGGTGTCGCAGCAACAGGCTGCACGCCATCAGCAGATAGAACCAGATCTCATAATTCAATGTCCAGCGAATGCCGTACAGCCCGGAATCATCAACGTAAAAAGGGCCATTATCGGCGCTTACCGTGGTAAATGTCAGGGCGCTAATCAGATTATCGAGTTTGTCCTGATAGTGTAAAAGACTCATGCCGCCGCCCAGCGCGAAGCTGAGCAACAGCAGAAAATAATAAGCGGGCAATAAACGCAGCAGGCGACGCTGAATAAAGTGCCAGGCCGCCTTTGGGCCAGTAGACATTCGCGCAACGGAAAGCGTGATAACGAAACCGCTTAGGGCAAAGAAAAGATCGACCCCGATAGCGCCCCAGCCAAACAGGCGATCGCCCGCGCCGGGAAATTGCATATTAATGGTGTAGCGATAGTGAAAGGCCAAAACAGCAAGCGCAGCGATGCCACGCAGTGCCTGAACAGAATTAATCTGTTTATTTTCCATAACAAATCCGCGCCAGAGTGCTAAAAGAGGCGCAGTATAACGGTTATTGAGAAAATTCTTAATGTCGGGCAGGCATATTCTTTACGAAAGTTTAACGTTTGCCTCAATACAGTCGACTGACCAGCACCACATTTACCAGCTGTGCCGCCGCGGCGATTACAATCAGCATTACGATAAGCTGTTTTTTCTGTTTCCAGCCGTCACGCCGCCAGATCAGCAGCGCCTTGACGATCAACCCGAGGGCCAGCGCCAGCAGCGCAATCACCAGCCATTGCATCGCGTTCACTCCATGCGAAAGAAATAAAAATGGCTTCGGCGCGGACGCGGAAGCCATCGTGACAACATCGGTCGGAGGATCAGAAGACGCGTTTAAAGGGTTTTACCGCGACGTTTTTGTAAACGCCGGCCGCAATGTAGGGATCGGCCTCTGCCCAGGCTTGCGCAGCTTCCTGCGAGCTGAACTCCGCGATAATCGCTGAACCGGTAAAACCGGCGACGCCAGGATCGTTGCTGTCAACAGCCGGCATCGGTCCGGCGACGATCAGACGGCCTTCATCCTGCAGCAGCTGCAGGCGCGCCAGATGGGCAGGGCGCACCGAGGTGCGTTTTTCCAGAGAATCAGCGTTATCTTCGGCGTAGATGATGTACAGCACTTGAAAGCCCCCATTGGCTCATCATATTTTCGCAACACGGTAAGGGATCGTAAATAAGAGTGCAAACGAAAGATGGCGTAATGCATAAGGGGCAGCAGGTCAGGTTAAAAAACGGCAATATCTGACCATTTTTCAGCAGTTATTGAAACTGATTGCTATTTGCATTTAAAATCGTGGCTTCATTCTCTTACTGCGACTGTTATGACCACGTTGACGATGCCCATTTTAAAACGTACGCCTGTTTCCGTGCTGCTCTCTGTTGTCCTGCACGGTTCAGTTATCGCCGGCATTCTCTATGCCTCGTTTCATCAGGTAATCAACGTTCCTAAGGTCTCGCAGCCGATTAGCGTCAGCCTGGTCGCGCCGGAAGTGCAGCCTGAACCTGCGCCTGTAGTCCAGCAGCCGCAGCCCGAACCGCAGCCTGAGCCGGTTCCAGAGCCGCAGCCTGTGCCGGAACCGCCTAAGGCCGAGCCGGTGCCAATTCCGGTGCCGCAGCCTAAACCCAAGCCAAAGCCCAAACCGAAACCTAAGGTAGAGCACAAGCGTGAGGTGAAACCGCGCCAGGAGGCGAAGCCGCAGGAGAATCCGTTCAGGCAGGACGCGCCGGCCACCCAGACGAAACCGACCACTGCCCCGAAATCGACGCCGTCGCCTTCGCCATCGCAGTCGACCTCGCAGGGGCCGAAGGCGCTCAGCGTGTCGAAACCGGGGTATCCTGCACGCGCGCAGGCGCTGCGTATTGAGGGGCGCGTGCAGGTACAGTTTGACGTCGGCGACGACGGGCGCGTGGAAAATATCGCTATTCTCTCCGCGCAGCCGCGCAACATGTTCGAACGCGAGGTGAAACAGGCGATGAAACAGTGGCGCTATCAGCCAGGCCGTCCCGGCAAAAACCTGAAGATGACGATCGTCTTTAAAATCAACGGCGGCTCCAGCATCGAATAAAAAAAGCGGTCGTCTGACCGCTTTTTCGCTACTCCGCCGCTTCGAGGTTTGCGCGTCCCGGCGGCAGCGGGCGCGATTTGCCCTCATTATCCACGGCGACATAGATAAACACCGCTTCGGTGGCGCAGTAGGTCTGGCCGATAGGTTCCGATGAGACCTTCTTGATCCACACTTCGACATTGATGGTCATAGAGCTGTTGCCAGTGCGGATGCAGCGCGCGTGGCAGCTCACCACATCGCCCACCGCGACCGGCTTGAGAAACGACATGCCGTCGACGCGCACCGTTACCACGCGTCCTTCCGCAATCTCTTTCGCCAGAATGGCGCCGCCCATATCCATCTGCGACATCAGCCAGCCGCCGAAGATATCGCCATTGGCGTTGGTATCCGCCGGCATCGCCAGGGTACGTAACACCATTTCGCCTTGCGGCAACTTATGTCTTTCGCCCATTGCTCGACTTCTTATGCAGGTGAAGGCGCGCTGCGCCCGTAAGCCCCGTTCTGACCAGGCCGTTTTTATTTTTCTTCTTGTTGCGGCATCTGTCGCCAGATGTAGAGTCCGCTAATCAGGGTAAACAGCAGGGTAAGCGCGGTCAGACCGAATACTTTAAAGTTAACCCAAAAGGCTTCAGGCAACCAAAACGCGACGTAAATATTCGCCAGGCCGCATGCGAGGAAAAAGATCGCCCAGGCGACATTCAGGCGGCGCCAGCTGCTTTCCGGCAGCTGGATCTCTTTGCCCAGCAGGCTTTTGATCAGCGGCTGCGCCATAAAAAACTGGCTGTAGAGCAGCGCCAGCGCGAACAGGCTGTAGATCACCGTGACTTTCCATTTAATAAACTCATCGTTATGGAAAACCAGCGTCAGGGTGCCGAAGATCGCCACCAGGGCGAAGGTGAAAATGGTCATTTTTTCCAGCTTGCGGTAGAGCACCCAGCTCACCACCAGCGCAAGGCCGGTGGCGACGATCAGCGCGCCCGACGCGACGAAAATGTCGTAAAGCTTATAGAAAATAAAGAAGACCACTAAGGGAAGGAAATCGAGTAACTGCTTCATAGTCATTCCAGTTCAGCGAAAACAACACAAAGCCGCGCGCCCCACAGGGCGCAGCGCGCTTAACGAACCAGCATATAGAGCCGGAAAAGGTAGATAACCAGCAGGGCGGAGATCAGGTTGCCGATAGCGGTGATAGCGATGGCCAGCACGTTATCCGGCAGCGCCGTCAACGAGGAAGAGGCGAACAGCAGCGCCATTTTCGCCAGCAGCCAGAGAATAATCGCCGGCGCGATCAGCCTGACGTTTTTCCATGCCAGACGGGAGCTGGCGCGCATTGCGGCGAAAATGCCGCTTTTTTCACTCGCCAGGATCACCGGGGAGAGCGACAGCAGAATCGCCAGAATAATGCCAGGCACCATCAGCACCATAAAGCCCAGCTGCACCACCAGGGTAATCAGGAACGTCTGCAGCAGCAGCTTCGGCAGCAGCGGGGCGGAGGCGCCGATAGCGCGCAGTGCGCTGACGCGCTGTCCAGCGGAGACCATCGGGATCAGGCAGAGCATGCCGCCCAGCAGCAGCGTATTGCCGATCAGCGCGGAGAAGGTGCCGGCCGCAGAGGCGCGCAGCAAAATGCGCTGCTGCTCAGGCGACATATTTTGCACCAGTTCAAACAGCGAAGAGGCGCTGCTATCGCCCTGCTGAAGCTGAGCCAGCTGATCGCCGCCTGGGGTAAAGGCGTGCACCAGAATGACCGTGATAAAGGCCGTCAGTAACGACATCAGCACGATGGTCAGAAGCTGGTGGCGGAAAAAATTTCCTGTGTCACGGTATAACGAGCTTGCCGTGATAGACATGTACTCTCCTTGGTGGAACCGGGTTGATTAACCCGGCGATTGTACATGGTCTGGCCCGGCGCTGGCACCCGCAGCGCGATAACTTTCTGTCATGGAAGGTAAAGAAGGGTGAAAAAGAGGCGGCAGGCCATAGCGGGCGCGGGCGCGGTCGCAGGCTTCGTTATAAATGCCGTTTTCGCCCGACATGGCGAATTCGCGACAGGGCGAGGGGCGCTGCGCATAGATGCCGCAGGAGGTACAGCCGCCCGGCTCGCCCTGCAGCGCCACGCAGCGCGGTTCGCGCGTGTTGGTGCCGCGCATATTGCGCATCAGCAGGCTTAACGGCTCGGTGAGCTCGACCGGGACCGCGCCGCCGGCGTCATCGGCTTCAGCCCAGTAAAACGAGACGCGGAAATGGGCGCAGCAGGCGCCGCAGGTCATGCAAGGGTTTAGATTATCGCTCATTTGATCGCCCGCCACTCCTGAGGCATCGAACCAAAATCAACACGGGAAAAAAGCAAAATAATCACGCCGCTGAATTTCTTCAAGCGAAATTTCAGGCAAGCCTGCGGGGTTAAAATTGATCTAAATCAAACCCTTCCTTTTTATATGGTTTTTCGTGATTGATTCGGATGCATTTTTTGCAAAATCCCGCTAGAACGTTGCCCACAACGTCACACCATAATTTCCCCCGTTTATCTTGTGCAAAGGAGTGATCATGAAATTGGCAAAATGCGCTTTCTTACTGGCAATGGCTCTACCGCAGCTGGCACTGGCTCATGAGGCAGGCGATTTCTTTATGCGCGCCGGCAGCGCGACGGTGCGTCCTACCGAAGGTTCCGATAACGTACTGGGCATGGGCGGCTTTGACGTCAGCAACAATACCCAGCTCGGCCTGACCTTTACTTATATGGCGACAGACAACATCGGCGTCGAGCTCCTCGCGGCGACGCCGTTCCGCCATAAGGTGGGCCTGGGCGCAACCGGCACGCTGGCGACGGTGCGTCAGCTGCCGCCGACTCTGATGGCGCAATATTACTTCTTCGACAGCCAGAGCAAAGTGCGCCCCTACGTCGGCGTGGGCATCAACTACACCACTTTTTTCGACACGGACTTTAATCAGACCGGCCGTGATGCAGGGCTGAGCGACCTTAGCGTGAAAGATTCCTGGGGCGTGGCGGGACAGGTCGGTCTCGACTACCAGATTAACCGCGACTGGATGCTGAACGCCTCGCTCTGGTATATGGATATTGATACGGAAGTGAAGTTTAAGGCGGGCGGCAAGCAGCAGAATATCGATACGCGCATCGATCCTTTTGTCTTCTTCTTCGGTGCAGGCTACCGCTTCTGATAAAAAAAGGCCGCGAATCGCTCGCGGCCTTTTGCTTTTCTGCGTTATTTAATCTGCATGTTGTTCACAACAGACTTCACGCCTTTCACGGTACGGGTCACTTCTACCGCACGGCTGGCCATCTGCGGCGAGCTGACGAAACCGCTTAGCTGCACGCGGCCCTTAAAGGTTTCAACGTTAATCTCGCGTGATTTGAGTTCATCGTCATTCAGCAGCTGTGCTTTGACTTTGGTGGTGATCACCGTGTCGTCGATATAACCGCCGGTGCCTTCCTGCTTCGCCGTCGGCGCACAGGCGCTCAGCGTCAGCGCAACAACCACGGCGACCAGCGCGCCTGCAAGGACTTTAAACAGTTTCATTGCTTCTCTCCCTGTCTCAAACAAGATGCGCCGTTACCATAACGGCGCGCAAAACAAGTGTGGGCGGGAAAAGCGAAAGCGGCAACGTTGGGATGTAAAAAAGAGTGAAAAATCATGCTCCCTCAGCGCAGAGAGCATGAAAAGATCAGCGGGTGGCGGCTTTCAGGCTGCTGACGAAGGCGGTCAGTTTCGCCAGCATCTCTTCCGGCTGCGCATGGTGCTGCTCAATGATTTTCACAATCGCCGAGCCGGAGATGGCGCCCGCGGCGCCCGCGCTGAGCGCCTCTTTGACCTGCGCCGGTTCGGAGATGCCGAATCCCTGCAGCGGCGGCGCGGCGTTATATTCGCGCAGCTTTTCGATCAGGCGCTGCAGCGGCAGGCTGCTGGCGCGATTTTCCGCGCCGGTCACGCCCGCGCGCGACAGCAGATAAGTGTAGCCGCGGCCGTGAGAGGCGACTTCGCGCAGCAGATCGTCGCTGGCGTTAGGCGGACAGATAAAGATCGGCGCGATACCGTGGCGCAGCGCCGCCTGGCGGAACGGCGCCGACTCTTCGACCGGCACATCCGCCACCAGCACTGAATCCACGCCCGCTTCGGCGCAACGCGCATAGAAGGCGTCGATGCCGTTGGCGAACACCAGGTTGGCGTACATCAGCAGGCCGATGGGCAGATCGGGATATTTCCGGCGCACGCTGCTGAGCAGTTCGAAGCACTGCGCGGTTGTCGTGCCAGCCGCGAAGGCGCGCAGGGTGGCGTTCTGAATGGTTGGGCCATCCGCCAGCGGATCGGAGAAGGGAATGCCCAGCTCCAGCGCGTCGGCGCCGCCCGCGACCAGCGCGTCGATCACGCTTAACGACAGCGCCGGCGAGGGATCGCCCAGCGTGACGAAGGGCACGAACGCGCCTTCTTTGCTGGCCTGTAAACGCGTAAACAGCTGTTGATAACGCTCCATCAGATTTCTCCCTGCGCAGTCAGAATATCGTGAACGGTAAAGATGTCTTTATCGCCGCGGCCCGAAAGGTTTACCACCAGCAGCTGCTCTTTCTCTGGATTCTCGCGGATCATCTTCAGCGCGTGGGCAAGGGCGTGCGAGGACTCCAGCGCCGGGATAATGCCTTCGGCGCGGCAAAGTTCCTTGAAGGCGGCCAGCGCTTCATTATCGGTAATCGACACATAGTCGGCGCGGCCGATGCTGTTGAGGTGCGCATGCTGCGGGCCGACCGACGGAAAGTCGAGACCGGCGGAGATAGAGTAGGACTCTTCGATCTGACCCTCTTCGGTCTGCATCATCGGCGACTTCATGCCGAAATAGATGCCGACGCGGCCATGCTTGAGCGGCGCGCCGTGCTCGCCGGTCTCAATGCCGTGACCGGCAGGCTCGACGCCGATCAGGCCGACGCTCTCTTCATTGATAAAGTCGGCGAACATGCCGATGGCGTTCGAGCCGCCGCCGACACAGGCGATAACCGCATCAGGCAGACGCCCCTCTTTTTCCAGAATCTGCGCTTTCGTCTCTTCGCCGATCATGCGCTGGAACTCGCGCACGATAGTTGGGAAAGGATGCGGGCCCGCCGCGGTGCCAAGCATATAGTGCGCGGTTTCGTAGCTGCCGGACCAGTCGCGCAGCGCCTCGTTGCAGGCGTCTTTCAGCGTGGCGGAGCCGCTGTGCACCGGGATCACCTCGGCGCCCATCAGTCGCATGCGGAAGACGTTCGGCGACTGGCGTTCGACATCTTTCGCGCCCATATAGATGCGGCACTTCATGCCGAGCAGCGCGCACGCCAGCGCCGAGGCAACGCCGTGCTGGCCCGCACCGGTTTCGGCGATGATCTCATTTTTGCCCATGCGTTTCGCCAGCAGCGCCTGACCCAGCACCTGGTTGGTTTTGTGGGCGCCGCCGTGCAGCAGATCTTCGCGCTTCAGGTAGAGGCGCGTTTTCGTGCCTTTCGTCAGGTTGCTGCACAGCGTCAGCGCCGTCGGGCGCCCCGCATAGTTTTTCAGCAGGTCGGTGAATTCCGCCTGAAACGCCGGGTCTTTCTGCGCCTCGACAAAGGCCGCTTCCAGCTGTTGCAGCGCCGGCATCAGGATCTGCGGCACATACATGCCGCCAAAGTCGCCAAAATAGGGGTTCAGTAGAGTCATGGTTTCATCTTCCTTTTAGGCCCGCCGCAGCGGACCTGACAAATCAGTAGGCACGCAGCGTGCGGAAAACCGCCGCGATTTTGCTGGCATCTTTGATGCCGGGCGCGCTTTCCACGCCGGAGTTGAAGTCGAGGCCCGCGCAGCCGAGGCGCGCCGCTTCAACGCAGTTGTCTGCGCCAAGGCCGCCGGCAAGCAGCACGTTGCTTAAATCCTGGTCCTGCAGCAGCGACCAGTCGAAGCGTTCGCCGCTGCCGCCGTTGCCGTTGTCAAAGACGTAGCGATCGACGTGCGGCCAGTCGCGCGCGGGCAGCGCGCTTTTGATGCTGAGCGCTTTCCAGATAGCGACGGCGGCGGGCAGCGCAGCGCGCAGCTCTGCGACATAGGCGCGATCTTCATCGCCGTGCAGCTGAACGGCGCTCAGGTGCAGCGTATCGGCCATCGTGACAACGTCACTGATAGCGCTGTTACGAAACACGCCGACGTAGCGCAGCGGCGCGCCGGCTATCACCTGCTGCGCCTGCGACGCGTCGAGCCGACGCGGCGAACCGTCGGCGAAGATCAGGCCGCCGTAAAGCGCGCCGGCCTCAAAGGCGGCGCGCGCGTCTTCCGCTCGCGTCAGCCCGCATACTTTGTTGTCGCCCAGCAGCACGCGACGTACCGCGGCCGCCAGGTCCGGCTCTTCCATCAGCGCCGAGCCGATCAGGAAGCCGTTGGCAAAATGGCTCAGCTCGCGCACCTGAGCATAGTTATGAATGCCCGATTCGCTGATCACCGTTACACCGTGCGACAGGCGCGGCGCCAGCTGACGCGTGCGGTCGAGATCGATCGACATATCACGCAGGTCGCGGTTGTTGATGCCGACCACTTTCGCTTCCAGCGCAATGGCGCGCTCCAGCTCCGCTTCGTTGCTGACCTCGGTCAGCACGCCCATTTTCAGGCTGTGCGCCACGGCGGCCAGCTGACGATACTCCTCGTCGTTCAATACCGACAGCATTAGCAGGATGGCGTCAGCCTGATAGTGGCGCGCCAGATAGATCTGATAAGGGTCGATGATAAAGTCTTTGCACAGCACCGGCTGGGTAAGCGCCGCGCTGACGATGGGCAGAAAGTCGAAGCTGCCCTGGAAATATTTCTCGTCGGTCAGCACCGAGACGGCGGAGGCGTAGTGGCGATAAACGCCCGCGATGGCCGCCGGGTCGAAATCGTCGCGGATCAGCCCTTTAGAAGGGGACGCTTTTTTACACTCCAGAATAAAGACCGTGCGGGCGCCCTGCAGCGCGTGGTAAAAGCTGCGGGAGGCGGGCTGCACGTCATTCTGAAAGGCGGCGAGCGGCTGTTGCGCCTTGCGCGCCTCGACCCACTGCGCTTTGTCCTGAACAATCTTCTCTAAAATCGTACCTTGCATGGTTATCCTCTTGCTGCCAGAGCGACAACGCGTTCATAGGCTTGTCCGCTGCGGATAGCCTGAAGCGCACGCTGCGCGTTTTCACGCAAATCTTCATGACCGAATACTTTCAACAACATCGCCACGTTGACGGCGACCGCTTCCTCATGGGCCTGCTGGCCATTACCCTGAAGTAAACGGGTCAGAATGTCACGGTTTTCTTCCGGCGTGCCGCCGGCCAGCGCTTCTTTGGGATGGAAGCCGAAACCGAAGTCTTCCGGCGTGAGCTGATAGCGGGTGATTTCGCCATCGCGCAGCTCGGCAACGTGGGTTTCGCTGTGCAGCGCCACCTCGTCCATACCGGCGCCGTGCACCACCGCGGCGCGCTGGTAGCCCAGCACCTTCAGCGTCTGGGCGATCGGCAACACCAGTTCGGGGCTGTAGACGCCGATCACCGCCAGCGGCGGCCGCGCCGGGTTGATCAGCGGGCCAAGCACGTTGAACAGGGTGCGGGTTTTCAGCTGCTGGCGCACTGGCATCGCATGGCGAAAGCCGGTGTGATACTGCGGCGCGAACAGAAAGCAGACGTTGAGATCGTCCAGCGCCGCGCGCGCCTGCTCGGCGGGCATATCCAGGCTGATGCCGAACGCCGCCAGCAGATCGGAGGAGCCCGACTTGCTGGAGACGCTGCGGTTGCCGTGCTTCGCCACTTTCAGCCCGCAGGTGGCGGCGACAAAGGCGCTGGCGGTTGAAATATTGATGCTGTTGCTGCCGTCGCCGCCGGTGCCGACGATATCGGCAAAGGCGTAGGTCGGGCGCGGAAAGGGTCGGGCATCTTCCAGCAGCGCGCTGGCGGCGCCCGCGATCTCCTGCGGCGATTCGCCGCGCACCTTCATGGCGATCAGCGCGGCGGCAAGCTGCGTCGGCTCCAGCTGACCGGTAATAATGGCGCTGAACAGCTGATGGCTTTCGCCCTGAGTCAGCGACTGCGCCTGATAGAGTTTTTCCAGGATGGCATGCATGATCATTCTCCCTGTGATGTCGCCAGCGCCCAGGCCAGCGTCTGCTCCAGCAGACGGGCGCCCTGAGTGGTCAGGATGGATTCAGGATGGAACTGGAAGCCGCAGACGCGATCGGCGTCGTGGCGCACCGCCATCACCATGCCGTTGTAGCTGGCGTTGACCGTCAGCTCCGCCGGCGTATTGCTGCCCACCAGCGAGTGATAGCGCGCGACCGGCAGCGGGTTGCTCAGTCCGGCGAACATCGCTTCCTCGTCGTGATTCACGGCGGAGGCTTTGCCGTGCAGGATCTCGCCCGCCTGGCCGACATGGCCGCCGTAGGCTTCGACAATCGCCTGGTGGCCGAGGCAGATGCCGATAATCGGCAGGCGCCCGCGCAGGGTTCGCAGCAGCTCCGGCATGCAGCCAGCGTCTTTCGGCGCGCCAGGACCCGGCGACAGCATCAGCACCGGATTCTCCATGCGTTGCAGGCGTTCGGTCAGCACCGACGCCGGCACATTGTTGCGGTAGATCACCACGTTGTGGCCGAAGGCGCGCAGCTGATCAACGAGGTTATAGGTAAAGGAGTCGATGTTATCGAGCAGCAGGATATCGGCCATCAGAAAATCTCCTTGCAGTGATGGGCGGTCGCGATGGCGCGCAGCACGGCGCGCGCTTTGTTGCGGCTTTCGTCCGCTTCGGCCTGCGGGTTGGAGTCGAGCACTACGCCGGCGCCCGCCTGTACGGTGGCGACGCCGTCCTCCACCCAGGCGGAACGAATAACGATGCAGGTATCGAGGTCGCCGTTAGCGGTGAAGTAGCCGACCGCGCCGCCGTAGCTGCCGCGGCGCGTGCCTTCCGCCGCAGCGATCAGCTGCATGGCGCGCACTTTCGGCGCGCCGCTCAGGGTGCCCATATTCATGCAGGCGCGGTAGGCGTGCAGCACGTCGAGGTCTTCGCGCAGCGTGCCGACCACGCGCGACACCAGGTGCATCACGAACGAGTAACGGTCGACCTTGGTCAGATCGGCGACGTAGCGGCTGCCCGGCACGCAGATGCGCGCCAGATCGTTGCGCGCCAGATCCACCAGCATCAGGTGCTCGGCCAGCTCTTTATGATCGGTGCGCATCTCAAGCTCAATGCGGCTGTCGAGATCGCGATCCAGCGAACCATCGGCGTGTCGGCCGCGCGGACGCGTGCCGGCGATCGGGTAGATCTCGATCTGGCGCGTGGCGGCGTCATACTTCAGCGAGCTCTCCGGCGAGGCGCCGAACAGCGCGAAGTCGCGATCCTGCATAAAGAACATATAGGGGCTGGGATTGCTGTTCTTCAGCGTTTCGTAGGCGGCGAGCGGCGACGGGCAGGGCAACGAAAAGCGGCGCGACGGCACGACCTGGAAGATCTCGCCGATGCGAATCGCTTCCTGCATCTGACGCACGGTGTCGCAATAGGCTTCGTCGCTCTGGCTGACGCTCAGCGTCATCTGCTCGACTTTCTGCACCGGCAGCGCCGGCGCGGGCTGCAGCATCTGACCGTGCAGCTGCTCAATACGGCTTTGCAGACGCTGGAATTCGCTGGTGGAGGGGCAGAACAGGCTTGCCTGCAGCGTAGCGCTGCGCGTCTGATGGTCGAGCACCAGCAGCGTCTCCGCCAGGTAGAAGCAGTAGTCGGGGCAGCGCTGCTGATTTTCCAGCGCGGGCAGCTCCTCGAAGCCCGCCACCAGATCATAGGCGAACAGGCCGCCCAGCAGCACCGCTTCGCGCTCGTCCGCCGGCGCGTTCACCAGACGTGGAATCAGGCGCAGCGCGTCGAAAACCGACAGCGCCTGCAGGCGCGAGTCTTCATCCTGCACCGCGTCGGCGGACGGAAAGTGCAGCTCGCGGCCGTCCGGACGCGGTTCGATTTTCACGTCCGCAGGCAGCGCCGCGTCGAGCAGCGGCAGCAGAGCGCGACCGTTTTCCGACAGCGCCTGCACCGTTACGCAGGATCCCAGCGCGCTGACGCGCAGGGCGCTGTCGACGATCAGCAGGCTCTTCAGGTTCTGTTTGCTGTCGATATCTGCCGACTCGAGCAGCAGCGTTGCCGGACGTGCGCCGCATAACTGGTGAAACACTGCGGCCGGATCTTCGCGATAGGGCGCGGTGCCGGTAATCAACTTCACTGTAGGTTTCGCATTTGGCATGTTGTTCTCTCTGAAATTCGCCTAAAAAAAAGCCCGCTTTAAGCGGGCTCGGGTCTCTGCACTGCGTTACGCAAGGGATGCTGGACGTCGCCCGTCGGGGGAAACATCGCGCCACCAGCCTGCAGAAAGCATCAAAATCGTCGCCATGACAGAGAACCCGTTTAGTTGTGAACTTGTGTACTAGTTAACGGGTTCAGCGGATAAAAGTCAATACGCTTTTTCACCCGAGCATAAAATCGTTATCATGCTGGCCGCTTCATCGTGCAGCAGGAGTGCCATTTGAACGAGATTGCCCGTTTTCCTCTTTATGATTTACACAGCCATACCCGCGCCTCTGACGGGCTGCTGACGCCCGAGGCGCTGGTCGAGCGCGCCGTCGCCATGCGCGTCGGCGTGCTGGCGATTACCGATCACGACAGCGTGGCGGGCGTCGCCGCGGCGCAGCGCGCCGTCAGCGAGCAGGCGCTGCCGCTGAAGGTGCTGGCGGGCGTAGAGGCGTCGACGCTGTGGGAAAACCATGAGATTCATATCGTCGGGCTGAATATCGATATCAGCCATCCGGCGATGATTGCCTTTCTGGCGGAGCAGGCGCGCTGTCGTCAGGCGCGCGCAGAGCTGATCGCCGAGCGGCTGGAGAAGGCGCGCATCCCTGACGCGCTGGCTGGCGCCGCGCGGCTGGCGGATGGCGGTGTCATTACGCGCGGCCACTTCGCCCGCTTTTTAATTGAGCAGGGCAAAGCGGACACGGTGGCGCAGGTGTTCAAAAGCTATCTGGCGCGCGGTAAAACCGGCTACGTTCCACCGCAATGGTGTACAATTAAACAAGCCATTGATGCCATTCATCATTCTGGCGGCTGTGCGGTGCTGGCGCACCCAGGTCGCTACGGTTTGTCGGCGAAGTGGCTGAAGCGGCTTATCGCGCATTTCCGCGATGTGGGCGGCGACGCGATGGAAGTCGCGCAGTGTCAGCAGGCGCCCAATGAACGCGCGCAGCTGGCGCAGTACGCCCGCGATGCCGAGCTGGCTGGATCGCAAGGTTCCGATTTTCACCAACCCTGTCCGTGGATTGAGCTGGGCCGCAAACTCTGGCTGCCGGCTGGCGTCGAGCCGGTATGGGAACGTTTCCCGGCGCTGGCGCCCGCAGTCTCTGACGCGGACAGGTGATACGAGGTTTTTTATGAGTCAACTGTTTCACATTCATCCGGACAATCCGCAGCCGCGCCTGGTTTCGCAGGCGGTCGACTACCTCAATAAGGGCGGGGTGATCGTCTATCCTACCGACTCCGGCTATGCGCTGGGCTGTCGTCTGGAAGAAAAAAACGCGCTGGAGCGCATCTGCCGCATTCGTCAGCTGGACGGCAATCACAACTTCACGCTGATGTGTCGCGATCTGTCGGAAATCTCCAACTATTCTCAGGTAGATAACAGCGCGTTTCGCCTGCTGAAAAACAACACGCCGGGCAGCTATACCTTCATTCTGAAGGCGACCAAAATTGTGCCGCGTCGGCTGATGAACGATAAGCGTAAAACCATCGGGCTGCGCGTGCCGTCCAACCCGATTGCGCTGGCGCTGCTGGAAGCGCTCAACGAGCCGATGATGTCGACCTCGCTGATCCTGCCGGGCAACGATTTCACCGAATCGGACCCGGAAGAGATCCAGCACAGCATCGGCAAGCTGGTCGATTTAATTATCGATGGCGGCACGCTGGGACAGCAGCCAACAACGGTTGTCGATCTCACCAGCGATGCGCCCGCCGTCGTGCGCGAAGGTTCAGGCGATCCCCGACCTTTCCTGTAACAGCCTGGTCAGGCGCCGCTCTGCGCCGTCTGACCAATATTCTGTTTCAGCCAGTTTTGAAAGTCGGAATAGGGAATATAGAGCGACACATCTTTTAAAACGGTTTTGCCGCTGCTGCTACTTTTTATTTCATCGCTAAAACCAACAATGACGCCGCCCAGCGTATTATCCGCATTATAGACCGCGCCGCCCGACATCCCTTTTACTACGCCGGCATTTGACGCCATCGCCATACAGGGTTTTTTATTCCAGCTGTTGCGAATGGCGGTGCGCGCTAAATTACTGCCCGATGATTCAACCGGCATAGCGGAAATAAAACTGTAGCCGTACATTTTGACCGGATCGCCGATGGCGCCGCTGCGGAATTTCGCCACCGTAGCCGCATCATTCTTGTGGTAAATGATCGCCAGATCGCAATAGGGGTGATACGCCTTTACGCGCTGCACGGCAAACTTCGCCACGTGTGCCGCGGTCAGGCTATATTCAGGCGTGATGGGAATGCTGCTGCCCAGCGTGCCGAGCCCGAGAACCGTAGGAATGCCGGTGAAACTCATGTCCACGTGCTGCATTGCCGTACGGCTATATTCGGTATGGCCCACAGAGCAACCGCTCAAAGCCAGCGCAGCAAACGCCGGCCATAAGAACAGTTTTCTCATGGTGATTATCTTCATGCTGGCATGTCGGAAAATCCCTGGTGAAGATTTTTGACATGCAATTTCAGACTCATCATTGAGCCGTATTAACGCTGCATTTCCGGTAGCGCCGGTTTATTTTTTAAAGAAACTGCAAAGAGTAAGTTAAATTCTCGTTAATAACTTTCGCTGGAGTAACGCTATAAGATTAATAATACGAAAGTGATTATTTGCGTTTCTGGCTCTGATTTTACCGGTAAATAATCTGCAGACAATCGATTAAGATTAATCTTAAAAAGAAATGTGGATAAATAGGGTGATAAACCAATCTGTGGTTTTAAAGGCAGGTATAAAGTGCGACGGCCATTCAGGTAACGCGTTCTGTGTTAAATTATCAGAATAATTCACTACTGTGATAACTAATGACAGATGAAAAAATGCAGCAGAGAAGTGAGTTAAGCTTAACGCTCTTTTAATTGTATCGTAAAGCTAATGAGTCCTCTGCTGCCGCCATACATTAGCGGCGGCAATCAGAGCATGCAGCGCGTAAAACTATTTTCGCTTCAGCAGGTTGGCGAAAAAAACGGCCAAAATGTTGTTGCGCGGCAGATTAATCATTGCCCTCGTGAAGAGGGCAACTGAGAGGAAACCGGTCGAGTTAGCGCCGCTGCCAGCTGTGATATTCCGCATCGCGTCGTCCCGGCGCGGTCTCCGGCAACCGTGCCAGACCCACCAGAGAGATCGCTCCCAGTACCCCGACATAGATCGCCAGCCCATACCAGTGGCCATCCGTGATCTGCAGGATTTTAACCGCGGCCAGGCCGAGAATACCGCTGCCGATCAACGAACCGATTTGCCAGATCACCGCAATGCCGCTACAGCGGATATGGGTAGGAAAGAGTTCGGGGAACCACGACGCCTGCGGGGCGTAACACATGCTGTGGCCCAGCGTCAGCGCCACGATCATGGCGATCTGCGTCAGCCAGTAGCTGTTTTGCTGCAGGGCGAGGAAAAAGGGCACGATTGACAGCACGATCAGCAGGGTGCCAAGCAGGTAAACCGGTTTGCGGCCGATGCGATCGGAAAGCGCGCCCATCAGCGGGATGGCGAAAATTTCCAGTATCACCGCCACAATCATGCTTTCCATGAGAATATTGTTGTCGAGCTGGTTCGCTTTGCCCCATGCCAGAATGATCACCGTAAACAGCGCGAAGGCGCAGGCTTCGATCAGCTTTGCCGCCACGCCGTTCAGCACTAGCCCCGGATAAGTCTGGATTACCTCTTTCAGCGGCCGCGACTCTGCCGCTTTGGTGGAGCGGATCTCGGCGAATACCGGCGACTCGTCGATGCGCAGACGGATAAACAGCCCGACGATTACCAGCAGCGCGCTCAGCAGAAAGGGCACGCGCCAGCCCCAGCTCATCATCTGATCTGTGGTCAGCATGGCGTTCAGGATGGCGAACAGCGCCAGCGGCAGCAGAAAGCCGGTCGGCGCGCCAATCTGCACCCAACTGGCGAAATAGCCGCGCCGCGCGGGCTGCGCATACTCCGCGGTCATCAGCACCGCGCCAGCCTGCTCGCCGCCAACGCCAAAGCCCTGCAGCAGACGGATAACGATAAGGGATATTGGCGCCCAGATGCCGATGGTGGCGTAGGTCGGCAGCAGGCCGATGCAAAAGGTGCCCAGGCCGACAATAAGAATGGTGACCACCAGCGCTTTTTTACGACCCACTTTATCGCCGATATGGCCGAATATAATCCCGCCGACCGGTCGCGCCAGAAAGCCGACGGCGTAGGTGGCGAAAGCGGCCAGGGTGCTGACCAGCGGATTATCGCTGGGAAAGAAGAGGTGGCCGAAGAACAGCACCGCAGCGGTGCCGTAGGCAAAAAAATCATAATATTCCGCGGCGGTGCCGATGGCGGATGCGCTGGCGACCCGGCGTATTATCTGCCGATGATCGGCGTCTCCAGAAGCCTGGATGGACGGGGTGATTTCAGAGGTCACTGGAAAGTCTCCTTAATATAAATAAGGCACTACCATACAAGTCTGGTTTATAGGGTGTTGCGAAAGCGATCACAACTGGTGGAAAAAGCGCCTTGTTTCCATCGTCAAAAAAGGCTGCAGATTGCTAACGGCATCTCCTGCCGTCAGTAAATTAAGCAGGTTACAAAACCGTAAATTAAAGGTATAATAGGCGGAATGTCATAACTTAAGTTATTGATTTTAAAGAATTTTAACCCAAATGACGCCTGGGAAGGCGACAGTGAGGCCGCTATGAGCGAAAAGTTACAGAAAGTCCTGGCACGTGCAGGCCACGGTTCCCGTCGTGAAATCGAAGCAAAAATCGCCGCCGGTCGCGTCAGTATCGACGGCAAACTCGCCACGCTGGGCGACCGCATTGAAAATGACAAATCCCTGAAAATCCGCATCGACGGCCATCTGGTTTCTATCGCCGAGTCGGCGACGGAAGTCTGCCGCGTGCTGGCCTACTATAAGCCTGAAGGCGAACTCTGCACCCGTAGCGATCCGGAAGGCCGTCCAACGGTGTTCGATCGCCTGCCGCGCCTGCGCGGCTCCCGCTGGATTGCGGTTGGACGTCTTGACGTTAATACCTGCGGGCTGATGCTGTTCACGACCGACGGCGAACTGGCGAACCGCCTGATGCATCCGAGCCGCGAAGTTGAGCGCGAATATGCCGTGCGCGTGTTTGGTCAGGTGGACGACGATAAAATTCGCCAGCTGAGCAAAGGGGTGCAGCTGGAAGATGGCCCGGCAGCCTTTAAAACGCTGCGCTTCGCCGGCGGCGAAGGGGTCAACCAGTGGTATAACGTCACCCTGACCGAAGGACGCAACCGCGAAGTGCGTCGCTTGTGGGAAGCGGTCGGCGTGCAGGTCAGCCGCCTGATGCGCGTGCGCTACGGCGATATCACGCTGCCGAAAGGCTTGCCGCGCGGCGGCTGGATGGAGATGGATCTGGCGGCGGTGAACTATCTGCGCTCGCTGGTGGGCATGGATGACGAAACGGTCACCAAGCTGGCGGTGGAAAAAGATCGTCGCCGCACCAAGGCGAATCAGATTCGTCGTGCCGTCAAGCGGCATACGCAGGTGAGCAGCAGCGGTCGACGCAGCAACAACAACAGCGGCGGCAAACGCGGCTAATAAAAAACGCAGCTCACGGGCTGCGTTTTTTTTGCCTACCAGTCGATGCCTTGCTGCGCCTGGATCCCAGCGTCGAAGGCGTGCTTGACGGGCCGCATTTCGGTCACGGTATCCGCGCGCTCGATGAGCGCGCGATGGCAGCCGCGCCCGGTCAGGATCACGCTCTGATGCGCCGGACGCGCCGCCAGCGCGCGCTCCAGATCGTCCAGCGGCAGATAATCCATGCTCACCATATAGGTGATCTCGTCGAGCAGCACCAGATCCAGGGTAGCGTCCGCCAGCATGCGCATGGCGTGTTGCCACACACCCTGACAGGCGGCGGTGTCGGTCGCGCGGTTCTGCGTCTCCCAGGTAAAGCCGGTGGACATCACCTGAAACTCCACGCCGTGCTGCGCCAGCAGATTGCGCTCGCCGTTGGGCCATTCGCCCTTGATAAACTGGATAACGCCCACCTTTTTGCCGTGCCCCACCGCACGCAGCGCGGTGCCGAAGGCGGCGGTGGTTTTGCCTTTGCCATTGCCGGTAAAGACCATCATGATGCCGCGCGTTTCCGTCGCGGCGGCGATGCGCGCGTCAACCTGCTCTTTCAGCCGCTGCTGTCGCTGCTGGTGGCGATCGTCGCCCATTACTCTGCCGCTCCTGGCTTGCGTCCGGGCTGGGCGTCGAAGCTGATGCCGGTTTTGCGGCGGCTGTCGTCGCCCATGACATAAAGGTAGAGCGGCATCAGATCGGCCGGGGTTTTCAGCTTGTCGGCATCTTCCTGCGGGAAGGCGGAGGCGCGCATTTTGGTGCGCGTGCCGCCAGGATTGATACAGTTGACCCGCAGCGACTGGTTCTTATACTCATCCGCCAGCACCTGCATCATGCCTTCGGTGGCGAACTTCGACACCACATAAGCACCCCAGCCGGCACGGCCGGTGCGGCCCACGCTGGAAGTAGTGAAGACCAGCGAGCCGGCGCTTGATTTCAGCAGCAGCGGCAGCAGCGCCTGGGTCAGGAAAAAGGTGGCGTCGAGGTTAATCTTCATGACCTGCTGCCAGATCTGCGGATCCAGCTCGGCGAGCGGCACGATCTCGCCCAGAATGCCGGCGTTGTGCAGCACGCCGTCCAGACGCGGAAACTGCTGCGCCAGCTGGTCGGCCAGCTGCTGACAGGATGTCGGGGTCGCCTGCGCCAGATCGAACACCAGGCAGTGCGCCGGGCGCAGGCCCAGCTGAGCGATCGCCTGCTGCGTTTGCTCCAGCCGATCCAGGTTACGTCCCAGCAGGATCACTTCCGCGCCGTAGCGCGCATAGGTAATGGCGGCTTCGCGGCCAATGCCGTCGGAGGCGCCGGTGACGAGAATGATGCGGTTTTGCAGCAGGTCGCTTTTCGGTTGATAGTGCACGACGTGTTTCCTTGAGCGCGTAAACGGGTTTTTGGCTTTATGCCTCAATTCGCCGGAGGGTGCAATCATCCGCAGGCGCTTTCTGTGCCGGGCGCTGGCATTTCAGGCGACGCGCGACGCTAAACCCGGTAAACTCTCCGATCGGTGCTAATTCTCTGTTTAATAAGGCGGCAGAATGGATTTACTCTCCAGCTATGGATTATTTCTCGCTAAAGCGGTGACGGTGGTGATCGCCGTCGCCGCCGTTGTGGCGATTATCGTTAACGCGGCGCTGCGCAAGCGCGGCCAGGCGGCCGGGCAGCTGCGGCTGACGCACCTGGGCGACGACTATCAGCAAATGAAGGACGATCTGCAGCTGGCTAAAATGAAGCCGCAGGTGCAGAAAGTGTGGCTGAAGCAGCATAAAAAAGCGGAAAAGCAGAAGGCGAAGGCGGAGAAGCGCGCCGCGAAGCAGGGCGTCGTCGAGAGCCAGAAGCCGACGCTCTATGTGATCGATTTCAAGGGCAGCATGGATGCCGGCGAAGTCACGGCGCTGCGCGAAGAAGTTTCCGCCGTGCTGGCGGTGGCGGAGAAGGGCGACGAAGTGCTGCTGCGGCTGGAGAGCCCGGGCGGCGTGGTGCATGGCTACGGCCTGGCGGCGTCGCAGCTGCAGCGCCTGCGCGATCGCGGTCTGCGCCTGACGGCGGCGGTGGATAAAGTGGCCGCCAGCGGCGGCTACATGATGGCCTGCGTGGCGGATCGCATCGTGGCGGCCCCTTTCGCCATCCTCGGCTCCATCGGCGTGGTGGCGCAGATCCCGAACTTCAACCGCCTGCTCAAGCGCAACGATATCGATGTCGAACTGCATACCGCGGGGCAGTACAAACGCACCCTGACGCTGTTTGGCGAGAATACCGACGAGGGCCGCGAGAAGTTTCAGGAAGATCTCAACGAAACGCACCTGCTGTTTAAAGAGTTCGTGCATCAGATGCGGCCGTCGCTGGATATCGACAAAGTCGCGACGGGCGAACACTGGTATGGCCGCCAGGCGCTGGCGTTAAATCTTATCGACGATATCAGCACCAGCGACGAGCTAATCATCAGTCAGATGGATGTGTTTAACGTGCTGGGCGTGCACTATGCGCGTCGTCGCAAGATGATCGACCGCGTCACCCACAGCGCCGGCTCGGTCGCGGAACGCCTGCTGATGAAGTGGTGGCAGCGCGGCGAGAAGCCGCTGCTTTAACCGCCAGCCAGGCAAATATCTGATCAGCCTGCAGGCGGCTATCTGGCCCTGAAGAGCAAAGCGTCGCGCGCAAGGGAGTGCGCGGGACAAGCACGCAGAAATGCGTTTTTGCTATCAGGGCCGGGTTTTTACGCCAGGTGATAGCGCGACGAGAGCGTCAGCGCCAGATATTTAAAGACGTTAAACACCGCCGTAGTTTTCGCTGTCGGCAGCCCTTCGTCATCAAGAAAAAAGGGGCCGCGGAACACCAGCACGTCGCCTTGCTGGATCACCTCGTCGGCTTCCAGACCGGCAAAATAATCGTCGTGTTCCCGAATAAGCGTATTGGCTTTTTCCAGTAGCGCCTGGCGTGAAATGGGTTGCGTATTTTTCTGCATTGAATATCCCCTTTTTGACATCCATAAAATCCTTTCTATATTACGTGCCAAAACCGCTGCGCGGCAAATCAGCAAAACGCGTGAAAATCTGGCGCAAAATTCAACTGAGTGCTAATTAAGTTGCGTAACGAATTTTATCAGGTAGAGTGTGGGCGATTCAGATTTCAGGGAGATCACACCGGGAAGTGTGATTGTGTCAGATGAAAAAGTCGCTCTTATTCATACCCTTGCATAAACATATGCCAGCTGGCCCGAGATTGACCCCGCAGCCTTGAAAAGCAAAAAAGGCGCAACAATATTGAACCCACTGGGTTTCTGGGCATCAAATCCTCTCCCGTTTATCAGGACGTTTTCATTAGGTAAAGGTACATATGGGTAAAGCACTCGTCATCGTTGAGTCCCCGGCAAAGGCCAAAACAATCAATAAATACCTCGGTAGTGACTACGTGGTGAAATCCAGCGTCGGTCATATCCGTGATTTGCCGACCAGTGGTTCAACCGCGAAAAAGAGTGCTGACGGGGCCGGCGACAAAAAAACGAAAAAAGTTAAAAAAGATGAAAAGGCCGCGCTGGTCAGCCGTATGGGCGTCGACCCCTATCACGGCTGGAAAGCGGATTACCAGATCCTGCCCGGCAAGGAAAAAGTCGTCTCCGAACTGAAAGCGCTGGCGCAGAACGCCGACCACATTTATCTCGCAACCGACCTTGACCGCGAAGGGGAAGCCATCGCCTGGCACCTGCGGGAAGTCATCGGCGGCGACGACAAGCGCTTTAGCCGCGTAGTGTTTAACGAAATCACCAAAAATGCGATTCGTCAGGCGTTTGAAACGCCGGGCGAACTGAATATCGACCGCGTCAACGCCCAGCAGGCGCGTCGCTTTATGGACCGCGTCGTCGGCTATATGGTCTCGCCGCTGCTGTGGAAAAAAATCGCGCGCGGCCTTTCTGCCGGTCGCGTCCAGTCCGTGGCGGTGCGTCTGGTGGTTGAGCGCGAGCGGGAAATCAAAGCGTTCGTGCCGGAAGAGTACTGGGAGCTGAATGCCGATCTGCATACCGCGAAAGGCGACCTGCTGGCTATGTCGGTCACCCACCAGAACGACAGCCCGTTCCGTCCGGTTAATGGTGAGCAGACCCAGGCCGCCGTCGCGCTGCTGGAAAACGCCCGCTATGAAGTGGTGGATCGCGAAGATAAACCGACCAGCAGCAAGCCTGGCGCACCCTTTATTACCTCGACGCTGCAGCAGGCGGCGAGTACGCGACTCGGCTTCGGCGTCAAAAAAACCATGATGATGGCGCAGCGCCTCTATGAAGCGGGCCATATTACCTACATGCGTACCGACTCCACCAACCTGAGTCAGGATGCGCTGGCGATGGCGCGCGGCTACATTGACAAAAACTTCGGTAAAAAGTATCTGCCGGAGACGGCGAACACCTACGCCAGCAAAGAGAATTCCCAGGAAGCGCACGAAGCGATCCGTCCTTCCGACGTCAACGTCGTGGCGGAAAAGCTCAAGGATATGGAAGCGGACGCGCAGAAGCTCTACCAGCTGATCTGGCGTCAGTTCGTCGCCTGTCAGATGATGCCGGCGCAGTACGACTCCACCACGCTCACCGTCGCTGCCGCTGGCTTCAAGCTGAAGGCGAAAGGTCGCACGCTGCGCTTCGACGGCTGGACGCGCGTGATGCCTGCGCTGCGTAAAAACGACGAAGACCGCACGCTGCCGCACGTCGTCAAAGGCGAAACGCTCGATCTGCAGCAGCTGACGCCAAGCCAGCACTTCACCAAACCGCCGGCGCGCTTCAGCGAAGCCTCGCTGGTGCGCGAGCTGGAGAAGCGCGGCATCGGCCGTCCGTCTACCTACGCCGCCATTATCTCGACCATTCAGGATCGCGGCTACGTACGCGTCGAGAACCGCCGTTTCTACGCCGAGAAGATGGGCGAGATCGTCACCGATCGGCTGGAAGAGAACTTCCGCGATCTGATGAACTACGATTTTACCGCCACCATGGAAGACAGCCTTGACCGCGTCGCCAATAACGAGGCGGAATGGAAAGGCGTGCTGGATAACTTCTTTAGCGACTTTACTCAGCAGCTGGATAAAGCGGAGAAAGATCCGGAAGAGGGCGGCATGCAGCCGAACCCGATGGTGCTCACCTCTATCGACTGTCCGACCTGCGGACGCAAGATGGGCATTCGCACCGCCAGCACCGGCGTCTTCCTCGGCTGTTCAGGCTATGCGCTGCCGCCGAAAGAGCGCTGCAAGCAGACCATCAACCTGATCCCGGAAAACGAAGTGCTGAACGTGCTGGAAGGCGACGACGCTGAAACCAACGCGTTGCGCGCGCGTCGCCGCTGCCAGAAGTGCGGCACGGCAATGGACAGCTACCTGATCGATCCGCAGCGTAAGCTGCACGTCTGCGGCAATAACCCGGAGTGCGACGGTTACGAGATCGAGCAGGGCGAATTCCGCATCAAAGGCTACGATGGTCCGGTAGTGGAGTGCGAGAAGTGCGGGTCGGAAATGCACCTGAAAATGGGGCGCTTCGGCAAGTATATGGCCTGTACCAACGACGACTGTAAAAACACGCGTAAAATTCTGCGTAACGGCGAGGTTGCGCCGCCGAAAGAAGATCCGGTCCCGCTGCCTGAACTGCCGTGCGAGAAATCGGACGCCTATTTCGTGCTGCGCGACGGAGCGGCTGGCGTGTTCCTCGCGGCCAACACCTTCCCGAAATCGCGTGAAACCCGCGCGCCGTTAGTGGAAGAGCTGCAGCGCTTTAAAGATCGCCTGCCGGAAAAACTACGCTACCTGGCTGAGGCGCCTGCGACTGATGCCGACGGCAACAAGACGATGGTGCGCTTTAGCCGTAAAACCAAACAGCAGTATGTCGCCTCGGAGAAAGAGGGCAAAGCGACAGGCTGGTCGGCGTTTTATATCGACGGCAAGTGGCAGGAAGCGAAAAAGTAATCTCCTCTCATTATCTAAGGCCAGCGCTGCTGGCCTTTTTCTTAGCCTTATATCAAAACGTTCTACATTCCTCCCCGCGATGATATAGTGGTTATAGCATTTCCGACATGTTCCTGTGCTTTGCCTCTTTTCTCACCGATCCGGCGAAAATACGTCAATCGGGGATGCTGCTCTGTAGCTTACTGGGATGGAACAGATATGAAATTGCAGCAGTTGCGCTATATCGTCGAAGTGGTTAATCACAACCTGAACGTCTCTTCGACAGCAGAAGGGCTTTACACTTCTCAGCCGGGCATCAGTAAGCAGGTGCGCATGCTGGAGGATGAGCTGGGCGTGCAGATCTTTGCACGCAGCGGCAAGCATTTAACTCAGGTTACGCCGGCTGGCGAGGAGATCATTCGCATCGCCCGCGAGGTGTTGTCCAAAGTCGATGCGATAAAATCGGTGGCGGGAGAGCATACCTGGCCGGATAAGGGATCGCTTTATGTGGCGACAACCCATACCCAGGCGCGCTATGCATTGCCGGGCGTCATTAAGGGCTTTATCGAGCGCTATCCGCGCGTCTCCCTGCATATGCATCAGGGTTCGCCGACGCAGATCGCCGAGGCGGTCTCTAAAGGCAACGCCGATTTCGCTATCGCCACCGAAGCGCTGCATCTCTACGACGATTTGATTATGCTGCCGTGCTACCACTGGAATCGCGCTATCGTAGTAACGCCCGATCATCCGCTGGCGGGCAAGGGCCAGGTCTCTATTGAAGAGCTGGCGGAATACCCGCTGGTGACCTACACCTTTGGCTTTACCGGACGTTCGGAACTGGATACTGCGTTCAACCGCGCTGGCCTGACGCCGCGCATTGTGTTCACCGCAACCGACGCAGACGTTATTAAAACTTATGTGCGCTTAGGCCTTGGCGTCGGCGTTATCGCCAGCATGGCGGTCGATCCCATTGCCGATCCTGACCTGGTGCGCATCGAGGCGGCGGAAATTTTCACCAACAGCACCACCAAAATCGGCTTCCGGCGCAGCACCTTTTTGCGTAGCTATATGTATGATTTTATTCAACGCTTTGCGCCGCACCTGACGCGTGACGTGGTCGATGCGGCGGTCGCGCTGCGCTCCAACGAAGATATCGAAGCGATGTTCAAAGACATCAAGCTGCCGTTTAAGTAACGCCGCGTTTCGTTTAGCATTGCTAAAGGCTGCCCTGGGCAGCCTTTTTTATCCGTAGCCGTTAGCGCCACCTTAATGTCGAAAAAAGTTATTATTTTTTTGTAAATGAAACATCGATCACATGTTTTTCTGTTTACGTTACTTAAATGAGAAACAGTACACAATTTTAACTTTGCCGCTTTGCGCCACGCCAGGATTATTCCCATACTCCAGTTAAGACCTGATGTGAAAGCGCTTTTTATCAGGACTTATTAAGTTAACTCAAATTTGAAATGGCCCTAATCGCAATTTAACTCAAATTTGCAATCTAATAATTCAATTAAGGAAATGTATCGCGGTTAATTATTCCTTAAGTTTTCAGGCCACGTTGATTAATAGCGTTAATCGTTGTGCTCAATAAAAATAACTGGATTTTCGGCCTTAATGAGTTTAGGATTCGTCCTAAATCTTAATCGATGTTATCAATCGTTTTATTGAGAGTGATTATCAAAAACTATGGCTACGAGACTGACTGTACAACCGGACTTCCGGGCAAAAAGCACCAAGGTTGAGCGCTCTGGTAACACCCGTCGCAAGGCCTGGTTAACCGTAATAGCTGCTTCTGCGCTGTTTTGGGTAGTTGTAGCATTGATGATCTGGCGTATATGGGGCTAAACCATGTGGGCAAACACACTCAGCCGTAAACAGTCGTTATCCGCGCCTCAGCTTCAGGCGCGAGCCTGTAAAGGCAAAGAGAGCAGCGTGACGGAACGCAAAGTGACTATCCCGGACAGCTGGGAACTGAGTGAGAATCAGCGTCACTTCATCGAGTCTTTCATGGACACGAAAGCTAAATAAGCTGTCAGCGTAACTGGCTTCGCCAGCGTAATACTTCTTTCCGGTTATCCGGCGGGCAAATTAAAAGCCCACTCTTTTACACTCAGCATAAAAAAGGTGTCATCTGTCTGATGACTGCAGGATTTTTTTACGCCCGAATTCGGGAGGAGTGACGTATGAATATGACTATCAATAGCATTAAGATCTCCTGGCTGAGCGCATATGCATTCTCGTTTGCATTCTGGGCAGCGGCCGTATGGATTGCTGTATAACCTGAAAGCGGTATTTCTCCTTATTCTTTTCGCCAGCGCCTCGCATACTCTGCGGGGCGTTTTCGTTTGTCTGCACAATGGTGTAGCATTTCGTGTTGTAATCAAAACGTTAAAGAAAATGTAGTCTATCTTTAACATAAACCTTGTTCTCTCTGAGGTTACCGCGATCACGATAAGAAAAGGAGGAGCTATGTCGGACACCCTACGCGAGCAGAGTCAGGACACGCTGCAGGTCGACAAGCAGCAGTATCATATTTTCAGTCTACCCCGCGCCGCCCAACACCTCGGCAACATCGACCGCCTTCCCAAATCGTTAAAAGTGCTGCTGGAGAATCTCCTGCGCTGGCAGGATGGCGATTCCGTGACGGAAGAGGATATTCAGGCGCTGGTTGGCTGGCAGCAAAATGCGCATGCCGATCGAGAAATTGCCTACCGGCCTGCGCGCGTACTGATGCAGGACTTTACCGGCGTGCCGGCGGTAGTGGATCTGGCGGCGATGCGAGAAGCGGTAAAACGCCTCGGCGGCGACGTGGCGAAGGTCAATCCGCTCTCGCCGGTCGATCTGGTTATCGACCACTCCGTTACCGTGGATCGCTTCGGCGACGACAGCGCGTTTGAAGAGAACGTCGAGCTGGAGATGGCGCGTAACCATGAGCGCTATGTCTTTTTGCGCTGGGGCCAGAAGGCCTTTAACAAATTCCGCGTCGTGCCGCCGGGCACCGGCATCTGTCACCAGGTGAACCTGGAGTATCTCGGCAAATCGGTCTGGCATGAGCAGATCGACGGCAAACAGTTCGCCTGGCCAGATACGCTGGTCGGCACCGACTCGCATACCACCATGATCAATGCGCTCGGCGTGCTGGGCTGGGGCGTCGGCGGCATCGAAGCTGAGGCGGCGATGCTCGGACAGCCGGTATCTATGCTCATTCCCGACGTGGTCGGCTTTAAGCTGACCGGCAAGCTGCGTCCCGGAATTACCGCCACCGATTTAGTGCTGACCGTGACCCAGATGCTGCGCAAACATGGCGTGGTCGGCAAGTTTGTAGAGTTCTACGGCGACGGTCTGGCGGATCTGCCGCTGGCCGATCGCGCGACTATCGCCAATATGGCGCCGGAATATGGCGCAACCTGCGGATTCTTCCCGATCGACGACGTCACGCTGGGCTATCTGACGCTCACCGGGCGCGATGCCGAGCAGGTCGCGCTGGTGGAAGCCTACGCCAAAACCCAGGGGCTCTGGCGCAATCCGGGCGACGAGCCGATCTTCACCAGTTCGCTGGCGCTGGATATGGATAGCGTAGAATCGAGTATCGCCGGCCCCAAACGTCCGCAGGATCGCGTTTCCCTTGGCGATGTGCCTGCCGCGTTCAACGCCAGCAACGAGCTGGAGGTGAATCACAGCCAGCCGGCGCATAAATCCGTCACCTATACCGATAGCCGCACCGGTCTCAGCCATGAGATCGAAGACGGCGCCGTGGTGATCAGCGCCATTACCTCCTGCACCAACACCTCTAACCCGAGCGTGCTGATGGCGGCGGGGCTGCTGGCGAAAAAAGCGGTTGAGCGCGGCCTGAAGCGTCAGCCCTGGGTGAAAGCCTCGCTGGCGCCGGGTTCGAAAGTGGTGTCCGACTATCTGGCAGTCGCGCAGCTGACGCCTTATCTCGATAAGCTGGGCTTTAACCTGGTTGGCTACGGCTGCACCACCTGTATCGGCAACTCCGGGCCGCTGCCCGACGAGATTGAAGCCGCAATCAAAGAGGGCGATCTCACCGTCGGCGCCGTGCTCTCCGGCAACCGCAACTTTGAAGGCCGCATCCATCCGCTGGTGAAAACCAACTGGCTGGCGTCGCCGCCGCTGGTGGTCGCCTACGCGCTGGCGGGCAATATGAAGATCAATCTGCAGACCGAACCGCTGGGACAGGATGCGCAGGGCAGGGACGTTTTCCTGAAGGATATCTGGCCGTCGCCGGAAGAGATCGCCACGGCGGTGCAGCAGGTGACCAGCGACATGTTCCATAAAGAGTACGCCGAGGTGTTCTACGGCACCAAAGAGTGGCAGGAGATTAAAGTGAGCGAAGCGGCCACCTATGCGTGGGACGAGGGCTCTACCTATATTCGCCTGTCGCCGTTCTTTGACGATATGGAGCGCGAGCCGAAACCGGTTGAAGATATTAAAGGGGCGCGCGTGCTGGCGATGCTCGGCGATTCTGTAACCACCGACCATATTTCGCCCGCCGGCAGCATCAAAGCGGACAGTCCGGCGGGACGCTATCTCCAGTCTCACGGCGTTGACCGGGCCGACTTTAACTCCTACGGCTCACGACGCGGCAACCATGAAGTGATGATGCGCGGCACCTTCGCCAATATCCGTATTCGCAACGAAATGGTGCCCGGGGTTGAAGGCGGCTATACGCGCCATATCCCCAGCGGCGAGCAGCTGGCGATTTATGACGCGGCGATGAAGTATCAGCAGGAGGGCACGCCGCTGGCGGTGATTGCCGGTAAAGAGTACGGCTCCGGTTCGAGCCGCGACTGGGCGGCGAAAGGCCCGCGTTTACAGGGCGTGCGCGTGGTGATCGCCGAGTCGTTCGAGCGTATCCACCGTTCCAACCTGATTGGCATGGGCATTCTGCCGCTGGAGTTCGCGACGGGCGTGACGCGTAAAACGCTGCAGCTGACCGGCGAAGAGGTGTTTGATATCGATAATCTGTCGCAGCTGCAGCCGGGCTGCACGGTGCAGGTAACGATGACGCGCCCGGACGGCACGCAGGAGACGCTGGATACGCGTTGCCGCATCGATACCGGCAACGAACTGACCTACTACCGCAACGACGGCATTCTGCACTACGTTATTCGCAATATGCTTAACTAAGCGCAATGCCGGGGAAACCCGGCATTTCCCAATACGGCAATAACGCGGTCGGCGCAGGTCGCTTTGCTCTTCGAACCCTGCCGCCCGCGTCTCAGCTATTAAAACTGAAAGCAGTTATTCCGATTTCGGCAGCAAATGGCCCATCTTCGCGGCTTTGGTATCCAGGTAGTGCGCGTTCTTCGGGTTGCGACCGACGATCAGCGGCACGCGCTCAACGATATTGATGCCAGCTTCGCTGAGGATCTCCACCTTACGCGGATTATTGGTCAGCAAACGTACTTCGTTCACCCCCAGCAGCTTAAACATATCGGCGCACAGCGTGAAGTCGCGCTCGTCCGCCGCAAAGCCGAGCTGATGGTTGGCTTCAACGGTGTCATAGCCTTTATCCTGCAGCGCATAGGCGCGGATCTTGTTCAGCAAGCCGATATTGCGGCCTTCCTGACGATGATAGAGCAGCGCGCCGCGACCCTCTTCGGCGATAGCGTTCAGCGCCGCTTCCAGTTGAAAACCACAATCGCAGCGTAAACTGAACAGCGCGTCGCCGGTCAGGCATTCCGAATGAACGCGCGCCAGCACGGGCGTGTTATCGCTGATGTCGCCGAAAATGAGCGCGACGTGATCGTGACCGGTTGCCAGTTCTTCAAAACCTACCATGAGGAAATCGCCCCAGGGCGTGGGCAGTTTGGCTTCTGCCACCCGTTTAAGCTGCATGTGACTCTCCAGAACCTTCAGAGGATGCGCTATTCTAAAACAGCGCACAGGCCAGTATGGCCTGAAAAAATTGGCAATATTGTGCCACAACGTGAAGTTGGGCTGGTAATTTGTCAGAGCGATTGTAGTGATAAAGCACGATTATCCAATGCGCAACAAGTTATGTTATTATTTTTTAAGATAAAGTTATTTTCAAGCGGCAAAATGAGGCCGTACCAGAGGAGAAAGGATGCTGCAGATTTTGCGTCGCACTACGGCAGGCATGTTGCTGCTGATGATCATTCCGCTCGTGGTCTGGGCGACCGGCTGGCGCTGGCAGCCTGGCGAAAGCGACGCGGTGCTGCACGTCCTTTACTGGATGACCGAAACCGTGACGCGTCCCTGGGGCACCCTGACCAGCCTGTTGCTCAGTCTCTGGGTGCTCTGGTGCCTGCGCTTTCGCCTCAGGCCCGCGCTGCTGCTGCTGGTGATCATGAACGCCACCATTCTCACCGGGCAATACACCAAATCCTATATCAAGGATCAGGTTCAGGAGCCGCGTCCGTATGTCGTCTGGCTTGAGCATAACCACGGCCTCGACGATCGCGAGTTTTACAGCATGACGCGCAAAGAGCGCGGTCAGCGCGTCGATCAGCTGCTCGCCAGCGACCAGATGCTGCCAGGCTGGCTGAAGCGCCACTGGGCGTTTGAAACCGGCTTCGCTTTTCCTTCCGGCCATACGCTGTTCGCCGCCAGTTGGGCGCTGCTGGCGCTGAGCCTGCTCTGGCCGCGCCGCCGCTATGTCACCATCGCGGTAGTCGGCGTCTGGGCGGGTGCGGTAATGGCCAGCCGTTTGCTGCTGGGCATGCACTGGCCGGGCGATCTGGCGGTGGCGGTGGCGCTCTCCTGGCTGCTGGTCTCCTTCGCCACCTGGCTGGCGCAGCGCTTTTGCGGCCCGCTTACCTTGCCGCCCGAAGAGCGAAAGGAAGTGGCGCAGCGGGAAAACGGATTGTAATTCCGGACTTTATCCCCATATTATTGATTGCGCTTGCGTAGACGCGATGCGCCTGGCGCTGCAGGGAGCAGCATTGTTGCCGCTTTTTTGGCATACTTCTACCGGATAACCTCACAACAGGATGCACTGTGAAATATTTGCTGATTTTCTTAGTGGTATTGGTCATTTTTATCATTTCCGTCACCTTAGGCGCGCATAACGACCAGGTCATCACCTTCAATTATCTGCTGGCGCAGGGCGAATTCCGTATCTCTACGCTGCTGGCTGCGCTGTTCGGCGCGGGCTTTGTGCTGGGCTGGGCCATCTGCGGTCTCTTCTGGCTGCGCGTCCGCGTTTCGCTGGGGCATGCGCAGCGCAAAATCAAACGTATGCAGACGCAGCTGGATAAAAGCGCGCCGCCCGCCGCCTCATCGACCGCCGTCGCGGGTCGGGAATAGTCCTCCATGCATGAATTGCTGTTTCTGTTATTGCCCGTCGCTGCGGCTTACGGCTGGTATATGGGGCGACGCAGCGCGCAACAGGACAAGCAACAGGAAGCGAGTCGCCTGTCGCGGGATTACGTCGCAGGCGTTAACTTTCTGCTCTCCAACCAGCAGGACAAAGCGGTCGATCTCTTTCTCGATATGCTGAAAGAGGACAGCGGCACGGTAGAGGCGCACCTGACGCTGGGTAATCTGTTCCGCTCGCGGGGCGAGGTGGATCGCGCGATACGCATTCACCAGTCGCTGATGGAGAGCGCTTCGCTCAACTACGATCAGCGCCTGCTGGCGATCCAGCAGCTGGGTCGCGACTATATGGCCGCCGGGCTTTACGATCGCGCCGAAGATATGTTCAAGCAGCTGACCGATGAAACCGACTTCCGCATCAGCGCGCTGCAGCAGCTGCTGCTGATCCATCAGGCGACCAGCGACTGGCATCAGGCGATAGAGGTCGCCGAGCGGCTGGTGAAGCTGGGCAAAGATAAGCAGAAAGGGGAGATCGCCCACTTCTACTGCGAACTGGCATTACAGGCGATGAGCAGCGACGATCTCGATCGCGCCATGAGCCTGCTGAAAAAAGGCGAAGCGGCCGATCGCCAGAGCGCGCGCGTGTCGATCATGATGGGGCGTATCCTGATTGAAAAGGGCGAGTACGTTAAAGCGATCGACCATCTGCAGCGCGTGCTGGATCAGGATAAAGAGCTGGTGAGCGAAACGCTGCCGATGCTGGAAACCTGCTATCAGCGGCTGAATCAGCCTGACGCCTGGGCAGCCTTTCTGCAGCGCTGCGTAGATGAGAACACCGGCGCGGCGGCCGAACTCTATATGTCCGATATTCTCGAGCGCCATGAAGGGCCGGAAGCGGCGCAGCTCTATATCAATCGCCAGCTGCAGCGTCATCCCACCATGCGCGTTTTCCATCGCCTGATGGACTTCCACCTGCACGAAGCGGAAGACGGACGCGCCAAAGAGAGCCTGATGGTGCTGCGCGACATGGTCGGCGAGCAGATCCGCACCAAGCCGCGCTATCGCTGCCAGAAGTGCGGCTTTACCGCTCACGCGCTCTACTGGCACTGTCCTTCCTGCCGCACCTGGTCTTCGGTCAAACCGATTCGCGGACTCGACGGTCAATAGCCGACCGTCGCGCCATTTTATGCCTTAATTTTCCTTAGTTACAACATACTATAAAAGGGATCAGAAACGTCTGCGCGGCAATGTGCAACTTGTCGCCATGCAGGCGGCGAGGGCGCCGCAAACGTTGTCCCTGGCGAGAGGCGCGGGTAGAATGCTTGCCGTTTGTCCCCTTTGCCTGTCGCCGTCAACTACGAGGAAATGCCATGCCTTTATCGTCAACCGTGACCGCGTCGCCCATTGTGGTGGCGCTCGATTATCACGATCTCAACAGCGCATTGCGTTTCGTCGACCAGATTGATCCGCAGAGCTGCCGCTTAAAAGTCGGCAAGGAGATGTTCACGCTGTTTGGCCCGGCGCTGGTGAAGGATCTGCAGCAGCGCGGCTTCGAAATCTTTCTCGACCTTAAATTTCACGACATCCCCAACACTACCGCCCATGCGGTCGCTGCGGCGGCCGATCTGGGCGTCTGGATGGTGAACGTGCACGCCAGCGGCGGCGCGCGCATGATGAACGCCGCGCGCGAAGCGCTGCTGCCGTTCGGCAAGGAGGCGCCGCTGTTGATCGCCGTCACGGTGTTAACCAGCATGGACGCCGAGGATCTGCGCGGCCTCGGCATTACTCTGTCTCCCGCCGAACAGGCGGAACGCCTGGCGAAGCTGACTCGCGAGTGCGGCCTCGACGGCGTGGTCTGTTCGGCCCATGAGGCCGCGCGTTTCAAAACCGCTATCGGCGCCGATTTCGCGCTGGTGACGCCGGGCATCCGTCCGGCAGGCAGCGACGCTGGCGATCAGCGCCGCATCATGACGCCGCAGCAGGCGCAGCAGGCGGGGGTAGACTATATGGTGATCGGGCGTCCGATTACCCAGTCGGCCGATCCCGCCGCCACGCTGTCAGCTATTTTAACCTCGCTTAAGGAGTCCGCATGAGCCGCGACAATCCGCTGGTCTATTCCACCGACGCGGGCCGCATCGAGCAGCCGCAAGAGAAGGTCGAACGCCCGAAAGGCGACGGCATCGTGCGCATTCAGCGTCAGACCAGCGGCCGCAAAGGCAAAGGCGTCTGCCTGATTACCGGACTCGATCTCGACGACGACGCCCTGAACAAGCTGGGCGCGGAGCTGAAGAAAAAATGCGGCTGCGGCGGGTCGGTGAAAGAGGGCGTTATCGAAATCCAGGGCGACAAACGCGATCTGCTTAAACAGCTGCTGGAAGCGAAAGGGCTGAAGGTCAAGCTGGCGGGCGGTTAAATAAAAATCGGGCTACGTCTGTAGCCCGATGGTTATGTTGATACGCTGTGTAGCCTTTTATTATTAAAACGGCTTTGCGGTCATTAATGGACTTGATGACCGATAACGCCGCCCACCGCCGCGCCGCCCAGCGTGCCGAGCGCGCTGCCGTGCGTTAACACCGAACCACCAATTGCGCCAGCGCCGGCGCCGATAGCGGTGTTACGATCGCGTTTTGACCAGTTGGAACAGCCGCTCAGCGCGACAACTAAAGTGGTAGCCAAAACAGCTGCGGTAATACGTTTCATGGTTGTTGTCATAAACTTCTCCTTGGTTGTGCTCACAGAGGCAACACACTCAGTATAGGTGTTTTTTTCCTCTGTTCTTATATCTACCCGTATTACGCCATCGCTTCTTCCCTGAAGATGCCGATATGCCTTTCACTATGGACAATGTTGTCTCGGGCAGATAAATGCAGTCGGCAAACAGATCCGCCCATTGCATGAGTGAATTCTAAGCCTTATGCAAATTTTCCGAAGATGGAAGATTCCTAATTCGCGCCACATTTTTTATTTATCAGCCGTTTTCCGCCTCTTTTCCAGCCAGTCTCTCCATAAGCTTTTTAGCCAGCGCCTGCACAATTCAGAGATCAATCTGAGCAGGAGAAAACAATGCTGGAACAACTCAAACAGCAGGTTCTGGAAGCGAACCTGGATTTGCCGCGCTACAACCTGGTGACCTTTACCTGGGGCAACGTTAGCGCGGTGGATCGCGAGCAGGGTTTACTGGTGATCAAGCCTTCGGGCGTCAGCTACGCCAGCATGCAGCGCGACGATATGGTGGTGGTCGATCTCGCCAGCGGCGAGGTTGTCGAGGGAAACAAGCGTCCTTCGTCCGATACCGCCACCCACCGCGCGCTCTATCTGGCCTGGCCCGAGATTGGCGGCATCGTGCATACCCATTCGCGCCACGCCACCATCTGGGCGCAGGCCGGCCGGGCGATCCCGGCCTGGGGCACCACCCACGCGGACGACTTTTATGGCGAAATCCCCTGTACCCGCGCCATGTATGACGATGAAATTCAGCGCGACTACGAGTGGAACACCGGCGGCGTGATTATCGAGACCTTCGCCCAGCGCGATCTCTCGCCCAGCGCTATTCCGGCGGTGCTGGTAAACTCGCACGGGCCGTTCGCCTGGGGACGCGACGCCCATGCGGCGGTGCACAGCGCCGTGGTGCTGGAAGAGGTGGCCTATATGGGGCTGTTCAGTCAGCAGCTGCGCGCCGACCTGCCGCCGATTAATCAGACGCTGCTCGACCTGCACTACCTGCGCAAGCACGGCAAAAACGCCTGGTACGGCCAAAAAGAGTAATCCGCCGCGCCAGCGATGTGAAAGATGACGTAAGCATCAACACGCAGGCGGTATCAACCGAAGGTTAAGGCGCTCCGCATTACCACGTTGCCTTCGGTTGATGCCGCCTGCGTGCATTATTAAACAACCGCTAATCCCGTTAGCGATTTCGCTAGTATGGCGACGGCGATCAAAATAACGAAACATACCGGTCACTAAAAATAAAACAGCGTTTCATTTTTACGATGAGATCACTGTTTTCCCTCGCTGCGACCCGTACTTTGCTGTCACGCCCTCGGGCATAAAAAACGCACCTCCCTCTGTACAGCAAAGGTGATCCCTTATGCATATCAAACGTGCTATCGATAAAATACCTGGCGGCATGATGCTCATCCCGCTCTTTCTCGGCGCGCTTTGCCACACGCTGACGCCTGGCGCCGGCAAATACCTGGGTTCCTTCAGCAATGGCCTGATGACCGGTACGGTGCCGATCCTGGCTATCTGGTTCTTCTGTATGGGCGCTTCTATCAAGCTGAGCGCCACCGGCGCAGTCCTGCGCAAGTCCGGCACGCTGGTGATCACTAAAATCGCGGTGGCCTGGATAGTGGCGGCGATCGCGTCTCGCGTCGTACCCAAGAACGGCGTCGAGGTCGGCATGTTCGCCGGGCTCTCGACGCTGGCGCTGGTGGCGGCGATGGATATGACCAACGGCGGCCTCTACGCCTCGATCATGCAGCAGTACGGCAGCAAAGAGGAGGCGGGCGCCTTTGTGCTGATGTCGCTGGAGTCGGGCCCGCTGATGACCATGGTCATCCTCGGCACGGCCGGCATCGCCTCTTTTGAACCGCACGTCTTCGTCGGCGCGGTCTTGCCGTTTCTGATCGGCTTTGCCCTCGGCAATCTGGATCCGGAACTGCGGGAGTTTTTCGGCAAAGCGGTGCACACGCTTATTCCTTTCTTCGCCTTTGCGCTGGGCAACACCATTGATCTCACGGTGATCGCGCAAACCGGCCTGCTGGGCATTCTGCTGGGCGTGGCGGTCATCATTGTTACCGGCATTCCGCTGATTATCGCCGACCGGCTGATCGGCGGCGGCGACGGCACCGCAGGCATCGCCGCGTCGAGCACGGCGGGCGCAGCGGTAGCGACGCCGGTGCTGATAGCGGAAATGCTGCCGCAGTTTAAACCGGTTGCGCCAGCCGCCACCGCGCTGGTAGCGACGTCGGTGATTGTCACCTCTGTGCTGGTGCCAGTGATAACTGCTGTCTATTCAAAACGCGTTAAGCGTTCTCGCGTTGCGGTTGGCCAGCGCGCGGCAATTAAGTAACCCCGCTTAAGCATCCCCGACCTCTAAGTCGGGGATATCTCTGGATTTTACTTTATAAATCAAACTCTCATTTGGTCTGGCCTCTCTCTGCATTACGCTGATGTTGCGTTTAACGCATCAAATAAACAGAGGATGAGACGATGACAGTAATTAACCAACCAACCTGCCGACTGTTCACCGAAGTGGGACAGACCACCCAGCTTGCCGCGTACTACGAAGAGGGCCGCCGCACCATGTGGATGATGCTGAGGGCGCAGCCGCGCCCCAGCTTCAACCATGAATTGATCGAGGAGATCATGAACCTGAGCTATGCGGCCCAGCGTTCCGGTCTGCCGATCGATTTCTGGGTCACCGGTTCGCTGGTGCCGCAGATGTTCAACGCGGGCGGCGATCTGCGCTTCTTTGTCGAGTGCATTCGCAACAACCGCCGCGAGGCGCTGCGCGCCTATGCGCGGGCCTGCGTCGACTGCATTCACTCGGCGGCGCGCGGCTTCGACACCGGCGCGGTCACCATTGCGATGATTGAGGGCAGCGCGTTAGGCGGCGGCTTCGAGGCCGCGCTGGCGCACCACTTTATCCTGGCGCAAAACAACGCGCGGCTCGGCTTCCCGGAGATCGCCTTCAACCTGTTCCCCGGGATGGGCGGCTACTCTTTAGTGGCGCGTCGGGCCGGGATGAAGCTGGCGGAAGAGCTGATATGCGAAGGGGAGTCGCACAGCGCCGAATGGTATGAGACGCGCGGTCTGGTGGACAAGGTGTTCCAGCCCGGCGAAAGCTACCGCTGCACGCGTACCTTTATCGATACGCTGCGGCCGAAGCTGAACGGCGTGCGCGCCATGCTGAAGGCGCGCCAGCGCGTTCTGCAACTGTCGCGCGCCGAGCTGATGGATATCACTGAGGACTGGGTCGATTATGCCTTTACGCTGGAGCCGAAAGACATTGCCTATATGGAACGTCTGGTGCAGCTACAAAACCGCCATAGCGCATCCTTGCGTAAAGCGGGCTAATAACGCGGAGTTTTAAACGCGGGCAGGATGCTTAGCCAGCCAATGCCCGAACTGTTCTGCGGGCATTGGTTTTGCGTAGAAATAGCCCTGACGCCCGTCCACGCCGTTGAGGAGAACAAATTCTTCTTCCGCTTTCGTCTCGATGCCCTCGGCGATGACTTCCAGCGTCAGCGCCTTAGCGACGGCGACAATCGCGCGCACCAGCGACTGCGAGACCGGCTGCTCATTAATATTGCGAATAAAACTTTGATCAAGCTTGATGGCGTTGATCGGCACGCGCGCCAGCTGCGACAGCGAAGAGTAGCCCGTGCCGAAATCGTCGAGATGCACCTGCGCGCCCAGCTCCTGGAACTGCTTCATCAGGGTCAGCGCCTGCGCTTCGTTTTCAATCAAGCAGCTTTCGGTCAGCTCGATATCGATCGGGCACTCCGTCAGTCCGCTATCCATCAGCGCCAGCTTGAGATCGCTGTAGATGCTCTGGTCGATCAGCTGTCGCGCCGAGACGTTGACCGCCACGCGGAGATTAATGCCTTCTTCGCGCCAGGCCAGAATCTGCCGCAGCACGGTCAGCATTACCCAGCGGCCGAGCGGCACAATCAGCCCCGACTCTTCGGCATAGGGAATAAAGTCGGCGGGCGAAACCATGCCGCGCTCCGGCGAATTCCAGCGCACCAGCGCTTCCGCGCTGCGTACCACGCCGTCGCTGTCGAGCTTCGGCTGATAGAACACCGTCAGGTGATCCTGATCGAGCGCCTTGCGCAGGTTGGTGTCGAGCCAGAGATATTCAAACACGCGCTGATTCATTTCAGAGGCGAAGACGCAGAACTTGCCGCGCCCGTTCTCTTTGGCGTGATACATCGCGGTGTCGGCGTTGCGGATTAGGCTTTCGCGATCCTCGCCGTGCAGCGGCGCCAGCGCGATGCCGATAGAGCAGCCGCTGTAGACCTCAATCAGGCCGATACGGAAGGGCTGGCGCAGACGCTCGAGAATGCGCGACGCCATCGCCTCCAGCGCCGCCTGGCTGGTGTGCTCCGCCAGCACCACGAATTCGTCGCCGCCGAGGCGCGCCAGCGTCTGGTCTTTCCCCAGACAGCTGAGGATCGCCAGCGACACCGCCTGCAGCAGCTGATCGCCGAACATATGGCCGTAGGCGTCGTTCACCTTCTTGAAATTATCGAGATCGAGGTAGACCACGCCGGTCTCATCCTCTTTCGCCAGCTCCAGCGCCAGGCTAATTTGCTGGTGGATCGCGTTACGATTAGGCAAACCGGTCACCGTATCGGTGTTCGCCATCACCCGCAGGCGCTCCTGAGCCCGTCGCTCCTCGGTTATGTCCGTTCCGGAACAGATGAGGAAAATTTCATTTTTCCCGCTACCGCTGTGAACGAACTTATTACGAAACAGAAAGAGTCGCTGGCCCTTGCGGGTCTTCACCCAGCGTTCCACCTCATAGGAATTGCCGTCGCGGAAGAAGCCGGCGATGTTGCGGCGCGAGGCGGCCGCTTCCTGTTTGGTCATAAACAGCTGGAAAACGTTGCGGCCGATCACTTCGTGCTCGTTGAGGCCGGTGTACTCCTCGCTGAGGCGGTTGAAGCGCTGAATATTGCCGCGCTGATCGACAATCACGATCACCGAGTTAGCTTCAGAGACCACCTGTTCGGCAAACGAGAGCCCCAGCGTCAAATCGCGCGCGACGGCGGAGGTATCACCCCACGCGGAGGCGGTGCCGGCCCAGCTCGACTGGTTTACCTTGCGGCCGACGAAATGCATCGGCACCGGCGTGCCGTGCAGCGGCAGCGTCAGGTTTACGCTGGAGGTGATCACCGTCATGGCGCGCAACAGGGTGGCCTGCGCGGGCGTCAACGCAACGGCGATGTTGGTGTGCGCGTTTTCATCCTCTGCAAAATGCAGGGCGTCGCTGTCGGTGGTCAGGCGCCAATGAGGGCTGGTCGTGCCAAACAAGGTATACAGCAACGTTTGCCCTTGTTCATCGGTCATGGAAAGGTCCTCCGGGGGAGTGCTCTACTGGCGTTATCTCATTATTTTATCAACAGTATTCGGCATCTCACTTCAGCACAAGATGCCAGCCAAATATATTTTCCGGTCTGATAAAGAATGGCACAAAAAAGCCCCGCGTCGCGGGGCCGATTTACCTGCTTAACAAGGACATTTTCCCAGCTTGCCTGCCTGACTGGGGAACCGGGCATCAAGACAGTAACGATGAAAATCGCGTTCGCTCATCGGAGCCAGATCCGGGTGTTGACGCTGCATATGCTGAAGATAATTTTGATAATCCTGCACGCCCACCATCAGCCGGAAGCTTTGCTGCAGGCCGCGCCACAGCGTTCGCCAGCTAAAGCGTTTGGGCGCGTCGAGCGGACGGCAGCGGGTAATGGCGTTGAGGCGCGCCGGACGGGCGGCGCGGCGAATCGCATCAGACATGGTGCACCACCTTACGCAGCGACGGCTCCGCTTCGTGCGTGGTCGGCACGTTGCTGCGCAGGGCGCGGCGAATCACGAAGAAGGCGGCGATCAGCATGGTGACCGCCACCAGCATAAAGAAGCCGCACAGCACGGCGTTAATCTGGTTGCTGAAGACGATGGTTTGCATATCCGCCACGCTCTTCGCCGGGGCGATAATCACCCCTTCGTCGATGCCTTTGCGGAACTTGTTCGCCTGCGCCAGAAAGCCGATCGAAGGCTTCTCATGGAAAATCTTCTGCCAGCCCGCCGTCATCGAGGTGATAAACAGCCAGACGGTCGGCAGAATCGTCACCCAGGCGTAGCGCTGCTTCTTCATCTTAAACAGCACCACGGTGCCGAGGATCAGCGCCATCGAGGCGAGCATCTGGTTGCCGATGCCGAACAGCGGCCACAGGGTATTGATGCCGCCCAGCGGATCGACCACGCCCTGATAGACGAAAAAGCCCCAGCCGGCGACCGCGACCGCCGTGCCCGCCATATTGCCCACCCACGAGCGGTTATTCGCCAGCGACGGCACCACGGTGCCGACCAGATCCTGCACCATAAAGCGGCAGGCGCGCGTCCCGGCATCCACGGCGGTCAGGATAAACAGCGCTTCGAACAGGATGGCGAAGTGATACCAGAAGGCCATCATCGCGCGGCTGTTGAAGACGTCGGTGATGATATGCGCCATGCCCACTGCAAAGGTCGGCGCGCCGCCCGCGCGCGACAGCACCGAAGCCTCGCCGACGTCGCGCGCGATGCCCGAGAGCATCTCCGGCGTCACCACGAAGCCCCAGCCGTTAATGACCTGCGAGGCGTTCTCGACCGTGGTGCCGATCAGCGCCGCTGGCGCGTTCATGGCGAAGTAGACGCCGGGATCGATAACCGACGCGCAGATCAGCGCCATGATGGCGACGAAAGATTCCATCAGCATCGCGCCGTAGCCGATAAAGCGGATATGGCTCTCGCGCTCCACCAGCTTCGGCGTGGTGCCGCTGGAAACCAGCGCATGGAAGCCGGAGATGGCGCCGCAGGCGATAGTGATAAACAGGAACGGGAAGAGCTGGCCGGCGAAGACCGGGCCGCTGCCGTCGATAAAGCGCGTCACCGCCGGCATCTTCATCTCCGGCATGGCGAAGACGATGCCGACCGCCAGTCCGACGATCACGCCGATTTTCAGGAAGGTGGAAAGATAGTCGCGCGGCGCCAGCAGCAGCCAGACCGGCAGCACCGAGGCGACGAAGCCGTAAATGACCAGCACCCAGGTCAGCGAGGTGCCTTTCAGGGTAAAGAAGGGGCCCCAGTAGGGATCCTGCGCCACGTTGCCGCCGTAGATAATCGCCGCCATCATCAGCACAAAGCCGATCAGCGATACCTCTGCGATTTTGCCGGGACGGATAAAGCGCATATAGACGCCCATCAGCAGCGCAATCGGAATGGTCGCGGCAATGGTAAAGAGTCCCCACGGCGAGTTGGCCAGCGCTTTCACCACCACCAGCGCCAGCGCGGAGAGGATGATGATCATCACGCCGAGCGCGCCGAGCATGGTAATCACGCCGGCAAAGGCGCCCAGCTCCTGACGCGCCATCTCGCCCAGCGAGCGGCCGTCGCGGCGGGTAGAGATAAACAGCACGAGGAAATCCTGCACCGCGCCCGCCAGCATTACGCCGACGAGGATCCAGATGGTGCCGGGCAGAAAGCCCATCTGCGCCGCCAGAATCGGCCCGACCAGCGGTCCGGCGCCGGCGATCGCGGCGAAGTGGTGACCGAACAGCACCCATTTATTGGTCGGGACATAGTCGAGGCCGTCGTTGAAGCGCTCGGCGGGGGTACGGCGGCGATCGTCCAGCTCGAAAATATTGCGGGCGATAAACAGGCTGTAAAAGCGATAGGCTATGCTGTAGCAGGCGACGGCGGCCACCACCAGCCAGACGGCGTTAACGTGCTCGCCGCGGTTTAACGCCAGCATGGCGAATGCGCCCGCGCCGACTAACGCCACCGCTAACCAGATGACACTGGTTTTGACGTTCTTCATGACCTCACTCCTTGTATGAACCGAAAGGGACGTTCAAAGACAACGAGTCAAAGGTAATGTAATGGAATGTAAGTGAAAGTTAATGTGTTGAGAAGTGTGAAGCGGGGAACAAATTTAACATTTGTGTAAAGAGAGAGGTGAAAATGCGGGATAACAGCAATTATCCCGCATCTTTTCATGCTCAGACGGCCGGGCGGGCCACCACGCTGCGCGTTTCCATGCGCACTTCGGCGATGGTCACGTCGATCACGTCGGTCACGCGGAAGGCGACTTCGCCTTTGATCTGCACGGTACCGCTCTCCTGGCTGCACACCAGTTCGTCGCGCACCGCGTGGATAAAGGGCGCCGGAATAAAGGCGACCGCGCCATTCTCCAGCAGGCGCACGCGCATGCCGCCGCGCGAGACGTCGATAATCTCGGCGCTGAACTTGCGATCGGTCCCGGCGTGCGGCGCCAGCCAGCGCGCGTAAAGCCAGTCGCCGACGTCGCGCTCCGCCATACGGTTCAGGCGACGACGTTCGCCCATGGTCGCCGTCAGCGCCTCATCCGGACGCGCGCCTTGCTCGCCGCGGATAATCGCTTTCAGCAGGCGATGGTTGATCATGTCGCCCGATTTACGGATCGGCGAGGTCCAGGTGGCGTACGCCTCCAGGCCCAGGCCGAAATGGGGACCTGGCTCGGTGCTGATCTCGGCGAAAGACTGGAAGCGACGGATGCGGCTGTCGAGGTACTGCGTCGGCTGCGCGTCGAGCTGACGACGCAGCTGGCGGAAACCTTCCAGCGTGGTGATGGCGGCGGCATCGACGTTGACGCCGTGGCTGGCCAGCACGGCGGCGGCCTGCTCGGCGTTGGTGGCGTCGAAGCCGGTGTGCACGTTGTAGACGCCGAAGCCCAGCTTCTCGCGCAGCACCTTACCGGCGCAGACGTTGGCGAGGATCATCGCCTCTTCCACCATGCGGTTGGCGATGCGGCGCGGCTCGGCGACGATATCCAGCACTTCGCCTTTCTCACCAAGAACAAAGCGGTAATCCGGGCGATCTTTAAACACCAGCGCATGGTTCTGACGCCATTCGCTGCGCGCCAGGCAGATGCGGTGCAGCAGACGGATCTGCTGGGCGATTGCCTCGCTCTGCGGCTGCCATTCGCCGCTGTTCTCCAGCCAGTCGGAAATCTGGTCATAGACCAGCTTGGCTTTCGATTCGATCCAGGCGGCGAAGAAGTGCACGTCGTCGCCCAGCGAGCCATCCTGCGCCACGGTGACGCGGCAGACCAGCGCCGGGCGGCGCACGTTGGGACGCAGCGAACAGACGTCGTCGGAGAGTTCGCGCGGCAGCATCGGGATGTTGAAGCCCGGCAGATAGTTGGTGAAGGCGCGCTGCGCCGCCAGCTTGTCCAGCTCGCTGCCTTCCGGCACGTAAGCGGTGGGATCGGCGATAGCGATAGTCAGACGCAGCGTGCCGTCGGCGTTCTCTTCGACGTAGAGCGCGTCATCCATATCTTCGGTGCTGGCGCTGTCGATGGTGACGAAATCGAGCGCGGTAAGATCCTCGCGCGTCAGCTGTTCGTCCAGCATCTCGCCAAAGCCGACCTGCGGCGCTTCGCGCTCCAGGTTATGGCGCGACAGGGTAACCCACCACGGCGCCAGATGATCGTCGGCTTTAACGATAAATTCGGTCAGTTCGGCGTAGAAACCGCGGTCGCCTTTCAGCGGATGGCGACGCATTTCGGCAACGGCCCAGTCGCCCGCCTGGAAATCATGGCTCAGGCCACGCACCGGACGGCAGGGGATCGCGTCTTTTAACAGCGGATGGTCCGGAACGATGGAAAGACGGTCATCTTTCTTCTGTACGCGGCCGACAAAGCGGCTGAGAAAGGGTTCGATCAGCGTTTCAGGCTCGGCGCTTTCACGATCTTTATCGCTGTGGATGATGGCGGATACCCGGTCGCCGTGCATCACTTTCTTCATCTGCGGCGGCGGAATGAAATAGCTTTTCTGCGCGTCGACTTCAAGGAAGCCGAAACCTTTTTCGGTGCCTTTAACGACACCTTCTGCGCGGGGAGTCTGCGCGTGGAGCTTCTCTTTAAGCTGCGCGAGCAGCGGATTATCCTGGAACATAGTCAGTTTAGTTTCGTGGCCTAAGAGCGGCTGCTAGTTTTACGCGAATCAGGGGCGCGCGGCAAGGCAAAAGAGGGTAAAAAAGCCGGATTAACCGGCTTTTTACTAAGGAAACTCTGCGCTTACGCGATGCGCTGAGTCGGCAGAGAAACCGACAGTTCCAGCTTCACCGGAACCGATTTAGAGGTCGGCGTGCCGCTGATGTCGCCGAAGCTGTTCAGCGGAACCAGCGGGTTGGTTTCCGGATAATAAGCCGCGAGGTTGCCGCGCGGAATATTGTAGGGCACCAGTTTAAAACCGCTGACGCGACGCGAGATATTGTCGTTCCACAGGGTTTCGATATCCACCAGCTGACCTTCGGTAAAGCCGAGCGCCTGCATATCTTCCGGGTTGATAAACACCACTTCGCGCTGGCCGTAAACGCCGCGATAACGGTCGTCGAGGCCGTAGATCGTGGTGTTGTACTGGTCATGCGAACGCAGGGTCTGCAGCGTGAAAGGCACTTCCGCCACGTCCAGCGGGAAGAGCGAGGCGGGCAGCGCCGCGCTGCTGAACTCCGCTTTCTGCGTCGGGGTGTTGAAGCGCAGATCCGCCGCCGCGTTGCCGAGGTAGAAGCCGCCCGGCTGGTCGCACTTCTCGTTGAAGTCGGCGAAGCCCGGAATGGTAGCGGCGATATGGTCGCGGATCAGGTTATAGTCGGCGGCCAGCTTCAGCCACTGCACCTTCTCATCGCCCAGCACCGCGTGAGCGATGCCCGCCACGATAGCGGTTTCCGAGCGCTGCGTTTCCGCCAGCGGAATGCCGATGCCTTCAGAGGCGTGCACCATGCTGAAGGAATCTTCTACGGTGATGAATTGATTGCCGGTCGCCTGGGTGTCGCGCTCGGTGCGGCCCAGCGTCGGCAGGATCAGGCTCTCTGCGCCCGGCACCAGGTGGCTGCGGTTGAGCTTGGTGCTGATATGCACCGTCAGGCCGCAGCGCTGCAGCGCCTCTTCGGTGCGCGGCGAGTCGGGTGCCGCCGCGGCGAGGTTGCCGCCCAGCGCGATCAGCACTTTGATCTCGTCGCGCAGCATGGCGTTCAGCGCTTCAACGGTGTTATGGCCGTGCTCGCGCGGCGGCTCGAAGCCGAAGTGGCTGCCGAGCGCGTCGAGGAACGCTTTGCTCGGCTTCTCGTCGATGCCCATGGTGCGGTTGCCCTGCACGTTGCTGTGACCGCGCACCGGGCAGAGGCCTGCGCCTTTCTTGCCGAGCTGGCCGAACAGCAGCTGCAGGTTCACGATTTCGCGTACCGTGTCCACCGAGTGTTTGTGCTGGGTGATGCCCATCGCCCAGGTGACGATAACGCGATCGGCGCTCTGGTAGATGGCCGCGGCCTCGCGGATCTGCGCTTCGCTCAGGCCGGACTGCTGCACGATCTGCATCCAGTCGGTGTTGTCGACCGCGTCGAAATAGGCTTCGACGCCGTGCGTAGTGGCGTTGATAAAGGTTTCGTCGAACAGGCCTTTCTCACCGGCTGCTACGCGCGCGCGATGGGTCTCGAGCAGCGCTTTCACCATGCCGCGCACCGCCGCCATATCGCCGCCGAGATTCGGCTGGTAATAGGCGGAGCTGATGGTGCCCGCTTTAGAGGTGACCACTTCCAGCGGCTTCTGCGGATCGGCGAAGCGCTCAAGGCCGCGCTCGCGCAGGGTATTGAAGGTGACGATCTTCGCGCCGTGATCGGCGGCGTGGCGCAGGCTGTGCAGCATACGCGGGTGGTTGGTGCCCGGGTTCTGGCCGAAAACGAAGATCGCGTCGGCATGGTCGAAATCGTCGAGGCGAATGGTGCCTTTGCCGACGCCGATGCTGCGCTTCAGACCGGCGCCGCTCGCTTCGTGGCACATATTGGAGCAGTCCGGGAAGTTATTGGTGCCCGCCAGGCGGCCGAACAGCTGATAGAGCCAGGAGGCTTCGTTGCTGGCGCGGCCCGAGGTGTAGAGCTCCATCTGGTTCGGGTTGTCCATCGCCTTAATATGCTGCGCGATGAGCGCAAAAGCGTCGTCCCAGCTTACCGGCTCATAGTGATCGGTTTCGGCGTTATAACGCATCGGGTGGGTCAGGCGGCCCTGATACTCCAGGAAGTAGTCGCTCTGCGCATAAAGTTTGGTGACGCTGTGCTGGGCGAAGAAGTCGGTGTCAACCACGCGACGCGTCGCTTCCCAGGTCACTGCTTTAGCGCCGTTTTCACAGAAACTAAAGGTGCTTTTGTTATCGTCGCCCCAGGCGCAGCCCGGGCAGTCGAAGCCGCGCGCTTTGTTCATGCGCATCAGGTTGCGCATATTTTTCAGCGCAGCTTTGCTGTCTAAAACGAAACGGGTAGTAGCTTCCAGCGATCCCCAGCCGCCCGCAGCGGCGCGGTAGGGCTTAATTTTACGTTTGAATTTCATGGTGAGTGCAGGCTTATGTTTTTTGTAGGAAGTTTGTTATCAGGATATATCCTGACGGTGAGGGAAGTGTGCGACTGCAATCATAAGTTGTCTAATTGATTGACTTAATGGTGCGATAGCCGCCGTTTATCGTGCCAGATACAAAATTGTGATGCTGTTCAAATTTTACTCTCTGGCAACCTGTTGATAACGGGAGTTACTGGCGCATCGGGTCAATACTTGCTCCTTCATCTCTTAGAGGGCGCACTCCATGAAACAGCTCACTAGCCAGATCCATGCATTTGGCAAAGCGTTGATGATGCCAATCTCGGTGATTGCGGCGGCGGGGATCTTCCTCGGCCTCGCGGCCGCGATGCAGAACCCGGCGATTACCGGCGACGCCTTTGCCCAGATGCAGGTGCCGCAGCTGATTATCGGTTTCATCCGCAAAGTGGCGGGCGCGCTCTTCGCCAACCTGCCGGTTTTCTTCGCCGTGGCGAGCGCCATCGGCCTGGCGAAGGCGGAAAAGCCGACGGCGGCCTTCGCCGCGGTAATCGGTTACATCACCATGAATGTTGGCATCAGCGCCACGCTGGCGGCAAAGGGGCTGACGGCGGCGACCACCACGCCAGCCGCGTTGCAGCAGGCGGGCATGGATCAGACCACGGCGATGATGACCTCGGCAGAATATATCCAGATGCTGGGCATCTTTACCTATAACATGAGCGTGCTGGGCGGCGTGATTGCCGGCCTGCTGACGGTGCTGCTGCACAATCGCTTCTATACCCAGCAGCTGCCGACCGCCATCAGCTTTTTCGGCGGGCGCCGCTTTGTGCCAATCGTCACCGTGGTGGTGCTGCCGCTGGTGGGCGTGCTGCTGGCGCTGATCTGGCCGACGCTGGGCGCGGGCATCGCCTGGGTAGGCGAGATGATCGGCAAAAGCGGACAGTACGGCGCGTTTCTGCTCGGTACGGCGGAGCGCATTTTGATCCCCACCGGGCTGCATCACATCCTTAATGAAACCGTGCGCTTTACCCCGATCGGCGGCATCGCCATCGTTGACGGCCAAACGCTGGTGGGCGCGCTCAATATCTTTAACGCGTCGCTGACCCATCCCGGCTCGGTGCCTGACGACGCGCTGCGCAACGCGACCCAGTTTCTCGCTCAGGGCAAAATTCCGGTGATGATGTTCGGCCTGCCGGCCGCCGCGCTGGCTATTTATCACACCGCGCGTTCTGAACATAAGCTGCGGGTCAAGGCGCTGATGATGGCGGGCGCGCTGACCTCTTTCACCACCGGCATCACCGAGCCGCTGGAGTTCTGCTTTATTTTCGTCTCGCCGGTGCTCTATCTGCTGCACGCGCTGCTGACCGGTCTCTCTTTTATGCTGATGTCGATGCTGCACCTGATGATCGGCAACGTGCAGGGCGGCGTGATCGATCTGGTGGTGTTCGGCATTCTCGGCGGCAGCAAAACGCACTGGTGGTGGACGCTGGCGCTCGGCGTGGTCTATGCGCCGCTCTACTACTATGCATTCCGCTTTATTATCACCCGCATGGGCGTCGAGACGCCGGGACGCGAATCAGAAGATGAAAAGCCGCAGCAGGTGGCGGCGGACGAGCGCACAAAGGTAATTATCAGCGGCCTGGGCGGGCAGGCGAACATTGAGGATGTCGACTGCTGCTTTACCCGTCTGCGCGTTAGGGTGAAAGATATGAAAGAGGTGGTGGATCAAACGCTGCTCACCACCGGCGCCAACGGCATCAACCGCGTCAGCGAGCACGATATTCAGGTTATCTATGGTCCGCAGGTAGAGAAGATTGCCAACGAAGTTAAAAGCGCGCTCGGCGTGGCCTGAAGGATTTACGTCTACACTTAACAGACTGGAAGCGAACGAGGAGACGGAAATGTTTAAACATAAAACCAACGAAGAACGTAAGCAGGAAGGGGATGTCAGCAAGAGCGCGCCCGAAAGCACGCCGCACGTTCACAACGCCTATGAGGAGGACGATCATCCGGCGACCGATGCGCCTGCTGAACACGGCGAGATTCCTCGTACCCGTGACGATCATAATGATGACACGAAAGATCCGTACGAGGATCGCGAAAAGAAATAGCGCCACGACGCATTCCCACCTTGCTGAATCGGTAGGTGAAGGTGGGAATCACGCCATCATGACTGAAGGGTGAACTGCCAGGAGCCGATCGCTTTGCGTTCAAGCACCATAATCTTTTCTTTGCCGTCGATGACCACGAAATATTGCTCCTTGACCTTCAGGCGCTTAGGAAAATGTTCATTACCGTCATAGCGCACCGTGACTTTATTACCAAAAATCTCCACGTCTGCGCTGACATCGAACTGCGGAAGATAAATTTTATTTTTCACCTCTTTCTCCTTCTTATATTTAATTCATATTCTTAGCCGCGCTCAGCACGTCGCAAAGAGTGTAACAGCAAAATTCTTTTTTACTTGCTTGCAATGGCTGTCAATGCGTGCGTAAATGAACGTCTGGTCTGATAAGCAGACAACCACATCCTCTGTTTCTGTCGTTTCTCTCATTTATGTTAGTGCCGCGCTTAAGCCTCTCTTTTTGAGTTTTATCTCAATCTTACCGATGTGCCTCTGTAATTCAGCTATCCTTACTGACAGGCACAAAGTAAAGAGATCTTATCTCTAATAACATGCCCGGCACGGTTAAAGGGTTTAACGCAGAAAAAGGCTTCGGCTTTATTTCGCCTGATGAGAGCGGCAAGGATGCGTTCGTGCACTTTTCTGCTATTCAGGGCAATGACTTCCGCACTCTCGACGAGGGGCAGAAGGTAGCATTCACTGTGCAGGATGGTCCTAAAGGTCCATCGGCTGCCAACGTCACAGGACACTAAAAATTATTTCAGTCATTATGTCTCTTCGCTGCCCGCAATGTCAGGGCTCGCAATACCGCCGCTCCGTTTTTGACATTAACGTCAAAAACCCGCTTGGCGCAAAATGTATTTTTTGTAAATCGGCCATGATTAAAATAAATCCGCAACCGATCGCTGCCTGATTTTCTTTTTGTTCATCCGAATTACCTTACTTATTCAAGGCCGCCATTGGGCGGCCTTTTCACGCTTTTAACTGAACGACTTGCTCACCGATTAAAAAGCGGGCTGGCTAGTGGGCGGTAAGAATAATCCTGGTCAACAGCATTGACATCATCAGCAAGGTACCCGAAGATCTTCTTCAGGATGAGTCACTTTTTAAGTGGGTACAGGGAAAGGTGCAACATAATATTCCTCCACAAAGTTATGCTTTTATGTCATTGACAGGTAAAGAAAATAGACATTAAACAATTAATTTACCTCTGCAACCTCGAACGTGAACGCCATTTTGGCCGCGCGGCCGAAGCCAGCTTCGTTAGCCAGCCGACGCTCTCTATGCGCCTGAAAAACCTCGAACGCGAACTCGGCCTGTCGCTGATTAACCGCAGCAATAACTTCGTCGGCTTTACGCCGGAAGGGGATCGGGTGCTGGCGTGGGCGCGGGAGATCGTGTCGGTCTATCAGGGGCTGAAGCTGGAGGTCGAGTCGCTTAAGCACGGCGTCAACGGCACGCTGCGCATCGGCGTGATGCCGCAGTGCAGCGTGGCGCTGCCGGCGCTGCTGAAAAGGGTGCAGAGCCGCTATCCTCAGCTTAACTACCGCATCGCCGCGCTAAGCGCCGATCAGCTGCTGGAGGCGCTTAACAGTCATACCGTCGACGTCGGCATCGGCTTTTTCGAGCTGGCGACGCTGCGCGAACTGCATTTTCAGACGGCGTTTCTACCCGAGCGCGGCGTTGAAGCGATATTCGATCCGCAGCAGTTTCCCGATCTGGTGGGCGACGAACCGCTCTCGCTCGCCGAGCTCGCCGCCTTGCCGCTCTGCCTCTCCGAGCCGACGCGCTATTTTCGCCGCTATCTCGATATGGCCTTCCGCGAGTCGGGGCTGACGCCGCAGGTAATGGTGGAGAGCGCCGCGATTCTCGAACTGGTGCAGAGCGCACAGGTGGGGCTAGGGGTATTGGTGTCGCCTGTCGGTCATCTGCTGCCGTCTATGCTCCAGGGCATGGCGCAGCGGCCGATTGCCATTACCCATATGGCGCGCCAGGCGGCGCTGGTGATTGCCGAACCGGGTCGCGCCTCGCCGCTGTCGCAACACTTCTTCGACGAGGCGCGCAGCCACCTTGAAGGCTACGCCGCTTCGCCCATGGCGTAAAACAGCCGGCTGTTCCAGTTGCCGATCGCCACCGCCTGAATCAGGGCGAATAGCGCGTCCGGCTGCCAGCCTTCGGTGACCAGCGGCTGCAGATGCGCCGCGCTGAAGCGCTCAGGCGAGCGGGTCAGCTGCGCCGCCAGCGCCACGACGCGGCCCTGCGTCGTTGTCTGACCGGCGGCGTCATCCACCGACTCCAGCAGCGCCTCGCGCACCTCATCCGGGAAAAACTGAAATGCCCAGCGGCTGCCGAGCGCGCGCGCGCAGGTCGCCTCCGCCAGCGGGGTAAACGCAGTCGGATTGATGCGCTGGCGCAGAGTTTGCCAGCCGTAGAGCGCGGCGGCGTCGTGGGCCAGCAGCCAGACCGCATCGGCGAGATCGGGACGCGGCTGGCAGAAGGTGACGGCGGCCAGCTGCTCGGCGCTGGCGTAGCGCAGCTCCAGCGGCTTCACGCCCGATTTCCAGAATGGCTTTTCTGCAAATCCGTCGCGATCGGCATCGGGCGGCGGCGTCACGCCCGGCAGCCAGCGCACCGGCAGCGCCAGCAGCGCCTGTAAACCGGCCGCCACGCGCGCCTGATAGCTGACGAAGCCGACGATCTGATTCAGCGTAACGATATCCGGCTCGGTCAGGCCCACGGCGTCGAGCGCCCTGAGCGCTGCGGCGTTGATCAGCTCCGGCTGCATCGCCAGCTGGCGCGCATACTGCGTCAGCTGAGTCAGGCGATTATTGCTTTCACGCGACGAGTCGGGGCCGGGCAGCGGATTAAGGCGCGCCGAATAGTGATTGCACAGCCGCTGCACGCCCGCGACCTGCGCCACGGTCAACGCAGTGCTGAGGCGATCGTAAAGGGTAAGGGTATGGGTCAGCGTCGCCGCGACGCGATCGGGAAACAGCAGCTGGCAGAGATCGCGGGAGGCCAGCAGCATCGGCTGGCTGGCCTGCAACAGCGGCTGAAGCGCGCTCGCCTCCTGCTGCAGGCCGAGCAGGAAACGATCGTTAATCAGGGCTGCTTCGGGAACCAGCGGCTCAGCCTGAATGGTGTGCGGGCTGGTCTGGCTCTCGTAAAACCAGTGGTTGTGGCCAGGATAGCGGCGTTGTTCCATGGTTATTCCTTTTGCAAATAACTGGCACGTCGCGCATGGCGTGAATCCGAAACCGTGACGCGCGCCCGGGGGCTGGCTTATCGTCGCTTAACGGCGGGGAAGGGCAAAAGACCGATCGGTGATAATTAATAGCGCGAAGCTATAAGGCGGGGAAAGTGAGCAAAAAAAAGGGCGAGCCAGGCTCGCCCTCAGAACTTATTTCAGTTCCAGTTCGTTCATCGCGGCGATGCTGAAGCCGCCGTCAACGTGAACGATCTCGCCGGTGATGCCGCCGGCCAGGTCAGAACAGAGGAACGCCGCCGAGTTGCCGACGTCTTCGATGGTGACGGTGCGGCGAATCGGGGTAACCGCTTCGCAGTGCGCCAGCATCTTACGGAAATCCTTGATGCCTGACGCCGCCAGGGTACGGATCGGACCGGCGGAAACGGCGTTCACGCGTACCCCTTCCGGACCCATCGCGTTCGCCATATAGCGCACGTTGGCTTCCAGCGACGCTTTCGCCAGACCCATCACGTTGTAGTTCGGGATCGCGCGCTCTGCGCCCAGGTAGGAGAGCGTCAGCAGAGCGGAGTTGGGGTTCAGCATCTCGCGGCACTCTTTCGCCATCGCCACAAAGCTGTAGGCGCTGATGTCGTGAGCAATTTTAAAGCCTTCGCGGGTAACGGCGTTCACATAGTCGCCATCCAGCTGGTCGCCCGGGGCGAAGCCGATGGAGTGAACGAAACCGTCAAATTTCGGCCAGGTTTTTGCCAGTTCAGTAAACAGCGATTTGATGCTCTCGTCTTCGGCCACATCGCACGGCAGCACAATGTCTGAACCCAGATCTTTAGCAAACTCTTCCACACGACCTTTCAATTTGTCGTTCTGGTAGGTGAAAGCCAGTTCTGCGCCCTGCTTGTGCATCGCCTGCGCAATTCCGTAGGCAATAGAGAGTTTACTGGCAACGCCAGTAATCAGAATGCGCTTACCGGAAAGAAAACCCATAGCTGTAATCCTTATGGTCATAGTTGTTGGCGGTCGCATTGGTTAAAAAACAGGCGACCGCGTTAATCGACGTGCGGATTCTAGCACGTCTCAGGCAAATGGGGTAAACCAACCTGAATCAGGCCTCGCGGCGCCAGGCTTCCGCCGTCAGCGCTTCGCCGAAGTGGCTCGAAATCAGCCGTTTAGTCAGATCGTGCAGCGGCGAAGCCAGCACGTCGGCGGTGCCGCCGCGCTCCACCACTTCTCCCTGGTGCATCACCAGCACCTGATCGCTGATGTGCTTCATCATGCCGAGATGCTGCGTCACATAAATATAGGTGATGCCGTGCTGCTCCTGTAGCTCCAGCATCAGATTAACCAGCTGGGAGCGCATCGTCATATCGAGGGAGGCGAGGGCTTCGTCGGCGATAATCACTTTCGGCTGCAGGATCAGCGCGCGCGCCAGACCGAGGCGCTGCTTCTGGCCCGGCGCCAGCATATGGGGATAGTAGCCGGCGTGGTCGCGCAGCAGACCCACCTGGCGCAGCGTGGCGATAATACGCTTCTCGCGCGCCTCCGGCGCCAGATCGCTGTTGAGGCGCAGCGGCAGGTCGAGGATCTGGCTGACGCGCTGGCGCGGGTTGAGTGAAGTAGAGGGATCCTGAAAAATCATGCGGATGCGCTGGCTGCGGTAGCCGTAGTCGCCGAATTCAAGCGGATGATCGTTAATCAGGATTTCGCCGCTGCTCGGCGCCACCATGCCGCTCAGCATTTTCGCCAGCGTCGATTTGCCAGATCCGTTCTCGCCGATGATCGCCAGCGTCTGCTTCTCGCGCAGAATAAAACTCACCGACTTCACCGCCTCGACGTGCTGGCGGCGAAACAGCCCGGTGCGATAGCGGAAGGTTTTGCTCAGATTGCGCACTTCAAGCAGCGTCTCCACCTACTGCTCCTCCATATTCAGCGGAAAGTGGCAGGCGAAAAGGTGCGTTTTGCTGCCGCTCAGGCGCGGCGTTTCCACGCATTTGCGCTGCGCGTAGGGGCAGCGTGGGCCAAGCCGGCAGCCGATCGGCAGGCTTTCCAGCGAGGGGATCGCGCCGGAGAGCGTGTTCAGGCGGCTTTTGTGCGGCAGCGCGCGACCGAAATCGGGCATCGCGCGGATCAGCGCCTGCGTATAAGGATGGTGCGGTGTAACGATCAGATCGTCGCTGCCCGCGGTTTCGACGGTCTGCCCGCAGTACATTACGTTAATGCGGTCCGCCCACTGGCTCATGGTGCGCAGATCGTGGCTAATCAGCAGAATAGTGGTGTTGTTGTTCTGGTTGAGACGGCTCAGCAGGCGAAAAATTTGCGCCTGGGTGGTCGGCTCCATGGCGTTGGTGGGTTCGTCGGCGATCAGCAGGCGCGGCTGGTTGGCCAGCGCGATGGCGATCATCACCTTCTGGCACTCGCCTTCGGTCAGCTCGTAAGGAAAGCTGCGCATGATATCTTTATGATCTTTGATGCCGACGCGGTGCAGCAGCTCGATGGCGCGGGTTTTGCGCCAGAACCAGAAGCGTCCCATCCACGCACCTTTATAGGTCCAGCGCGGAATCGCCTGCATCAGCTGGCGGCCGATACGCTCCGAAGGATCGAGACAGGACTGCGGTTCCTGAAAAATCATCGAGACGTTGTGACCGACGATGCGGCGACGCTCGCGCGGCGACAGGCGCAGCAGATCGATATCGTCGAATACCATGCGATCGGCGGTGACGCGCCAGTTATCCTTGGTCACGCCGCAGATCGCCTTCGCCACCAGGCTTTTGCCCGAGCCCGATTCGCCCACTAACCCACGGACTTCGCCTTCCATCAGCGTCAGGTTGATGCGGTCCACCGCCTTGACGGGACCGTCGGCGGTCATAAATTCAATGGTCAGATTACGAATATCGAGTAACGGCATTATTCCACTCCCGCCTCTACAGCGCGGCGGATACCGTCGCCCAGCAGGTTAACGATTAATACGCTGATCATCAGCGCGGCACCCGGCAGCATCACGGTCCAGGGAGCGACATAAACCAGCTCCAGCGAATCGCCAAGCATCGCGCCCCATTCGGGCGAGGGCAGCTGCGCGCCGAGATCGAGAAAGCCGAGCGCGGCGATATCCAGAATCGCCAGCGACAGCGAGCGCGTCACTTCGCTGATCAGCATCGGCAGCACGTTGGGCAAAATCGCATGGCGCAGGATATCAACGTTGCTGGCGCCGTCGAGGCGCGCCGCCACCACATACTCTTTTTCCAGCTCGTCGTGCACCGCGCTATAGGTGGCGCGCACCAGACGCGGCAACAGCGCCAGCCAGATCGCCAGCAGCGCGTGCTCGAGGCGCGGGCCGAGAAAGGCCACCACGATAATCGCCAGCAGCAGCGTGGGGATCGACAACAGGGTATCCAGCACGTGATTCATAACGGCCGAGCGCAAACCGTGCGTAATGCCCGCCAGCACGCCAAGCGCCAGCCCGCACAGCGTAGCGAACAGCGTGACCAGAATGGCTGAACCCACGGTCGGCGCCACGCCGCTCAGCAGGCGGCTTAATACGTCGCGTCCTAAATCGTCGGTGCCGAGGAAAAAGGAGACGTCGCCGTAGCGCGACCAGGAGGGCGGCAGCAGCTGATAGCCGAGAAACTGCTGATCGATGCCGTAGGGCGCCAGCAACCCGCCGAACAGGCAGAGAAACAGCAGCGCGCCAAAGCCGTACAGCCCGATCATGGCGGTGGTGTTGCGATAAAAATGGTGCCAGCTGCGGCGAAACGCGCCGGGCAGCCGTTTTTCGGCATAGACGTTATCGTAGGGCATGCGCAATCGCCTGAAGGGGAATCAGCGTAGTGTGCAGCGCTTTACATTTTTCACTCATATCAATGCGTTGCCTAATTTTTCAGCGTTAGTGCGTCGGGCTGCGGCGTCGCCGCGTCAGCATGACGAAGTCTGTAGGGATTATCCGTCGATAACCCGCCTACAGGCAAGGAAAGGGCCGCAGCAATTTCGTGTCGGGCTTATGAAAGGTCACAATTTGCACCGTTAAGCGGGGCGTCGCCAGTTGGGCAGGCAGGCTAAAAAGAGACAGAAAAGTATTTCAATATTTTTGTCGTTTAAAAGCAAATATGTCAGCTTTTAAACCCTCTCTCAGGCGCATGATGTCTACATCGAGGCAAATCGCCTCACCAACTGAAATCAAATTTAAGGAATTGACCATGAAAATTATCAAAACTTTCGTTGTAGTTGCTGCTCTCTCCTCTGTATCATTCGGCAGCTTCGCTCAGAGCATTACCGCCTCAGCCGCCACGCTCGACGCGGCGGAAGCGCAAATTGCCGCGCAGGCGCATCAGGCTGGCGCAGCATACAAAATTACCGGGGCTCGCTTTGATAACGGCGCCTACGTTTCCGCTGAACTGATCAAATAACGCTGTCGCAATACCTGTTTCAGAGGCTGCTTAGCGCGGCCTTTGGCGTTTCTGGCGCGTCCTGTCCGCTACACTCTATTGAGATTAACGAACAGGAGAGACCATGACGGAGAAAAAACCCAACTCAGATCAGCGCCCGGCAGAGATCGCGCATCAACAGCTGTTACAGAGCGGCAGCGCCTGGAATGGCCAGCCCTATGAGGCTTATCCAGCGGGCAAACCGCAGATATCGGTGATGCGCATGTCGTTGCCCGCCCACAGCGAACTCCCCTGGCATACCCATCCCATGCCTAATACCGCCTATGTTCTTTCTGGACGCCTGACCATCGAAGACAAGCACAGCGGCGAACGATTTCACGCAGGCGCGGGAGAGGCGCTGAACGAAACGATCGACAGCGCGCACCGTGGCTACACCACCGACGAGCCGACCGAGTTAGTGATTTTCTATGCTGGCGTCGAAGGGCAGGAACTTTCCCAACCGCTGCCGGGAGAGGAAGCGGAGTTTTAGTCGTAACGTCCGCCTGGCCGGAAGCGCATCGAGAGCGATATACCGCAATGCGCTGCCGGCAACGGCGGCAACAATAATTTTATCTTAAACAAAAGATAAACCATTACTGCAATTCGACGATAAAAGGGCGCAGAAAAAACGCGTTATTTTACGTGCCCGTCAGTTACGAGACTTTACTCGCAGCATAAAACGGCGCCTGATTTTTCATGTGCGGAAATAAGATGACGCGGCGCGGAAAATCTGTTTGCCTTTCCTGTTTCTTTAACCGACCGGCCGATTTCACCAGGTCTGGAGAAAAGTTTTTTCTCGAGAGACGTGATTCTAAGCCCGAAAGTAAAGTAATTGAGTTGCAAGTATATTAAATTCAGGTTATTGATTTTATTTGAATTTTAACTATATTAATGTGCTAATTATTGGCTCGCTAATAATAAATATCGATAAAACAATCCACCTCCTTTACGTCATGCAGTTGAATTCGATGAAAGTCGATATAAATTCATATCGCAATGTTCACACTAAAATAATAACAAACAGATGTGGTCATATTATTAACCTCGTCCATCTTTACTGCCCTTGCATTTTCTCCCGCGCCAGATGAAAAAAAAGCGCCAGCCTGATTAAGGCTGTCTTAAGGTTTCGCCAGCATTATTTTCTCAACCCCGTCATGAAGCATGAGCTGGCGAGATTCACCAAACTTACGTCAAAAGGAAACAATTCCTTCATGTTTGTAAGATTTATTTCTTCAGGCGGCGCTTAGGCATTTATTTATTTCGAACATCTGAAACGGATGGGATTTTATTATGTCATTTCTCCCTTTTTCGCGGCCTTCGTTGGGTGAAGAGGAGCTGGCGGCGGTCAAAGCGGTGTTTGAATCCGGATGGATTACCACCGGTCCGCAAAATGTGGCGCTGGAACAGGCTTTTTGTCAGCTCACCGGCAATCAGCACGCCATCGCCGTCAGCTCGGCCACAGCGGGAATGCATGTCACGCTGCTGGCGCTCGGTATTCAGCCTGGCGATGAGGTGATAACGCCGTCGCTGACCTGGGTCTCTACCCTTAATATGATTACGCTGCTGGGCGCGACGCCGGTAATGATTGACGTCGATCGCGATACGCTGATGGTGACGCCCGAACAGATTGAGGCCGCCATCACGCCGCGCACCCGCGCCATCATTCCGGTGCACTACGCTGGCGCGCCGGCGGATGTGGACGCGATCCGCGCCCTGGGCGCGCGCTATGGCATTCCGGTCATCGAAGATGCCGCACACGCGGCGGGCTGCTATTACCAGGGACGCCATATCGGCAGCGCGGGCACCGCGATTTTCTCATTTCACGCCATTAAAAATATGACCTGCGCCGAAGGTGGGCTGATTGTCACCGATGACGCGCAGCTGGCGGATCGCATGCGCAGCCTGAAGTTTCACGGGCTGGGCGTCGACGCCTGGGATCGCCAGACACACGGGCGCAAGCCGCAGGCGGAAGTAGTGATGCCCGGCTTCAAGTACAACCTGCCCGATATCAGCGCGGCCATTGCGCTAACGCAGCTGAAAAAGCTCGCCGATTTCAATGCGCGCCGCGCCGCCATCGCCCAGCGCTATCTGCGCGAACTGGCCGACACGCCGTTTCTGCCGCTGGCGCAGCCGGCCTGGCCGCATCAGCACGCCTGGCATCTGTTTATCATTCGCATCGACGAAGCCGCCTGCGGCATCAGCCGCGATGCGCTGATGGAGGCGCTGAAGGCGCAGGATATCGGCACCGGCCTGCATTTCCGCGCCGCGCACACCCATAAATATTACCGCGAACACTATCCGCAGCTCTCGCTGCTCAACACCGAATGGAACAGCGAGCGCATCTGCTCTCTGCCGCTGTTTCCGGATATGCGCGATGAAGACGTCGCCCGCGTTGTCAGCGCGTTGCGTCAGCTGGCAGGAGTCTGAGATGCAGGAAGAAAAAGCGATTCGCAAAGTGTCCGTGGTTATCCCGGTCTACAACGAAGAAGAGAGCCTGGCGGAGCTGGTGCGCCGCACTGACGCCGCCTGCGCCACGCTGGGGCTGGAGTATGAAATTCTGCTGGTGGACGACGGCAGCGCTGACCGCTCCGCCCAGATGATCGACGATGCCGCCGACATGCCCGGCAGCCATGTGGTCGGCGTGTTGCTGAACCGCAACTACGGCCAGCACTCGGCGATTATGGCCGGTTTCAGCCATGTCTCCGGCGATCTGATCATTACCCTGGACGCCGATCTGCAAAATCCGCCGGAGGAGATCCCGAACCTGGTGCGCGCCGCGCAGCAGGGCTATGACGTGGTCGGCACCGTGCGCCAGAACCGCCAGGACAGCTGGTTTCGCCGCCGCGCCTCACGCGCCATCAATCACCTGATCCAGCGCGTCACCGGAAAAGCGATGGGGGATTACGGCTGCATGCTGCGCGCCTATCGCCGCCATATCGTTGATGCGATGCTGAACTGCCACGAGCGCAGCACCTTTATCCCTATCCTCGCCAACACCTTCGCGCGGCGCACCATCGAACTGCCGGTGACCCACGCCGAGCGCGAATTCGGCGACTCCAAATACAGCTTTATGAAGCTGATTAACCTGATGTACGACCTGGTGACCTGCCTGACCACCACGCCGCTGCGTCTGCTGAGCATCGTCGGCAGCCTGATCGCGCTGGCCGGTTTCGCCTTCTCGCTGGTGTTGATCGTGCTGCGCCTGTTTCTCGGCGCCAGCTGGGCGGGCGACGGCGTCTTTGTGCTGTTCGCCATCCTGTTTATCTTTGTCGGCGCGCAGTTTATCGGCATGGGGCTGCTCGGCGAATATATCGGGCGCATCTACAACGACGTGCGCGCGCGGCCTCGCTACTTTATCCAGCGTGTTATCCACCCCCAGCAAAAAGCCACTTCTGTACAGGAATCTGAGCAATGAAAACCATCGTCTTCGCCTACGCCGAAATGGGCTGTGCGGGCATCAGCGCGCTACTGAACGCCGGGTATGAAATCAGCGCCATCTTCACCCATGCCGACACCTCGCCGGAAAGCCACGCCTTTCCCTCCGTGGCGCGCCTCGCGGCGGAGCAGGGCATCCCGGTTTACGCGCCGGAAGACGCCAGCCATCCGCTGTGGGTCGACCGCATTAAAGCGATGCAGCCGGACTTTATCTTCTCGTTCTACTACCGCGCGCTGCTGAGCGACAGCATTCTCCGCACCGCCCGCCTGGGCGCCTTTAACCTGCACGGCTCGCTGCTGCCGAAATATCGCGGCCGCGCGCCGCTCAACTGGGTGCTGGTCAACGGCGAAACGGAAACCGGCGTAACGCTGCACCACATGGTGAAGCGCGCCGACGCGGGGGATATCGTGGCGCAGCAGCGCGTGGCGATCGATGCGCAGGACAACGCCCTGACGCTGCACCGCAAGCTGGTCGCCTGCGCCACCGAACTGCTGGAAGGGGCGCTGCCGGCGATGAAGCGCGGGGATATCGCCGCGCGGCCGCAGAACCACAGCGAAGCGACCCTGGTCGGCCGCCGCACGCCGGACGACGGACGCATCAACTGGGCGTGGCCGGCGCAGCGGGTGAACAACCTGGTGCGCGCCGTCACCGATCCCTGGCCAGGGGCCTTCGCCTTTGCCGGCACGCTGAAATTCGTGGTGTGGAAAGGGCGCGTGCACGCAGACGCGCCGCCGGCGAAGCCTGGCACGGTGCTGTCGGTCGATCCTTTTCTGATCGCCTGCGGCGACGGCGCGCTGGAGGTGCTGACCGGTCAGAGCGACAACGGCGTCTATATGAACGGCAGCCAGCTGGCGCAAAGCCTGGGCATGGTGCCGGGCGCGCTGCTCTATTCGCAGCCGGTTGCCGCGGTGAAGCGTCGCACCCGCGTGTTGATCCTCGGCGTCAACGGCTTTATCGGCAACCACCTGACAGAACGTCTGCTGCAGGATGACAACTTCGAGGTTTACGGGCTCGATATCGGCTCTGACGCCATCAGCCGTTTTCTCGATCAGCCGCGTTTCCACTTTGTCGAAGGCGATATCAGCATTCACTCCGAATGGATTGAGTACCACATCAAAAAGTGTGACGTGGTGCTGCCGCTGGTGGCGATCGCCACGCCGATTGAGTACACCCGCAACCCGCTGCGCGTGTTCGAGCTCGACTTCGAAGAGAACCTGAAGATTATTCGCGACTGTGTGAAGTACAAAAAGCGCATCATCTTTCCGTCCACCTCCGAAGTCTACGGCATGTGTACCGACAACCACTTCGACGAGGATCACTCCAACCTGGTGGTCGGCCCGATCAACAAGCAGCGCTGGATCTACTCGGTGTCGAAACAGCTGCTGGACCGCGTCATCTGGGCCTACGGCGAAAAAGAGGGGCTGCGCTTTACCCTGTTCCGTCCATTTAACTGGATGGGGCCGCGTCTCGATAACCTGAACGCCGCCCGTATCGGCAGCTCGCGCGCCATTACCCAGCTGATCCTCAACCTGGTGGAAGGCTCGCCGATCAAGCTGATCGACGGCGGGGCGCAGAAGCGCTGCTTTACCGATATTCGCGACGGCATCGAAGCGCTGTTTCGCATTATTGAAAACAAAAACGGCAACTGCGACGGCCAGATCGTCAACATCGGCAATCCCGACAACGAGGCCAGCATCAAAGAGCTGGCGGAGCATCTGCTGGCGAGCTTCGAGCGCCATCCGCTGCGCGACCGCTTTCCGCCGTTCGCCGGTTTCCGCGAAGTGGAAAGCAGCAGCTACTACGGCAAGGGCTATCAGGATGTCGAGCACCGCAAGCCCTCGATCAAAAACGCGCGTCGTCTGCTGAACTGGACGCCGACGGTGGAGATGGACACCACCATCGATAACACGCTCGACTTCTTCCTGCGCACCGTCGAGCTGCAGGAGAAGCCATGAAGAAAGTCGGGCTACGCGTCGACGTCGACACCTGGCGAGGCACGAAGCTAGGCGTGCCGGCGCTGCTGGAGCAGTTCAGCCTGCATCAGCTGCAAGCGAGCTTCTTTTTCAGCGTCGGGCCGGACAACATGGGACGCCACCTGTGGCGTCTGATGAAGCCGCGTTTCTTATGGAAGATGCTGCGCTCGCGCGCGGCGTCGCTCTACGGCTGGGACATCCTGCTGGCTGGCACCGCCTGGCCGGGACGGGATATCGGGCGCGGGCTGGCTGACATTATGCGCGCGGCGGCGGAGCACCATGAAATTGGCCTGCACGCCTGGGATCACTTCGCCTGGCAAACCTGGGCGGGCGTCTGGCCGCAGGAAAAGCTGAATCAGCAGATCGCGCGCGGCAAAAGGGCGCTGGAGGCGATAATCGGTGACGTTGTCACCTGTTCCGCCGTGGCGGGCTGGCGCGCCGATACGCGCGTGATCGCCGCTAAAGAGGCGTTCGGCTTTCGCTACAACAGCGACTGCCGCGGCAGCGGGCCTTTTATCCCGCTGCTGGCTGACGGCCGTCCGGCGACGGTGCAAATCCCGGTGACCCTGCCCACCTGGGACGAAGTGGTCGGCCAGCAGGTGAGCGCAGCGGCGTTCAACGACTACATCCTTGAGCAGATAATGGCCGCCCGCGGCTCGCCGGTTTACACCATTCATGCCGAGGTCGAGGGCATCGTGGGACTGCCCGCCTTCCGCGAGCTGCTGACGCGCGCGGAACGGATGGGCATTCGCTTTTGTCCGCTCAGCGAGCTGCTGCCTGAGGATCTGGCGACGCTGCCGCAGGGCAAAGTGGTACGCGGCGAGATCGCCGGGCGCGAAGGCTGGCTGGGCTGCCAGCGTTAACTCAAGACAGGACGCTTCTCTTATGTGGACACCGATGCGCGCAGGGACGAAAACGGCGCTGCTGCTGGCGCTTTTCGCCCTCTATTACCTGATTCCAGTTGAGTTCCGCAGCCTGTGGCAGCCGGATGAAACCCGCTACGCCGAGATCAGCCGCGAAATGGTGGCGGGCGGCAGCTGGGTGGTGCCGCACTTTTTCGGCCTGCGCTACTTTGAAAAACCGATTGCCGGCTACTGGGTCAATAACATTGGCCAGCTGCTGTTCGGCCACACCCTGTTCGGCGTGCGCGCGGGCGCCATTTTCAGCACCGCGCTGAGCGCGCTGCTGCTCTACTGGCTCGGCGTGCGGATGTTCGCCAGCCGCGCCGTTGCGCTCAGCGGCAGCGTGATTTTTCTTACCTCGTTGCTGGTATACGGCATCGGCACCTACGCGGTGCTCGATCCCATTCTGCTGCTGTGGCTGGTGGCGGCGATGTGCAGCTACTGGCTGGCGGCCCAGGCGAGCGGCACGCGGCAGCGGCTGTGCGGCTATCTGCTGCTCGGCGTCGCCTGCGCCATGGGCTTTATGACCAAGGGCTTTCTGGCGCTGGCGGTGCCGGTGCTGGCGATCGCGCCCTGGGCCATCTGGCAGCGTCGCTTCGGCGAACTGCTGCGCTGGGGAATGCTGACCGTCGCGACGGCGGTAGTGATTAGCGCGCCCTGGGCGCTGGCGATCGCGCGGCAGGAGGGGGATTTCTGGCACTACTTCTTCTGGGTGGAGCATATCCAGCGTTTCGCCGACGCTGATGCCCAGCACAAAGCGCCGTTCTGGTACTACCTGCCGGTGGTGCTGGCGGGCTCGCTGCCCTGGCTGGCGCTGCTGCCCGGCGCGCTGGCCGCGGCGTGGCGGCAGCGCGGAAGGCATGCCGACGCCGCCTATCTGTTGAGCTGGGTGCTGTTGCCGCTGCTGTTTTTCAGCATCGCCAAAGGCAAGCTGCCAACCTATATCCTGCCGTGCTTCGCGCCGCTGGCGCTGCTGATGGCGCGCTACGCCCACAGCGGCGGCGCGCGGCTCGGCAGGGTGTTCCGCATCAACGGCGGGATCAACCTGCTCTTCGGCCTGCTCGCCACCGCGGCGGTGGTCCTGTTTCTCGCGCCCTGGGGGCTGGCGCGCCATCCGCTCTACGCGCGCGACGAGGTGCTGCGCGCGGCGGCGGCGGCGGCGGCCTTTGCCGGCTGGGGCATCGCGGGCTGGCTGAGCCTGCGGCCGGGCAGCAACCGCTGGCAGCTGGCGGCGCTCTGTCCGCTGGCGCTGGCGCTGCTGGTGGGGTACGCCATTCCGCAGAAGGTGCGCGATTCGAAGCAGCCGCTGAGCTTCGTCAGCGCGGTGCGCGAGCGGCTGGCGGGCAGCCGCTATCTGCTGGCCGATAATCCGGGCGTCGCCTCAGCGATCGCCTGGACGCTGCGCCGCAGCGACATCACCCTCTATGACGCCAAAGGCGAAGTGCAGTATGGCCTGAGCTATCCCGACGCTCAGGCGCGCTACGTCGATGGCGCGGCCTTCGCCGACTGGCTGCAGGCGCATCGTCGCCACGGGCGCGTGTCGGTGGTCATCATGCTCAATTCGGGCGAGAAAGCGCCTGACGCGACCATGCCGACGCCGGACGAGAGATATCGGCAGGGGCGGCTGGTCTACTACGGCTACGACGAAAAACCATGAGCCTGCTGCTGATTGCGCTGGTGAGCCTGCTGAGCTGCCTCGCGCAGCTCTGCCAGAAGCAGGCGGCGACCCTCGGCGCGCGCCACGGTAAAAGCCGCCTGATGCTGTGGATTGGCTTAAGCCTGCTGCTGCTGGGCGTCGCGATGCTGCTCTGGCTATGGGTGCTGCGGCGGGTGCCGGTCAGCGTCGCCTATCCGATGCTCAGCATTAACTTTGTGCTGGTGGCGCTCGCCGCGCGGCTGATCTGGCAGGAAAGCTATACCCTGCGTCAGTGGCTCGGCACGCTGGCGATCGTGGCGGGCGTGGCGTTGATCGGGAGCCATCTGTGAAAGGCGTTATGCTGGGGATCGGTTCGGTGCTGCTGGTGACGCTGGCGCAGCTGACGCTGCGCCTGGCGATGCGCGATTTCCCGTCTGTCGAGGCGTGGATAAGTTATGACTGGATGCGCCACGCCAGGACGCTGCTGCTCGCTGCCGGACTGGGCGCCTATGCGCTTTCCATGCTCTGCTGGATGCTGGCGCTGCGCCATCTGCCGCTCAACCGGCTCTATCCGCTGCTGAGTCTGAGCTACGTGCTGGTATGGCTGGCAGCGGTGCTGCTTCCGGCATTCGGCGAGCCGTTTCGCTGGAGCGGCCTGGCGGGCGTGCTGCTGATCGTGCTGGGCCTGCTGGCGATTACCGTACCGCCGCGCCGGAAAAAGCTATAACAGACAGATGCCGTCCGTTCCGGCAATGCAGTTGCGTCCCGCTTTTTTCGCTACATAGAGCGCCTCGTCGGCGGCGAGCTTGAGGGAATCAGGCGAGTCGCCGGGCGGCGAGGCGCTGATACCCGCGCTCAGAGTGACGATTTTATCCGGCAGATCGCTCGCCTCATGGGGCAGCGCCGCGCGGCGGATCGCCTCCAGCGCCCGGTGCGCCACTTTTTCAGCGTCGCGGGCATGGGTGCCCGGCAGAATAATGGCGAACTCTTCGCCGCCGTAGCGGGTGACCCGGTCGGTGCTGCGCAGCGGCAGGTGCTTGAGCACCGCCGCCACCTCCTGCAGGCACCGGTCGCCGGCGATATGGCCATACTCATCGTTGTAGCGTTTGAAATAGTCCACGTCGAACATAATCAGCGAGACGGGCGAGGCGGTGCCCTGCAGGCTTTTCTCCAGATAAAAATCGAACTGCCGCCGGTTGCCCAGCCCGGTCAGGCCATCCAGCATCGCCAGATCGCTGAGCGTGCCGTTGAGGCGCGTCAGCTCATCCTGCGAGCGCATCAGCGCCTGCTGGCTGCGCTGATTGGCGCGCAGCTGACGCAGCACCAGATAGCCGAACAGCAGCACCAGCAGCCAGGTAAAGATATTCACGCCGATGCCGGTGATATTGCTCTTCCACCAGGCGTGCCGGATCGCCCGGGTTTCATAGCCGACCGCCACCACCAGCGGATAGCGCTCCAGCCGGGCGTAGCCGAAAAGACGCTCCTCGCCGTCGAGGCGGCTGTGCCAGGTGGCGCTGCCGATGCGCGACTGGCGCAGCAGGCGGGTAAACAGCGGGCTGGAAGAGAGGCTGCGGTTGAGGACGCTATCGGGAAAAGGGCGGGCGTAAAGCAAGAGGCCGTCGGTGTTCATCAGCGCCAGCAGATCGCCCGGGCTCTGTTCATACCAGCCGTAAAACTGGCGGAAAAAAGCGACTTTTACCGAGCCGAGCGCTACGCCGCGGAAATTGCCCGCCGCGTCGTTTAGCCGCAGAGAAACCGGGATCACCAGCTCATCGGCGCTGCGGCTGCGAATGACGTGGCCGATATGCGCGCCCGGATCGGCATGGTCGCGGTGCCAGATAAAGGACTCGCGGTCGGCGTTATTCATCTGCTTAAACTGCATGTCGCGCGAGGTAGCCAGCCAGTTGCCCTCTTTATCATAAACAAAGAGTCCGGCCAGCTGCGGCAGCGGCAGCGAGAGTCCGGCGAGAATGCCGTTTCTGCCGCTGTACGCCTCAGGACGGCTAAACACCTCATCTCCCTGGCGGGCGATCTCATCCAGCGCAATATTGACCTGTAGAAAGGTGTCCTGCGCCTGGCGGGAGAGCGACAGCGACTGGTTGCGCGCCTGCACCGAGACATCCTGCAGCCGGTTCTGCCACGACTGCCAGAGCGCCCAACTGCATGCCGTCACGATAAAAACGCTGATAAAAAGCAGAAACAGCAGCACAAAGCGCTCTGTTTTCCTGGAGCGGGGCAATGGCAAAGTCTCTCTCCGGTAAAACAACGGGTTATCTGTAAAAGGTAGCAGTAAAAAGCGGACCTGGCGGCGGGCGGAAGCGAGAGAGAGCTGGCGCGTCGGGAAGCGCAGCGGCAAAGCGGGCCGCGCCGCGGCGGGTTGATGCCCGCCGGGCGTAGAGAGCCCGCGACAAGGCGTTACGGCTGGGTAAAATCCGGCGTGCTTTTCAGTACCTTGACCGCCAGGGCGATATCGGGTGCCAGCCAGCGATCCTGCTGCCAGTTGGCCACCACCGCCCGCAGGCGGTGCAGCGCCCGCCGCGTGCCCGAGGCGAGCGCCGCGTCGCCGTGAAAATCGAGCGCCTGGGCGGCGAGCAGATATTCTATAGCCAGGATGTGCCAGACATTTTCCAGCAGCTTCAGCAGCTTGAGCGCCGCGCCGGTGCCCAGACTCAGGTGATCCTCCTGCAAGCCCGAGGTGACATAGTTATCCAGCACCGCAGGCTGCGCCAGCTGGCGATTCTCGGCGCAGAGCGACGCCGCCACATACTGCGCGATCATCATGCCGGAGTTAACGCCCGGCTGCGCCACCAGAAAGGGCGGCAGGCCGCTCACCAGCGGATTAACCAGCCGGTCGAGCCGCCGCTCGGCGATGCTGCCGATCTCCGCCATGGCGATCGCCAGCAGATCCGCCGCCATCGCCACTGACTCACCGTGCGGGTTGGCCTGCGACACTACGCGCCAGCTCTCCGGCGTGCCGAGCACCAGCGGGTTGTCGGTGCAGGCGTTGAGCTCGGTCTCGATCTGGCGCGCGGCGTGCGCGAACTGATCGCGGCTGGCGCCGTGCACCTGCGGCATCGAACGCAGGCTGAGCGCGTCCTGCGTGCGGACGCCGACGCTGGCCGCCAGCAGCGGACTGTCGCCCAGCAGCTGACGCAGCCGCTGGCCGCTGATCTGCATGCCGGGACTCGCCTTAAGCGCCAGCACCTCAGGGTCGAACGCCGCCAGCTGGCCGCGTAGCGCCTCGAAACTCATCGCGCCGGTGATGTCCGCCCAGTTCAGCAGGCGCGCGGCATCGTCCAGCGCCAGGCAGGCGAGACCGGTCATGCAGGGCGTACCGTTCACCAGGCTCAGCCCCTCTTTGGCGCCGGGACGCCAGGGCGTCAGGCCAGCCAGCGCGAGCGCCTGCGCGGCGGGCATAGGCTGATTTTGATACTCCACCTCGCCGACGCCGATCAGCGCCAGACCGATATGCGCCATATGGCTCAGGTAGCCGACCGAGCCCTGCGACGGCACCTGCGGCGTAATCTGATGATTCAGCAGCGCCAGCATATGCTGCACCAGCCCGGCCGATACGCCCGATTTGCCGTGGCTGTAGTTGGCGATCGCCGCGCACAGAATGGCGCGCGCCTGCTCGCGCGTCAGCAGCGGGCCGACGCCGCAGGCGTGGCTCAGCAGGGTATTGCGCGACAGCTGGCTAAGCTGCTCGTCCGCCAGCGTGATATTGCACAGCGCGCCGAGGCCGGTGTTGACGCCGTAGGCGATCTGCCCGCTGGCGACGATCTCATCGACAATGGCGCGCCCCTGGGCGATACGCTGCCAGGCGCTGGCGCTTAGACTTAACTCCGCATCGTGCCGCGCCACCGCGACCAGATCCTGCCACCGCAGCGGCCCGTCGCCCCAGACCAAGGTCATGACGGCTGCCCCGCGGCGTGGTGGCTGGAGATAAACTGCTTAAAGCGCTGCGAGCCCTGCTGGCCGAACATTGCCTCGGGTTCGCCCTGACAGTCGATGGTGCCCTGATGCATAAACACCACGCGGTTGGAGACGTTGCGCGCGAAGCCCATTTCGTGCGTCACCACCAGCATGGTGCGTCCCTCTTCGGCCAGGCTGCGCATCACCTTCAGCACTTCGCCCACCAGTTCGGGATCGAGCGCGGAGGTCGGCTCGTCGAACAGCATCACCTCGGGATCCATCGCCAGCGCGCGGGCGATCGCCACGCGCTGCTGCTGACCGCCGGAGAGCTGCGCCGGATAGAAATCTTTGCGGTTGAGCAGGCCGACGCGATCCAGCAGCTGCTCCGCCTGGGCGATGCAGCTTTTTCTGTCGCGCTTCAGCACGTAGTGCGGTCCTTCGATGACGTTTTGCAGCACCGTCATGTGCGACCAGAGATTAAAGCTCTGAAACACCATGCCGAGACGGGAGCGCAGGCGTTCGATCTGCCGGGGATTGGCCGCCAGCTGATGGCCGCGCGCATGGCGCTTCATTTCGATGGTTTCGCCGCCGACGCTGACCACGCCGGCGTCGGGCGTCTCCAGCAGGTTAATGCAGCGCAGCAGGGTGCTTTTTCCCGAGCCGCTGGCGCCGAGAATCGAAATAACATCGCCTTTGTGCGCCTGCAGCGAAATGCCTTTCAGAACTTCCATGGCGCCGAAGGATTTATGAATATCCGTGGCGGACAGGGTAACGGGGGATGTGGAATGCATATTACTCTCCGACAAGCGGTTTAACGGCGGATAACGGCTTTTTTGCCGTGCGATGCACCGGGGTCAGACGACGCTCCAGCAGCGCGTAGAGCTGGACGATAATAAAATTCAGCAGCAGGTAGATCGCAGCGGCGCAGAGAAACACCTCCATAGTGCGGTAGGTGCGCTGGATGATTTGCTGCGCCACGCCCGTCACGTCCCAGACGGTGACGAGGCTGGCCAGCGCGGTGGATTTCACCAGCAGAATCGCCTCGGTGGAGTAGGCGGGCAGCGCATAGCGCAGCATCACCGGCGCGATAATGCGGCGCAGCAGCAGCCAGCGCGACATGCCGCAGGCGAGGCCGGCCTCGACCTGACCGGCGGGCACGGCGAGCAGCGCGCCGCGCAGGATCTCCGCCGTATAGGCTGCGGTACAGAGCGACAGCGCCAGCACCGCGCAAATAAAGGGCTCGCGCAGGAACGGCCAGACGATGCTGTGGCGGATCACGCCGAACTGCCCAAGCCCGTAGTAGATAAGGAAGAGCTGGATCATCAGCGGCGAGCCGCGAAACACCAGAATGTAGCCGCGCGCGAAGCCGCTCAGCAGCCGCCAGCGGCTCATGCGCAGCGCCAGAATGCCGATCGCCAGCACGCCGCCGCACAGAAAGGCGCTGATAAACAGGCCGAGGGTCACCGGTAGGGCGGCGCTCAGCTTAAGAAAGGTGTCGGAGAGAAAGGCGAAATCAATCATGCTGCTGCTCCTTAATGCTGCGCCGCGGTGCGGCTCTGCCACGCGCGTCCGAGGCGCGACTCCGCCCGACGAAACGCCTGATTAGACAGCAGCGTCAGCACCAGATAGCAGGCGCCGCCGACCAGGTAAAAGGTGAAATAATCGCGGGTGGAACCGGCCGCGACCTGGCTGGCGCGCATCAGTTCGACGATGCCGGTCACCGAGACCAGCGCCGAATCCTTCAGGCTCATCTGCCAGACGTTTGACATGCCGGGCAGGGCGTAGCGCACCACCTGCGGCAGCAGAATGCGCTGCGCGATGCGCCAGCGCGGCATGCCGATCGCCACCGCCGCCTCCACTTCGCCTTTGGCCAGCGCCAGGCGCGCCGCGCGATAGACTTCGCCCTGATAGGAGCCGGAGATGAGCCCGATCGCCAGCGCGCCGATCAGGAACGGCGGCGCCTCGATAAAGCCGTCCGCGCCGAAGAGCTGGCCTACCAGCGTAATCAACCCGGAGCCGCCGAAATAGAACAGGTAGATCACCAGCAGTTCCGGAATGCCGCGAAACACCACCGAATAGCTCTCGCCCAGCCAGCGCAGCCAGCGCTGGGGAGAGAGCTTGGCGGCCGCCACGCCGGAGCCGACCACGGCGCCGATGATTAGCGCCGCCAGCGACAGCAGCAGCGTGGTGCAGGCGGCGCTCAGGATCAGTCGGCCCCAGCCGTCCGGGCCAAAACTCAGCAGGCTCATCATCTCTTACCTCTCTTACGGGGTGACGTCGGTTTTAAACCACTTTTCGCTCAGCTTTTTCACCGTGCCGTCGGCCAGCGCGGCATGAATCGCTTCGTCGAGTTTGGCTTTAAGATCGTTGTCGGCCATGCGCACGCCCATCGCTTCGCCTTCGCCCCAGATCGGACCGCCCAGCTGCGGACCGCTAAAGCTCAGGTTGGCGTTCTCTTTGCGCGCCAGCATCGACTGGGCGAAGGTGACATCATCGAACACCGCGTCGATGCGGCCCGATTGCAGATCGAGGATGGCGTCCGCCGACGAGGTGTATTCCCGCACCTCTGCGTCGCCTTTGAAGTATTTATCGATAAAGGGGGTATAAACGGTGCCGGAGGCGATGCCGATGGTTTTGCCTTTCAGCGCCGCTTTGAGCGGGGCGATCGCCGCGTTGATCGCGGCCTGGTCGTCGTGCAGCTTAATGATATGGCTATCGGCCGGCAGCAGCGGGTTATCTTTGCTGGTAATAAAGGTGGCGGGCGTAGAGGCGTACGGCGTGGTGAAGCTGACCACTTTTTTCCGATCTGGCGTAATCACGATCGCATCCATGATCACATCATATTTGCCGGCATTGAGTCCGGCGATCATGCCGTCCCAGTTCTGCACCACCAGCTTGCACTGAACGCCCATGCGCTTGCAGAGGTCTTCCATCAATTCTGGTTCAAAGCCGCCCAGCTTGCCGCCCGGCAGCGTCAGGTTCCAGGGTTCATAGCTTCCTTCGGTCGCTATGGTAATCGATTTCCACTCTTTGGCCTGCGCGGCCGCGCCGCTCAACATCAGCGTGGCGAAAAGGGTGGTAAGGCAAAAAAGGCGAACGGGTGCGCGTTGCGTCATGCGGCTTCTCCTGGTGAGTAATCGATTCAGGCCATCTCATGGTGAAATCTGTGCAAATGACATTTCATGTATATACAAGTAAATCCGTTCTGATACATCGTTGATTTGCCCAGTTTGTGAGCATCACTTGATAAAATTTTGTTAAATGCAGAGCAGGATTAACTTGTACATACAAGTAGCAAAAGTTGTGCCAGCAAACGGGCAGGCGAAACCGGTAAAACAGGCGCAAAAGCAGAGGCCATACCGCGCTTCTGCACGGAAAAAGCGCATGGCTGCATGAAAAAAGTGCAAAAGAGGCGCAGCGGAAGTTAATGCGAGCCGCTTATTTATTTTCATCTTAAGGTCAGCTTAATCATAGAGATGAACCTTAAGTTTTCAGGCGTTATGAGGTGCGCGCTGTCGGCGTTATGCCGACTTAAGCCAGACTGGCAGCAGAAAATGCTGACTTTTATTGATAGTTAGAACCTTTTCCAGCGATAGGTTTTACTGATGTATCAATTTATTTCAGGATATTTAATAGTGTATTTACGATGCAACTTTTACTCAGTAACCATGATGAGCAGCTTTTACTACCTTACTCTGGAATGCGATCCCTCTGGCTGTTTTGTTCTGCATACCAAAGCCTGTACACGGCTTCCCGACGTGGCGCTACGGGTATTTATCGGCACGTTTTATCATCCACGCGACGCGCTGCTGACCGCAAAAAACAGAAAGGTGAATACAAAACCCTGCCGCGAATGTCTGAAGGATATTTGCCGTTAAAGGCGGCGCTGGCCGCTACGCTAAAAAGAACCCAGCGTCAGCCAGTCTGTTGTTAAAGGCTACTGTACAGGATGCTAAGGAACGGAAATGATTGCTCGCTTTGCCACTCTGAAACGCATACCCGGCGGCGTATGGATTATCGGCTTCGTCAGTCTGCTGATGGATATCTCCTCCGAGATGATCCACAGCCTGCTTCCGCTGTTTATGGCCACCGCGCTCGGCACGCCGGTAGTGATTATCGGTCTGATCGAGGGCATTGCCGAAGCGACCGCGCTATGCGTTAAGGTCTTCTCCGGCGCAATCAGCGACTACATCGGCAAACGCAAGGGGCTGGCCGTGGTGGGGTATGGCCTGGGCGCGCTCAGCAAACCGCTGTTCGCCCTGGCGTCGACCTCCGGCATGATTTTCAGCGCTCGCATGATCGATCGGCTGGGCAAAGGCATCCGCGGCGCGCCGCGCGATGCGCTGGTCGCCGATGTCACGCCGCCTGAAATTCGCGGCGCCGCCTACGGTTTGCGTCAGGCGCTCGACACCACCGGCGCCTTTCTGGGGCCGCTGCTGGCGGTCGGGCTGATGCTGCTGTGGAACAACGATTTCCGGGCGATTTACTGGGTGGCCGTCATCCCGGCGTTTCTGGCGGTCGCTTTGCTCTTCTTCGGCTTAAAAGAGCCGCGCGCGCCGGTGACCGCCCCGCGCTCCAGCCCGGTTAAGAAAGAAAATCTTAAGCGGCTGGGCGCAGAGTGCTGGTGGGTGATCGGCCTGGGCGGGGTATTTACCCTGGCCAGATTCAGCGAGGCTTTTCTGGTTCTGCGGGCGCAGGAAGTGGGGATCGCGCTTGCGCTTATACCGCTGGTGATGGTGGCGATGAATGTGGTTTTCTCACTTACCGCTTATCCCTTTGGCCGACTCTCCGACAGCATGAGCCATCGCCGTCTGCTGCAGGCGGGACTGGTGGTGCTTATTCTGGCTGACGTGGTGCTGGCGCTCAGCCACAGCTGGGCTGGCATTATTGCGGGTGTGGCATTGTGGGGCGTGCATATGGGCATGACGCAGGGTCTGCTCAACGCCATGATCGCCCGCACCGCGCCTGCCGACCTGCGGGGCACGGCGTTTGGGTTCTTTAGCCTGCTGAGCGGCGTCGGCGTACTGCTCGCCAGCCTGGGCGCAGGGCTGCTGTGGGAGCTCTGGGGCTCCGCGTCGACCTTTTTCGCCGGCGCGGCGATCTGCGTTTTCACTTTGCTGCTCACCCGTTTCGCGCCCGAACGCGCCTGAGGAGCGGATATCCCTCTGGCGCAGAGGCTGCTACCTGGCCAGAGCCGCCGCGCCGCTACTGAAAAAAGCGCAGCAGCGCGGCGCTCAGCTCTTCAGGCGCCTCTTCCGCCATATGATGACCGCTGTTAATCGCGTGGCCGCGCACATCCGGCGCCCAGCGCCGCCAGATGGCGAGGATATCGCCGTACAAATCTTCCAGATCATCCTGCTTCGACCATAAACATAAGGTTGGGCAGGTGATAAGACGTCCGGCCTGGCGATCCTGCGCCTCATGATCTCTGTCTATCGACAAGCCTGCGCGATAGTCCTCAATCATCCCGTGCACGGTGGCGGGATCGTGAATGGCTTGCCGGAACGCCTGATACTCCTCATCTCCCATCGCTTTCGGCTGCGGACCGTACCATTCGTCCGGATCGGCCAGAATCGCCCGTTCAGGCTTTTCAGGCTGGGCAAAGAAAAACCAGTGATACCACTGACGCGCAAACCTCTCGTTACAGCGTTCCAGGGCTTCAAGGATCGGAACAGAATCGAGAAGCGCGAGGCGAGTGATGCTGTCGGGATAATCGAGCGCGGCGCGATAGGCCGTATAACTCCCTCTGTCATGGCCGGCCAGCGCAAAGCCAAGATGGCGCATCAGCTCAATGCAGTCCTTCGCTTTCGCTCGTTTGGCAGAGCCTGCGTGATCCGGTAAATCAGCAGGTTTTGACGAGTTGCCGAAGCCGCGCAGGTCTGGGCAGACCACAGTAAAGAACTTAGCCAGCTGCGGCGCGACTTTTGACCAGGTGACATGGGTGCGGGGATGGCCATGCAGCAGCATAAGCGGCGGACCGCTTCCGCCATAGCGTACGTTGATTGTCGCGTCGGAAAGCGCTATTTCTGTATGAATAAATCCTTCAAACATATTTATTTTCCTGGCAGGCGGATTGTACAGATTATAGTCACGGGCGGCAGCGATCCATCTGGAGCATAAAGAGAGGCGGCAATGGAATTTCAGCATATGCGTATCGCCAGGCCGGTGAGCCTGCTGAGCAAAAGCGGTGAGATGTACGTCAGCGGGCTGGATCTGCAGATCATCGGCGAATTTCGCGATCACGAGGGATTTAGCGGCTGTATGTTAGGGCGCGACGATTTGCCCTGGCATCTTGAATTTACGCAGTGTCATTTTCATCCGGTCACGCCGTCTCCGTCTGCCGAAGATCTGCTGGTGCTCTACGTGCCTGACCAGGCTAGCTGGGCGAGGCGCTGCACGAATATGGATCAGGCTGGCTTTGTCAGGGTGATATCGTTCAATCCCTACTGGGACAGAAGAGGCGTGACATTCCAGGATGTCGATGGCTATCGCGTTGTGATTCAGCAGATGCGCTGGGGCGAGCGCTGATGCGCCACTGCCGAGATAATCAACCGACAGAGAAAAGAATAAGGAAAAGCGATGAGGGTGAGACGCGCGCGACCTGACGAAGCGGAACAATGCTGGCTTGTCAGAAATTTGGCTATCCGCGACGGGTGCCGCAACAGCTATAAGCCCGAGATCCTTCAGGCCTGGACGCCAGATGGGATGCCTGAAAGTTATCTCGAGGTAATCAGAGCGAACCCCTTCTTCGTGATTGAAGGGCCGGATAGCCGCCCGGTGGCAACGGGTTTTCTCGACCTCTCTTCCGGCAGTGTCGAGGCAATTTTTACCTTGCCCGAACACGCTGGAAAAGGGTTAGCTGGCAAGATTATCGAGGCGATAAAAGGCGAGGCGCGCCAGCGAGGGTTTACCCGACTCACTCTCGCCTCGACCCCTAATGCGCAAACCTTCTATGAGCGGCACGGCTTTAGCTTTGTGCAGGAAAATATCTATCCTTCCAGGCTCGCCCAGGCTGAACTGCGCTGCATCGATATGGCGATCGCGCTTTAAGCTCGATCGCGTCGCACTGGCAAGCCGCGCTTCACCGCCGGGCTCGCTTCATGACAACGGCCCGGCATGCTGGCGAAAATTAGATTTCGTCTGGTTTGATATTCGCCACCGGCGATAGCACGCTTTCCGGCAGGGCGCGCAGCGGCGCCTTCTGCGCGACGCGCGTCGGCCAGTCGTGGTTGGCCAGCGCCGCCTTGCCGATCGCCACAAAGTCGGCGCCTTGTTCAAGCTGCTCTTCAGCCAGGTCGCCGGTATCCAGGCCGCCGTTAACAATAAGTACGGTGTCCGGCGCCGCCTCGCGGGCGATAGCGGCAAAAGTCTGTTCGCCGTCGCTAAAGGCGGGTTGCCATGCCTGATATTCCGTCACGTGGATATAATCCACGCCCGCGGCCTGCAGCAGTGCGAACACTTTCGCGGCGCCCGCTTTGCCTTCTTTCCATTTGTGATGGAAATCGTTGACCTTGCCCTGCGAGATGCGCACGCCCAGGATAGCATCAGGCCCGATTTGCGCCCGCACCGCCTTAATCACCGCCAGCGTCAGGCCCAGGCGCGCTTCGATATTGCCGCCCCAGCGGTCGGTGCGCTGATTGGTATAGTCGGTCAGGAACTGATCGAGCAGATAGCCATTGGCGGAGTGGATCTCCACGCCGTCAAAACCCGCCGCGTTAACCGCGCGCGCTGCGCTGGCGGCAAAGGCGTCAATCGCCTGCTGGATTTGCTCCTCGCTCATCGCCTCCGGCAGCGCATAGTCGCCCTGACCGTGGTAAAAGCCGAGCTGCTGGCCGACCGGCTGCACAGCCGAAGGGGCAACGGTAGAGCGGCGATAGATATTGGCCTGCGAAAGCGCGCCGCCGTGGATAAGCTGCGCGATAAACACGGCGCCCTGGCTTTTCACGGCGTCGACCACCTTGCGCCAGCCCTCGACTTGCTCGTTGGTCACGATGCCAGGCTGAAACGCATAGGTCTGCGACCAGGCCTGGTCGACATAGAGTCCCTCTGAAATCACGCCGCCGAAACCGCCGCGCGCAAAGCTGGCGTAGTAGCGCTGCATTGTCTCGCCCGGCACGCCGGTTTCCGAAGCGGAGATGCGGGTCATCGGCGCCACCATGGCGCGGTTGTTAAAGGGGGTGGCGTTGATAACGCCGGCCGTAAAAAGTTTTTTAGCCATATCGGCAGGATCTCCTGAGTGATTATCTAATGAAGCTATTGTAATGCAGCGGCCAGCGGCGAATAATCGCCAAAATCGACAAGCTGTATAACGGATAACGTTACAATGGATTTAAAAAACGTTGAGATTTTCTGCAGCATCGCCGACACCGGCAACTTTACCGAGACGGCCAGACGGGTTAACGCAACGGCCATGACCATTTCGCGACGGTTAGCGCAGCTGGAGAGCGAACTGGGCGTGCGCCTGTTTCAGCGCACAACGCGCGCGGTATCGTTAACCAGCGAAGGCGAAGAATTTCTGCCCTATGCGCGCCTGATGCTGGAGGCAGGGGAAACCGCCAAAAGCCTGTTTAATTCAGCATCGCAGGGCGCCAGCGGGCTGCTGCGCGTGACGGCGGCGTCGGAATTCGGCAAGCGCCATCTGCTGCCGCTGCTGCCTGCGCTGATGGAGGCGAACCCTGCGCTGCGGGTCGATCTCAACCTGAGCGACAGCGTGGTCGATATCGTCGGGCAGGGCTATGACATGGCGCTGCGGCTGGCACCGCTGAAGGATTCAACGCTGATCGCCCACCGGCTCGCCGATAATCCACGCATACTCTGCGCCGCGCCCGGCTATCTGGCGCGCTATGGCCAGCCGACCAGCCTCAGCGCTCTGCAGCAGCATCGCTGCCTGAAAATTTCCGGGGTGGCGCACTGGATGTTCGAGCAGCACGGACAGGTGGTGAACTGCCCGATCGCCGCGCGCTTCAGCTGCAGCAGCGTCGAGGGCGTGCGGGAGATGTGCGTTGCCGGGATCGGCATTGCGCAGTTGACCTTTCTCGATGTTCGCGACGAGCTGCGCCGGGGAGAGCTGGTGGAGATTGCGCTGTCAGACGCCAGTCGACACGCGCTGGCGGTCTGGGCGCTGCTGCCGACCCGACAGTACATGCCTTATCGCACGACGCTGCTGCTGAAGGCGCTAAAAGCGGCTTTGCAGGAATTTGATGCCGGGCAAAACGGTGAAAATCCGCTTTAACGCCCGCCGGAAAGGTAACGCGATGTCGTACGACACAGTCTCGCTTTTCCCGCCTGAGGCAGTGCATCAGTGCCTGCTTTATTTATCAGTCGCGCCACGGATCATATTAAAAGAGAGGTAAACGTTAAGCGTTAATATCAGGCTGCCCACCAGTTAATTATCCATCAATATGCACTGCCATCTTTAATTCTCTCCATTTGAGTTAATTTATCATTTAACGCTTTGCTATAAAAAACCAGGGCGAGATTAATTTTTTATGCCTTTAACCGGAACTTTCTCATTGTTTCGGTGATATTCTGTGTCGCAGGGAAGAACGAATACTAACAATTAACTTAACTTAAGTTTTTGATGATGGCTAAATCAGGGATGTTACTGACGCTATGCGTCAGCTTATTGACAACTTCGGCTATTGCGGCGCCGTTAAATCCCGCCGACCGCGATTATATTCAAAATCAGCAGCAGCAGCGACTGAATCAGGATCAGCAGCAGCGCGACGCCCTGTGGCGCGCGGTGTCGCCCGAGAACGTGCCCGCTGCGGCCTCCTCGCCAGGCGGCCCCTGCTTTTCGATTCACGCCATCGATATTCGCCACGCCTCGCTGCTCTCTGCGCGCCAGCGGGAAAGGATTGCCGCGCCCTATATTAATCGTTGCCTTAACTTAACGGAAATAAACGCGCTGGTGCACACCATTTCCGACTGGTATATGCAGCGCGGCTATATTACCAGCAGGGCGTTCCTCACCGAACAGGATTTATCAAAGGGCGAACTGACCATTCCGGTGCTGGAAGGCAAACTGGATGAAATTCGTCTTGAGGGCCAGCATCCGCGCGCCCTGACGATGGCCTTTCCCGGCCTGGAAGGCAAAATCCTCAACCTGCGCGATATTGAGCAGGGCATGGAGCAGATTAACCGGGTGCGCAGCACGCCGGTGCAGATCGATATTCAGCCGTCGCCCAGAGCGGGCTATTCCGTGGTTAATCTCACCGCGAAGCCAGAATTTCCCCTGAGCGCCGCTGTGGGCTTTGACAACAGCGGGCAGAAAAGCACCGGCGTCGGCCAGCTCAGCGCCTCGCTCACCGGCAATAACCTGCTCGGGCTGGCGGACCGCTGGTTTATCAGCGGCGGACGCAGCAGCGCCTTCAGCGACTGGCGCGACGCGCAGAACCTGCAGGCGGGCGTCAGCGTGCCTTACGGCTACGGATTGCTCGACTACAGCTACAGCTGGAGCAGCTATCACAGCAGCTTCGTCAACAACGGCTTTACCTGGCTGAGCAACGGAGACAACGTTGCGCACCGCCTGAGCGGCTCCTGGGTGCTGTTTCGCAACGGCGATATTAAAACCGGCGTGCAGCTCGGCCTGAACCACTACAGCAGCCATAACTTCCTTAACCACACGCTGCTCTCCGGCAGCAGCCGCAAAATCACCAGCCTGCAGCTCGGGCTGAACCACACGCAAAAACTGCTCGGCGGCGTGGCGACGCTGAATCCGACCTTCAGCCGCGGCATGTCCTGGTTTGATGCCGAAAGCGACGCGGGCAAAAACAGCGAGCTGCCGAAGGCGCAGTTCCGCAAGTGGAGCCTGGGCGGCAGCTTTCAGCGCCCCCTGACGAACGATCTCTGGTGGCTCAGCAGCCTCTATGGCCAGTGGTCGCCCGACCGGCTTTACGGCAGCGAGCGCCTGACGCTCGGCGGCGAAAGCTCGGTGCGCGGCTTCAAAGAGCAGTATCTCTCCGGCGACGCCGGCGGCTACCTGCGTAACGAGCTCAGCTACCGCCTGTTCACGCTGCCGTTCATGGGCGAGGTCAGCGCGCTGGCCGCGGTGGACGGCGGCTGGCTGAAAAGCGACGCGCAGAACCGGGAAGCGACCGGCACGCTGTGGGGCGGCGCGGTCGGGCTCGGCACGCGCGGCCGTTACTTCTACACCCAGTACACCCTCGGCATTCCCCTCAGCTATCCCGGCTATCTGCAGCCGGATCGCGTCAGCATTTACGCCCGCGTCGGGCTGGTTTTCTAAGAGGCAAAGATTATGGACGATCGTCAACCTGTTTCCCTTGCCCGCCGCGCGCTGAGCTACCTCATCTGTTATCTGGTGGCCGTGCAGCCGATGCTCCCCGCCGTGGCGGCGCAGATTACGCCGGTCACGCCCGGCACCCGGATGGATGCCGCGGGCAACGGCGTGCCGGTGGTCAATATCGCCACGCCGAACGGCGCAGGCGTTTCGCATAACCAGTACCAGCAGTACAACGTCGGGCAGGAAGGACTGATCCTCAATAATGCCACCGGCCAGCTTAATCAGACGCAGCTGGGCGGCCTGATCCAGAACAACCCCAACCTGAAAGCCGGGCAGGAAGCGCGGGCGATCATCAACGAAGTCACGGGCGCGAACCGCTCGCAGCTGCAGGGCTACACCGAAGTGGCGGGAAAAGCCGCCAACGTGATGGTCGCCAACCCGTACGGCATTACCTGCAACGGCTGCGGCTTTATCAACACGCCGAACGTCACGCTCACCACCGGCAGGCCGCAGCTGGATGCGAACGGCAACCTCGCCGCGCTGGAGGTAAGCAAAGGCGCGGTGATCGTCGAGGGCAAGGGTCTGGACGGCAGCAGCGCGGACGCGGTGTCGATCGTCGCGCGCGCCACGGAAATCAATGCCGGCATTCATGCGAAAGATCTCTCGGTGACGGTGGGCGCGAACCGCGTCGGCGCAGATGGCTCGGTCACGCCGATCGCCGGCGAGGGGGCCGCCCCGTCGGTGGCGGTAGATACCGGCGCGCTGGGCGGCATGTACGCCAACCGTATTCGCCTTGTCTCCAGCGAAAAGGGCGTGGGGGTCAACCTCGGCAACCTGGTGGCGAAACAGGGCGATATCCAGCTCGACAGCAGCGGACAGCTGACGCTGAATACCAGCCTGAGCAGCGGGTCGCTGACGGCAAAAGGCGCGTCGGTCGCGCTAGGCGGCGATAACAAAGCGGCCGGGCAGGTTGCCGTCAACGCACAGCAGGATGTCGCCATCGGGCCAGGCGCGCTGGTGAGCGATGCCGGCATCGCCGTGTCGGCCAGCGGCAATCTCACCACGCAAGGCGCCAGCCTGACGGCGGGGCGGGATATCCTCTTAAGCGGCGGCACGCTGTCGGCAGACCAGGCCAGCCGGGGAAATGCGGGCGAGACGATTCAGCTGCAGGCGGCTAAGCAGCTGAGCAATGCCGGGCAATTTACCGCTGGCAAAACGCTCTCTGCCACCGCGCAGCAGCTCGATAACCGCGGTTCACTTGCCGCAGCGGCCACGACGCTGGGCGCGGGCACCTTAACCAACCACAGCGGCGCGACCCTTGCCGGTACCGGCAGCCTGGCGGTGCGCAGCGATTATCTGCTCAACCAGGGCGTGCTCTCCGCGCCTGCGCTGACCCTCGACAGTGCGCAAACCGACAACAGCGGGCTGCTGCAGGGCGCGGATGCGCTCAGCTTCAGCGGCAGTCAGTTCAATAACCTGGCGGGCGGCACCCTCAGCTCAAATAACGGCTTCTCACTCAATTTCCAGACTCTGGACAACGGCGGCCTGATCAGCAGCGGCGCGATAGTGACGCTGGGCGGCCGCAGCCTGACCAATCGGGGTGAAATCAACGCCGCGAACCTGACGGCGCTCAATGAGACGATCGGCAACAGCCAGGGCGGATCGCTGCTCGCGGAGCACCGCCTGCAGCTAAACAACAACGCGCTGGACAACAGCGGAAAAATCGCCGCCGAACAGCTGGCCATTAACAGCGCCGCGCTGAGCAACAGTGGGACGCTGCAGGCGAAGCAGACGCTGGAGACGCAGGGCCAGCAGCTCGACAACCGCGGAACGGTGCTGAGCGACGGGCAGCTAACCCTCAATGCCGACACGCTCAGCAACGCAGGCGCGCTGCAGGGACAGCAGATAACCGTCATCGCCAACAGCGGGCTGAACAGCGGCAAGGTGCTGAGCCTGGGGGATGCGTCGTTTACGCTAGGGCATCTCGATAACCGCGGCAGCCTTCTCAGCCAGCAGGCGCTGCGGCTGAGCAGCGGGGAAACCGACAACAACGGGCTGATTCAGGGCACCCGAGCGCTCAGCCTGACGGGACAACGTCTCACTAACCTGGCGCAAGGCACGGTCAGCTCTGAGAACAGCTTTGGGCTGAATCTGCCCGAGCTGAACAACCTGGGCCTGATCACCAGCGGCGGCACCCTGACGCTGGCCGGCGCCAGCCTGATCAACGGCGGCGAGATCAACGCGGCGGATATCGTTGCCAGCAACGACAGTTTCAGCAACCAGCAGGAAGCGCGGCTGCTGGCGGATAACGCCCTGCAGCTAAACAACGCCAGGCTAGCTAACAGCGGAGAGATCGCCGCCAGCCAGCTGAATATTGACGGCGGAACCCTGGACAACAGCGGCACCCTACAGGGCAAGCAGACGCTGCTCGCCGCAGGCCAGCAGCTCAGCAACAGCGGCACTCTGCTGAGCGGCGGGGAGCTGAAGCTGAATGCTGGTCAGCTGGAAAACAGCGGCCTGATGCAGGGCGAGCGGTTGAACCTGACGGCCGCCGACTGGCAAAACCGCGGCAATGCGCTCAGCGTCGGCGACGCGCAGCTTAAGGCTGACAGCCTGAACAACAGCGGCAAGATCCTGGGACAGCAGGGCGTGCAGCTGCAGGCGGGCAAAACAGACAACAGCGGCTGGCTGCTGGCGCAGGTGCTGACGTTGCAGAGCGATCTGGTGAACAGCGGGCTGATGCAGGGCACGGACGCGCTGACGCTCCAGGGCAACCAGCTCAGCAACCAGGCGGGCGGTCAGCTTCTCAGCGCCGGTACGCTGGCGGTGCAGGGCGATAATCTGGTTAACCAGGGCAGCCTGCAGGGCGATCGGCTCGATCTGCGGGTAAACCGCTGGCAGAACCCGGGCAGCGCGCGCGCTGCCTCGCAGCTCACCGCAGCGGTCAGCGGCCTGCTGGATAACGGCGGCGCGCTGCTGAGTGAAAAGCGTTTTGACCTGACAAGCGGCGAGACGCGCAATGCCGGTACGCTGGCGGCGGACCAGCTTAATGTTACGGCAGCGAATCTCTCCAGCGCAGGTCTGCTGCAGGGCAACAGCGCGCTCACTCTCAAAAGTGCGACCATTACCAACGCGATCGGCGGCCAGCTTATCAGCGGCTCCTCGCTGTCGCTCTCGCCAGCGACGCTGACCAACGCCGGACTGCTACAGGTCTCAGGCGACTTCGACTTAAACGGACGCGACTTCAGCAACAGCGGACGGGTCACGGCGGACAACGTCACCACCCGTCTGACCGGCACGTTCAGCAATGGCGACGCCGGGGTGCTGCTGGCGCGTCAGCAGGCGACGCTGCAGGCCGCGACGCTGGACAACGCCGGCACGCTGGCCGCGCAGCAGCTCGCTGCGTCAGGCGATACGCTGACTAATCGCGGTCTTGTGCAGGGCGACGCGGCGCTTTCGGCCGGTTTTGGTCAGTTCAACAACCTGAGCGCGGGCACGCTGCTGAGCGGCGGCGATCTCGGCCTGCAGGCAAACAGCGGCAACAACGCTGGCGCGATGCAGGGCAGCGATCTGCACTATCAGTTCGGCGCGCTGACTAACAGCGGCACGATAAACGGCATCGCGACGCTGACCGGCACTACGGCCGGACTGCTCGACAACAGCGGCACGATGGTGACAAAAGGCAGCGCCAGCCTGACCGCAGGCCGTCTTGACAACCGCGGCAGGCTGATGGCGGATAGCCTGGCGCTGCGCGGCGATACGCTCAGCAACGGCGGGCTATGGCAAGGCAGCACGCTGCTGGACGCGCAGGCGACGGACGCCGTCACGCAGACATCGTCCGGTAAGGCCCTGAGCGGCGGCGATCTGCTGCTCAGTGCGCGCGATCTGAACAGCGACGGCACGCTGCAGGGCAATCGCGTACAGATCGACGCTGAGAGCTGGCAGCATCAGGGCTCGCTACTGAGCAGCGGCAATCTTACGGCGTCGATCAGCGGCGCGCTGCGCAACGGCGGCGAGGTGATGTCGCAGGGCGCTTCGCTGATTACCGCGCAGGATGCCGAAAACAGCGGCTCGCTGCTGGCAGAAAAAGCGATGATGCTGCGGGGCGGCGTGCTCAACAACGGCGGCACCGTGCAGGGCGAGACGCTGACCATTACGCCCGCCAGTGTTACCAATCAGGGCAGCCTGATCGGTCTGCAGTCGCTGACGCTGGGCCCGGCCGCAGCGGCTCGCGGCCTGCGCCTGCTGGCGGTACAGGCTCAGCCAGCGCGCGTCTTGATCAATAACCCCGGCGGGCAGCTGCTGACGCAGGGCACGCTAAGCATTACCGGCGATACCGTCACCAATAACGGAACGTGGCAGGGGCAGCAAATTCTGCTGAACGCCGCGAGCCTCGCCAACGGCGGCGCGATCCAGAGCGCCGACACCATGCAGCTCAGCCTGCGCGACCGGCTCTCATCCTCGGCGGGCAGTAAAATTACCGCGAACGGCGTCGCCGCGCTCAGTGCGCTCAGCCTCAGCAATCAGGGACAGTGGATAGCGAAAAACCTGACGCTGAACGGCACCACGTTAGACAACAGCGGTGAAGTCTCTGGCGTAAACGGGCTGACGGTGATACTCGGCGACGCGCTGACGCAGCAGCAGAACGGCTCGCTGCTGAGCGGCGGCCGGCTGGCGCTGCAGGCCGCCGCCATCACCAACGCCGGACGGGTGCAGGGTGCGGATCTGGCCATGACCACCGGGGCCGTCGCCAACAGCGGGCGCCTGCAGGGCGACAACAACCTGCTGCTCACCGCCAGCGGCCGCGTGACCAATGAGGGCAGCGGCACGCTGCTCAGCCAGGGCGGACTGACGCTCACCACGCCGGAACTCTATAACTACGGCCTGATTCAGGGCGCCAACAGCCGCCTCACCGCTAACAATTCGGCAACCAATACGGGCAGAGTGCTGTTGGCCGGCGAGCTGACGCTAAACGCGCCGCAGCTGACCAACAGCGGCTGGCTGCAGGCGACGCAGCTGACGCTGAATGCGGCGAATGCCAGCAACAGCGGCACGCTGCTGGCCGACGGGCAGGGCACGCTGACCGGCGCGCAGCTGCAAAATCAGGGCACCGCGCAGGGCGGCAGCCTGACGGTGAACTACGCGCAGCTCACCAACAGTGGAACGCTGCTGGGCGTCAGTCAGCTTAACGTGAAGGCGTCGCAGGTGACGCAGCAGGCGACCGGCAGACTCTTCAGCGGCGGCAACCTGCTGCTGGAGAGCGGCGGCTTCGATCAGCTGGGTCAGGTGGTGGCGCTCGGCGACGCCGCCCTGAACCTGATTAACGGCTTTACCGCCCGCAACACGCTGGCGGCGGGCAATCGGCTCAGCATCAGCAGCAACGGCGCGATCGATAATCAGGGCACCCTGCAGGGCCAGGCGCTGACGCTGAGCGCGGGCGGCGATTTGACCAATAACGGCCAGCTCACCACCGGAACCGGCGACAGCAGCCTGAGCGGCAACCGCATCGCCTTGAACGGCAGCGGCACGTTACAGGGCGGCGGCAACGTCAGCCTGAACAGCCGCAGCGACATCGCTGTCGATGGCTTTACCGGTACGCTGGGCAGTCTGACCCTTAGCTCGCCAGGCAGCATCGTCAACGCTGCGCTGCTTTATGCCGGGCAAAACCTGACGCTCTACGCGAACAGCATCCGCAACCAGCGCGGGGATATGCTGGCGGGCAACAGCCTGTGGATGCAGGGCGATGCGGCGGGAAATGCTAACAGGGAGGTGATCAATACGTCGGGCACCATTGAGTCGCAGAATGGCGATATCAATATCAGGACCGGGCATCTGCTGAATACGCGGGATGGGCTAAGAACTCATGATGAGGTCACTCAGTTAGCTACTCCGTCATGGGCGAATGGTACCAATGTCAGGATCCCGTTTACGTGGTTTAAGTCCAGTGATTACAGCCAATACGTTAGTGGCAGCCAACATCATCATGGACATGGTGATGACTGGGATACCTATACATACAGCTACAGACCCAACGCTGATGTTCAGGTGCAAAAGGTGGCGTATCAGTCGATTGCCGTGACCGCCACTGCCAACGGAGGAGCAGGACGTATTGCGGCAGGCAGGGATCTGAATGTACAGGCCGCGCAGATGGACAATTCCGCGTCCACTCTGCTTGCCCGTAACAATATGGCGCTGTCAGGCGATCAGCTGAATAACCAGAGCTGGACGGATGGCACGACAACGGTTTACCAGATCTACCGTTATAACGGTGGCGCGTCCTCAAGCTCATTTGGCTACACGCTTGATGGCAGCCCGGTATATGAAACGACCGGCAGTGGTAACGTCTACCGTAGCGTCATTCAGGCGGGGAATACCATCAATGCTGACTTCAGTCAGAACATCAGTAACACCTCCACCGATCCGCATGTTAGCGGAAGCGTAAACACGCTTAACGCACCGGTATTAAACACGCTGACTCAGCAGACGATAGGTGGAACGGCTCAGAAGCAATCACTTGGCACAGCAGACAAAGTCGCGGTGAACTCCCCTGCGTGGAAAGACCAGGTCCAGAACGCACTTTTACAGATCAGCGGCGCTGGTGCGCTGGCAGCGGAAAGCAATGATACTACAGCTCTTGCTGACAGGTCCGTCAGCCAGAAAGGCCGCGTCGGTTTTGGTGTGTCAAATGCCCTGAAAGATGCCGGGTCTGATGCCAAAGGAACCACGCTGAAAAACTTTCAGGGTAGAGCGGTTGATATTAGCGCGTATCCGATACCAGTCAGTGACAACGGCTATTTCGTTGTTTCCACCAGTTCCTCAAGTCCTTATCTCATCACGGTCAACCCGAAGCTGGATGGGATGGGTCAGTTGGACACTCGTCTGTTTAGCGATCTCAATACGCTGCTGGGAAAACAGCCTGGCAGCGCGCCAAAGGAAAATCGTCAGCAGTATACGGATGCGAATGCTTTCCTTGGCTCTTCATACCTGCTCGACCGCCTCAATCTGAAACCTGAGCGAGACTATCGATTCCTCGGCGATGCGGCTTTTGATACCCGTTACGTCAGCAATGTGGTGCTAAACCAGACCGGCAGCCAGTATCTGAATGGCATCGGGTCGGACCTGGAACAGATGCAGTATTTGATGGATAACGCCGCGGCGGCTAAACAGTCGCTGGGGCTGCAGTTTGGCGTATCACTTTCCGCCGATCAGATTGCCTCTCTCGACCATAGCATTCTGTGGTGGGAGTCGACGACCATTAACGGCGAAACCGTCATGGTGCCTAAACTTTACCTTTCAGCTAAAGATACAGCCGTTAATAACGGTAGCGTGATTGCCGCTAAAAATGTCAACGTGACCGCCGGCTCATTAACTAACAGCGGCAGTACGCTGCTGGCATCAGACAGCCTGTCTCTCGATAGCCAGAACAGTATCAGTAACCTGAATGATGGGCTTGTGAAAGCGGGTAACAGCCTGAATCTCAGCGCAATTGGTGATATCAACAATGTCAGCAGCGTCCTTCAGGGCAAAACCGTCGCACTGGAAACGCTGAATGGCAGCATCAACAACATCACATTGTCTAATCCGCTTGGGATAGTCAGTAATAGCCTGAAAAACGTTCAGACTGGCAGCATTGCCGCCATCACTGCAGACCAATCCTTAACACTCAATGCGGGTAAAGATATTACGCTTGAAGGAGCATCCCTCTCCTCAGGCAGCAATCTGTTAATGAGCGCCTGGGGCGACATTGCCCTGAATGCCAACCAGCTAGCCACAACATCCGGCAGTGGTTATAAGCCAGTTCAGAACGACAAAGTTTCCTATCAGGGAAGCCGGGTCAGTGCTGGCGGTAACCTTCTTATTGAGGCCGGACACGATGTGGCGATTACGGCCAGTGATGTTAGTGCCAAAGGCAATGCCACCCTCAGCGCGGCAAACAATCTGCAGCTTAACGCCGCGCAAACCAGTGAGAGCAGCAAGCAGAGCAAGGGGAACAAGGAAACGCACAGCTCTGGTTCAGATCGCACGACAATTTCTTCGGGTGGGGATCTGGTGCTGGCTGCAGGTCAGGATCTCACCAGCCAGGCAGCAGCAATTGTTGCAGACGGCGATGTCGGGCTGCAGGCCGGACGCAATATCAACCTGAACGCGGAAGAGAGCCGAACCGGCAACAGCGAACGCGGCAGCAAGAAAACCGTTATTAATGAAACGGTACGTCAGCAGGGCACTGAGATTGTCAGCGGCGGCAGCGCTACGCTGGTGGCTGGAAATGATATTACCAGCCAGGCAAGCACTCTCACTGCGAACAACGATCTGGCGCTGCAGGCTGGTCATGACGTGAACATCACGACCGCCACGGAGAGCGATTACGCTTACAAAGAAGAGACGAAAACCAAAAAAGGGCTGTTCAGCAAAAAGACCACCCACACCATCAGCGAAGAGAGCGCCACCGCTGAGAAAGCCTCGCAGCTGAGCGGCGATCGCGTTTCAATCATCGCGGGCAATGACCTGACGGTGAAAGGATCCTCAGTGATTGGCGAAGGCGATGTGGGCCTGAAAGCCGGGAACGATCTCACCATCGCGGCGGCTACCGATACCCAAACCAGCTATCGCCTGAGCGAAACCAAAAAGAGCGGCATGTTCAGCGGCGGCGGCATTGGCGTGACCTTTGGCAGCGCCTCCTCGAAACAGCAGCTGAAGCAGGACGGTACCACCCAGAGCCAGAGCGCCAGCACCATCGGCAGCACCGGCGGCAACGTGACGCTGATTGCCGGTCACGATGCGCGCGTGGCGGGTTCCGACGTGATCGCGAAGCAGGATATCAGCCTTGTTGGCGGATCGGTTACTATCGATCCGGGCAACGACACGCTGACGCGACGTCAGAGCTATGAGCAGAAGCAGAGCGGCCTGACGCTTCAGCTCACCAGCCCCATCACCGACGCGCTGCTGAGCCTGGGCTCGCAGGCGAAAGAGGCCAGCCAGGCAGGGGACGATCGCCTGAAGGCGCTTAACGCCGTGAAAATGCTGGAAAGCGGCTGGGCGATGTCAGGCGCGGCCAAAGATTCTGCGTTGGCGCTGGCAAATGGCAAAATCGACGATGTCGGCATTAAAATCGCGCTTAACGTTGGGTCCAGCAAGAGCAAATCCTCATCGGAATATAGCAGCAATACCGTCAGCGGCAGTTCGCTCAGCGGGGGCGGTAGCGTCGCCGTCGTTGCCATCGGCGCGAACGGCGCCAGCGGCGATCTGACGCTGGCAGGCAGCGCTATCACTGGCAAAGACGTGACGCTGGCCGCCGCGCACGACCTGAACCTGGTCGCCGCCAGCAACCATACCGAACAGCAGAGCAGCAACAAATCATCCGGCTGGAGCGCTGGTGTGCATGCCGCCATCGGTAAGCAAACCGGCTTCGGCGTACAGGCCAGCGGCTATATGGCCAGCGGCGGTGAGAACGGCGACAGCACGACCCACGTCAACAGCCGCGTTAACGCGAAGGATAAACTGACGCTCAGCAGCGGCAACGACATGCTGCTCTCCGGCGCGCAGGCGCTGGGCGACAGCATCAGCGTCAACGCAGGCAATAACCTCACGCTCACCAGCCTGCAGGACATCGATAACTATCAGAGCAAACAGCAGAGCGCCAGCGGCGGCTTCAGCTTCACCTGGGGCACGGGCGGTTCGGCCGGGCTGAGCCTCAGCAAAAGCAAGATAAACAGCGAGTACGCCAGCGTTGGCGACCAGAGCGGGCTGTTTGCGGGCGACGGCGGCTATGACATCTTTGTCGGCAACCATACACAGCTTAACGGCGCGGTCATCGCCTCCACTGCGGATGCGGCGAATAACCGCCTGTCTACCGGCACGCTGGGCTGGGACAGCATTGATAATCACGCCTCCTACAGCGCCAGCAGCGCTTCCTTCGGCATCAGCGGCGGCTATGACAGCGAGAATGCGCCGGGCCAGCAGTTTGCGGGCGGCGCGCTACCGACCTTTGTGAACATGAGCGGCAGCGCCTCCGGCACCACGCGCTCGGCGGTGGCGGACGGTACGATCACGGTGCGCGACGCTCAGCATCAGACGCAGGACGTGACGGGCCTCAGCCGCGACACGGAAAACGCCAACGGCCACATCGACAAGATTTTCGACAAGGAGAAAGTCAACAACCAGATGGCGTTTGCGCAGGGCGTCCAGCAGCTGGCAGGAAACGTTGTCGGCGACGTGAAAGCGTGGAAGCTGGATGCGGCCGCCAAAGAGACCTCAGAGCGCCTGCTTAAAGAGCATCCTGACTATGCCCGCCTCACGCAGACCCAGCTCAGCGCAATCGTGCAGAGCGACCCGGGCTACAAAGCGGCGGCGGCGCAGTGGGGCACGGGCGGCACCTATTCGATGGCGATGACCGCGGTGGCGGGCGCGCTGGGCGGGCTGAGCGCCAGCAATCTGGGTGCCGCAGCGGGCGGCGCGATGGCGCCGTACCTCGCTAACGCCATCAAGAAAGCCACGACAAGCTATGACGCCCAGGGTAACCCGCACACCGACGTGCTGGCGAACACTATGGCGCACGCGGTCGCAGGCGCGGTGCTGGCGCAGATAGCGGGCGGCAGCGCGGCGGCAGGCGCAGCGGGTGCGGCAGGCGGAGAGCTGGCGGCGAAAGCCATCGTGAAGGTGATGTATCCGGACACGGACATCCGCGAACTGACGGAGAGCCAGAAGCAGACGGTGAGCGCGCTGAGCCAGATGGCGGCAGGGCTGGCGGGTGGGATCGCATCGGATTCGACGCTGGGAGGCGGGACCGGGGCGGGGGCCGGGAAGAATGCGGTTGAGAATAATACGCTGAGTCCGTCAAAGAATGATGCCCTGAATAAAGCTCTCGAAGATCAGAAAGCCGGCAAGAACCTGCTGGAGGCCTCTCGGAATATTGTCACACTAACCAATGAAGACAAAGCAAGTAATGTTCTTCTGGATAAGTATCAAAAAGGCCAACTGAATGAGGTAGAAAAGCAGCAACTTGCCGGACTGCTCAATCAATATGGATATGAACTTCAGACAATGTTTGGTTACTCAGAGCAGCAGGCAGCAGAAGCAATTCAGGCGCTTGTTAAAGGTGGGGCCTTTGTAGCATCGGCTGCGGATGCTAAAGCCTACAATGAGGCGCTAGGGTATTTGAAAGCTTACAGTATACAGTCAGGTCAGGCAGCAGTAGGAACAGATGCGCTACTGGTTCTTCCTGGTGTTCCGGGTGCATTGGTACGGGGTACGCTGGTTGCTGGCGGGTCCCATCAGGTTGGTACTGGTGTAGGTCAGATAGCCGATGGCAACTATATGGATGGTGGTCTGAATGTAGGTCTGGGCACAGCAGCGATATTTGGAGGGATGTCTGGACAGGGTACTATCTCCAAAGTAGATAAGGGGACACCATCGGCGGGCAGTCCTTCAGTTTGGCAAGAAAATGGTCAATCAATAGGAAAAAACATATTCCCGGATAATAACACTAACATTAGCCCAGAAAACCGGAAGTATGTTGATATCCTTTCGCCAGAGGCGAAGCAGCATATTTTATACGGGGAGAATATGAACAGTGGCGGGCATTTATACCCAGGTAATCCAGGAAAGACTATTTATCCACCGACATGGTCAGCCGATAAAATCGTTCATGTTGTTGGGAACATTGCAACCTCTCCAGATACTCAATGGTATGCTCAAACTGGCACTGGAAGCTTTTATACAAAAGCAGGACAGCCAGCCAGGTGGGTTGCATGGGAAGTTCGTGATGATGTACGTATGCGAGTAGTCTACGAACCAGCGAGTGGTAAGATCATCACTGCATTCCCAGATAAAAATCCAGCACCACCAAAGTTGAAGCCAATAAAGTAAGGAAATTAAGTATGGATATTAATGAACAGATTAGAATATTCGGAGAGGGACTGAAAGGTCGTATAGACCCAATAGTCATTGATTTTGATTTAGAATATATAGAGCATTCGGAAAGCATCCTTGCTTTTGAAACATTATGTGATCATATTGCTGACTATGGCATACTCATAACAAAAAATGAATATAAAAAAATACTTGATATTGCAAATGAACTGCGCTTGGAAATAAATAACAGGTATTTATATATAAATCCTGAAAAATGACGTTGAGGATAATTCGTTATCAGGCAAACAGACACGTCGGACGGTGAAGCAATCGAAATATATCTCTTGCTAGTTGAATAGCATATAAATAAACCGGGTGATTACTTATGGGAAGTAAGAATGATTTTTATCAGGAAGTGGAAACATCCTATGGCGGCAAAGAAAAAAATAAGGAATATGCAGGTAAAAAGGGCGATGTGATGAGAGCAAATTAGGAGGATGAGATACTATATGGGTACTCAATAAAGCTTTATGATGAGTAGCATCTGTTATCTTTTGGTAAAGATGAAGTCATCCCCACAGGTAAGCAACTCACTCAATACTTTTTTATTAAGCTTTAGGCAAAACGGATCCCAATCTTCAATGGCTTGTTTTTTTAATTGTTATCTGACCAGTAACCCTCCCTTCTTTCCAGCCTGACCATAGCCCAGAAAAACCAAAATGCCGAATTCATGAATAACTAAGTTAAGGGAAGGTCTGGAGAGCGGATAATATCTTTCATTGATAAAAGTATTATTAAATCTTGTGAGAATCAAAGGAGTGCGTGGGTGATATATGTAGTATAACTGATTTTAATAAAAGGCTTATATATGTGTGTCTGGCATGAAATCGATAAAGGGGATTAAGAAGTAATGATAAGATTCGAACTGGGTGGATATTATTTAGACAGTGGTGGGCGTGTGCAGTTGCCTCTAATTTTACAGCCATCAATTCCTCAGTTGATGAATTATCTAAGCATACTAGAGGGCCATAATGGAGTCCTTGTTCTTGAAAATGATCAAGAGGATAAATATGTGCCTTATAAATTGGTGTTGTATTCTGAGCATGGTATCTACATGGTCTTACTTGAAACAAGCATTGAAGACGGTGATATAGATGTTAGGACTTTTTATGACAAAGGTTGCTCTAGAGAGCTTATACCAATTCTTGGGGAATCCTTTTCAAAAGCATCAACAGTTAAAAATTTTTCCCATGTGATAAAAGCATTTAAGGAGTTTTATGAAACTGGTAATGTTAATAGAGGGTTGCTAAATTGAAGCTTCAGAACTTCATTCATTAATAAATTTTATATATAATCTGGGGAGATTTACCTTAAGCCAGCTGGGCGAGCAATTGTCCAGCTTATAACATAATTTTAATCTTCTATTTTATGTCTGCATCAAAACTAACAATCTTTTATTATTCAATATCGCTTCAGCTGCATGTGGAATGATTGCTGAAAAAAACTCTTTTCCCGAGTTTAATCCTGTGTATGTCAAGTTTTTGTCTAAGTCATATTCTAAATTATGGATTCACATATGATAAACCTCCCGGCATAACTTCTAAGGTAGACCTTAGTTTAGCTAAGTGTGAATGGTTGTCACCAGATGATGGGCAATGGCTAAGATTGAGGCAGCCAACGGTTATTGGCTGAAACGTCAGCAAGTAATTTGCCTCTCACTAGCATCAGATCTACATGGCCATGCCAAATACTTCTTCCCCTACCGCAACGCATACCACTCTTTATGCTTCAGCGGATTCATCGCCGCGCCAATAATATCGGAAACCACGTTCACCAGAATCACCAGACCGCCAACCACCATCACGCCGGCGGAAATCGCCGCATAATCCTGCTGACGAATCGCATTAATTAGCCACCGGCCCAGACCAGGCCAGTTGAACACCATCTCGGTGATCATCGCCAGCGTCAGCATGGTGGAAAACTGCAGGCCCAGACGCGGGATCACCGGCGGCAGCGCATTATGCAGAACGTGACGGCGGATCACGGTAAAACGCGACAGCCCGCGCGTGGCGGCCGCCTTCACGTAGTTCTTATCCATCACCTCGCTGGTGCTGGCGCGCAGCAGGCGGATCACTTCGGTAGCGGGGGCGACCGCCAGCACAATCACCGGCAGGATCATATGCGTCATTACGCTGACCAGCATCTCGTGACGCCACGGCGACGGGCTCAGCCAGGCGTCCACCAGCGCAAGACCGGTAATATTTTGCACCGGATAGAGCAGGTCAAACCGGCCGGACACCGGCAGCCAGCCGAGCGTCAGCGAGAAAAACAGCGTAAACAGCAGCGCCAGCCAGAATACCGGCATCGAAAAGCCGAGCAGCGCCAGCGCGCTAATCACCTTGTCCTGCCACTTATTACGCGTCACGCCGGCGCAGATGCCGAGCGGAATCCCGGTCAGCAGCGCCAGCACAAACGCTAGCACGCACAGCTCCAGCGTGGCGGGGAACACTTCGCGCAGCTGCAGGCCAATCTCCTGACCATTGGTGCTGGAGACGCCGAAATCAAACTGCAGCATGCCGCTGAACCAGAACCACCATGCATCGAACAGCGAAGCGCCTTCCAGCGGCGCGTTGGGCGTGAAGTAGCTCAGGCTAAAGCCCACCAGCGACAGCAGAAACAGAGTAATCACCAGCAATAACAGGCGACGCAACATATAGATGATCACTTACGGCTCCTCGCGCTCATCACGGTAGACTCCGGCAAAAGAGGCGTTGCCGAACGGACTTAACACCAGGCCTTTAATATCGTGGCGGTAGGCCTGCAACCGCAGCGAAGAGGCGAGCGGCAGCACCGGCAGATCGCGTGCCAGCATCTGCTGCGCCAGGTGATAGTTCTCAATGCGGCCCGCCAGCTGCTGCGACAGCAGCGCCTTCTGCAGAGCTTCGTCGAAGCCGGGCGAGCACCAGTGCGCATAATTGGTCTGCGAGCGAATCGCCGCGCAGCTCAGCAGCGGGCGGAAAAAACTGTCGGGATCGTTACTGTCGGTCGCCCAGCCGGTGAGGGTGAGATCGTGGTTCATCGCCATCAGCTGCGCTTCCTGAAAGCGGCCCTCTACCGGTGCGATGCTCACCTTGACGCCTACCTGCGCCAGATCGGCCTGCAGCAACTCCGCCGTTTTCAGCGGGCTGGGGTTCCAGGCCTGCGAGGCGGAGGGCACCACCAGGCGCAGATGAAGATCGGTAATGCCCAGCGACGCCAGCATCTCGCGCGCTTTTTTCGGGTCATACTCGGTGACGCGCGCTTCGCTATCGTAAGCCCATGATGCGCGCGGCAGCACCGAGGCGGCGGTTTCCGCCGTACCGTAGTAGATCGACTCCATCAAGCGTTCGTTATTGATCGCCAGCGCCAGCGCGTGGCGCACTTCCGGACGGTCCAGCGGCGCTTTGCGGGTGTTGAACGCCAGATAGGCGATGTTCATGCCGGGGCGCAGCGTCATGCGTAGGCGAGGATCGTCGCGCAGGATAGAGATCTGACTGGCGGCGGGATAGGCGAGCACGTCGCACTCTCCCGTCAGCAGCTTGGACAGGCGGCCCGTTCCGCCTGCGCCCATATCGATCACCGCCTGCTGCAGGCGCGGCACGCCTTTCCAGTAGGCGGGATTACGCGCCAGCCGAATATACTGTCCGGCGCGATATTCGCTGAGCTGGTAAGGACCCGTACCCACTGGCTGGCGATCGAGCTCTTCCTGGCGGCCGCTGCGGGTCAGCTGATCGGCATATTCTGCCGACAGCACTGGCGCGTAGTGGGTCGCCAGATGCCAGAGAAACGAGGCGTCCGGGCTGTTGAGCCGGATTTCAACCGTATTACCATCGAGCTTTTTAACACTCTGCACCGAATCGGCGAACTGCAGGCTGTCGAAATAGGGGTAATTGCCGCCATTAACGTTGTGCCACGGATGGTGGCGATCGAACATGCGGGCAAAGCTGAATACCACGTCGTCGGCGTTCATTGCGCGAGTCGGCGTAAACCAGGAAGTGCGCTGAAAAGAAACCTTGCTACGCAGGTGGAAGCGGTAGGTCGCGCCGTTATCGCGCACTTCCCAGGAGGAGGCCAGATCTGGCACCAGACGATAGGTATAGGGATCGACATCCAGCAAACGATCGTAAAGCTGCGCGGCGAGGGTATCGACGGCCAGGCCGCTGCTCGCCATCTGCGGATTGAAGGTATTCAGCGTGCCGTTGACGCAGTAGACGAAGCCGCTGTGGCGAATATCGCGACTCTCTGCCGACCAGGCAGACGCGCTGAATACGCTGAGAATAAGCATCAGCGACGGGATTAATTTTGACATAGAACTCAACGGTGTTCGGGCAATAGGCTGAGTGTATCGCAAAGGCGGCGATGTCCCAAAATATGGTGACGCGGCTGGGGGGGTTTTCGCCAGAGAGCAGAAAATAGACACACCCTTGCTGTGGTAATGAGAAAAATTCTCAATTAGAGCTTTACAAGTGAGAACAAGAATGATTATTATTTCATTGCGCTTCAGCGGTGGCTCTACCGGTGAAGAGCACGACATTGCTCACATTGCTTCCAGTATTGTTGCCCGCGCAAGCGGGCTTTTTTTTGCCTTCGCACTGGCTGCGTTACGCGACTTCAGACATCTGGGGAAGTACGCTCAGGGGGACAGCGCACAAGCAGAGAAATAGAAGGGCAGGCGCATGTACGACCACATCGGACTGAAAAAGACGCAAGCAAACCCCGCATGAACAGCTTACGTATTGATAGCAATCTGCCGGCTACGGCGTTGCAAGAAACAAACGCTGCCAACAGGAGAAAATGTCGGCAGCAACTATGAATCAATTAGCCACTCTGGAATAAGGATAATGCTTTTAATAGTTCCAGGCACCACTACGCCTGGAGAGTTTAGAATCGGAGCATACCTGTCTTTCAGCTTTCACTCGTCTGCTCCAGTCCTTTGATCAGGGAAGCGAAGGCTGCAACCGCTTCAGTCTCCTTTAATCGCCCACGAGTAAGCGCAACGGACAGCGCCTCTCCCGCGCCGACCAGGCCGATGCAACGTTGTAGTAACTCCTGCGGCGACATATGTAGATGTGGTGTCAGAACTGTCACAAACATTGCGACACAATTGTCCAGGAGTTCCTGGAAAACCACCGCCTTCTCTTCGCTCCCTGCCAGCGCCGCACCTACTGCATGAAACTCGTCCGTTTTGTCCGCGGCGCAGTGAATATAAGCACTCGCCAGTACTTGTACGGTTTCCTGCAGGTTTCGGGGGGTCGTGCTTATGGCCTCAGTGAACCTCCTGATCCGTTCCATATCAATCCATCTGTACAGCTCAATCAGTAACGCCGAGCGAGTCGGAAAGTGATCATAAACCACGGGTTTAGAGACACCGGCACGTACAGCCAAATGTCCCAGAGTCAGTCGATCTGCATTTTCCTCTCGCACGATCATCAGCGCGGTGTCGAGGAGTTGCTGTCGCCGTTCTGCCTTCGATAATCTCCGTGCAGGCGACCTGGCTAACGAAGCGTTTTGTTCTCTCATTATATTTTTCTCATACAACCTACTAAAAGTAGCTTATGCTCGCAAGTGGTGCTACCTTTCCTACTATTGGTAGCTTATCACGTAAATAAGGAACCACGCTTATGTCATTTGACCCTGTGTTACTACTGGGCGGCTCCGGAGCAATTGGCCGTCAGACTGCTCGGGCAATCCACGCGACTTATCCTCACCTTCCTTTGCTGATAGGCAGTCGAGATCTTTCCAGAGCGCAGAACGCAGCGAAAGAAATGGGTGGCGCGCAAGGGGTAGTCATCGATACCGCATGCGCAGATCTCGGCCTCGGCGAGCAAAAAATCAGCGCGGTGGTCGTTCTCTATAAAGACCATTCTCTCGCTGCACTCCGTTTTGCTCAATCCCGTGGCGTATCACATCTCAGTATTTCTTCTGGTGTGTTCGAGATTGCTCCGGAAATTGCTAACTTTATGAATGCCCCGCATGCGGCGGCAGTGGTGCTTGGCTATGAGTGGTTGGTAGGTGCCACGACAGTTCCTACGCTTCATCTGAGCAAGGCGTTCAGCCGGGTACATAAAATCCGTATTGGGGCGTTAGTCGATGAAGAGGATGTCGGCGGCCCAGCGGTCGCCGCTGATTTCGAACATCTGAATCACTTGATGCCTGCAGCGCTCACGCGCCGGGCCGGCGTCTATATATGGCGGGAGGGCAATAATGCCAGGACTACATTCTCATCAGTCGACGGCACCGAAATAGACGCTACCGGTTTCTCGTCGATTGACGTTGCTGGACTGGCATCAGCAACTGGCGCGCATAGTGTCCAGTTTGACCTGGGCACGGGTGTCAGTTCGAGTCGGCGTAACGGCGGAAAATTCTCGACCGAAATCATTATTGAAATTTCGGGGCTGGATCTGGCTGGACAAGCTCTTCATACCCGACATGCGGTAGTACATCCGGGTGGCGCAGCACCCTTGACAGGTATTGGAATTGCCTTGCTTCTTGAGCGACTGGTCGGCCTGGATGGAAAGCCACCGGTTGCGCCAGGCCTCTATTTCCCTTATCAGATTCTGGAAACGTCGCACTATTTAGCCCGGCTTGCGGAAGAAGGAGGGCAGCTTATGGAACTGTCGTTTCCATCCGTGTCAGGAACAGAGCAATAACTGAAAAACTTATCCCGCACCTGCGTTTCCTGAATATTTTTCCTGTGAACGTAACGATCTAATATCGGGGTAAGCGTGAAAGCTGGCTGATAGCTTTTCAGCCAGCATGTATACCGTCGCGTCCGAGCAGGAACTCAGTTACGGTCCATTTTAGGCACCCGCCTGGCACGCTGGGCAATGCGTCTTTCAGATAACGAAACACCGGGTGCGTTAAGGCGCCGTTGACCTCAACTTTCTCGAACATCGGGAAGCTCACGCCATAATTGATGTGGCAGGTCTGCGCGATTTCGTTAGCCCCGCCGAGCTCCATGGCACAACTTTCTCTAAAACTGTTTAAAATAGCTGGAAAAACAGGCTGTTAAGGGATAATGCATGAAGTTTTGAAAGTCAGATTTTTTTATGTAATCCATTGAATGATGATGGAATCACTCCTTCTCTATCCCGTGCTTCTTCATCATCGCCCGCAGCTGATGATAGGTCACGCCCAGCAGCTCCGCGGCGCGGCGCTGATTATATTTCGCCTGCTGCAGGCTGGCTTCTACCAGCGCGCGCTCCTGCTGGTTCTGCCACAGCCGCAAATCAAGCGGCAAAGCGGGAAGGGAGCCTGAAGAGTCATCCGGCGCGGCGGCCGTCGGCTGCGTGCGCGGCGCAAAGGGATTGATAATAATCCGGTCGAGCGGCTCGTCGCTGCTGTGATGACGGTAGACCGAGCGCTCCACTACGTTTTTTAGCTCGCGCACGTTGCCAGGCCACTGATACCCCAGCAGCGTCTCCTGCGCCTCGGGCGTAAAGCCCGGAAACAGCGGCAGGCCCAGCTCGCGGCACATCTGAATAGCGAAATGCTCCGCCATCACCAGAATGTCGCTGCGCCGCTCGCGCAAGGGCGGCAGTTGCACCACGTCAAAGGCGAGGCGGTCAAGCAGGTCGGCGCGGAATTTCCCCGCCGCCGCCAGCGCGGGCAGATCCTCGTTGGTGGCGCACACCAGCCGCACGTTAACCTGCAACGCGTGATTGCCGCCGACGCGCTCCAGCTGGCCATACTCGATGACGCGCAGCAACTTCTCCTGCACCAGCATCGGCGCCGTCGCCAGCTCGTCGAGAAACAGCGTGCCGCCATCTGCCCGCTCGAAGCGGCCCAGATGGCGCTTCTGCGCACCGGTAAAGGCGCCCGCCTCATGGCCGAACAGCTCGGAGTCGAGCAGATTTTCATTCAGCGCGGCGCAGTTAAGCGAAATAAAGGGGCCCTGCCAGCGGTCGGAGAGGTAGTGCAGACGGCTGGCGATCAGCTCTTTGCCGGTGCCGCGTTCTCCTACCACCAGCACCGGCTTCTCCAGCGGCGCCAGCATGGATACCTGCTCGAGGACTTCAAGAAAGTTATTGGATTCGCCTAACAGGTTATCGTTGCTGTCTGCCATGATGAAATTCACCACCTCTTAATCAATTTAACTACCTTACGCGAGCTGTGCGACGCTGTAAAATATAAATGCCTTTATAAATCAAAAACATAAAAATTGGCACGCCTTTTGAATATAACAATCAGCGCATGGCGCACCAACATAATCAAAGAGGAACATCATTATGGGTATTTTTTCTCGTTTCGCCGACATCGTTAACGCCAACATCAATTCGCTGCTGGAGCGTGCGGAAGATCCGCAGAAACTGGTACGCCTGATGATTCAGGAAATGGAAGACACGCTGATTGAAGTACGCTCCACTTCGGCGCGCGCGCTGGCGGAGAAAAAACAGCTGAACCGCCGCATCGAACAGGCGGAAATCCAGCAGGCCGAATGGCAGGAAAAAGCCGAGCTGGCGCTGCGCAAAGAAAAAGATGACCTGGCGCGTGCGGCGCTGATCGAAAAACAGAAGCTGACTGACCTGATCGCCTCGCTGCAGCAGGAAGTGGTTCACGTCGAAGAGACGCTGGAGCGCATGAAGGGCGAAATCGGCGAGCTGGAGAAAAAGCTGAGCGAAACCCGCGCTCGTCAGCAGGCGTTGACCCTGCGTCATCAGGCCGCTTCTACTTCGCGCGACGCGCGTCGTCAGCTCGACAGCGGCAAGCTGGATGAAGCCATGGCGCGCTTTGAATCTTTTGAGCGCCGCATCGACCATATGGAAGCAGAAGCGGAAAGCCAGCGTTTCGGCAAGTCGAAATCGCTGGACGCGCAGTTCGCCGATCTGCAGGCCGATGATGAAATCAGCCAGCAGCTAGAAGCGCTGAAAGCCAAAATGAACCGTAGCGAATAACACTATTTGATCTGCGAGAGTGATTAAGGAGAGTCAATGAGCGCACTTTTTCTCGCTATACCGCTGACCATATTCGTGCTGTTTGTCGCGCCGATCTGGTTATGGCTGCACTACAGCAATCGCCGCAGCGGCAACGAACTGTCGGCAGGCGATCTTCAGCGCCTGCAGCAGCTGACGCAGGATGCGGAACGTATGCGCGACCGCATCCATGCGCTGGAGTCTATTCTGGACGCCGAGCATCCTAACTGGAGGCAGCCATGATTAAACGCAAGCTGTGGCGCAAGCCGGACGAAGGGAAGCTGATGGGCGTCTGCGCCGGCGTGGCGGAGTACCTGGATATTCCGGTGCGGCTGCTGCGCGTTATCGTGGTGCTGTCGCTGTTCTTCGGCCTGTTCGCGATTACCATCTGCGCCTACTTCATTCTGGGGTTCGTGCTTGACGTGAAACCGGCGGATGCCGAAGAGGGCGCGGCGAAGCCCAACGCCGGCGAACTGCTCGACCGGCTGGAAAGCGCGCTGCGTCGCGATGAGTACAGCGTGCGCGAGATCGAACGCTACGTCACTTCTGAAACCTTCAGCGTGCGCAGCCGCTTTCGCCAGCTCTGACTTTCCCTGAACGGGGCCGCTTCGGCCCCGTTATACCCGTCAACCGGAGGTATACTTTGTTATATTCACGCACGTCCTCATTTCGCCGCCGCGCGACCCCCGCGTTGAAGTCGGTCGGGAAATTCATCATTATCAATGCCGTGAGCTATGGACCGGCCGGACTGACCGGCTGGGCGGTAAAATCGGTGGCGCGTCGCCCGCTGCGCATTCTGCTTTCCCTGGCGCTGGAGCCGTTGCTGCAGCGCGTCATGAAGCGGGCGGCGGCGCGCTTCATCAGGGAAAAAGATGATAAACAAGTCTGAACTACTGTCACTCCTCAACCGCGGCGCGGATCGTCATCTGCGCCTGGCGGTAACCGGCCTGAGCCGCAGCGGTAAAACCGCCTTTATCACTTCATTAGTTAACCAGCTGCTTAACGTGCACAGCGGCGCGCGGCTGCCGCTCTTTTCCGTAGTGCGCGACGAACGTCTGCTGGGCGTCAAGCGCATCCCGCAGCGCGATATGGGCACGGCGCGCTTCACCTACGACGAAGGGCTGGCGCAGCTCTACGGCACGCCGCCCGCATGGTCGACCCCGACGCGCGGCGTCAGCGAAATGCGGCTGGCGCTGCGCTACCGCTCGCAGGATTCGCTGCTGCGTCACTTCAAAGAGAGTGCCACGCTCTATCTGGAAATCGTCGACTATCCCGGCGAATGGCTGCTCGATCTGCCGATGCTGGCGCAGGATTATGTCGACTGGTCGCGGCAGATGGTCGGGCTGCTGCAGGGCGATCGCGCCCAGTGGGCCCAGCCGTGGCGCGAACTCTGCGCCTCGCTCGATCCCTTTGCGCCCGCCGACGAAAACCGGCTGGCCGCCATCGCCGCCGCCTGGACCGACTATCTGCACCGCTGCAAAGCCGAAGGGCTGCACTTTATCCAGCCGGGGCGCTTTGTGCTGCCGGGCGAGATGGCGGGCGCGCCCGCGCTGCAGTTTTTCCCCTGGCCGCTGGCGGACGAGGCGGAACGCGGCAAGCTGGCGCAGGCTGACAAAGGCAGCAACTTCGCCATGCTGCAGCAGCGTTTTCGCTACTACTGTCAGCATGTGGTGAAGGATTTTTACCGCAATCACTTTTTGCGCTTCGACCGCCAGATCGTGCTGGTGGACTGCCTGCAGCCGCTGAACAGCGGCCCGCAGGCGTTTAACGATATGCGGCTGGCGCTGACTCAGCTGATGCAGAGTTTCCACTACGGGCAGCGCACCCTGTTCCGCCGGCTCTTTTCGCCGGTGATCGACAAGCTGCTGTTCGCCGCCACCAAAGCGGACCATATCACCGCCGATCAGCACGGCAATATGGTGTCGCTGCTGCAGCAGCTGGTGCAGGACGCGTGGCAAAACGCCGCCTTCGAAGGCATCAGCATGGACTGCGTCGGCCTGGCGTCGGTGCAGGCCACCCAGAGCGGACTGGTGGATCACCGCGGCGAAAAGATCCCGGCGCTGCGCGGCGAGCGGCTGGCGGACGGCGAGGCCCTGACCTTCTATCCAGGGGAAGTGCCGCCGCGCCTGCCGGGACACGCCTTCTGGCAGCAGCAGGGATTTCAGTTTGAACAGTTCCGGCCGCAGCCGCTCGATATCGATCGACCGCTGCCCCATATCCGCATGGACGCCGCGCTGGAATTTTTATTAGGAGACAAGCTGCGATGAACGACGAACAACTCAAGCCGCGTATCGATTTCGCCCGTCCGCTGGACGCCCCGCGCGAGCCTGCGCTGCGTCCGGCGCAGGCGTTCGACGGCGAGGCGCGGCAGGCGTTTCTCGCCGTCGACGAGCAGGCCGACGAGGTGGTGGAAGAGGGCGCGGGCGAGCGGGCGGTGGAGCAGGCGCTGCGGCCGAAGCGCAGCCTGTGGCGCCGGCTGGTCGGCGTGGGCGCGGCGCTGTTTGCCGCCAGCGTCGCGGCGCAGAGCGTGCAGTGGATGCACGACGCCTGGCTGACGCGCGACTGGTTTGCCCTCGGCAGCGGCGCGGCGGGCGCCTTGATTGTGATTGCCGGCGTCGGCGCGCTGACCAGCGAGTGGCGCCGCCTCTATAAGCTGCGCGCCCGCGCCGAAACGCGCGACGTCGGTCGCGAACTGCTGCACAGCCATAGCGTCGGCAAAGGGCGCGCCTTCTGCGAAAAACTGGCGCAGCAGGCGGGTCTCGATCAGGCGCATCCGGCGCTGCAGCGCTGGCACGCGTCGCTGCATGAAACCCAGAACGACCGCGAAACCGTCACGCTCTACGCGCAGCTGGTGCAGCCGGTGCAGGATCGCCAGGCGCGACGCGAAATCGGCCGCCACGCCGCGGAGTCAACGCTGATGATCGCCGTCAGCCCGCTGGCGCTGGTGGATATGGCGTTTATCGCCTGGCGCAACCTGCGGCTGGTAAATCGCATCGCCGCCATCTACGGTATTGAACTGGGCTATTTCAGCCGGCTGCGGCTGTTCCGGCTGGTGCTGCTGAACTTGGCGTTCGCCGGCGCGTCTGAGCTGGTGCGCGAAGTCGGCATGGACTGGATGTCGCAGGATATCGCCGCCCGGCTCTCTGCGCGCGCCGCGCAGGGCATCGGCGCCGGTCTGCTCACCGCGCGGCTCGGCATCAAGGCGATGGAGCTGTGCCGTCCGCTCCCCTGGCTGGAGGAGGATAAGCCGCGGCTGGGCGATTTTCGCCGCGATCTTATCAGCCAGCTTAAAGAGACGCTGCCGAAAAGCGGCGCGAAGCGCGAAGGCTAAGCGCTTTCCCCTGCTGGTGCGCCGCTGCTCGCGCGGCGCGCACCCCAGGCTGAACACCACTGTCAACTTTTGCTTCCACGCCTCTTCAGACCTGCCGCAAGTTAGCGTATTATCTCCAGATTCTTCACCTGACTAAGGCCATCGCAATGCGTCTTGAAGTCTTCTGCCAGGACCGCATCGGTCTGGCGCGCGAGCTGCTCGATCTGTTAGTCGCCCGTAACATCGATTTACGCGGCATTGAAATCGCGGCGCTCGGCCGTATTTATCTTAACTTCTCTGCGCTTGAATTTGACCAGTTCAGCAGCCTGATGGCGGAGATTCGCCGCACGCCCGGCGTGACCGATGTGCGCACCGTCGCCTATATGCCCTCTGAGCGGGAGCACCGCGCCCTGAGCGCGCTGCTGGTCGCCATGCCGGAGCCGGTTTTTTCCATCGATCTCAAAAGCAAGGTGGAGCTGGCTAACCCGGCGGCGCAAAACCTGTTCGACCTCGACGAGCAAAAAATTCGCAACCACAGCGCGGGCAACCTGATTAACGGCTTCAACTTTCAGCGCTGGCTGGAAAGCGACCGCGTCGAGGCGCAGGCGCAGCATGTGGTGATCGACGGCCGCGACTTCCTGATGGAGGCACGTCCCATCTACCTGACCGCCGACGAGGGCGCGGGCGACCAGCCGGTCGGCGCGATGGTGATGCTGAAATCCACCGCCCGTATGGGACGTCAGCTGCAAAACCTGGTGGTGACCGACGAGTCGGAGTTCGACCATATCATCGCCGTAACGCCGAAGATGCGTCAGGTGATCGATCAGGCGCGCAAGCTGGCGATGCACGATGCGCCGCTGCTGATCGTCGGCGATACCGGCACCGGCAAAGATATGCTGGCGCGCGCCTGCCACCTGCGCAGCGCGCGCGGCAAAAAGCCGTTCCTGGCGCTTAACTGCGCCTCGCTGCCGGACGACGTCGCGGAGAGCGAACTTTTCGGCCATGCCGCCGGCGCCTATCCCAACGCGTTAGAGGGGAAAAAGGGCTTCTTCGAGCAGGCCAACGGCGGCTCGGTGCTGCTCGACGAGATTGGTGAAATGTCGCCGCGTATGCAGACCAAGCTGCTGCGTTTTCTCAACGACGGCACTTTCCGCCGCGTCGGGGAAGAGCATGAGGTGCATGTCGACGTGCGCGTCATCTGCGCCACGCAGAAGAACCTGATCGAGCTGGTGCAGCGCGGCGAGTTCCGCGAAGATCTCTTTTACCGTCTGAACGTACTGACGCTGCATCTGCCGCCGCTGCGCGAGCGCCCGCTCGATATCCTGCCGCTAACCGAGATGTTTGTGGCGCGCTTTGCCGACGAGCAGGGCATTCCGCGCCCGCGCCTCTCGCCGCAGCTTAACGGCCTGCTGACGCGCTACAACTGGCCGGGCAACGTGCGCCAGCTGAAGAACGCGCTCTATCGTGCGCTGACGCAGCTGGAGGGGCATGAGCTACGTCCGCAGGATATCGTGCTGCCAGAACAGGCGCTGGACGCCTCGCTGGGCGAAGAGGCGATGGAGGGCACGCTCGACGAGATCACCAGCCGCTTCGAGCGTTCCGTGCTCACCCGTCTTTATCTTTCCTATCCCAGCACCCGTAAGCTGGCGAAACGCCTTGGCGTCTCGCATACGGCTATCGCCAACAAGCTGCGTGAGTATGGATTAGGACAGAGGCGCGGCGAGCAGGAAGAGAAAAACGGCGGCTAATCGCCGCCGGGGTTACGCTATTTCAGTACGGCCAGCGCCGCGTCGTAATCGGGTTCCGTAGTGATCTCGTCGACCAGCTGGCTGTACAGCACCTTGTCATGCTCGTCCAGCACCACCACCGCGCGCGCCGTCAGGCCCGCCAGCGCGCCAGCAGCAATCGCCACGCCGTAATCCTGTTTGAATTCCGCGCCGCGCAGCGTCGAGAGCGTCACAACGTTATTCAGGTTGTCGGCGCCGCAAAAGCGCGACTGCGCAAAAGGCAGATCGGCTGAGACGCAAAGCACCACCGTGTTGGTCAGCTCGCTGGCCAGCTGGTTAAAGCGGCGCACCGAGGCGGCGCAGACGCCGGTGTCGACGCTGGGAAAAATATTCAGAACCTTGCGTTTTCCTGCATACTCAGAGAGCGACACGTCGGAGAGATTTTTCGCCACCAGCGAAAAGGCTTTAGCCTGCTCGCCTGCATGGGGAAAGTGACCAGCAACCTCAACCGGGTTGCCCTGAAAATGAACAGTGTGAGACATAGCGATTCCTTAAACGTCAGATAACTGGCTACAGGTAAGTATGGTTTCAAAAAAGGTTTATGACATATCTATAAAAGACTTACGAGCGGAAAACGCAGATTATCCGAGACGACGCGCAGTTATCGAATGACATGGAGAGAGTATGAGAACGGTAAAAAGCTATCCCGAGTCCTGGCCGCTGCATACCCCATTTGTCATTGCCCGCGGCAGCCGCACCGAAGCGAAAGTGGTGGTAGTAGAGATTGAAGAGAATGGCGTCAAAGGCACCGGCGAGGCGACGCCCTATGCGCGCTACGGCGAAACGGAAGCCTCGGTGCTGGCGCAGATCGCCGAGATCCTGCCGACGCTGCAGCAGGGAATGACGCGCGACGCTCTCCAGCAGGCGATGCCGGCCGGCGCGGCGCGCAACGCTATCGACAGCGCGCTGTGGGATCTGCAAAGCCGCCAGCAGCGTCAGGATCTCTGGGCGCTGAACGGCGTTGCGGCGCCCGCAGAGGTGGTGACGGCGCAGACCGTCAGCATCGATACCCCTGAAGCGATGGCGAGCAGCGCCCGGGCGCTCTGGCAGCATGGCGCGACGCTGCTGAAAATCAAACTGGACGACTCCTTTATCACCGAGCGGCTGGTGGCGATCCGCACGGCGGTGCCGCAGGCGACGCTGATTGTCGACGCCAACGAGTCCTGGCAGGCCGAAGGGCTGGCGGCGCGCTGCCAGCTGCTGGCGGATCTGGAGGTGGCGATGCTGGAGCAGCCGCTGCCTGCCGGACAGGATGCGGCGCTGGCGAACTTTATCCATCCGCTGCCGATCTGCGCCGACGAAAGCTGCCATACCCGCGACAGCCTGCCTGCGCTGCAGGGACGCTATGAGATGGTGAATATCAAACTGGATAAAGCGGGCGGGCTGACCGAAGCGCTTGCGCTGGCGGCAGAGGCGAAGGCGCTTGGACTGGAGGTAATGCTCGGCTGCATGATCTGCACCTCGCGCGCGATTCATGCCGCGCTGCCGCTGGCGCCGGCGGCGCGCTTCGCCGATCTCGACGGGCCGACCTGGCTGGCGGTGGATGTCGAGCCCGCCATTCAGGTCAGCGCCGGCAAAGTGGTTATCGCTGCCAGCGCAGCAGGCTGATCATCGACTCCAGATAGCGCTCTGTCGCTTCATCCACTGAAATCGCCGGCATTTCGGCGGTTATGCAGGGCAGACCGAGGTCGTTGCACCAGCTGCCGAACGAGCCGGGCGTGTCGTAACCGACGCTGCCCACCAGCGGCAGCGCGGTCTGCTGCGCCAGCCAGTGGCCGAGCTCGCTGCTGCGCGGATCGTCGATACAGGCCAGCGGCTCGTGCCAGGAGACCACCCAGCGCGGCTTCAGCCCGTGGATCAGCTCGCACAGCGCCTGGGTCTCCGGCTCGGAGCCGGGCCGCTCCCCGGTCGAGAGCAGCACGTCGCGCGCTTCGGCGGCGCTGTTCCAGCGATAGACCGTCTCGCCGCTCTGCCAGTTGGCAGCCGGAAAGTTGCGGTTGAGATCGACGCCGTGCGCGTTGGCGCGCAGGCCCAGCTGACAGCCGTCCGGATTGACCGCCAGCACCACGTGATGACGGCGCAGCCGGTCCGGCAGCGTGCGCATCGCGGCGGACAGAGTGGCGACGGCGGCGTTTTCATCGCCATGGGTGCCCGCCAGGATCAGCCCGCTGTCGCTATCGGCGGCCGGCGCGGGAAACCAGAGCAGCGGCGCACCCAGCACGCTGTCGCCGTAGCGCTGATACGGAATCTCAAGTTTGCCGCGTCGTGGTCGCGGGTGTAACACCGTCATCGGCTTTCTCCTTTATTGCCCTGTTCAGACAAAGTAGCGGAAAAGCCGCGCGCGGAAAATCGCTATTTATCCTTCAGGCATTTGCGCTACAGTGCCTGGGTCATGCTGCGCCCTGCAGTGCGTTGCGCAGCGCTTCATTAGGGTAAGGGAGTGAAGATGAAAAGCACATTTCGCAAGACGCTGACGGCGCTGATCCTCGCCGCCATCGCAAGTCCGGCGCTGGCGGCGCAGCTGCCGGCTGGCGCGCAGCTGGCCGCCCAGCAGGAGATTATCCGCCATATCAAAGACGAGCCCGCCTCGCTCGATCCGATGAAAGCGGTCGGCCTGCCGGAAATCCAGGTGATCCGCGATCTCTTCGAAGGACTCACCAGTCAGGATGCGCAGGGCAATATCGTGCCGGGCGTGGCTGAAAGCTGGAGCAGCAGCGACAACAAAACCTGGATCTTTACGCTGCGCGGCAATGCGAAATGGTCCAACGGCGAGCCGGTGACGGCGCAGGATTTCGTCTATAGCTGGCAGCGACTGGTCGAGCCGAAAAACAGCTCGCCTTTCGCCTGGTTCGCCGGGCTGGCGGGCATCAGCAACGCGGGCGCGATAACCAAAGGCGAGATGCCGGCGGATCGGCTCGGCGTCAGCGCCGTCGACGCGCAGCATCTTAAAGTGACGCTGGATCGTCCGGTGCCCTGGTTCCCGGCGCTGGCGGCCAACGTGGCGCTCCTCCCAGTGCCGCAGCGCGTTATCGCCAGCGCAGGCGATGGCTGGACCGCGCCGGGCAAGCTGGTGGGCAACGGCGCCTATCAGCTGGAATCGCGCGTGGTGAATGAGAAGATCGTGCTGACGCGCAATCCAGCCTACTGGGATGACGCGCATTCGGTGCTGACCAAAGTGACCTTTATTCCTATCAACGAAGAGTCCAGCGCCACCAAGCGCTACCGCGCGGGCGATATCGATATCACCGAGTCGTTCCCGAAAAACCTGTATGCGCAGCTGAAAAAAACGCTGCCGGGCGAAGTCTATACGCCTGACCAGCTCGGCACCTACTACTACGCCTTTAACACCCAGAAAGGCGCCACGGCGGATGCGCGCGTGCGTAAGGCGCTGTCATGGAGCATTGACCGCCGCATTATCGCGGAAAAAGTGCTGGGCACTGGCGAAAAACCCGCCTGGCGCTTTACCCCCGACGTAACCGCAGGCTTTAAACCGGCGCAGTCGTATATCGAGCAGCACAGCCAGCAGGAGCTTAACGCTCAGGCGAAGGCGCTGCTGGCCGCCGCTGGCTACGGCCCAGGCCGACCGCTGCACCTGACGCTGCTCTACAACACCTCGGAAAGCCATCAGAAAATCGCTATCGCCGTCGCGTCGATGTGGAAGAAGAACCTCGGCGTTCAGGTTACGCTGCAGAATCAGGAGTGGAAGACCTATATCGACAGCCGCAACAGCGGCAATTTCGACGTGATCCGCGCCTCATGGGTCGGCGACTACAATGAGCCGTCTACCTTCCTCAGCCTGCTGACCAGCGGCAACAGCAGCAATATCGCGCGCTTCAGCAACGCTGACTACGACGCGGTGCTCGCCAGAGCGAGCGGCGAAACCCAGGCTGAGGCGCGCAACAGCGACTACAACAAGGCGGAGCAGATTCTGGCGGACCAGGCGCCGATCGCGCCAATCTATCAGTACACCAACGGACGCCTGATCAAGCCGTGGGTGAAAGGCTATCCCATCAACAACCCTGAAGATGTCGCCTACAGCCGCGAGCTGTGGATCGAAAAGCACTAAGCCCTGCGCGGCCTGCCTGGCAGGCCGCCTGCAGACACCTTTGCTCACAGCCTGAGGATTGCAACTCAACCGCGCCGCGCTAGACTGTATCGTATTGATTTTTGTAGTGAGGCAAGTGAGTGAACGTCATTGAAGGCAAAGCGTTGCAGGTATCCGACGCCATAATCGCCTGCCAGCTTGATGGCAAGGGCGGCTTGATCCCCATCGAAGATAAGGACGTTATTCACTGCGAGCGTCCCTGCTGGCTGCATCTTAACTATACCCATCGTCAGAGCGCCGACTGGCTGCAGTCTACGCCGCTGATCCCCGACACGGTGCGCGACGCGCTGGCGGGCGACAGCATGCGGCCGCGCGTCAGCCGCCTTGGCGACGGCTTTATGATCGTGCTGCGCAGCGTCAACCACAACGCCGACTCCCGGCCGGAACAGCTGGTGGCGATGCGGGTTTTTATCAACGACAAGCTGATCGTGTCGACGCGTCGCCGCAAGGTCTATGCAGTGGATGCGGTGCTGACCGATCTGCAGAACGGCAACGGTCCGGAAGATGGCGGCAGCTGGCTGGTGGATATCTGCGACGCGCTGACCGATCACGCCAGCGAATTTATCGAAGAGCTGCATGACAAAATCATCGTGCTGGAGGACGCGCTGCTGGACCAGCGCGTACCGGCGCGCGGCGAGCTGTCGCTGCTGCGCAAGCAGCTGATCGTGATGCGGCGCTATATGACGCCGCAGCGCGACGTCTATTCGCGCCTCGCCAGCGAGAAGCTGCCGTGGATGGATGACAGCGACCGTCGCCGTATGCAGGAGGTCTCCGACAGGCTAGGGCGCGGGCTGGACGATCTCGACGCCGGCGTGGCGCGCACCGCCGTGCTGGCCGATGAGGTCGCCTCGCAGATGGCGGAGGCAATGAACCGCCGCACCTACACAATGTCGCTGCTGGCGATGATCTTTCTGCCGACAACTTTTCTGACCGGGCTGTTCGGCGTTAACCTCGGCGGCATACCGGGCGCCAACTGGCATCTCGGCTTCAGCATGTTCTGTCTGCTGCTGCTGATTATGATTGTCGGCGTCGCCTGGTGGCTGAAACGGCGACGCTGGCTGTGACAATAATGTAATCAATCAGATGCAAAGGTTAACGTAAGGGCAATAATGCGCGGCAAAAGGCAAAAAGGGAAAAAAAGCTGATCGATGTCAATACCCCTCCAGGGCAATAGCGGCAAACTCAGTTCCGCAGGTGAATGCAACGTCAAGCGATGGGCGTTGCGCTCCATATTGTCTTACTTCCTTTTTTAGAATTACTGCATAGCACATATTAATTCGATACGCCGGCCTTATCCGCCGGCTTTTTTTTTGCCCCTGCGGCTGAGTTATATCTATGCTTGAAGGACAACGACCACAGAGGAGCAGGGTATGACATCCATTTTCGCCAGCGATCCGATTCCCACCGATCCCGTCCCGATCCCCGAGCCAATACCGCAGCCGCCGCCGAGTCCGCAACCGGATCCGCAGCCAGAACCGGGCTATCCGCCAATCCTCGATCCGCTGCCGCACAGGTAAAAAAAGGGCGCGCTGACTGAACAGCGCGCCCTTTTTAGTTCGGCTGCGAATCAGGGCAGCTGCAGCACGTCGAGGCGTACCGCCGGTGCAGCATCGTCCTCTTCCTGCCAGCCGGCAGGCTGAACGGGCAGCGTTTCGCGGTCAAAGGCGAGATCGCCGCCGTCTACGACCGCATCGCCATGCTGGATGCCTTTAAAATCGAACAGCGCGGTATCCGCCAGGTGCGACGGCACGACGTTTTGCATCGCGCTGAACATCGTCTCGAGCCGTCCTGGATAGCGCTTATCCCAGTCGCGCAGCATATCGCCGATCACCTGCCGCTGCAGGTTCGGCTGCGAACCGCAAAGGTTGCACGGAATAATCGGAAACTTGCGCGCCTCAGAGAAGCGTACGATATCTTTTTCCCGGCAGTAGGCCAGCGGACGGATCACGATATGCTTGCCGTCGTCGCTCATCAGCTTCGGCGGCATGCCTTTCATTTTCCCGCCATAGAACATGTTCAAAAACAGCGTCTGCATAATGTCGTCGCGATGGTGGCCCAGCGCGATTTTCGTGCAGCCCAGCTCGGTGGCGGTACGATAGAGAATGCCGCGGCGCAGGCGCGAACAGAGCGAGCAGGTGGTTTTGCCTTCCGGGATTTTCTCTTTAACGATGGAGTAGGTGTCTTCCTCGACGATTTTGTATTCGACGCCCAGCGATTCCAGATATTCCGGCAGGATATGCCCCGGAAAGCCCGGCTGTTTCTGGTCGAGGTTGACCGCCACCAGCGAGAAGTTAACCGGCGCGCTCTGCTGCAGATTGCGCAGGATCTCCAGCAGCGTATAGCTGTCTTTGCCGCCTGACAGGCAGACCATAATGCGGTCGCCCTCTTCAATCATGTTGTAATCGGCGATAGCGGCGCCGACGTTGCGACGCAGGCGCTTCTGGAGTTTGTTGAGGTTGTACTGTTCTTTCTTGTCAACCGTTTGATTTTCTTGCATTAAGTTATATCTCAGCAACCAAAAGAGGGCAGATAACGCGCAGCGCTTCGGCGCGCCATCCTGCTATTCAGCATAGCCAGCAGGCAAAAGTATGCCGCGTATGGTACGGATTACGGCGGCGAATGCCAGCACGTTTTATCGCGACGTCTCAGCGTGAACCGATACGTTCCAACGCGGGCAGATACTGGAAAGCGAGTAAAAGGGGCAGGGGCTTATCTCCTGCCGCTGGGGTTGTGAGATCTGAAGGGACGAGACTACAGGAAGTACTGCCTGCGTAACATTAATGAAGTACAGAGGCATATAGCGGGATATCGGCTTTAATTTTTTACTAATTTTTAATAAGCGTAAAATTTTGTTAATCCCGTCTGCAGGTTGCTTTTTTATCTGGGCTCTGTAAAAGGCTGCTTTTTATTTAAGTTTATCTGCTTGTCGTTTGGCTTAATATCCCTCTTGATTCGACTCGCTTATTTAAATTTACCGTCTGGTTTACCTGATCTCGCTTGAAAATGGCGGCGCCTCTTCTAGAATAAAAACCGTAACACGAAAACGGCTGGCATAACTGATTTATGCTGGTTGCCATTTTTAATAGCACTATATATCCAGGAGGATAATATGGCCGAACATCGTGGTGGTTCAGGTAATTTTGCAGAGAATCCTGAAAAAGCATCAGAAGCAGGCAAAAAAGGCGGGCAGAACAGCGGTAGTAATTTCGCCAATGACCGCGAGAAAGCTTCCGAAGCGGGTAAAAAAGGTGGCCAAAACAGCCACGGCGGCGGGCGTAAGTCTGAATAATCAGTAAGATAAGAACTGATTAAACCGCAGGCCCCGGCATTCGTGCCGGGGCTTTGAGTTTGCTTTCTTTTAAACTGACTTCATAAGTTGCCAGGCAATATATTTGCATTGTATAGCATTGCGTTTACAAATTATTAATGACCAACTACCTGGTATGAAAGCATGGGTTAAATGCCGTTCACATATTGAGTGGTATTATATCCCCACAAAATTTTCGGGAGATAAGTGGCGCTTTATCAAAAGGTTCGATTAAATATTTCGATTATTTATTATTGCGCAGTTTTTGTCTGGGAGGGGCGTCAGGATTTAGCTCGCTTTTTTCGGCGTACGTAATGCATTTCAGAGTCGGTTTTTCGCTTTTGTTGTCGAAGGACGCGGCGACGGCCAAAAGCGGTAGCGGTTAACTATTTTCCTGGTGTCATAGATACTTAATGCGTGGATTTGGACGGGGGCTTTTCCATGCCATATTTATGCTCTGGTACTGACTCGCTTTTTAGTCAGGCAGGTAATCCGTTACCATTATCAGAACATGTCGTTCGTTTGTAACGACTCCATAAAAAAGCCCGCGTTACACGGGCATGAATTCGTTCAAGGGGACAGGGAAATCCAGAATGCCAGACTTGCTGGCAAGGCCACCATACAGCGTTCACGTCAGATAGATACCATTAGTCAGCGTTTGCCTAAAATTCAGCACTAAGTGGGGCTGGGACACAACAAAACAGCACGCGACAGGCTAGTTGGCATAGGCTCGTCAGCTGAACCTGAGGCCTTCAATGTGCCGAACGCATGTTTTTCATCGCAGAAACCAGCCTGTTTACGCTTTTTTATCCCGAGCTTTTTTAGCCCGTCTGTATTCTTCGAAGTAGGGAAGCATCTCCAGAAAAAAAATTGATATAAAGACAAACGCAATATAGCCCGTTGGTAGCGGATCTGCTCTTAGCGTTAGCTCATACCTTGCAGGTTCGTTACCAAATCCAAACAGTGCCTGAAACTGACCCCAGTGCCTTGAAATGACCAGCAGCAGAGCCATTAGCGGAACCATTTCAAGGAAGCTGTGTATGTGTTGCTCGACGGGAGAGACTTTCCTGGCTGTAACCGCATAACTAACATCCCACAGAGCTGTAGCCTCATGGCAGAAAAAAAGAACAATCATACTTAATATAACCAGCGCGTTAACATCCAGGAAAAATGCCGAGAGCAACGGAATACTCATCTCCAGAAACATAAGTATATGAATATAAGTCTCCTTTAATCCTGTTGTCGTTTCAATATTCGTTGCTCGGTGACAAATCCAGTCAGCAAACCCGGCGATAAGCCACACGGGTAATACAAAGTAGAGCAACAGAAACATTTGTGGATCCAGTGGGTTCATATAAGCATCCTGTCGGTTTAAATTTCTGAACATAACGCTGCCAATCTGCCTGGGTTCGCCTGAATTTTGCAGGTTGAAGCTTAACCTGACATGCAGGATATATTCATGCATCCTGATAAATAGCCATCCTCATATTAGCTCACTCTTTATACGAGCAGCTTAACATCGTTTGCAATCAACAGAATATAATTCTTATCCAGCTGATGTCAGAGACTCTGGTTCGCATTCCTGTGGCTGATTAAGGCAGGGTATTAGATCCGGTGTAACTGGAGTTAAAAAGGTTATTCGACCTTTTTAAATGCCAGGCGAACATCCCGAGGCATGATAATAAATGGCACTTCTGGCTATAAATGCGCTAATGAATGTATGCTTATGATTTAAGTTTTATGACTAAAACCTATCAATGAAAATCGGATGTTGCTTTTTTTATCATAAAATCATCAGCTTGAATTAAATCTCAGTAACGATATGTGAAAGGAGCAGGTGATTATATCTGTTTTTATGATGGCCATTATTGTGAGTAAAATCACATTATGGCACATTTTGCAAAATTGTACATCTGGCTATTATGTTGTACAAAAAGGCGGAAATTTTTGTGTTGCATGAGTTATTTATACTGAGTGATAAAGAGGTGCTTATTATTAGCGTAACGGCTAACCGGATGAGGTGTTGTATTTTTTTGTTGAATTTTTTCTATATCAAATCCATATTTCATTCATCCTGACTAAATAATCTTTTTAAGCCTGAGGTGATGATATGGAAAAGCGTCGTGGTGGGGCAGGTAATTTCGCAGAAAACCCTGAGCGAGCCCGTGATGCGGGTCGTAAAGGTGGTCAAGTTAGCCGCGGTAATTTCAAATATGACAGAGAGCGTGCCGTCGAGGCTGGGCGAGCAGGCGGAAAGGTAAGCAAGAGAACGTCAAGCAATAGTATTGAGTAAATTTTTATCTGGTTGATATCATATCGACTGGTTACATTACCTATTTACTATTCCCTGTATTTACACTGTCAGTGTCATAAAAGTAGTGAGCATTTTTATTTTTTTTTTTTTTTTTCGGGCGCAAAACAATTTTAAGCTGCGCCTGGACTATTAAGCCGGGGTAATTATGCATAATAGCGGCAACAGAAAACCGGCGGACCGTTTCAGAAATCATTATGCCAGCGACGAGGCTGAGGCTCGTGCTTTCAATATGGGCACCGTTGTTTATGAACTGATAGATTCAGGAACAGTAATAAGCAGAAAATCTGTCTGTTGTAAATTGCTGGCAAGACTGGAACGCTGTGAAAGCCCGGAGGAAGAGCATTTATATTTCCGTATGATTCGATCGCTTTTTGGTCGCCATTAAACCGGCGGCAAGAAGGTGTAATAAATTCAGGTTGCGTTCTTCTTTCCTTATGGTTTTTCTGTGGTAAAGCGGGCAGTAAGAGTCAATTCAGCTGTACCTCACTGTATCGCAGTATGGCTCTCTGCCCGTAGTGCCTAATCAGCAGCGCTTCTTACCAGGGGTACAGATTAGCCTTTTGATTCAGTCAGAATCTTGATCTCCGCGTTTCTATGAGCCAGCAAAGGCACCGCGGCGTTAGCGTACTTCACTGTTACAGTCTCCGTTATGTGAGCTTAAGGCTATCTCGATTCATAAACCAGATCCCCAGCGCCAGAAATCCCGCCGCGCCGATCATGACCGCGCTCCAGCCGCCAGCGTGCCACAGTATGCCCGCCAGCGCTGATCCTATCGCCGCGCCGATAAAGTTAGAGACGACAAAGATGGTGCTCAGGCGACTACGCATCGCCGGATTAATTGAAATGATGCGTGTCTGATGCAACACGTTCAACGTCTGTACGGCGATATCGATCAGGATAATCGCCAGGATGATCAACCAGATGCTATTGCGGCCCCACGCGGCCACGCCGATAGCCACCAAGGCCAGTAACAGCGCCATGCCAGTCGCCGCCACCGAGTGACCCCGATCATGCAGAATGCCTGCCCGTCTGGCCATCAGCGCGCCGGCCAGTCCTGCCAGCCCCGTCAGGCCGATCTGGCTGACCGTATAAGAGTAGGGTGCAGCACTTAACAGAAACGTCAGGCTGGTCCAGAACATCGTGAAAACCAGAAAGCCGCAGGCGGCGATAAGCAGGGTGATACGCACCGTGGCGCTTTCCGCTATCACCGACAGCAGCGAGCGCATTAATGCACTGTAACTGAGATGCTGGCGAGGAATATCGGCTGGAAGCATACGCAGCATCAGAAACGCCAGGATGAAAGCGCCGCCCGCAGCGATAAAATAGACCGCACGCCAGCCGAGCAAATCGGCAATTACTCCGCTGACGGTTCTGGACAAGAGAATGCCGATAAGCATCCCGGAAATGATAGTGCCCAACACTTTTCCTAACTGCGGCGGGCTCGCCAGATCGCCGGCAAACGGCGTCAAAAGCTGGCCAGCAACGGTCGTCAGCCCTGTCAGCGCCATCGCCGCCATCAGTAATGGCATAGAGGGCGCGACCGCTGTCAGACACAGAGAAAGCGCTGAGAGAAACAGGATGGCAGGAATAAGCCTGCGGCGATTCCGGATGTCACCCAGCGGCACCAGCAGCAAAATGCCAGTGGCATAACCTAACTGGGTGAAGGTGATTAGCATACTTGCTGAGTCTGGCTGAGCGCCAAATGAGAGGGCGATATCATTCAGCAGCGGCTGTGCCCAGTAGAGATTACCGACCGCCATCCCGCCAGTAATGGCAAACAGCAGGATAAGCATGCGGTTTAAAACTGACTTTTCTGACGTGTCGATATTCTCAGGGCTATTGATCTTCACTCAACCTCCATTTCATCCGTTACGGGCTCATTCCCCTGTCTTATGGCTCAGAAATCCCACTGCCGGACTGCATTGCCCGATCACCACTGAGGCGAGGGGAGGCGCGGCAGAGGAATTTCTCCAATGATGCGAGCCATATAATCCGGATGTTCAATAATAGCCTGCTCCGCCCTCGGCGTATGAGCCGCGCGATTTTTCCATCCCCCCAGATAATACAAAAGCCGCCATCGCTGGCGGCTTTAAAATAATCTCATCGCGATAAATATTGTCAGCCAGGCTGCCGTTGGCGCTGTGCTATTAACTCGCCGTCGCGGTCTTCATCGCCGCACGCTGCGGCAACAGCCAGAGAAACGCAATGATAATCAGCGCCAGCGTCAGCGAGGCGCTATAGCGGCTCAGCGCAAGGCCGCCCGATGCGACGGGCTTATCCAGGAAGTCGCCCACCACCGCGCCCAGCGGTCGGGTCAGGATAAAGGCGGCCCAGAACAGCGCGGTACGCGAAAGCGCGGTAAAGCGGCTGGCGGCCCAGATAACGGCCAGCGCGCCGACAAACAGCAGGATCCCGCCGTCGTAGCCCAGTCCTTCACTGTCTGCGGTCCAGTCGCCCAACGCCGTGCCCAAGGTTTGCGAGAACATAATGGTGACCCAGTAAAAGCACTCGGTCACGCCGTTGTTGACGGAATTCACGGCGATAGTGCCGCAGGTAATGCGCCAGATAAACAGCGAGAGAACCAGCAGCGTGCTCAGCAGCAGGGTGCCGCCCAGATAGCCTATCCCCAGCGAGCGATCGGCAAAGTCCGCCAGCGTGGTGCCGACGGTGGTGGTGGCAACCACGGTAAACCAGTAGATCCACTTATTAAAGCTGTCACGTTTAATCTGCACCACGACAGCGACTAAAAAGATAATGGCGAAAATCAGCGTACCGGTCAGGTAGCCCAGATTCATCGACATGGTCACCGCATCGCCGCCAGTTTCACCCAGCGTGGTTGCCGCGATTTTAGTTAACCAGAAGGCCAGAGTAACGGCAGGTACTTTGCTGAGGGATTGAGAATCTGCGATCTTATTTTGCATGAGGGTAGGCTCCGGAAAAGCCCGAATTGGGCTAATACAGTGGCCACTTTATAAGATTATTCTTAAGCGAAGATTAAGCGCTATGAATGTTTAAGCGAAATTATGAGGTAAGCAGAAGCTGTTTTAGGGCGGTCAAACAGAGATGTCTGCCGTTTCCGCCAGCCGCGTCGACTGGACGCAGGGACAGCGAATCCTTAACGGCTGCATTATCCGTAAGCAACGGTGCGTTCAAGGGTTGATAACGCAGGCGCTCAGCATCACTATGCCTCTCCTGAGAGAGTAAATGGACGTTCTGAACGACAAGGGGGAAAGATGACAAACCGAGCCCTGGCTTACCGACGTTTCGGCCAGCCGGAAGAGGTATTGCATCTGGAGGCGGGAGAAAAAGGCGAGCTTGCTGCCGACGCGATCAGGGTAACGATGCACTACTCACCGGTTAACGCTTCCGACCTCATCCCGATGACGGGCGCCTATCAGCACCGTATCACGCTGCCGCAGGTTGCCGGCTACGAGGGTATGGGCGTGGTCACAGACGCGCCGGCAGCATACCGTCATTTAATGGGGCGACGGGTACTTGCTCTGCGAGGCGAAGGCACCTGGCAGAGTCAGGTAGATATTCCCGCCGCGCTTGCCATTCCCGTCCCCGATAATATTGACGACAGGCTGGCTGCGCGAGGTTATATCAACCCTCTTGCCGCAAAGCTGATGCTCGAGCACTTTTCACCGGCAGGTAAAGATATCCTGCTGACAGCGGCCGGGAGTGAGTGCGCCATGCTGCTAGGCCAGTGGGCGCTCCGCGCCGGCGCGCGCTCAGTGACGGGCATTCACCGCTCGCCAGTGCATGCGCTGAAGCTTGAACAGTGCGGCATTACGCCGGTTCAGGAGCAGGAGAGTGAGGCCATCGGCTATTATGCCGCGCGCGCTGGGGTCGTTTACGATGCCACCGGCGGCAGGCTGGCAGAAACGCTCCTTGAGCTGATGCCGCTGACCGCGCTGTTTATCAGCTATGGTCTTCTCTCCGGCGAGGTGTTCCGCGCTAAACATCACCTGCCGAAGATTCACTGGTTTCATGTGCGGCATTATCTTGCGGCAGCGGGCACAGACGGCTGGCAGCAGATGTTCAGAGCGCTGTGGCCGCTGCTCGCTGAAAGTCATACTCACGACGTGCAGATATTTGCCGTTGAGGAGTGGAAAGCCGCCATAGGGGCTTACCGCACAGCGGGAAGGTCGGCTAAACCGCTTATTAAGCTGGACCCTTAAACGGGATTTCCCCCGCAGATTGCGCCATGCGTCTGGCATAGCGCAACCTGCACGTCAGAGACCAGACAAGCTCTTTGAACATAAAGCGACCCGAGGCCGACGAGTTCCGCTACAATACTGTTTCCTTTAACAGCAGGAAAAAAAAGTGAAAGCTTTCATGGCCGCCGTTTTAATGCTGGCGCTGATAGCCTGCTCCAGCTCCACGGGGCGAAATTTTGATACGGCGAGCATTCAGAAAATACGCGTGGGAGCGACCACCCGCGCCGAGCTTATCGCGATGTTCGGCCCGCCCGATACGGAAACGCCTTATCCCAACGGGCAGCAGCTGCTGATGTGGAACTACAGCGAAGCGAGAACGCTTGATACGACGGCAGGCAAAACGCTTACCGTGCAAACCAAAAATGGCCGCGTGTTTAATTACACGCTGAGTAAAAGCTGACCGGCATAGCGCCGTCTCTCTCAGCGCAAAAAAAGCGCATAAACGGGGTTTTTTTCGCACCATTGCCAGCTGCCGTGCTGGGGTAGTCTGTCCCTCTTATCTCAAGGGGGAAATTATGGATACACGCACCATCGCTGTTTCGCTTGTCATGGCCATCAGTTTGCTCTGGATACGGGCTTCGGCGGCGCAGTCGCCGCAGCAGACCGACGATCAGGTCCGTCAGCTGATTATTGAAGACTCCATCGCCTCTTACCCGGGCGTATGCGCGTGTCCCTTTAACTCAGCGCGCAATGGCAGCAGTTGCGGTAGGCGAAGCGCCTGGAGTAAACAGGGCGGCTATGCGCCAGTATGTTATAAAAAAGAAATAACCCAGGAAATGGTCGATGAGTGGCGTAACAGTCATGGTGCCTGACCGAACTTCAGGTACCCGGCGCTACGCCGTGCGATAAACCTGCCAGGATAGTCTATTGAAAAACGATCGCCGCAGCGCCGCCTCACTGATCATGCTAATGAGCTTTAGCGCGCTAGCGGGCGTGGCGCTGCTCTCTCTTTTCGCCCGGCACTGGGGCGAGTTTGTGCAGTATTGTCTTACCCTGCAAATTTCACTGCATCGCTATCTGGTGCAGTACCTGCTTCTGCAGCGCGACCATCACATCAAAGGCGGACTGATGCTGATAGCAGGCAGCTTTACCTACGGGTTTCTGCATTCGGTCGGTCCCGGCCACGGCAAGTTTGTCATTACCACCTGGCTGGCTACGCACCGGGAAAAACTCAACGCCAGCCGCCTGATTACGCTGGCAGGCAGCCTGATGCAGGGCCTCGTCGCGGTTCTGTTTGTCCTTATTCTCGCCATCTCGCTGAATCTCTCTATGGGCGATCTCAGCGTAAGCCGCTTCTGGATGGAAAAAGCGAGCGCATTGCTTATCGCGGGCTTTGGTATCGCGCTTATCGGACGGGCGATCGGTCGCGATCGCCTGCGACTCTTCGGTGCCAGAGCGTCACGCCATCAGCATGATGCGGCCTGCGGCTGCGGACATCAGCATCAGCCAAACGCCGCAGATCTGACCGGCGGCTGGCGCAATGCGGCCTGGGTTATTGCCGGTATCGGCATCCGTCCCTGTAGCGGGGCGCTGATGATTCTGGTCTTTGCCAACGCCGTAGGCATGTTCAGCTGGGGCGTGGCGGCGGTGATGGCGATGTCGCTGGGCACGGCGGTGTCGATTATCATCCTGGCCACCTGGGTGCATCACTTCAGAGAGTGGATGCTTGCCGCAAACCAACCCGTGATAATGCGCTACGCGGCCACGCTCGGCAGAGTGGCGATAGTCGCGGGCGGAATGGCGCTTATCCTTTTTGCGGCGGTGCTGTTTTCCACCGTGATCCCGATCAGTGCGAACGGCGATTTTATCACGGCAGGCTGCTAGGCCGTCTGGCGCAACCCGTTCACCAGCAGCGTGAACACCTGAACGACTTTCGGCAGCGCTCGCTGCGGATCGTCGCTGGCGGCAATCCACTGGGCGGCATTGAGCGCAGCGCTATTCAGCAGGCAGGCGGTTGCGTCCGGGTCTACCGTTTTAATCACGCCGCGTTCCAGCATCTCGGCAATGCGCTGGCGGGTGGATTCAAGGCAGCTGTTCTGGCTTGGCCACTGGGCCGGATTGCCTAAGAAAGCGGGGCCGTCCAGCAGCACGATGCGCCGCACTTCCTCATCCAGCGCCATCTTGATGTAGGCGACCCCTTCCGCCAGCAGCTTTTCCCACTCATCTCCAGCATCCACCGCGGCATCCCTGGCGCGCTGCGCCATCTCGCTATCTATCTGGGTGACGACGGCGGCCAGTAACCCCTTTTTATCGCCGAAATTATGGTACAGCGCGCCGCGCGTCAGATTAACGCTGGCGGTCAGCTCATCCATCGATGCGGCGGCAAAGCCCTTTTCCGCAAAAGCTTTTCGCGCGGCGGCAATCAGCCTGGCGCGGTTTGCCTCCATGGTTTCGGCGCGGCGTTTCACAGCCATAGCGACTCCTTTTCACATACGTAGCGTATCTGAGTTGACATACGGCGCGTATGTGTGATTAATGTGACATACGCCGCGTATATTAAATGTTTTATGCCGGCTGCGCATCCCGCTTCATGACCTCACAGAAGGAAATACCATGAACCAGCCTCAACCCGTTTTCCCGGCTAACCGCCACGCGCTCTATGAAGAGCATGGCTATTCCGCCGCCATCCGCTCCGGCGATTTGCTGTTTGTCTCAGGCCAGGTCGGCAGTCGCGCCGACGGAACGCCGGAGCCCGATTTCGCCGCGCAGGTAGCGCTTGCTTTCGACAACCTCCGGGCGACGCTGGCCGCCGCCGGATGTACCTTTAACGATCTGATTGACGTCACTACCTTTCATACCGATCCGGAAAAGCAGTTCCCGACCATTATGCAGGTCAAACACGCCGTATTCCCCGAACCGCCTTACCCGAACTGGACGGCCGTTGGCGTCAACTGGCTGGCAGGCTTCGATTTTGAAATCAAGGTGATTGCCCGCATCCCCGCCCAGTAAACAGGGCGACGCCTTTACTCCATTTTTATTTGCGCGCGTCCCATTAATACAAAATTTTTATACGCCCCATGGTTGAATCTCCTGCAGCACCTGCTTAAGGAGAATCAACCTGATGACATACCTCAACCTGACCTGTCCGCGCTTCCCTTTAATCTGTCCAGTTCACGCTCGCCGTCCGGTAATAATCTGGAGGCACTACAGGATCCTTCCATGTCAGGCTTAATTCTGGTTTCACATAACTACTCTCAGCACGCCACGCTCTCGGCGCTGTATGAAACTATCCTGTCGCGCCGCGGCGGACTATGGGTTAGCTGGAACGGGAAATGCGAAGCGATCGCGCCCGACACGCTGCGCACGCTTTCATTCCGCCACGGAAATAAGTTCGACACCCTGACGTTTCCGCTGACGCAGGAAGAGTCGGATGCCGGCTACCACGGCTACGTGCATCAGGGGCTGTGGCCCGTTTTTCATCAGCGCCCCGATCTGGCGCGCTTTACCCACCACAGCCGGCATCACTACCAGAAAATCAACGAAGCCTACGCCCGGGCGATCGCGGAGTATGCGATGCCGGACGATCGGCTCTGGATTCAGGACTATCATCTGATTCCCTGCATAAAACTGCTGCGCGAGGCGGGGCTGCTCAACCGCATCGCATTTTTCTTTCATCAGCCGTTTCCTGCGGGACAGGGATTCGAGGCGATTCCAGACTGGCAGTGGCTGGCCGAGTCGCTGCTGTGCAGCGATCTGATCGGCTTTCAGACCCTTCAGGACATGAATAACTTCCTGCTGTGGATCGAAAGCGAATACCGCACCGAGCGTCTTAGCGCCACTCGCGTACGCGTCCATGGCCGCATCATTACGACCGGCGTCTTTCCGGTGGGGATCGACCTGGAGGATGTGGAATATCTAAAAGAGAGCAACAGCTGTCGCCTGATGGAGCAGCAGTGCCGCGACACGCTGCCGGAACATACCGTGCTTAGCGGCGGCCATCTGGATAGCAGCGCCGGGCTGCCGTATCGCCTCAGCGCCATGGAGGTGCTGCTGCGCGCCCATCCCGAGCATGAAGGATCGATTCGCCTGCTGCAGCTCGCCTCAAAGGCCGCCGGGCATCTTCCGCGGGTCAGAGAGGTCGCTCAGGATCTGGAAAGCCGGTGCGGCGAAATGAACGGCGCGCACGGCATGCTAGGCTGGTATCCAGTTAGCTGTCTGACGCACGCCTACAGCCGGGAAGAGCAGGCGGGCATCTACCGTGCATCGCGCGTCGCGCTGGTGACGCCGCTGATGGCCGGCATGAGCCTGATGGCGAAAATGTATGTGGCGCTGCAGGACCGCGCCAATCCCGGCGTGCTGATTCTGTCGCAGTTCGCGGGCGCCTCGGAGCACATGGACGGCGCGATTGTCGTCAATCCATACGATCCCGACGCCATTGCCGACGCTATCCATACCGCGCTGCGGCTGCCGCCAAAAGAGCGTCAGAACCGGCACGCCAGACTGATGAAAGGCATCCGGCGCCTCGACTGCCACTGGTGGGCCGACAGCCTGCTCGCCAGCCTGAACGAGGCGGAGGGCAATGACCGCCAGGCCTCGCCGGAGCACAGCCTCTACGTTACGGCGCCAAACGGACGCATCCGCTACTAGCAGACATCGCCTGCTAATCTTGCCGCAGGCGCGCCGCCCGCATCGTGCGCCGGTACAGGCCGGGAGGCATGCCGTATTGACGGCTAAACGCCCGGGTAAGCGTCTGCTGCGACTCAAACTGATAGCTGACGGCAATATCGGCAATACGGCGATCGCTGGTTATCAGTTCGCTGGCGATCGCTTTCATGCGTTCCAGACGAATAAACGCGCCGAGGCTGATGCCGTGATAAAGAAGAAAGCGCCGGTTTAAATACCACTGCGAATAGCCAAACCGGGCGGCAATATCCCGAAGGAGGAGGCGATGAGCAACATTTTCCCCTATCCAGCGCGCAAGGTCGGCGTACATCTGCTGTTCTGGCAACATAGAGAGATTCCCTTTTGAGGCTTCAGCCAGCGTCTGCTGCGATATCAAAAGAGATAGATCGCCCAGGCTAGCAGATAGATCGCTACGCACGCTAAATAGACGGCGACAAGCGTGAGCAGGTCCTTTGTTGAATACATCGTCAAAAGCTGTAGGTGATGGCGATCGTGCCCACGCCTTCGCCGCGGCGGAAAACCACCGGACTCTCCGCCGCACGATCGCCGAGCCAGCTGTAGCCTGCGCTGGCCAGGCTTCCCCAGTTGGCATCAAACTGATGACTCCAGCTGAGCGTGGTTTGCACCCCATAAAATCCGCCGGGCGCGCGATAGCGTTCAAAACCGGCGCGGCGGCTTTGCGCGGCGCTGACGCCATACCAGCTGTTCATATAGCGCGCATCGCCGAACAGCGCCGCCGACTGCAGCGCCAGGGTATCGCGCGTGGATTGCAGCGGCACCAGCGTCAGCGACGCCTGATAATTGACCCCTTGATCGTCGCTGAGCGGCAGCACCGCCTTGCCCTCAGCGCTAAGCCAGGGCGTGACCTGCCAGCCCAGCGCCAGCGCAGTATTGACGCTGGCGTCGATGTTGCCCATACCTTTGAGCCTGTCGGCGCCGTCGCGCCAGTCGGCGTCTTTATCGGCGCGGCCCAGGCTGTAGCCCAGCGTATGCTCAAGGTAGAAGCCGCCGTCGCTCTGCAGATCGTAGCCGACGCCTTTCTGGGCATCGGCAAAAAAAGCGCCGCGCCTTGCCTGAAAAATCGGCACCGGCTGCAGCCGCATCTTATCGGAGCCGCTGTAGCGCGGGGCAGACTGCGCGCCCAGGCCGACCATGACGCCGTCCTGCGTCTCGCCGTCATCAGCGCGCGCCGCCGCGGCGCTGGCGAGCAGTGCCAGTCCGGCCATGTACAGCGTCGTATTTCTGGTTATCATCATCTCTCCTCGTCATCCGTTTTCTCCGCCCTGTGACGGGCGATCGTACCGCCAGCCGCAACTATCCGGCGGACGTGTCAATAAACGGCCAGGGATTTATGAAGAAAGTGTCAAGGTGAGCCATGCAGAACAAAAAGATTCTGATTATCGAAGACGACGCCAGCGTGGCGGAGGTGCTGGAAGCCTATCTGCGCCGGGAAAACTATCTGGTCAGAGTGGCGGCGGACGGCGTGTCCGGGCTGGAGCAGGCCGAGCGCTGGCGGCCCGATCTGGTGCTGCTCGACGTTATGCTGCCTGGCCTGAACGGCACAGAGGTGCTGGCAAAGATCCGACGCGGCAGCGATGTGCCGGTTATTATGGTCACGGCGATGGGCGATACGCCGGATCGCATCGGCGCGCTGCGCTACGGAGCGGATGACTACGTGGTCAAGCCTTATCATCCCGGCGAGGTGGTGGCGCGCGTGCAGGCGGTATTACGACGCAGCCACCCTAAGCCGCCAGCGGAAGAGGTGCTGCGATGGGGCGCGCTGGAGGTCAATACCGCGGCCATGACGGTGACGGTGGAGCGAGGAGAGGGCGTGGCCAGCCTCGATATCACCCCGACAGAATTTTCCTTGCTGGCCACCCTGATGCGCGCGCCGGTGCGCGCGCTGAGCCGCCAGTATCTGCTTGAGCAGTGCCTGCCCGAAAGCGACGCGCTGGAGCGCGTCGTGGATACGCACATCTATAACCTGCGGCGCAAGCTGGAGGCGGCGGGCATCGCGGAGGTGCTGCTGAACGTGCGCGGCATCGGCTACCGGTTCCGGCAGCCATGAAAAAAACGTATCCGCAAACCCTGTGGCGCTGGCTCTGCGTACGCATTCTCACCCTGGCGATCGGCACCGTGGTGCTCATCGCGCTGTGCATGTGGCTGCGCTTCACGGCGCAGTATCTCTGGATCACCTGGCATATGCCGCCTGATGTGCTGAAAACCTTTTTGATCCTGCGTGAGAATCCGCAAATCGATCCCGCTCGCTTTCACCAGATTGTCGATAGCTGGTGGGGCATTCGCTATTCCGATCCCTCTATCGCCTCGGCCGACTGGATCACCGTCGGCATTCTGGTGCTGGTGACCATTCCGTTTATCGCCTATTTTGGCCTGCGTCACGCCCGGCCGCTTTCGGCGCAGTTCAGCCAGCTCAGACGCGCCGCGGAGAGCGTAACGGAGGGGGATTTCGGCGCGCAGGCCGCGCTCACGCCGGGCGCGCCGGCGGAGCTGGCGCATCTGGCGCAGAACTTTAACGCCATGACGCGACAGCTGGCGCGCTATGACAAAGAGCTGCGCGCCTCTCACGTCGCTATGGCGCATGAGCTGCGCTCGCCTCTGACGGCGGCGATGGTGCGGCTGCAGGCGCTGATCGACGGCGTATTCACGGCGGATCGACGGCAGCATGGGCTGATTATGGAGCAGTTAAGCTGTCTGCGCAGGCTGATTGATGAGTTGCATCTGCTTTCGCTGGCCGATGCGGGGCAGCTCAGCCTGGACACGAAACCCTGTAATCCAGCAGATCTGCTGCGCGAGCGCCTGCTGTGGATTAGGCCGCAGCTTGATGCGGCGGGCATGCGCGCGGAGACGGGGGTAACGGAGAACGCGATGCTGAATATCGATCCGTTTCGGCTGGGACAGGTATTGACCATCCTGCTGGAAAATGCGCTGCGCTATGCTGGCTCCGGCGGCAGGATAATGCTCAGCGCCCGCCGCTGCGATGAGGGATATGAAATCAGCGTTCAGGATAGCGGCCCCGGCGTGCCGCCCGCCTTTTTGCCGATCATGTTTGAGCGCTTTACGCGCGGCGAGGCGTCGCGGGCGCGTCACTCCGGAGGCAGCGGGCTGGGCCTCTCTATCGCACAGGCGATCTGCCAGGCGCACGGCGGCGCCATCGCGGCGTCGCTTCCGCCTGAAGGCGGGCTGCGGATGCGCATTCTGCTGCCCGAACGTCTCTTGACACACTCTTGATGGTTCACCGCAAGAATCTCGATAATTAAGCGGTGTAATGGCGCAAACGTTACTAAGGAACTGCGCCATGTCTGATGAACTTACCGCCCTGATCGAGCAGGGCGCCGGGCATTTGCTCGTTACCCGCCATCTCAACTGGCTGCCGCCGCTGCTGCCGGGCCTGATGCTGATGGTCGCCATGCTGACCGGCTGCGATCGGCAGCGGCCAGCCAGCGCGCCGCCGCCCCCGCGCCCGGTTAAATGCGTGACGGTCGCGCCTGCCGCCGTCACGGCGCCTCTCCTGACCGGCGACATACGCGCTCACGATGAGACCACGCTGAGCTTCAGGCTTGAGGGCAGGATCCTGACGCGCAGCGCTGAACCGGGCGCGCGATTTCGGCGCGGCGACCCCCTGGCCACGCTCGACAGCCCGCTGGCCCTTAGCCAGATGACCCGCGCGCAGGCGGACCTCGACAGCAGCCGCGCAGCCGAAAAAGTCGCCGCGCTTACGCTGCATCGCATGCGGCTGCTGATGCCGTCCGGCGCCGTTGCGCGGGCGCAGCTCGATACCGCTGCGGCGGACTGGCAGGCCGCGCTGTCGCGGCTGCAGAGCAGCGAGGCGGCGCTAAAAAATGCGCAGGGAAACCTACGCTGGCGCGCGCTGACCGCGCCCGATGATGGAATAGTGATCGGCGTCAGCGCCTCGGCAGGTCAGGTCATCAGCGCCGGAGAGGCGGTTTATAGCGTCGCCTTCGGTAGCCGTCGGGACGTGGTATTTGACGTCGCCGCGCCCGACAGCGTTTCCCGACGGCCCGGCGCGGTTTTTCAGGTCGCGCTGCTGCGTAATCCTGCCGTCGTTACCACCGGCCATTTGCGCGATGTCAGTCCGCAGGCCGATGCCCAAACGCGCAGCTGGCGGGTACGCGTCACGCTGGATAACCCGCCGTCGGACATGGTACTGGGCGCAAGCGCCACGATCGCGCTGCCAGCAGGTGAGGGCGAGCCGCTGATAAGGCTGCCGGCCGCCGCGCTGACGCGGCTGGCGGGAGAGCCGGCGGTGTTCGTGCTGGATCCGCTTCGCAGCCTGGTCCGCCGTCGCGCCGTGCGCATCGCCGGCTATGCGTCTGAGTCGGTGCTGATTCGCGCTGGCATTGCGCCGGGCGAGCGAGTCGTGACGGCTGGAGTCAGAACCCTGCGCGACGGCGAGCGGGTGACGCAGACAGAAGGAATATCTTTATGACGCCCGCCTTCAATCTTTCCGCCTGGGCGCTGCGCCGCCAGCAGCTGGTGGCGTTTCTGATGCTGCTGATCGTGGCCGCCGGCGTCGTCAGCTACCAGCAGCTTGCGCGCAACGAAGATCCCGCCTTTACCATTAAAACGGCGGTGGTCTCCGCACAGTGGCCCGGCGCGACGCTTGACGACACGGTTCATCTGCTCACCGATCCGCTAGAGAAAAAGCTGCAGGCGATCCCCATGCTCGACTACGTTCAGAGCGAAACGCGCGCCGGACGCAGCGTGATCTTCGTTAATCTGCGCGATGAGACGCCGCCGGCGCGGGTTGCCGATATCTGGTATCAGGTACGAAAAGCGATGCAGGACGTCGCGCCCGCGTTACCGCAGGGCGTGCAGGGTCCCGCCGTCAACGATGAGTTCGAGGATACGTTCGGCACAATTTACGGCTTCACCAGCGACGGCTTTAGCCTGCGAGAAGTGCGCGACCGCGTCGAGGCGATCCGCCGCGACCTGATGAGCCTGCCCGACACAGGCAAAGTGCAGCTGCTGGGCGAGCAGCAGGAACAGCTGGTGATCGCCTTTTCACCGCGCCAGCTCGCATCAATGGGGCTGGATCTACAGCAGGTTGCGGACGCCCTGCGCGCGCAGAATGTGGTGGCGCCAGCAGGGACGGTGCGCACAGCGGAAGATAATATCGCCCTGCGCGTCAGCGGCGCCTTCCGCGATGAAGCGAGCCTGCGCGCGGTGACGCTGCGCCTCAACGGGCGCTATGTGCCGCTTACCGATATCGCCACGGTGACGCGCCGGGTGGCGGAGCCTCCGGCTCCGCTGTTTCGCATCAACGGCCAGCCGGCAATCGGCCTGGCCATTTCCATGGCGCCCACCGGAAACATGCTGGCGTTCGGCCAGGCGCTGCGCGCGCGCATGCGTCAGGAGGGCGCGCAGCTGCCGCACGGCATAGAGATGACCCAGGTTGCCGATCAGTCGGCGGTGGTGAAACAGGCGGTTAGCGGATTTCTCCGCGTGCTCGCCGAAGCGGTGCTTATCGTGCTGGCCGTCTCCTTTGTTTCGCTGGGAATGCGGGCCGGCCTGGTGGTAGCGGCTGCCATTCCACTGGTGCTGGCAATGACCTTTGCCTGTATGCATCTGGCCGGTATCGGACTGCAGCGCATCTCGCTCGGCGCGCTGATTATCGCGCTGGGTCTGCTGGTCGATGACGCCATGATCGCGGTGGAAACCATGGTGGCGCGCCTCGAAGCGGGCGAGTCGCGCGCCGACGCTGCGATCGGGACCTTTAGCGCGACGGCCTGGCCGATGCTGACCGGCACGCTGGTCACTATCGCGGGTTTCATTCCGGTTGGCTTTGCAGCCTCGAGCGCCGGCGAATACTGCTACACCCTGTTTGCGGTGGTGCTTATCGCGCTGATCTGTTCGTGGATCGTGGCGGTGCTCTTCTCGCCGTTGACCGGCAGCTGGCTGCTGCCGGCCCGACTGCCGCCGCAGGCGTCAGGCCATCGCGGGCTGAGCGCGCGCTATCGTCGTCTGCTTGAGCGCATTCTCCGGCATCGGCTTATCACCCTTGCTCTCGCTCTCGCCGCGTTGTTGCTGGCGGGCGTGGGCGCCACTTTTATGCAGGGCGAATTTTTTCCGGCCTCTGATCGGCCTGAACTGCTGGTCAGCCTGGCGCTGCCGGCGAACGCCTCGCAGGCGGCGACGCTGCGTCAGACCCAGCGGCTGGAGCGCGCGCTGTCGGCCAGCCGCGATATCGATCGCTACTCCGCTTACGTCGGAAGCGGGGCGGTGCGCTTTTATCTGCCGATGGATGTTCTGCTGGAGGATGAAAACACCGCCCAGCTGGTGGTGGTGGCGAAAGACCTGGCGGCACGGGCGCGGCTTCAGCGCTATCTCGCCGCGCTGCTCGCCCGGGAATTCAGCGATATCACTACCCGCGTGTCGCCCCTTGAGCTGGGGCCGCCGGTCGGCTGGCCGGTGCGTTATCGCGTCAGCGGGCCGGATGACGGACGCGTTCAGGCGCTGGCGGAACGGCTTGCCGCCGCGCTCGGCCGCTCCTCTCTGACGCGTGAGGTAAATCAGACGGCAGGCGAGCCTGAGCGGGTGGTGACCCTGAAGGTTAACCAGACGGCCGCGCGCGCGGTAGGGCTCTCCTCAGAGCAGATCGCCAGCTATCTCAACACCATCTGGTCTGGCGCGACCATTACTCGCGTGCGCGATAATGGCCGGCTGGTTGACGTGGTGTTGCAGGGCAACGCGGCGGAGAGAAACGATCTCAGCAGCCTCCAGGCACTGATGATAACGGCGCTGACGGGCGTGAAAATCCCACTGGCGCAGGTCGCTACGCCGCAGTGGGCGCTGGAGGATCCGGTAATCTGGCGTCGCCAGCGTCTGCCGTTTATCACCGTGCAGACCGACCTGCCGCCCGGCCTGCGCGCCGAAGCGGTGTCGGCCGGCCTGGGCCCGATCCTCGACAGATTCAGAGCCAGCCTGCCGCCAGGCTACAGCATCAGCGAAGAGGGTGCCGTAGCCGAGTCGAACAAGGGCAACGGATCGGTTTTCGCCGTGCTGCCGGTCACGCTGCTTTGCATGCTGACGCTGCTGATGATCCAGCTTCAGCGCTTCTCCCGCATGCTGCTTGCGCTGCTGATGGCGCCTTTTGCCCTGCCGGGCATCGTCCTGGCGATGCTGCCGACCGGCACGCCGATGGGGTTTGTGGCGCTGCTGGGCATTATCGCGCTGGCAGGCATGATTATCCGCAATGCGGTGATACTCATCACCGAAGCGGAGAGCCAGCTAAGCGCGGGACGCCCCTGTAACGAGGCTATTGCCGCCGCCGCCCTGCACCGCGCGCGTCCCGTGCTGCTGACCGCCAGCGCAGCCATTCTGGGCATGATCCCGGTTTCGCATCAGATTTTCTGGGGCCCGATGGCGCTGGCGATTATCGGCGGGCTGATTGCAGCGACGCTGGTTACGCTCACGGTGCTGCCGGCGGCGCTCAGCCTGGTGATGCAGGCGGAAGCACGTATCAGGGCGAGGCGCTGGTCCGACAGGCATCCTTCAGCGAGCTGACACGGCCGCCAGCGAGGCGGCCGCTTTTCAGCACGACGTCAGACGCTGCCTTCGACCAGCACAAAGGTGCCGGTGGCCGCGCCTGCGCGCAGCTTTCGTGCGGCCTGATAGGCCGGGCTTTCATAGAAGCGCTTCGCCTCGGCAAAAGAGGCGAATGCGAAAATCACGTGCCGCTCATGCACCTCGCCTTCCAGATTTTCATATTGTCCGGACCAGGCGACGATTTCCGGGCTGAATTCCCGCATCGCCTCGCCGGCTGCGCTGGCGTATTCCGCGTAGGCCGCGGCGTCCGATACGGTGACGTGAGCGATTAAATAACCTTTTGCCGTCATGATAAGTACCTTCATTGATGAACAGAGTTTAAAAGCAGGGTGTAAAACCACTCTATTGACTATTAAACTGCGCATAAACAGTCGAAATAAGAACGCGCTGTTACCGGAAAAGTGAACAATGAAGAATCTTGATGCGCTAATGGTGTTTGCGCGCGTGGCGGAGATGACAAGCTTTACCCGCGCGGCGGAAAGCCTGGGTATGCAGAAAGGACGCGTATCGGCGGTGATACGCGAACTGGAGGCGGAGGTCGGCGCCACGCTGCTGCACCGCACCACGCGCAGCGTGCAGCTCACCGAGGATGGCCGCGCCTTTTATTCCCGCGCGCGGGACCTGCTGGCGGAGGCGGAAGAGTTGCAGTCGATGTTCGCGAATCAGGGCGCGCCGCTGCGTGGGCGGCTGCGCGTCGATATGCCCACCGTGCTGGCGCAGTCGGTGGTGATACCGGCCTTGCCGCAGCTGATGGCGGCGCATCCGGCGCTGGAGATTGAGCTTTCCAGCACCGATCGCCGCGTCGACCTGGTGCAGGAGGGGTTTGACTGCGTGATCCGTCTTGGCCCCGTCGCGGATGAGACGCTGATTGCCCGGCCCTTAGGCAAGCTGCGCATGATCAATGCCGCAAGCCCGGCCTATCTCGCCCGTTACGGCACGCCGCACACTCTCGAGGAGCTGGTCACTCAGCAACACAGCATGGTGCACTACGTGAGACATTTCGGCGCGAAACCCGACGGATGGGAATATCCGTCGGGCGACGGCTATAAAACGCTGATGCTGCCGGGCATGATGAAGGTGAACAGCGTGCAGACTTATCACGAGGCCGGGCTGGCGGGGATGGGACTCATCCAGGCGGGCTACTCCGCGCTGGCGCCGCATCTCGCCGCCGGCGCGCTGGTGGAGGTGCTGCCCGATCTGCGTCCCGCGCCGCTGAACGCCTTTTTCGTGGTGGCGCACCGCCGAAGCCTGTCGCAACGCGTCAGAGCCTTTATGCACTGGACGGAGGCGCTGCTCAAACCCTATTTTGACTGAGGGGTCTCCAGCGGACGCAGACCGTTGCGGCTTTCTTCAGGCCCGGCGATGCGTTTTACCTCGCCTACCAGCAGGATATAGGAGAGCGCGCCGATCAAGGCCACCGCCGCGATATAGATCAGGGCCGGGCCAAAGCCGTAATCCTGCGCCAGATAGCCAATCACCAGCGGAACGGTTATGCCGCCCAGCCCGCCGACGAAATTGAACACGCCGCCGGTCAGGCCAATCAGACGCATCGGCGCCAGCGACGATACCAGCGACCAGGTGATTGAGGCGAAGCCGTTGCCGAAAAAGGCCACCGCCATCAGCGTCATAATCCAGACGGGATCGTTGGTGTAGTTGGCGCCCATAATGCAGGTGGAGATCAGTAGTCCGCAGATAATCGGCGTTTTACGCGCCGCGCCGAGCGAATAGCCTCTCTTCACCAGTCTGTCCGCCAGCCAGCCGGAGAGCAGCACGCCAACAAAAGCGGCGAGAAAGGGCACCGTGGTCATAAAGCCCGCTTTCAGCGCGGTGATACCTTTCTCCTGTGTCAGATAATTAGGGAACCAGGTCAGGAAAAACCACAGCGTCGAGGTCACGGCGAACTGTCCCAGATAGACGCCCAGCAGCTTGCGATGAAACACCAGCTTCCAGTCGGGTTTGCTCAGCGGCTGACGCGCCTCGCGGGTGGCGGGCGCATCGCCGTCAACCAGGCCGCCGCCGCGCTGTATATAATCGAGCTCCGCTTTGCCGATACCTTTGGTAAGACGCGGCGGCTGATAAACCCTGAACCAGACCAGCGACCAGATAATGCCGATACCGCCGGTGACGATAAAGACCCAGTGCCAGCTCAGCAGCTCCTGAATCCAGATTAACAGCGGCGTCAGAAAAGCCAGGCCGACAAACTGCCCGGAGGTGAAGAAACCCACCGCGGAGGCGCGCTCCTGTTCCGGAAACCAGCTGGTGACCATGCGGTTATTGGTGGGAAAGGCGGGCGCTTCGAAGATGCCGGTTACGGCACGCAGGGCGATCAGCGATATCAGCCCGGTGGCGAAGCCCTGCAGCAGGGTCGCCACCGACCAGCCCAGAATGGCGATAAAATAGGTCAGCCGCGAACCAATGCGATCGAGAAACCAGCCGCCGGGGATCTGGCACAGGGTATAAAGCCAGGCGAATGCGGAAAAGACATAGCCCATCTCCGCTTTCGTGATGCCGAACTCCTGCTGAATATGCGCGGAAGCCACGGCCAGATTAGCCCGGTCGACGTAACAGATCACGACGGTAATAAAGATCATCAACAGCGTGAGATAACGACGTCGCCCTGGTTTTGCATTATTTACGGAAATATCCATCGCAATCTGTCTCCAGATTTTGGGCATGGCGAAGCCGTTCACCATGCCCTGTTATTTACAGAGGGTGTGTTTTCTATTTATTTATTGTCAGAGAATCCGCGACGAGCGGAGCCGGGTTAAATAATCCGCCTTACCACTCCGCGACGGAACCGTCCGCATGGCGCCACAACGGATTACGCCAGTCTGGCGCGTTTTTGCTGCGTTCGATCACCTGCTCCTCGTCGATTTCCACGCCGAGTCCCGGTTTCATTAAGGGTTTAAAGAAGCCGCCTTCCATGCTGAAGTCCGCTTTGTTTTTCACAAAGTCGAGCAGCTCCGCGCCTTGGTTGTAATGAATGCCCATGCTCTGCTCCTGGAAAACCGCGTTGCGCGAGACGAAATCGACGTGCAGACAGGCGGCAAGGGCGATCGGGCCGAGCGGGCAGTGCGGCGCGAAGGCGACGTCGTAGGCTTCCGCCATCGCGGCGATTTTTACGCACTCGGTGATGCCGCCGGCATGGGAGAGATCGGGCTGCAGAATCGCCAGTCCGCCCGCCTCGAGCACGCGTTTGAACTCAAAACGCGAAAACATGCGTTCGCCCGCCGCGATAGGGATAGCGGTTTGCGCCGCCAGCCTGGGGTAATATTCCGCCTGCTCCGCCAGTACCGGCTCCTCGATAAACAGCGGGCGGTAGGGTTCAAGCTCTTTAATCAACACCTTCGCCATCGGCGCGCTCACGCGGCCGTGAAAGTCGAGGCCGAACTCAATCTTATCGCCGAACGCATCGCGAATTTGCGCGACGGTATTCACCGCGGCGTCGACTTTGCGCGAGTCGTCGATAATGCCCAGCTCTTCGCAGCCGTTAAGCTTGAAGGTGTCAAAGCCGATTTCGCGTAACGTATGGATGCCGGCGATCACGTCCGCCGGTCGATCGCCGCCCACCCAGCTATAAGCTTTGATTTTATCCCGCACCAGGCCGCCCATCAGTTGCCATACCGGCGCGCCCAGCACCTTGCCTTTGATATCCCACAGCGCCTGATCGATGCCGGCGATGGCGCTCATCATGATCGGGCCGCCGCGGTAAAAACCGGCGCGGTACATCACCTGCCACAGATCGTTAATGCGCGCCGGATCCTGACCAATCAGGTAGTCGCCGAGTTCATGCACGGCGGCTTCGACGGTGCGCGCGCGTCCCTCGATAACGGGTTCTCCCCAGCCGACGACGCCTTCGTCGGTTTCGATTTTAAGAAACATCCAGCGCGGGGGTAAACGGTATGTGGTGAGCCGGGTTATTTTCATTTCACTGCCTCTCTGTATGCCTGAACAAATGCGGCCGCCTGCTGCGCGGTTCGCTCCACGGGCTGACCGGCGCGATAGAGATCGCTGCCGAGCCCGGCCCCTGCGCAGCCCGCCTCAAGCCACTGCGCCAGGTTTTCCGGCGTAACGCCGCCCACGGCCAGCACCGGCACGTCGTCGGGCAGCACCGCTTTTAGCGCCTTGATGTAGCCCGGGCCGAACGCGGAGGAGGGGAATATTTTTAACGCCTGCGCGCCGGCCTCCAGCGCGTTAAAGGCTTCGCTGGCCGTCGCGCAGCCAGGACAGACGATCATGCCGAGGTTTACGGCGTGGCGGATTAGCGCCGGCTGAATATTCGGCGTCACGATAAGCTTGCTGCCCATCTCCGCCAGCCTGTCCACCTGTTCGGTTTTCAACACCGTTCCGGCGCCTATCAACGCCCTGTCGCCGTAAGCCTCAAGGATCAGTGGGATGCTGAGCTCCCACTGCGGCGAATTGAGCGGAATTTCCACCGCATCGAAACCCGCGTCGATAACGGCGCCGACGTGCGCCACGACCTCGTCTGGCGTGACGCCGCGCAGAATCGCGATAAGGGGAAGTTCAGTTTGCCATTGCATTAACGATGCTCCTTATGCCTGCCTGAAAGGCGGTATCGCCGGCTATTACGCTGGCCTGCTGGCCAGCGGCGGCCAGCGCCTGTTGATATCGGCGGGTCAGCGATTCTCCGCCGACGAGGGCGATCGGCTGATGACCAAAGCGTTCGCGCATCGTGGCGACCTCCGCACCAATCAGCAGACCGGATAAAAATTCGCTGACCTCTTCAGGGGCCAGGCTGCCGAGGATATGCGCGGCGCGGATCTCGAAGAGCTGCGCCAGCAGCGCCGGTGTCGCAATTCCGCGCGCCAGTCCGGCGTCAAACGCTGTCTGCGACGGCTGCTGTTCAGGCAAACCGGCGCCAAGTAGCGAGTGGCGCAGCAGCAGCGCGTGAAGTTCGCCGGTCATCACGGTGTGAAAGTCGAGAATACGTTCGTTGTCGATCTGCACCCACTTACAGTGGGTGCCCGGCATCACGTAAACGGGCGAGGGCGCCAGCGCGTGGGCGCCGAGCAATTGCGTCTCTTCGCCGCGCATCACGTTATGGTGATCCTCGCGGCTGACGCACATACCGGGCACGATCCAGACGTTCTCGGCGACGGGCGTCAGCTGCTCGCCGATGGCTGATAAGCGGGCAGGCAGCGGCAGATAGGGCACGCTTTTCCAGCCCACGTTGCTCCCTACCATCCCGGCCATCAACACCGGCGTCGCGCCGTCGCGCCACCCCTGCGTGATCTCGTCTAATACCGCCTGCGGGCGCTTCCCGTTCAGCCGGGTGACGCCCGCTTCTGACTCTCTGCTTTCCTGACAGCGTTCGTTGTCGAAAAGCCAGGCGCGCAAATTGGTGGAGCCCCAGTCAACGGCGATATAGCGAGATCTCATGTAATGTCCTTTAACCTGTGTGTCGAGCTGGCGATCATGGTGTACGCCGCCTGCTCTGCCGCATCGCCGTTCTGCAGCCGTATGGCGTCGAACAGCGCTTTATGTTCGCTTAGCGTTTTCGGCATATTGGCCTCGTCGCCCTGCCAGGTACGCTCGAAGACGGCGCGCTGGAGGGAGCTGATCGCCACGCTAAGCTGTTCCAGCACCGGGTTGTGCACCGCGCGCAGCACCGCTTCGTGATAGCGAATGTCCGCTTCGTTAAAGGCGTCCCGGTCCTGGTTGTTGGCGATCATGTCGTTGAGCGCCGATTCAATCTGCGCCAGATCCTGCGACGTCGCGCGCTCCGCCGCCCAGCGGGCGATGGCCGGTTCAACCAGATTGCGCACTTCGCTCATGGCCGCAATCAGGCGCGGATCGTCGTCGTTTTCCAGCACCCACTGCAGTACGTCCGAGTCCAGGTAGTTCCACTGATTGCGCGGCGTGACGAAGGCGCCGTAATAACGCTTTATTTCAATAAGCCGCTTCGCCGTCAGCGAACGGAACACCTCGCGGATGATATTGCGCGAGGTGGCGAATTCGTCACACAGCTCCGCCTCGGCCGGCAGCGGCGCGCCGGGCAGATATTTTCCGCTGACGATCTGCTGGCCCAGCGTAATCACGATACGGTCGGTTTTGTTGAGGGTCATAGAAGCTCCTTGTGCCTGCCTGTTTGCTTCTACTTTACCCTGAACGCTCAGTTTCGCCTCATATTTGAAGTACAAAGTAGAGGTAAGCAGCTATCAGTGTGGCGTCATTGTAGTACGATAAATAATATGTGTACTACAATGTGGATCACAAAACAGCCATATTGATAATGGTGTTTGTCGTCAGCGCGTTGCGCAAAATGTGATCAACTAAAGAGAAAGATGTTTTGTAATCGATTACTTTTTTAGCGGGCATTAATTGTAATCGATTACTTTTCTCTGCGAGGCTGCTATGGTTTCTTATACGCAAAGTAATGATAACGCCGTAGCGGCGCAGCGCATGCTGGTGCCGCGGCTGTCGCTGATGATGTTTCTGCAGTTCTTTATCTGGGGCAGCTGGTCGGTGACGCTCGGGCTGGTGATGACGCAGCACAATATGTCGCTGCTGATTGGCGATGCCTTCTCCGCCGGGCCAATCGCGTCGATACTGTCGCCCTTTGTGCTGGGCATGCTGGTGGATCGCTTCTTCCCGTCGCAGAAGGTGCTGGCAGTGATGCATCTGGCGGGCGCGGTAATTCTGTGGTTCGTGCCGCAGGCGGTGGTGGCGGAAAACGGCGGCCTGCTGATCGCCTTACTGTTCGGCTACACCCTGTGCTACATGCCGACGCTGGCGCTGACCAACAATATCGCCTTTCACAGCCTGGCGAGCAGCGAGAAAAGTTTCCCGGTGGTGCGGGTATTCGGCACCATCGGCTGGATCGTGGCGGGAATTTTTATCGGCGTTGTCGGCATAGCCTCCAGCGTCGCTATCTTTACGCTGGCGGCCATTAGCTCGGTCGCGCTGGCGATCTACAGCCTGACGCTGCCGCATACGCCAGCGCCGGCGAAAGGATCGCCTTTTCACCTGCGCGATCTCTTCTGCGCTGACGCCTTCGCGCTGCTGAAAATCCGCCACTTTTTTATTTTTTCGCTCTGCGCCACCCTGATCTCTGTCCCGCTAGGTACCTATTACGCCTTTACCGCCTCCTGGCTGGCCGACGCCGGGGTGAAAAACGTCAGTACCCTGATGTCGTTTGGTCAGATGTCGGAAATCTTTTTTATGCTGGTGATCCCGCTGCTGTTCCGTCGCCTCGGCGTGAAAATCATGCTGCTGGTGGGCATGGCCGCCTGGTTTGTACGCTATGCGCTGTTCGCCATGGGCATGGGCGAAGAGGGTCGCGCCCTGATCTGGCTGGGCATCTTGCTGCACGGCGTCTGTTACGACTTTTTCTTTGTGGTCGGCTTTATCTATACCGACCGCATCGCGGGCGAGAAAGTAAAAGGGCAGGCGCAGAGCATGATCGTGATGTTTACCTACGGCATCGGCATGCTGCTGGGGTCGCAAATCTCCGGCGCGCTCTATAACCATCTGGTAGCCGGCCAGGTTTCCGCCGCCAGCTGGGCGCTGTTCTGGTGGATCCCGGCGATTGCCGCCGCGGCGATCGCTGTGCTGTTCCTGTTCACTTTTAAGTATCGCGACTGAGCTGTTTTTATGGGAGGTGATTTTTGAAAACGTTGAAAGGTCCGGGCATTTTTCTTTCGCAGTTTATCGGGCTGCAGGCGCCGTTTAATTCGCTGGAGGGGCTGGCGCAATGGGCAGCGTCGCTCGGCTATAAAGCTCTGCAGATCCCCTGCAATCATCCTGGGATATTCGATCTGCAGCGTGCCGCCAGCAGCCAGACCTACTGCGACGAGGTGCGCGGATTGCTGCAGGAGAAGGGGCTATGCATCAGCGAACTCTCAACGCATCTGGAGGGACAGCTGGTAGCGGTGCATCCGGCGCACGACGCCACCTTCGACAACTTCGCGCCGGCAAGCGTGCGCGGCAAGCGCGAGGCGCGCACCGCCTGGGCGACAGAGCAGGTGGCGCTGGCGGCGGCCGCTTCGCAAAACCTCGGGCTGCGCGCCCATGCGACTTTCTCCGGTTCGCTCGCCTGGCCCTATATCTATCCCTGGCCGCCGCACAATCCGCAGCTGTTCGAGGAGGCGTTCGCCGAGCTGGCGTGCCGCTGGCAGCCCCTGCTCGACATCTACGATCGCCACGGCGTTGACCTCTGCTATGAGCTGCATCCCGGCGAGGATCTGCATGATGGCGTGACCTTTGAGCGCTTCCTGGAGAAGGTTGATCATCATCCGCGCTGCAATATTCTCTTTGACCCCAGCCATCTGCACCTTCAGCACATCGATTACCTGCAGTTTATCGATATCTATCACGCGCGCATCAAAGCCTTTCACGTTAAAGATGCCGAGTACTTGCCGAACGGCCGCAGCGGCGTCTACGGCGGCTATCAGAAATGGATCGACCGCGCCGGACGCTTTCGCTCGCCAGGCGACGGCCAGATTGACTTTAAGGGCATTTTCAGCAGGCTGGCGCAGTACAACTATGATGGCTGGGCGGTGCTGGAGTGGGAGTGCTGCCTGAAAGAGGCGGAGACCGGCGCACGCGAGGGCGCGGAGTTTATTCGCCGCCACATTATTCCGGTGGCGGAGCATGCCTTTGATGACTTCGCTGCCCGACAGAGCAGCGCCAGCGTGCGCGCCGCGCTTGGCCTGCCGGAGTGATACTGGCCTGACCGGCAGCAGCGGCAGTGAGGTTGCGCTCTGGCTCACCGGCGCGTACAGGCGCGCCTTGCTGCTGCACGACAGCGGCCGATTTGCACTAACGTCTTGTCTCGCGGGGGATTATGATAGCCAGCAGACCAGAAACCGACCCAGGAAGTCATCCCACCATGTCCATTCAAAAAATCGCGAAGCTGGCCGGCGTCTCCGTTGCCACGGTCTCTCGCGTCATTAACAACAGCGACAGCGTCAAGGAAATCAACCGGGATAAAGTGCTAAAGGCGATTGAAGCCAGCAACTATCAACCTAATCTGCTGGCGCGGCAGCTTCGCACCGCGCGCAGCTCGATGGTGCTGGTGCTGGTTTCCGATATTTCCAACCCGTTTTGCGCGGAAATCGTCAAGGGGATAGAGGCGCAGGCAGAGCAGAACGGCTATCGCATTCTGCTGTGCAACTCCGGTGCCGATATCAATCGCTCACGCTCCAGCCTGCAGCTGCTGGCGGGGAAAATGGTGGAGGGCGTGATTACCATGGACGCCTTCACCCGGCTGCCGGAGCTGACGCAGCTGATCGGCGATATGCCCTGGGTGCAGTGCGCGGAGTATGCTGACGCTGGCGATATCTCCTGCGTAGGGATCAACGATACCGACGCGGCGCGCCAGCTGGTCGCCCATCTGGCCGACGGCGGCCGTCGTCATATCGCCCTGATTAACCACGATCTCAGCTACAAATATGCCCAGCTGCGCCAGCAGGGCTATCAGCAGGAGCTGGAGAGCCGGGGTTTGAGCTGGCAGGCGATCGGCTACGCCAGCGATCTGAGCTTTAGCGCCGGCAAACAGGCGATGCAGGCGCTGCTGAGGCGCAACATCCGGCCCGACGCGGTGTTTGCCGTATCAGATACGCTGGCGGCTGGCGCGATGTCCGCCATCGAGTCGGCGGGTCTGCGCATTCCGCAAGATATTGCCGTGGCCGGTTTTGACGGCACCGAACTCGCTGAAATCGTTTCGCCGGCGCTCACCACCGTCGCTCAGCCGTCGCGCGAGATTGGCCGCACGGCCTTTGACCTGCTGCTGAAGAAAATAGCCGATCCGCAGGCGCCCACGGAACGGGTAATGATGGCATGGCGGCTAATTTTGCGCGCCAGCGCCTGAGGCAAACCCGTGCGCCGTTTATGTTAATTTATTAATAGCGTATTAATGCCTTACATATTCAGCGGGCGGATTTCTCTCATCCATACATTTTTATTGATTAAAGTCAGCTAATTATCAGGTCTGAAAATATCAGCGCAGGCTGTTTAAGACTGGTTTAATTTTTACGCGCCAGGATTGCAGGCGAAATTAACACTTTTTGATTCTGTTTAACAAAAGGAGCATGGTCATGCTGATTAAAAAGGCAGCGGTTAGTTTAATTATGCTGGCGGCAGCGTCAACGCTTTCAGCCTGCGCGGGACGCTATATTATTTCCACGAATGACGGACATATGATTAATGCGAAAGGTAAGCCCGTCATTGATAAAGAAACAGGCATGATCTCCTATGAAGATGCCAGCGGAAATATGCACCAGCTACAGAAGCATGATGTAAAAGAGATCGTAGAAGAATAATGACGCGGCGTCTTTACAGTGCCGCACCTTAAACCCTCTCGCAAGAGAGTCTTTCGAGACGTAAGCGAATAACGTTGCGTTTTGCCGCAGCAGGTTCAGGTTTTATATTGAATCAGGGTTGAAAGTAGTAATGAAAAAAATGATTTTGCTGATATTGCTTCTCTTGCTGACAAGCTGCGCAGAATATAAATGGGTAAAGCAGGGGGCAAGCGACCGCGATGAGACAGTGGTTGAAACCGCCTGCGAGGCTCAGGCGCTGCGCGACTTGCCGCCGGATAACGTCGTGAGCGGCAAGTCCGTATCCCATGATAAAAAACATGACGAATCTGACGTTAGCTATACCGTAAGCGATTCCAATCAGTATCAAAGAGAGGTTTTAGTTAAAGACTGTATGTACAAACAAGGCTGGAGCCAGATCGAGGTTCAGCACTAATTGATCGCCATTCCGATGCCTGCCGTGGCGCGCCGTTCAGGCATGGCAGACTGAATGTATCTTTATCATCCTGCAGGGACAGGCGAGCGCCAGCGCCTCCCAGCGGCTGATTTCTTCTGAAAAACGGAGGTAAACACGTGTCTAAAACCGCTAAAGCGATACTTCTCTCAGCCGCTATGCTCGTCACCGGCAGCGGCATCGCATCGGAAAGTACGCCTGATATTACCGTTTTTGCTTCGAAGGATGCGCAGGGCAGCGTCTGGAACAGCGTGACGGATAAAGCGCAGTACCAGGTTTCCTACAAAGTGACGATCAATAACAATGGGAAGCAGGCGTTTACGCCGGGAAAAAATAATAAGATGTGCCTGTTTCTCTTCGATAGTCAGGGACATCAGTTGATGAGCAACGGTATCCAGCTTGAACTGCTTTCGCCTTATAAAGGAGGAGAGTCGCGTTATGGCACCGTGATGTTTACCAGCGATAACGATGCGCTGTTTGATCTGCCTTTTGTGAAGCTCGCGACGGGGGAGAAATGCCTTACCGCGGCGGTGAAACGCTGACAATAATGGCAGGTCATGGGCAAAAAAAATCCCGCTTCGTGAGTCGTTGGCGACCGGTAGGTTGAAGCGGGAGAGCCATAATGGCTGACACCAGGGAAAGGCATAACACATACTCCTTACAGATTAATCTAACAATTTTATTTCGCTAACTAATTATTTGGCGATAGCTACTGGCGTTGATCTAAGTCAAAACCGGACGTAAATAATTATCAAACGAAATGCTGTTTATTTAATGCGTTTATTTATTATTCGTATTGGTGCTGCAATATTATCGTCAGCTCTTTCAGACGGGGCGAGTATTAAAATATCGGTCTTGATCAAAAATCAGAGGAAATAAAATGTTTAAGCAATTGATCGCGAGTCTGACAATAATGATGGGATGTACCGCAGTGTCGGGCTGCGTAATGGCTGACGGAGGTGGGCATCGTCACTATGCACCCGCCTCTGATAAACATCATCGCAGCGCGCCCAGCGCTTCGCACCATATGGGGCCGCCGCCCGCGCAAGACAGCGCTTTTCAACATATGGGCCCGCCGCCCGCGCCAGGTAGCGCGGCTCAGCATATGGGGCCGCCGCCCGCAAACGGCATTCACCGCCGCTAAGCCACAGGCTCGCTCGCGCGGGCAGCTGGTTTCTGCTTAACCCGGCCCCTCGCTGCCCGCCGCCAGCAGCGGCACCAGCACATCGCTAATGGGCGTCGCGATGCCGTGCGCGCGGCCGTAACGCTGTATCACGCCGTTGCGGATCTCCCACTCCAGCGGACGATTCGCCTGCCGGTCGGCAAGTATCGAGGTGCCTAAATCCGCTGGCGCCTGATGAAACACGTCAAGGATCTCCTGCGGCACTCTATCACTCAGGATCGCGCCCTGCGCCCGCGCGACGCTCAGGCACTCGCGCAGGTAATCCAGCGCCAGCGCGGTGATATCGGCGCGCGCAAACATGCCGGCACGACGGTTAGCCAGCACCATCAGACCCGCCACTGCGTTTTGCAGCAGCTTGCGCCAGGCGATCGAGACAAAGTCTGCTGTGAGCGCTACCGCACAGCGCGTGCCGCTCAGCGCCTCCACCACCCGCTGAGCCTCCGGCCGATCCGGCAGCGTCAGGCGCGGCGCGGCCCGCAGCCAGACCGAGGCATCCGGCTCGCGCTGCGCCGGAAACCAGACCACCGCCGGCAGCACGACGGCGCCATTTACCCAGGATTCCAGCTGCGTCTGCTGCTCCACGCCGTTTTGCAGCGCGCACACCACGCTGTTTTTGTCGCACAGTTGCGCCAGCCAGTCGGCACAGTCGGCGACCTGGGTGGTTTTCACCGCCACGAAGAGCAGATCGACCGGGCGCTCAATAGCGGCCGGATCGGTCATGACGGGGCCAGGCACCACGATTTCACCCCGATCGTGACGCAGGATAAGCTGCGGATGCGCGGTGCGCCCGCACAAACGTGGCGTGCGGCCCGCTTCATGCAGTGCGGCGGCGATGGTGGTGCCAATCGCGCCCGGTCCCAGCAGCGCAGTGGTAAAGCGATCTGACATGGTAAGCTCTCCTGACTGAATTAATTCATCATAAAGGTGCCCGCGGCTATCACCGCGCACGCCAGCATTTTCCTGATCGTTAAGGCCTCGCCAAGGAACAGATAGCCCAGCACGGCGGCAAACAGCACGCTGGTCTCGCGCAGCGCGGAAACCGCACCCATCGGCGCAGAGGCCATGACCTCAATAATAATGCCGTAGGCCAGCAGCGATACCAGCCCGCCCGCCGCCGCGACCGGCAGGCCCGGGCGCCAGCGCAGCAGGCTTTTCGCATCGCGCAGCGCAATATAGATCGCCGGCATCAGCGCGCCCCAGCAGGCGCTCATCCACAGCGTATAGGAGAGCGCGCTGCCGGAGAGGCGCACTCCGATACCGTCCACCACGCTGTAGGCGGCAATAAACGCGCCGGTCGCCAGCGGATAGCGCAGATTAGGCATTCGCCCTTTGCCGCCGCTTATCGCCAGCAGCAGGATGCCGCCGGAAATCAGCGCGATGCCGATCAGCGTGCGCAGCTCGATCTTCTCCCCGGCGACGATGGCCGCCGCGCAGGTCACCATCAGCGGCGACGAGCCGCGCGCAATCGGGTAGCTCTGCCCCAGATCGCCGCTGCGATAGCTGCGCACCAGGCAGAGGTTGTAGCCGACATGCAGCAGCGCCGATAGCAGCGCCCAGGGCCAGCTGGCGCGCGCTGGCATCGGCATAAAGGGCGCGATAAGGACGCAAACCGCGGCGATGGCCACGCACATGATGTTCATCGACCAGAGCCGATCGTCGCCGCCGCGCAACAGGACGTTCCAGCCTGCATGCAGCAGGGCAGCAAATAAGGTCAGTAAAATAAGATAGCTGGGCATGGGGTGATGCTATCAGCCCATACCCTAATGAAAAGCGAAGTCTCATCATTGCGGTATGAGCAATAGCTCATGTCTCAGACATAGCTACGTTGCGCTTCGCGGGATTGCGCCAGCAGCCAGCGGCGAAACGTCACGATATGCGGCTCGGCTTCTGTCCCTTTCGGGCAGACGAAGTAATAGGCGGCGGGCGAGGGAAATGGGATGGCGAACAGCCGCACCAGCGAGCCTTCCGCCAGCTCTTTTTCAACGTGTCCGCTGCGCGCCAGCGCGATGCCCTGGCCCAGCAGCGCGGCCTCAATTGTCATATTGGTGTCGGCGAAGCGCACGCTTTCGTGCAGCACATCGATCGGGATGCCATTCAGTCTGAACCAGACGTCCCATTTCGGCACCAGATCGGCGCCGTCGCGCGTCAGCAGCGGGTAGCGCAGCAGCTCGGCTGGCTCTTCCGGAACGCCGAAGCGCTGTAGCAGCGCCGGACTGGCGACCGGAAAGAGCTGCTCGCGGAACATAAACTCCGTGTGCAGCGCCGGGTAATCTCCCTGACCGAAGCGAATGGCCACGTCTGCATCGGTGCTGGCGAAGTTGATGGCGCTGTCGGTGCTCTCCAGCGTTACCAGAATCTCCGGGTGCAGGCGCGCTAAATCGGGCAGGCGCGGCAGCAGCCACTTCAGGGCGAATGAGTAGGTGGTGCTGACGCGCAGCCGCACGCGCCCCTTTTGCTCGCGCAGATCGGCAAGCGTCGTATCCAGCTTGCTGAAAAACTCGCGCACCAGCGGCGCGAGGGCGGCGCCTGCGGGCGTCAGGCTCAGCGTTTTACCGCGCTGAAAGAGCTGCACGCCCCAAACGGCTTCCAGGTGCTTCAGCTGGTGGCTGACCGCGCTTTGCGTTACGCACAGCTCTGCGGCGGCCGAGGTAAAGGTGGTGTGGCGCGTCGCGACTTCAAACGCGCGCAGCGTCGCGGTAGGGGGCAAATCACGCATCATCGATTCCAGTTTATGAGCTAAGACTCATGACACATTAAGGCGAACGCCGCTGAAAAGACAGCTGGGCTTCTTAAAGCCGGAAGCCAGCGTCGCCAGCGCGGGCAAAATTCGCTACTATCCGCGCTCATCTCTCAACGGACCGCCTGATGTCAGCTATTGTCGATACCTTTATCGCCCCGCCGTGTCTGGAACAGATAGAGACGCTCTATCAGGACGACCATCTGGTGCTGATCAACAAACCCGCCGGGCTGCTCAGCCTTTCGGGGAAAAATCCGCTTAACCTCGATTCGGTGCACTACCGGCTGGCGGCGCGTTTTCCCGGCTGCACTCTGGTGCATCGGCTCGATTTCGGCACCTCAGGGCTCATGGTGATCGCGCGCAATAAAGCGATTAACGCTGCGCTCTGCCAGCAGTTCAGCCAGCGCACGGTGAGCAAGGGCTACAGCGCGCTGCTGTGCGGACATGTGTCGGAGGATGAGGGGATGATCGAGGCGGCGATCGCCAAAGATCCGGCGCGCTTCCCGCTGATGGCGATTTGCGCCGCAAGCGGCAAGCCCGCGCGATCTCGCTATCGTGTCGTTGAGCGCTTTTATCAGGCGGGGGAAGGCGGCGTGGCGCTGCCGTTAACGCGCGTCGCGCTGACGCCGGAGACCGGGCGTACCCATCAGCTGCGCATTCACTGCCAGCTGATAGGGCATGCTATTTTGGGCTGCGATCTCTATGGCGGGCGTCTGCTGCCGGGGGCCGACCGCGCGCCGCGGCTGATGCTGCACGCCAGCGAGCTGCATTTTACCCATCCGGTGAGCGGAGAGCGGATAGCCGCGCGCCATGCCAGCCCGTTTTAACTGCGTTTCAGCGGACGTTTGCCTCGACAGCGCGCGTTGGGGCGGGCATTACCACATCAGATCGTCAGGCACCTTAAAGTCGGCGTAGGGATCGTCTTCATCCTGCTCTTCCTGACTGAGCGCGCTGTTTAATACGATGCTGTTGGCGTCGCGCTGCGCGATCTTATCGGCGACGCTGGCGGGGATAATGGCGTACTCGCTTTCACCGTTCTCCGCCGCCAGGCGCGCAATGGCGAGTCGGCCGCTAATCAGCTGCGCCTGGGTCGCCTTATCTACCTCGATTTTTTTGATCAGATTATTATCGGTGAAGTTAAAACCGATATTGCCGCGTGAAATGTCGATGCGGTTCATCTCAATCAACTGCTTGATCTGCGCCTTATACTCGCGCGACAACACCGCCTGCTTTTGCTGTTCGTTAAGCAGCTTATCGCGCTCCTGTTGCGCTTTTTTATTCTCTTCCACTGCCTGTCGCGCCTCACGCGCCTGAACGCGCGATTTTTTGGCGGTTCTCTGCACCTTGTCCATTTTCTTGCTGCTGACCAGGCCAGCTTTGAGCATCTGCTCTTGTAAGGTAAGTTTCGTCATCGTTGTTTCTAAGCCCGTTGAAAAATTTTTCTGATTATACCTGTAAATCGGGTGGCCGCCGAGGGCCGCTCGCCCAATCCCGTACCGCGCGCCAGCCTGCCGCTGCGCTAGCGATAGCGCCAGGACGCCTGTTCTCGCCGACACACCGCGATAAGCGTCTCCCGCAGCCAGCGGTGCAGCGGATCCGCCTGAAGTCGGGGATGCCAGATAGCGGCGATGCTAATGGCGGGCGTGACGACGGGCAGCTCAAAGGGGACCACATCGCCTGCCGCCATGCCGGACGCGACGCCGTTGAGCGAGGAGAGCGTCACCAGACCGAGCATATCGGAGGCGCGAACCAGCGGGAGCGCGTTGGCAAAGGCGGGAACCACCACGCTCACGCGCCGCTGCCAACCCAGCGAGGCGAGCGCGACATCGACTGGGCCCCACTGTTTATTGTGGCGCGAAACCACAACGTGTGGGTAGCTGGCGTAGCGTTCCGCCGTCACGCCTGGCGCCTGCAATAGCGGGTGATCGCGGCGGCAGATGCCGACAAAACGATCGCTGAAGAGCGTTCTCAGCTTCAGCTCAGGCGCATCCGTGCCGAGCACGCCGATCTCCAGGTCGATTTCACCGCTGCGCAAGGCGTGCGGCGCTTTGTCACGTTTGGCGACGAACACCAGCTGGGTCAGCGGCGCTTGTTGCTGCAGCTCCGACGCCAGCGCGGCGGCGGCGAGATCGACAAAGCTTTCATTGGCGCGAATAAGAAAGGTGCGCTCAATGCTGGCGAGGTTTAGCCGATCGGCTGGCGGCTGTAGGATCGCCTGCGCGCTGCGGGCGATATGGGCGACGCGCCCGGCCAGCTCAGCGGCGTAGGGCGTCGGCACCATCTGGCGGCCGGCCTGCACCAGCAGCGGGTCGCCGGTTGCCGCCCGCAGGCGGGTCAGGGCGCGGCTCATGGCGGAGACGCTGAGGCCCATCCGCCGCGCCGCGCCGGTCACGCTGCACTCTGTCAGCAGGGCATCCAGCGCGGTCAGCAGATTCAGATCGATATCAGGCATAGGGATAAGGTTGGTTGCGTGCGATGCAAACTATTGTTGCACGTAGCGCGTCTGGTGTAATGGTTTGCTGCCGATTAGGGTGGAGATCCCTGAATTCCCCGTGGAGATCGCCATGACCCTTAACAACGAAGAGACCACATCGCCCCATTTTTTACTGATCGGCGCCTCGCGCGGCATCGGACTGGCTATGGCCGAAGCGCTGCTCCGGCGCGGCTGGCGGGTCACCGCCACAGTGCGCGCGGCCGCGCCAGCGCTGGCGAGCCTGGCGCTGCGCTATGGGCAGGCGCTAACCACCGAACAGCTGGATATCACGGATGAGGCGCAGCTGGCCGCTCTGCGTCATCGTCTCCGGCATCAGCGCTTCAGCGCGCTGTTCGTCAATGCTGGCATTACCAACCACGACCAAAACCAGACTATTGCAGAGGTCAGCACCGAAGAGTTCGCGCATCTGATGATCACCAATGCGCTGGCGCCGCTGCGGGTGATTGAGGCGCTGCAGGACCGGGTGGATGCGGACGGACTGATCGGCGTGATGTCTTCCGGACAGGGGAGTATCGGCAACAATCACCAGGGCGGCAGAGAGGTTTATCGCGGCACCAAGGCTGCGCTGAATCAGTATATGCGCAGCTACGCCGCGCGGCAGGCGAAACTCGCGCCCGCTCGCGCGCTACTGCTGCTGGCGCCAGGCTGGATCCGCACTGCGCTGGGCGGAGAGGAGGGGGCCTACAGCCTGGAGGAGACGATTCCCGATATCGTCAGCGTCATCGAAAGCCGGCGCGGTCAGCCCGGCCTGGCCTTCCTGGATCGCTTCGGGAAGAGCGTGCCGTGGTAACCCCGCGCTTCGCCGCGCATAATAAAAAACCTCGCCATAGCGAGGTTTTTTATTATGCGAGTTTAAAGATCGCGGTCGAACGGCTGAGCTGCGCTGCCTGATCTTCCAGTGACGCGGCGGCGGCGGCGGCCTGTTCCACCAGCGCGGCGTTTTGCTGGGTCACCTCATCCATCTGGGTGATGGCGATGCCGACGTGCTCGATGCCGTTAACCTGCTCGCCGGAGGCGGTATAGATTTCCGACATGATCGTCGAGACGTCGCCGATCGCGGTGACGATGCCGGTCATGGTTTTGCCCGCCTGGGCGACCAGGTCGGTGCCTTCCGCTATGCGATGGTTCGAGGCTTCGATCAGCGATTTAATCTCTTTCGCCGCTGTCGCGCTGCGCTAGGCGAGGGCGCGCACTTCGCTGGCCACCACGGCGAAACCGCGGCCCTGCTCGCCGGCGCGAGCCGCTTCCACCGCGGCGTTGAGCGCCAGGATATTGGTCTGGAAGGCGATGCTTTCAATGGTGCCGATAATATCGACCACGCTCTTCGAGCTGTCGAAAATAGCGGCCATAGTCGTGACGACTTTTTCCACCACCTCGCCGCCCTGCTGCGCGACCTGTGAAGCGTCGGACGCCAGGCTGCTGGCGTTTTGCGCGTTAGCGGCGTTTTGCCGGACGGTGGCGGTCAGCTGCTCCATGCTTGCTGAGGTCTCTTCCAGCGAGGCGGCCTGCTGCTCCGTTCGCGCAGAGAGATCGGTATTGCCCAGCGCAACCTCTTTAGAGGCGTTGTCGATAGAGAAGGCGGCGGTCTGAATATCGGAAACCACCTTTTTGAGCTGCTCCTGCATAGCGGTAAAGGTGGCGATCAAAATACCGGTCTCATCTTTTGACCGCGCCACCAGCGTGGTGGAGAGATCGCCGGCGGCAATTGCCTTAGCCGCTTTTACCGCTTCTTCAAGGGGAAGGGTAATCGAGCGGGCAAGAGCATAGCCTAATGCGGAGGCGATGCCTAAGCCCAAAAGCGCGCCGATACACAGCGTCAGCCGGGTCTGGGTTTCAATGGAGTCGACAGAGTGCTGCCGTTCGCCGAGCAGGCTTTTTTCGCCGTTGACGATCTCATCGATGGTTTTACGCATCTGATCCATCTGCGGCTTACCGGTATTGGCTTCGAAAGCGGCATTGAAATCCATCTGCGTCATCGAACCGGCATTTAACGCGCGGCGGTGCGCCAGCAGTTCAGCGACAAATTTATCCTGCCAGGCTTGCTCCTGGCGGAGTAAATTATCCAGACGCTGCTGCTGAGCAGGGTTATCCGCGGTTAAGCCTTTAGCTTCCTGCAGCAACTTAACGAAATCTTCTTTGCCCGCCTTCCAGGGATCGAGCATCTCCTCTTTGCCGTTAATCGCATAGCCGCGCAGACCCGTTTCCATATTCACCAGGCTTTGGGTCAGGGCGCGGCTTTTATCGACGACGCGCCAGCTATGAATGTTCCAGTCGTTGGTATTAACAATGCTGGAAAAGTTGTTGTAGAAGGTTGCGGACAGAGCCAGCAATAAAACCACAACGGCGCCAAAGGCAAAAAAGAACTTTTTCTTAACAGGTAAATTTCTGAACATTTATTTCTCGTTCCACATACGTTAACAGAGCAGTTTGAAGAGCCGTAAAACCGATAAGTTATCGGCATGGATATCTGCGGCTTCAATTAAAGTTCTGAAAGCATGCATAATGAGAAATAGATCCTTTATTTCTCTTTTGTTTTTTATTTTCAGACGGATAATTAGGCGTGCGCATCAAAATTTGCGTAACTATCTATAAGCTGAGGCACTAGCGGGGCGCAAGAGTGAAATGGGGATGTTTGCCAGCCAGCAACAGCAGAAGCTCATATTCTCCCTGGCTGAGCAATCCAGGGTTGGATGTGGCTTCCTTAAGCTGCCAGCCACGCAGACTTAGATCGAACCGTTCGGCGGCACGCTCCTGCGTCAGGCCCGCCGCGATACGCAGAGAACGGACATCAGGCTGAACAATCACGCCTGGCTTAAAGGATTTATTGGTCATAATTTTTCTCTTTTATGCAACAAGCTCTGCTCCAGCGGGGCGTTTTGCGGCATACGCTAAAGGGTTAACAGACGTTATGCATCATAGACGCTTGCTTCTGCTGTTTCTGGGTTATGTTGTCACGCGTTATGCACATTTGCGCGAAATAAACTGATTGTTTCGATTAGCGTAACGGCTAATTCAGCGTGCTGAATTTGATTTTAATGCGTCCTGAGAGGCGCCACCCGATTTAATGCAGGCTGTGCCTCTCAGAACCCTCTCATAATTCCGCTACAGAATCGTTTAGGGATAAATCCGCTTTATATCCTGTGTCAGACATTCAGGATGTGTGGCTTCGCAAGCTGAATATTATCCCGGCGTTTATGCATTGCCGGTAATAAGGACCCTGATATGAGAGACCCAATCGTTCGTCGCGTCCCTGCCGATCTTTCCTGCGTGGAGGTCAACGAACAGTGGCAAATCACCTTCTGGATGCTGACGCTGCACATTACTCAGGACAGGCTCATCCGGGCCGTAAAGGAAGCGGGCCCGGATGTGGAAAAGGTGCGCCGCTGGCTGAAAGACAATCCGCCTTCGCGCCGCCCCTGTTCCTGATGCCGTCAGTCAGACAGCGACGGCAGCGGCTTGCGGCGTCAAAAACGCATCGGCGCCGCCGGTGCCTGCGTAACGATGTTCGTCGACCGGCGTTTTAAAGTGGCTGATAACGGCGGCGAGGGTTTCGGTGCGTCCGTTCAGGCTGCCCGCTGAGGCGGTGACCTGCTGAACCAGCGAGGCGTTCTGCTGCGTAACGCGGTCTAAATCGGCGATAGCCAGCGTGACCTGAGAAATGCCTTTGCTCTGCTCCTCTGAGGCCAGCGCAATTTGGCCGATAAGATCGTTCACCGCTGAGACGCGCTGCGTGACGCTGCCCATGGTCTCTCCGGCCCGGCCGGCTGCCGCCGCGCCTTCCTGCACGCGCATCACCGCGCCGCCGATTAAGTCCTCGATCTCTTTGGCTGCCGCGGCGCTACGCTGGGCGAGACTGCGCACCTCGGAGGCGACCACGGCGAAGCCGCGTCCCTGCTCGCCCGCGCGCGCCGCCTCAACGGCCGCATTGAGCGCCAGAATATTGGTCTGAAAAGCGATGCTGTTGACCGTGGCGGTAAACTGTCGAATTTTCTCCGCTTCTTCAGCGATATCGCGCATCAGCGTAGAAACCGAGTGAACCAGCGCCTCGCCCTGCCGGGTGGTCTGCGCGGTGGCGCCCGCCAGCTCGCGCGCTTCCCGTGCGCTCAGCGCGTTATTCTTCACCGTGGCAGTCAGTTCCTCCATGCTGGCGGCGGTCTGTTCGAGCGCCGCCGCCTGGCGAGTGGTGCGATCGGAGAGATCGGTATTGCCGGCGGCGATATCCGCCGCTTCCCGACGCAGCACGCCGCTATTATCACGTACCGCCTGCACCGTCGTGAGCAGGCTTTGCTGCATCAGTCGCACCAGCGGAACCAGCTGTCCGACGCAGTTGCGGCCAAACTCCTGCGGCTCGTGAGAGAGATCGCCTGCGGCCATGCTTCTGAAATGCTCGCGCATCACGCCAAGCGGCTTCACCAGATGGGTGACAAGAAAGCGGTCGCAGAAGGCCAGCAGCCCCAGCATCATCAGCGCGGCGACAAGAAACGCCATCTCCAGACGCTGGCGATCGCGGGCGGTCGCCGCTTCGTCCGATGCAACCTGACGCTGCAGAAAGCTAAGCCGCTCGTTTGCCGCGGCGGAAAAGCGGGCAGGCGTTTCGTTCAGGGCGACGCTAAGGCGTGCCCAGTCGGCGCCGGCGGGCGCCTCAGCCTGTAGCGCCGCTTTTTCCTCTGCGGAGCCTGAGGCCATCGCATTTCCGGCGCGCGTCAGAAAAACCAGCTGCGCGCTGGCGATGTCTCTCGCTTCGGCGCGCTGATGCAGGTCGCGCATAACACCAGAACCGTAAGCGCCTGCCAGCGCCACGACCAGCAGCGCAGCCAGCAAAATAGCCTGTACAACCCGACGAATAGTAAAATTTCTGAGGAAGTGCATATAGGATTCCCTGGTGTTGTTGCTGCTGTGTAAAGAACGGCGAAATGTTGTTTTTTATGTAGCTTGCTATTTTATTGTGTGCAATCTTATTGAGCGCTTTAGTGTGGCAGTGAATCAGGAAAAAGGAAACGATCATTTTGTGATTTTTTTATTTTTCGGATTATTTGATATTGTTTGAAAGAATTTATTGTGCCAAAGGGACGAAAAGCGCTTAAGATTTCGTACCAGATAAAATCAGATAATTTGCCTTGTACTTTAGTCGGTTTTTCCCGGTCCGTTTTTAAACGTTTTTATTTTCTGTTCGTTCCAGAACTGGAGCGGACCGGAGGAACCATGCAAACATATTCCGGCGACGACGAAGGTCGCCTGCGCGCGCTTGAAGCGCTGCGCGAACCTGATGAAAGTCGCGATGGGGTACTTGAAAAGTTTGTTCGGCTGGCAAGCCAGGCGCTCGGCATTCCCGGCTGTTTTATCTCTATCGTCGACGATGAATTTCAGTACATCCGCGCGGCGCGCAACTTTTCGCTTAAGTACTCGACGCGTGAAGATTCGCTCTGTCGCTACGTGATTGACTCCGAAGCGCCGATGGTGATCGCTGATACCTGGCAAGATGCCCGCTTCGTTAAGCACAAGTTCGTTGTCGGCGATCCCTGGATTCGCTTCTATGCCGGCGTGCCGCTGAAAAGCCGCGCCGGCCATATCCTCGGCACGCTGTGCGTAACCGACGGCGAGCCGCATCAGCTAAATCCAGAGCAGCTGACCGCGCTGACGCTGCTTGGCGCGCTGGTGATCTCCTTTCTGGAGGCCTGGCACTCCGCCGGCTTTACCGATCCGGTGACCGGATTGCCAAATCGTCAGCGGCTGATCCGCGATCTGCACTACCTGACGGCGGGCGGCGAAACGCTGCCGCGGCGGCTCATCCTGATTGACTGCATCGACATGCCGCGCGCCTACGAACTGGCGCGCTCGATGGGAATGGGGCCGGTCGAGGGGTTGCTCAAAGACGTCGCCACGCTTTTGCCACTGCGCCTGCGTCTGGGGCCCGGCGATCTGCTCTACACCGTGGCCACCGGCCGGTTTGCGCTGTTGACCAGCGCGAGCAGCTCGCTCAGCGCGGCCTGGGTGGCGAATCGCATGGAGGGCATCAGCGCGGATCTGGGCGAGGGCCTGTCGGTGACCCTGAATACTTTCACCGGCGAAGTGGACTTCACGGCCGTGGCGTCGCCGGCGCAGGAGATACTGCGTCGCGGCCTCAGCGCGCTACATGAGGCGATCGGCAGCGGGGTGGCGACGCGGACCTTTAGCGCGTCAGAGGATGTGCGCCGCACGCGCGATTTCAACCTGATGCATGAACTCGCCTCAGCGCTGAGAAACGAAGAGGGGCTCTATCTGGCCTACCAGCCCAAGATCTGCCTGCAGAGCGGTGCGCCGGTCGGGCTTGAGGCGCTGATTCGCTGGCGGCATCCGCAGCTGGGCGAGCTGTCGCCCTCGGCATTCGTACCGCTGGCGGAGCAGACCGAACTGCTCTCCGAGCTGAACGCCTGGGTAATCGATCGCGTCATTGCCCGTCTGGCGCGGCTGCGAAATCACTGCATCCAGCTGCCGGTTTCCGTTAACGTCAGCCTGCATGATTTCGCCCGGCAGGGGTTTGCCGACACGCTGGAAGATAAGATGCTGAAAGTCAGGCTGCCTAACGCGCTGCTTGGCGTGGAGTGTCTGGAAACCGAACGGCTGATTGAGAGTCCGGCCGCGATGCGCGGACTGGAAATGCTCAAGCTGCGCGGCTTCGGCATTTCGCTGGATGACTTCGGCACCGGCTACAGCAATATCAGCTATCTGCGCCGCATGCCGCTGGACGTGATTAAGCTGGACCGTTCGTTAATCAGCGGCCTGGCTTCCGACACCGCATCGCGCATTATCGCGCGCAACATTATCACCATGCTGAAAGAGCTGGACTATGTCGTGCTGGCGGAAGGCATCGAGTGCGGGGACGTGGCCAGTATGCTGTGCGAATATGGCTGCGACCAGGCGCAAGGCTATTTCTATGCCAAACCGCTGCCCGACCGCGAGCTGGATGCGTGGCTCGACTGGCGGCTGCGCAACAAATGCAGCTGAGGTGTGCCTGCGCTATTGCGCCTCTGCGGCCGCCTGAGCCTGCGGATTATCGGGCACGTCGTTCCAGGTGCAGTCGATCTCGCTGTCGTGGGAGATGCACTCGGGCGGGGCGTTGAGGTTTTTCGCCTGATGATGGCGCGGCACCGCGCAGCCGGAGAGCAGCAGGCAGACAACAAGCGCAGCAGGTTTCAGCATAGAGAGATTTCCGTTCACCATGTAACCGCTATTTTCCCGCCTTACGTCTTAACGGACCTTTAACCGCCCAGGCCCGCCAGCGGCTTTTTCGTCAACCCTGCATCAACCACGCCACTCTTTGCCCGCTTCTCGCCTCTAACGCGATCTAAATCAATAACGATAATTGTTCGCAATTGCATAGTTGCGGCACAGAAATATCGGAGATGAGATCATGCTGATAAAACCCGGGAGTCAATGGCGTATTACAGGGTTCAGGAGCGACCTGTCCGAGCTTTTCCGTCGTAAACTTTTATCGCTGGGCTTCGTGCCTGGCGCGGTAATCGATATCGTCAGGTTCGCGCCGCTGGGCGACCCGGCGGAAGTGCGTCTCAGCCACAGCAGCTATGCGTTACGTAAAGCTGAACTGGCGATGCTGCGTCTCGAGGCCGTTGACGGAGGCGAGCAGGCATGAAGCGTATCAACGCCGTACTGGCGGGCAACCCTAACGCCGGTAAAACCACGCTGTTCAATCTGCTGACCGGGCTGCGCCAGCGCACCGGCAACTGGCCCGGCGTCACCGTCGAGCGCAAGCAGGGCGCCTTCACCACCGGCGAGGCTGCCGTCACGCTGATCGATCTGCCCGGCATCTATTCGCTGGAAACGGTGCAGGCCGAAGACGGGCTCTCCGCCGACGAGCGCGTCACCTGCAGCTATGTGATGAGCGGCCAGGCGGACGTGCTGATCAACGTGGTCGACGCGTCGAGCCTGGAGAAGAGCCTGTGGCTCACCCTGCAGCTGCGCGAGCTGAACCTGCCGATGATCGTGGTGCTTAATATGGCCGATGTCGCCAGAGCGTGCGGCGTCGAGCTGGATGCCGATGAGCTGGCCGCGCAGCTTGGCTGTCCGGTGGTGCTGATGTCCGCCTCGACCTCGGAAGGGCTGACGGCGCTGCTGGACGCCATCGATCGCGTCGCCGCCGCGCCGCCTGCAGATCTGCTGCTGAACCGAACGGACGTCGACGCGGAAGCGCGGCTGGCGCGCATCAGCGCCATCTGTCAGGCCGTCTGCGATCGCGCGGCGCATCGCGCCCATCGTCTGACGCGCGCGCTGGATAATCTGTTTCTCAACCGCTGGCTCGGTTTTCCCCTGTTTTTAGGGGTGATGTACCTGATGTTTTACTTCTCCATCAATATCGGCGGCGCGCTGCAGCCAGTATTCGACAAGGGGTCCACGGCGCTGTTTATCGACGGCACCGCGCAGCTTTGCGCCACGCTTCGCTTTCCCGACTGGGTCACCTCTTTTCTGGCGCAGGGCATTGGCGGCGGCATCACCACCGTACTGCCGCTGGTGCCGCAGCTGGCGCTGATGTTCTTCTTTCTGACGCTGCTGGAAGAGTCGGGCTATATGGCGCGCGCCGCGTTTGTGGTCGATCGTCTGATGCGCTGGCTGGGGCTGCCGGGGAAATCCTTTGTGCCGCTGATCGTCGGCTTTGGCTGCAATGTGCCGTCAGTGATGGGGGCGCGCACGCTGGAAACCGAGCGGGAAAGGCTGGTAACCATGCTGATGGCGCCTTTTATGTCCTGCGGCGCGCGGCTGGCGATATTCGCCGTGTTTGCCGGCGCCTTTTTCGGCAACGCTGGCGCTGGGGTGATCTTTTCGCTCTATCTGCTCGGTATCGTGGCGGCGGTCTTTACCGGGCTGGTGCTAAAGCATACCTTGCTGAAGGGCGGATCTTCCTGTGCGATCATGGAGCTGCCGCTGTGGCATGTGCCGGTAATGCGCAGCCTGCTGCTGCAGACCTGGTTTCGTCTGCACGCCTTCGTTATCCGTGCCGGCATGGTGATCGTCGCGGCCTGCGTGGCGATCGGCCTGCTTTCCAGCCTGACGGCCAGCGGCCATCAGGCGCAGCGCGTCGACGACTCGGTACTGGCTTCCGCCAGCCGCTACCTGACGCCGTTGTTTACGCCGATGGGCATTCGGCCCGACAACTGGCAGGCGACGGTGGGGCTGGTGACCGGCGCCATGGCGAAAGAGAGCGTGGTCGGCACCCTGAACGCGCTCTACCTGGCGGAGCCGCAAAACGCGCCGGACGCCGAGCCAGCGCAGAGCCTGTCGGCGGTTTTCGCCTCGGCGCTGGATGAAACCTGGCAGAACCTGAAGCAGGCGTTCAGCCCGCAAACGCTGTTCAACCCGGTCGAAGCGAGCAAAGGAGACGGCGAGATGAGCCAGGGCGCGGTAGGCGTTATGCAGACGATGTTCGGCAGCTCGCTCGCGGCCTACAGCTATCTGGTCTTCGTCCTGCTCTACGTGCCCTGCGTCTCGGTGATGGGCGCGCTGGCGAAAGAGGCGGGACGACAGTGGATGTGGTTCGCGCTGATCTGGGGAACCGTTATGGCCTATAGCGCCGCAACGCTGGTTTACCAGATCGGCACTTTTACTCAGCATCCCGGCTTCAGCCTGATCTGCCTGGCAGCCATTGTCGCCGCGGGTATGGCGGCGGTGACCCTTTTACGCCAGCTGCGCGTCAGTCTTCAGCCTGGGTTGCAGCCGGTTAAAGAGGGCGGATGCGGCGGCTGTAAAGGCTGCGGGCATTAACCCGGCAAATAAAAAACGCTCCTGTCGTGGAGCGTTACCGGAGGACCCGGCTAAGTGAATCAATAGCCGTACTTGTTGTAGTGAGGCGTTGCCTCGGCGCCCACTATAGTGCGGCGTTTCTTAACCGGGGCTCAATAGCATCGGGTCAGGTGCGCCCTTTATTGCACAGGATCAATTAATAAGCTAATCAGACAAAGAAGGGCTGACGCACGCTTGAAACGAAGTTTATGAGCAGGTTGGAATAACGTACAGGTGACGGCGTCACTTATCTGCCTGTGGCTTCAGCAAGACGCCAGACGCGGCCAGTACTGGCGCAAAAGCGGACGGCGGTAAAGACGCGGGAAAAAGCTTTAGCGAAGCGAAACAGGACTATTCTGCTTGCAAAGCGCCAGAGAAAATTTTGTAAAAAGCTGTGTCGCCTATCGACCGGCTGCCGCGCCTGCCTTATGCTTGACCAGCCTCTAACCCTAACACTTCCGGAGTCCGACTGATGAAAGCAGCCACCTTTCTGCTGGCCGGTGCCGCGCTGCTGCTCTCGGCATGCAGCAGCAACAGCGATAACGAACCGCCGCAACAAGCCACCGCAGCCCATATTCAGCCGCACGTCATTATGTCGTCGCTGGCGGAAACCAACTGCGCTGGCGCCGGAGGCACGCTGGCATTTTCTCACCAGCTGGACGGCACGCGCATCGGCATGTGCCAGCTGGCGAACGGACGCCGCTGCGACGAACAGGCGCTGATCGGCGGCAACTGCGCCCGCTAATTCAGCGGCAGGCGCGCCTCGACGGCAGCGCCCGCCAGATCAGGCCGACGCCGACAGCTGATTCGGGCAGGCTTCGCCTTTTTCAAGCTGGCTAAGATTCGACAAGGTCGTTTCCGAAATCGCCGTTAGCGCTTCAGCGGTCAGAAAGGCCTGATGGCCGGTAAATAGTACGTTGTGGCAGGCCGACAGCCGACGGAACACGTCGTCCTGAATGACGTCGTTAGACTTATCTTCAAAGAAAAGATCGCGCTCATTTTCGTAAACGTCCATGCCGAGCGAGCCGATTTTCTGCTGCTTGAGCGCGTCAATCGCTGCCTGGGAGTCGATCAGTCCGCCGCGACTGGTGTTGATAATCATCACGCCATCTTTCATCTGGCTAAAGGCGCTGGCGTTCAGCAGATGATGGTTTTCCGGCGTCAGCGGGCAGTGCAGCGTAATCACGTCTGATTCGGCGAACAGGGTTTTCAGATCGACATACTCTGCGCCCAGCTCAAGCGCCTGCGCGCTCGGGTAGGGATCGAACGCCAGCAGGCGCATGCCGAACCCTTTCAGAATGCGCATCGTCGCCACGCCGATCTTGCCGGTGCCGACCACGCCCGCGGTTTTGCCGTGCATGTTAAAACCGGTTAAGCCGTCGAGCGAAAAGTTGGCGTCGCGCGTGCGCTGATAGGCGCGATGGATACGGCGGTTAAGCGTCATCATCAGGCCGACCGTATGTTCCGCCACCGCTTCCGGCGAATAGGCGGGCACGCGCACCACCTTCAGGCCCAGCTCCTCAGCCGCGGCTAAATCGACGTTGTTGAAACCGGCGCAGCGCAGCGCGATATACTTCACGCCCAGCGCCGCCAGTTCCTCCAGCACCGGACGGCTGGCGTCGTCGTTAACGAAAATGCAGACGGCGTCGCAGTCGACGGCGTTTTTCGCCGTCGCTTCCGTCAGTAAAAAGTCGAAGTACACCAGATCGAACCGGTAGCCTTCGTTAACGTGATCGAGATACTTCTGGTCATAGTGCTTCGTGCTGTAAACCGCGATTTTCATCGTTACGCTCCTGCATTCGGGTATCCACACAGCATAACGTTTTATTGTGGATTTTGCTGCCGTCGGCGGCACGCCTTCACCTCTGACCGATTACGTGCCATCATCAGGGGCAGGATCCTGTCAGGAAAAGGAATAGTGCTGCCATGCCGCGGAGCCTCCGCCGACTACTTGCTGCATTACTGGCGCTGACGCTGCTGGTGCTGGGGCTGCTGCTCACCGTGACGCAATGGCTGCCGCAGCTGGCCGGCATCTGGCTGCCGGCGGATACGCGCATCGTGCTGGAAGGATCGCCGCGCTGGCGCAACGGCGGCCTGTGGTTTCCGCAGGTGCGCTACCTGGCGGGCGAGTGCGCGCTGGCAAGCGTCGAACAGGCCTCGCTTGGCTGGCACGACCGGCGCTGGCGGCTCGCCGCGCGGCAGGTGACGCTCGACAGCGACTGCCTGCAGAAGCTGCCGCAAAGCGAGCAGCCTGGTGCGCCGAAAAGCCTGGCGGAATGGCAGCAGCTGTTGCCCGGCGCCGATATCCAGCTTGAGAATCTTACTATTGCGCCCTGGCAAGCCTACGCCGGACGTTTCGATCTCAGCCTCACCCCCGCTAAACAGACGCTGCGCTATCGCGGCGACAATCTCAATATCGACGCCAGCCTGCAGGGGCAGCAGCTCAGCATAGAGCAGCTAACGCTGCGCCATAACGCGCTGCCGCAGCCCGTGACGCTGCATGGCCGGTTCGATCTGCCTGAGTTCGCCAACGGCCTGCCGGTCGGCGGCCAGCTAGAGGGTGAACTGCAATACGCCGGCCAACCGCTGCGTCTGACGCTCGACTGGCAGCAGCAGCAGGGCGAACTGGCACTCTACGCCACCGGCGACGGCCAGCCGCTGCTGATGCTGCCGTGGCAGGCCGACGCGCGGCAGATCCGTATTGTTAAAGGACGCTACCGCTGGCCGACCGGCGAGCAGACGCTCTCCGGCTTTCTCGATCTCACGCTCGACAACTGGCGACAGGGCCTGGAAGAGACGCAGATTACCGGCCGCCTCAACGTGCTGACTCAGGGGCGCGGCGGCAAAGGCAACGCGGTGCTGAATATCGGCCCCGGAAAGCTGAGCATGACAAACAGCGCGCTGCCGCTGCGGCTTACCGGCGAAAGCAAGCTGGCGGCGATGCAGCTCTACGCCGCGCTGCCCGGCAATCTCAGCGGGCCGCTGCTTGACCCGCAGCTCCGGTTCCAGCCTGGCGCGCTGCTGCGTCTGCGCGGGCGCATTCTCTCCACGCTGGAGGTGGATGAGGCGCGCTGGCCGCTGGCGGGGGTGCGGCTCGCCTCGCAGGGCATTGACGGCCGCCTGCAGGCGATACTCAAGGCGCACGATCCGAGCTTCGGCCAGTTCAGGCTGCACCTCGACGGGCGCGCCAGCGACTTCTGGCCCGATAAAGGGGAGTGGAAATGGCGCTACTGGGGCGCTGGCGAAATGCTGCCGCTTAACGCCGCCTGGACTATTCAGGGCGCGGGCGGCTGGCGCGACACCCTTATCCATCTCGACAGCCTGAGTGCCGGTTTCGATCGGATGCAGTACGGCATGGCGCAGGTGGTGCGGCCGCGGCTCACCCTCAGCGCGCCGGTCAACTGGCAGCGCGACGCGCAACGACCCGCCTTTAACGGCGGCTTCCGCATCGACGCGGGAGAGACGCGGTTCGATTTTGGCGGGCGGCTGCCCGCTTCGTCGCTGAGCTTCGAGGCAAAAGGCCAGGATCCCAGCCACTTTATCTGGCGCGGCGCGCTGCAGGCGCAGGCGATCGGGCCGCTGCGCGTACACGGCCGCTGGGACGGCAAGCGCCTGCGCGGCGAGGCCTGGTGGCCGACGCAGTCTCTGACGGTGTTCCAGCCGCTGCTCAATCCCGAACTGAAGATGAAAATCCGCGCGGGCGAGCTGCGCGCGCAGGTGGCGTTTTCCGCCGCGGTGAAAGAGGGATTCAGCGCGGGCGGCCACTGGACGGTGACGCAGGGCAGCCTCTGGACGGCGGACAACCAGATCAACGGCGTCGACTTCTCGCTGCCGTTCCGCCTGAAAGATCAGCAGTGGCAGCTCGGCGTGCGCGGGCCGGTACAGCTGCGCATCGGCGAAATCACCAACCAGTTCGCGATGCAGAATATCCGCGCCGATCTTCAGGGCTACTATCCCTGGAGCGAGGCGCAGCCGCTGACGCTGCAGGCGGTCAGCATGGCGCTGCTGGGCGGCAAGGTCACGCTGCCCGCGCTGCGGCTGCCGCAGCACCAGGCGGCGACGCTGAGCCTGCGCGATATCAGCCTGAGCAAGCTGGTCACCGCGCTGAAGCCTAAGCAGTTCGCTATGTCCGGCAGGATCAACGGCGAGCTGCCGCTGTGGGTGAATAATCCGCACTGGCTGGTGCAGAACGGCTGGATCGCCAACAGCGGCTTCCTGACTTTCCGTATGGATAAAGATATGGCCGACGCGATCACTGCCGGCAACGTCGCAGCGGGCGCGGCGATGGACTGGCTGCGCTATATGGAGATCTCCCGCTCGTGGGCGACGCTCGATCTCGACAATCTCGGCAACCTCGCCATGCAGGCGCAGGTACAGGGCGTCAGCCGCTTCAGCAACCGCAAACAGACCGTGAATCTCAACTACCGCCATCAGCAGAACCTGTTTCAACTCTGGCGCAGCCTGCGCTTTGGCGATAATTTGCAATCCTGGGTGGAACAGAACGCCACTCTGCCGACCAAAAGGGATCAACAACCATGAGCCTCAGGGCGTTACTGGTGCTGGCAGTCGGACTGCCGCTGACCGGCTGCGTGCCGCGCATCGAAGTGGCCGCGCCGAAGGAGCCGATCACCATCAATATGAACGTAAAGATCGAACATGAAATTCATATCAAAGTGGACAAAGACGTGGAGGCGCTGCTGAAGAATCAGAGCGATCTGTTTTGATGCGCGCGTTCCGCAAGCCGCTGCTCGCTGCGCTGCTGCTCATCAGCGCGGCGCAGCCGGCGCTGGCGCTGACGCTGGATGAGGCGCGCCATCAGGGCCGGGTCGGGGAAACCTTTAGCGGCTATATTGCCGCGCGCCAGCAGGACGGCGAGACGCAGGCGCTGGTAAAGCGCATCAACGCCGGGCGTAACGTGGAATATCAGCGCATCGCGCAGCAGAACAATCTCACCACCGATCAGGTGGCGCGTATCGCCGGCGCAAAACTGGTGGAGCGCGCGGGCGAGGGCGAGTACGTACGCGGCCTCAACGGCCTGTGGATGCAGAAATAAAAAAGCCAGGCGTCATGCCTGGCAATCGAAACACAGAGCGAATAATAATAATGATTAGGCAGAAACAATCTGTTTGATGGCGTTTTTGGCGTCGTCGGTGGCTTTGGTTGCCACTTCCGGACCGTAGGCGATGCCTTCGGCGAAAACGAATTCAACGTCGGTGATGCCGATAAAGCCCAGGAAGAGCTTCACGTACGGCGTCAGCAGATCGCTCGGGGTATCTTTGTGAATGCCGCCGCGGCTGGAGAGAATCACCGCGCGCTTGCCTTTCACCAGGCCTTCCGGACCCGCTTCGGTGTAGCGGAAAGTGACGCCGGCGCGAGCAACCAGGTCAAAATAGTTTTTCAGCTGAGTCGGGATGTTGAAGTTGTACATCGGCGCGGCGATCACGATTACGTCGTGGGCCTGCAGCTCGTCGATCAGCGCGTTGGAGAGATCCAGCGCTTCCTGCTGACGCGGAGAGAGCGGCGCGTCTGACGGACGCAGCGCGCCGACCAGTTCGCCATCCAGCACCGGAATCGGATCCGCAGCCAGGTCGCGCACGGTAACCTGATCGCCTTTGGCTTTCGCTTCTTCAACGTAGAAATCGGCCAGCTGGCTTGACTGTGAGTAACCAGCGAGGATGCTGGATTTAAGAACCAATACTTTGCTCATTGCTGTTTCCTGTTTGTTACGCGGAAGGCTTCCCGCTCAATGGGTTACACTCTACGGTCATTAGCGACGCGGTAAAAGCGCAATATTTCGAGAGCTATGTTCGAATTTCTTGAATAAGCATGGCATGGAAGGCGCAGCTGGTCGTGTTAAAATGTGTTACGCTTTGCTCAATACAATTTTTAGAATCAGTCGGTTAACCCGGCTATCGGACGCTGCGACGTGCAGCGGCTCCGTCTGAGAAGGTACTCCATTACTATGTCATCACCGGTTTCCTCTTCCTTTGCGCCGCTGTGGTCGCGGCTCGACAATCTGATGCTGCGCGACCGCCAGCGCCTGCAGCGCCGTCTGCGCGGCGCCGGTAAAGTGGCTAACCCCGCGGCGCTGCAGGCCGTCGTCGACGAACTCAGCCAGGAGATCGCGGCGGCGGAGCAGCGCGTCGCCGCCCGTGCCGCCGCGACGCCGAAAATTACTTTTCCCGACAACCTGCCGGTCAGTCAGAAGCAGCAGCAGATCGCCGAGGCGATCCGCGATCATCAGGTGGTGATTGTCGCCGGTGAAACCGGTTCGGGCAAAACTACCCAGCTGCCGAAAATCTGTCTGGCGCTGGGACGCGGCGTTAAAGGGCTGATCGGCCATACGCAGCCGCGTCGTCTGGCGGCGCGCACCGTCGCCAACCGCATCGCCGAGGAGCTTGAAACCTCGCTCGGCGGCTGCATTGGCTATAAAGTGCGTTTTAACGATCAGGTCAGCGACACCACGCAGGTGAAGCTGATGACCGACGGCATCCTGCTGGCGGAAATCCAGCAGGATCGCCTGCTGCTGCAATATGACACCATCATTATCGATGAGGCGCACGAGCGCAGCCTGAATATCGATTTCCTGCTCGGCTACCTGCGCGAGCTGCTGCCGCGCCGTCCCGATCTGAAAATCATCATCACCTCGGCGACCATCGATCCGCAGCGCTTTTCGCGCCACTTCCACAATGCGCCGGTGATTGAGGTTTCAGGTCGTACCTTCCCGGTGGAAGTGCGCTACCGCCCGGTGGTGGAAGAGGCGGACGACAGCGAGCGCGATCAGCTGCAGGCGATTTTCGACGCGGTCGACGAGCTGGGCGACGAAGGGCGCGGCGATATTCTCATCTTTATGAGCGGCGAGCGCGAAATTCGCGACACCGCCGACGCGCTGGCGAAGCGCGATCTGCCGCATACCGAAATTTTGCCGCTCTACGCGCGCCTGTCGAACGCCGAGCAGAACCGGGTTTTCCAGTCGCACAGCGGACGACGCATCGTGCTGGCGACCAACGTGGCGGAAACCTCGCTGACCGTGCCCGGCATTAAATATGTGATCGATCCCGGCACCGCGCGCATCAGCCGCTACAGCTATCGCACCAAGGTGCAGCGTCTGCCGATCGAGCCGATTTCACAGGCCTCGGCCAATCAGCGTAAAGGGCGCTGCGGCCGCGTCTCCGACGGCATCTGTATCCGTCTCTATTCGGAAGATGACTTCCTCAGCCGTCCGGCCTTTACCGACCCGGAGATCCTGCGCACCAATCTGGCGTCGGTGATCCTGCAGATGACGGCGCTGGGACTGGGCGATATCGCCGCCTTTCCCTTCGTCGAAGCGCCCGATAAGCGCAATATTCAGGATGGCGTGCGCCTGCTGGAGGAACTGGGCGCGCTCACGCTCAACGATGAGACCGGCCACTACAAGCTCACCAGCTTGGGCCGCCAGCTGGCGCAGCTGCCGGTAGATCCGCGACTGGCACGCATGGTGCTGGAGGCGCAGCGCTTTGGCTGCGTGCGCGAAGTGATGATTATCGCCTCGGCGCTGTCGATTCAGGATCCGCGCGAGCGCCCGGTCGAGAAACAGCAGGCCGCCGATGAGAAACATCGCCGCTTCGCCGACAAAGAGTCCGACTTCCTCGCCTTCGTCAACCTGTGGAACTATCTGGGCGAGCAGCAGAAAGCGCTGTCGGGCAACCAGTTCCGCCGCCAGTGCAAAGGGGATTTTCTCAACTATCTGCGCGTGCGCGAATGGCAGGATATCTATACCCAGCTGCGTCAGGTGGTGCGTGAGCTAGGGATCCCCGTTAACAGCGAGCCGGCGGGATTCCGCGAGGTGCACTGCGCGCTGCTCACCGGACTGCTGTCGCATATCGGCATCAAGGACGCCGAAAAGCAGGACTTTACCGGCGCGCGCAACGCCCGCTTCGCCATCTTCCCCGGCTCCGGGCTGTTTAAAAAACCGCCTAAATGGACCATGGTGGCGGAGCTGGTGGAAACCAGCCGCCTGTGGGGACGCATCGCGGCGCGTATCGATTCCGAGTGGATCGAGCCGCTGGCGCAGCACCTGATTAAACGCAGCTACAGCGAACCGCACTGGGAAAAAGGCCAGGGCGCGGTGATGGCGCAGGAGAAGGTCACGCTGTACGGCCTGCCGATCGTCGCCGCGCGTAAGGTCAACTACGGCAGCATCGACCCGACGCTGAGCCGCGAGCTGTTTATCCGCCATGCGCTGGTGGAGGGCGACTGGCAGACGCGCCACGCCTTCTTCCGCAATAACCAGAAGTTGCGCAGCGAAGTCGAAGATCTCGAGCATAAATCGCGCCGCCGCGACATCCTCGTGGATGACGAAACCCTGTTCAACTTTTATGACCAGCGCGTCGGCCAGCAGGTAGTCTCGGCGAAGCATTTCGATAGCTGGTGGAAGCTGGCGAGCCGCGACACCCCTGATCTGCTCAGCTTCGACAAACAGATGCTGATCAAAGAGGGCGCGGACAAGGTCAGCCAGCTCGACTACCCCAACTTCTGGCATCAGGGCAACCTCAAGCTGAAGCTCAGCTATCAGTTCGAGCCGGGCGCGGACGCCGACGGCGTCACGGTGCATATTCCGCTGCCGCTGCTTAATCAGGTCGAGGACCAGGGCTTCGAGTGGCAGATCCCCGGCGTGCGCCGCGAGCTGATTATAGCGCTGATCAAGTCGCTGCCGAAGCCGCTGCGCCGCAATCTGGTGCCTGCGCCTAACTATGCCGACGCCTTTCTGGGCCGCGTCACCGCCATGGAGCTGCCGCTGCTCGACGTGCTGGCGAAAGAGTTTCGCCGCATGACCGGGGTTACGCTGGAGCGGGAAAACTGGCAGTGGGAACAGGTGCCCGATCACCTGAAAATGACGTTCCGCGTGGTGGACGAACATAACCGCAAGCTGAAAGAGGGCAAAGATCTCAGCGCGCTAAAAGCCGAACTGAAAGAAAAAGTGCAGGAGACGCTGTCGAAGGTGGCGGATGACGGGCTGGAGCAGCACGGCCTGCATATCTGGAGCTTCGGCGATCTGCCGCGCAGCTACGAGCAGAAACGCGGCGGCTATCAGGTCAAGGCCTGGCCGGCGCTGGTCGACGAGAAAGAGAGCGTCGCGATCCGCCTGTTCGACAGCGAGCAGGAGCAGCAGAAAATGATGTGGCGCGGCCAGCGTCGCCTGCTGCTGCTCAATATTCCTTCGCCAATAAAATATCTGCATGAAAAGCTGCCGAACAAAGCCAAGCTGGGGCTCTACTTCAACCCTTACGGCAAGGTGCTGGATCTGATCGACGACTGCATCGCCTGCGGCGTCGACAAGCTGATGGCGGAAGCGGGCGGCCCGGCCTGGCAGCAGCAGAACTTCGAGCAGTTGCACGAGAAGGTGCGCGCCGAGCTGAACGAGACAGTGGTGGAGATCGCCAAACAGGTTGAGCAGATCCTGACGGCGGTGTTCAACATCAACAAGCGTCTGAAAGGGCGCGTCGATATGACCATGGCGCTGGCGCTGTCGGATATTAAGGCGCAGATGAGCGGCCTGGTCTATCGCGGCTTCGTTACCGGCAACGGCTGGAAGCGCCTGGGGGATACGCTGCGCTATCTGCAGGGTATTGAGCGTCGGCTGGAAAAATTGCCGGCCGATCCGCACAGCGATCGCGCGCGCATGCTGAAGGTGCAGGCGGTTGAGCAGGCCTGGCAAGCCTGGCGCAATAAGCTGCCGCCGCAGCGTCAGGATGATGAAGAGGTGCGCGACATTCGCTGGATGATCGAGGAGCTGCGCATCAGTTATTTCGCCCAGCAGCTCGGCACGCCTTATCCTGTTTCCGACAAGCGCATCCTGCAAACGATGGAGCAGTTCGCGGCGTAACCGCCTGGCGCTCTCGCAAGCCGCAGCCTAAAACGCTGCGGTTTTTTTTGCCCTGAAACGGCGTTATATCGCCTGTGCTAAAACTTATTTACAAGCGTGCTAAAAACAGACGCAAATTATCGCGCGGGAATCGGCCGTCGCCGCACTTTTTGGATAAAATCAATGGCGGCGCGAGGCACGCGCCGGATGATTAAATTTAATTAAGGAAGATAAATATGAAGAAGTCTGTTTTATTCAGCCTCATTGTGGCTGCTCTGGGAATACACGCCAACGCGAATGCCGATCAACAGACGGTGACTCTCGGCTATGCGCAAAGTAAAGTGCAGGATTTCAAAAATATCCGCGGGATTAACCTCAAGTACCGCTATGAGTGGGATTCGCCGTTGAGCCTGATTGGCTCGCTGACCTATATGAGCGGCAGCGGCAGCTATACGCCTTTCACCGGCTCGATGGATATAGTCGACGGCGATGCGAAGGTAAAATATTATTCGTTATCTGTCGGCCCCGCCTGGCGCTTTAATCAATATATCAGCGTCTATGGGCTGCTCGGTCTTAATTATAATAAAGTCGACTATCGCGAAAGCTGGTACAACTATGAAGGGCGTTACGTTTATATGGGCGACACCTCTCTCAGCGAGAAAAAGACGTCCCTGATGTACGGCGCAGGCGTGCAGATTAATCCCATGGAGAATCTGGCGATCGATATCGGTTATGAGGGATCGCGTCTCGACGTAGCCGATAAAGAGATGTCGATTGACGGCTTTATTCTTAACCTTGGCTACACCTTCTGAAGCTGGCGTTCCGCAATAAAAAAAGGCGCGGCTGGCAAACCGGGCGCGCCTTTTCTTTTCTTTCTTCGTCTTACTGCGCCAGCGCTTCCAGCCTGTCGCGGAACGAGGTTACCGCGATAGCGCGGTTATCGGCCAGGTAGCGATCTTTCGCTGCCGGCGCCGAACTCTGCACCGCGATCAGCTGCCAGCCGTTCTCGTTTTTCAGCAGCAGCGGCGAACCGCTGTCGCCCGGCAGCGTGTCGCACTGGTGCGACAGCACGGCGCGCTGCGCCCAGCCGGTAATCAGGCAGTCGCTGTGGGAGTAGAGCGTATCCAGATGATCTTCGGGATAGCCCGCCTGAGTCACTTTGCGGCCCGCCTCTTTAAGGGCCGCGGTGAGATCGCTGCGCGACCCGTCGAATAGCGGAATTGGATTAATGGCAGAAGGGGGATTGCGCAGGATCACCAGACCGTAGTCGAACGGCGCGGCGTCGCTGGGGACGATCCAGCCTTCGCCGTCTGCTTTCAGCTTGCGCGCCAGCGCCGGCTCGACGCGCGCGTCGATATCGTGAATTTCATAGCGCCAGCCGCTGTCGCTCGCCATAAAGCGCAGCGCCACCGGCTTGTCGAATTTGCCCGGCGGCGTCAGCAGACAGTGTCCCGCCGTCAGCGCCAGATGGGCGGAGATCAGCGTGGCGGTGCACAGATTGCCGCTCTCGGTTTCCAGCTGGCCGATGGCGTCCCAGGGCGCGGCCGTGACGTCGCCGATCGCCTTGCGGTGATCTTTGCCAAAGAAAAGCATTTTGATTTCATCGGGATTCGGCGCATCGTCATCATCATCGGCGTGGGCCAGAGTGGTGAAACAGAACAATCCAGTCAACAGCAAAATAGCCAGGCGCATAGGTCTCTCAATGGCGAGATTTAAGAAGAGGTTATTGTCATCACGCTTGCGCAATAACTATAGTCGGTGAGCGGTAAAAAAGGGAGATTTATTGGAATAATCAGCACGCTACAACGACTAAATAAAAAAGAAGGCCGCGATGACGCCGCAGAGGATCATCACCAGCAGGATTATTTCAAAACGATAGCGACGCACCATTTCCGCAACTCCAGTAACGAAACACCCGGCAGAACCGGGTGTTTTTATTAGTCAACGCTTCTTAAGGCGCAGGGTGCGCGACCTTAATTATTTAGCAGCGGCTTTCTTGGCAACTTTGTGGTGCTTTTTAGCAGCCTGAGCTTTCTGCGGCGCAGCGGCTTTCTTAGCTACTTTGTGATGCTTTTTAGCAGCCTGAGCTTTCTGCGGCGCAGCGGCTTTCTTAACTACTTTGTGGTGTTTTTTCGCAGCCTGGGCTTTCTGTGCAGTTTCTGGCTTAGCGGCTTTTTTGTGGTGCTTTTTAGCGGCCTGAGCTTTCTGCGCAGCATCTTTTTTCACTGCTTTTTTGTGGTGCTTTTTAGCAGCCTGCGCTTTCTGAGCGGCTTTGTGTTTCTTGTGAGCGACTTTGTGCGTGGTTTTAGCCGGCGCAGCGGTAGTGGTGGTCGCAGTAGGGGCAGCAGCCGGCGCAGCGGTGGTGTCAGCAGCGAAAGCAACAGAAGAGAGACCCATAGCAGCGGCGATGACCAGTGCAAACAATTTTTTCATTGCAAATTCCTCGAACATTTTTTTCATGTGTAGCCCACTGCGGGGCCGGTGAAAAGACTATAAAAAAAACGAGGATCGGTTTCCGTGGGTGTTTGGTATCGGCGTGTAACCGATTGTACAAGACGGGAAAAGGGCGGCCGCGAAGGCCGCACAGATTAACGATTCAGGTAGCGTTGTTCAAGATGCTGGCGGAAAAAGCGCGGGTTCAGCGCTTCGCCGGTGGCGTTGATCAGCAGCTGCTCGGTGGGGAAACGGCTGCCGTGCTGCCAGATGTTCTGCTGCAGCCAGTCGAATACCGGCTGCAGGTCGCCATGCTGCAGACGTTCGCTCAGGTCTGGCAGGGCTTTCTTCACCGCCTGGAACAGCTGCGCCGCGTACATGGCGCCCAGCGTGTAGGTCGGGAAGTAGCCGAAGGCGCCGTCGGTCCAGTGAATATCCTGCATGCAGCCGTCGCGGTAGTTGCCGCGGGTATCCAGCCCTAAAGCCTGCATCATCTTCTCATCCCACAGCGCGGGAATGTCCTCGACCTCGATGTCGCCTTCGATCAGCGCGCGCTCAATCTCGAAGCGTAAAATCACGTGCGCCGGATAGCTCAGCTCATCGGCGTCGACGCGGATAAAGCCGGGTTTGACGCGCTGCGTCAGGCGCACAAAGTTTTCCGGCTGCAGCGCCGGCTGCGCGCCCAGCTTGTCGCACACCTGCGGCAGAATGCGCTGCAGGAACTCGCGGCTGCGGCCCAGCTGCATCTCCATAAACAGGCTTTGCGACTCGTGGATAGCGGTCGATCGCGCCAGGCCTACCGGCTGGTTGCGCCACTGCTGCGGCAGGCCCTGCTCGTAACGCGCATGGCCGGTCTCATGGATCACGCCCATCAGCGCGCTGAGAAACTCCTCCTGATTGTAGCGCGTGGTGATGCGCACATCTTCCGGCACGCCGCCGCAGAAGGGATGCGCGCTGACGTCGAGACGGCCGTGGCGGAAATCGAAGCCCAGGGTCGTCATTACGCTCAGGCCGAGCTCGCGCTGCGCGGCGATAGCGAAGGGGCCCTGCGGCTGCTCGACAGGCTCCTGCGCCTGCTTCTCCACCACGCGCTGCAGCAGATCGGGCAGCCAGCTTTTCAGTTCGCCGAAGGTGGCGTCCAGCTTCGCGCCGGTCATGCCCGGCTCGTAGAGATCGAGCAGGGCGTCATAGCGCGAGGTGTTGTTCGCCTCCGCGCGCAGCTGCGCCTCTTCGCGGCTCAGGCGCACCACCTCTTTCAGGTTGGCGGCAAAGCCCTGCCAGTCGTTCGCTGGACGCTGTTCGCGCCAGGCGTGCTCGCAGCGCGAACCGGCCAGCGATTTCGCCTCGACCAGCGAGGCGGGCAGCAGCGACGCCTGCTGCCAGGCGCGCTGCATCTCGCGCAGGTTGGCACGCTCGACGTCGTTCAGGTCAGCCTGCTCGGCTTCCTGAATCAGTTCGCCGACGCGGGGATCGGTCAGGATCTCATGACGCAGCACGCCCATCTCCGCCAGCGCTTCGCCGCGCGCCTGGCTGCCGCCGGTCGGCATCATGGTCTGCATGTCCCAGCCCGCGACCGCCATCAAATGGCCGAAGCGGGAGAGTCGCTGGAATGTCGCACTAAGTTGTTGATAAGCAGTAGTCAACCGAAACTCCTTGTGAAGGTTTATCGCGCCGAAGGGTCACGCAAAGGTAGATCAACCGGCCAGCAAAAGCGAACGCTGGCGCCGCCTAGCGGGCTGCCTTCGATGCTCACGTGGCCGCCGAGCGCCTGCGCGATAGAGTGAACGATAGCGAGTCCCAGACCGCAGCCGCCGGTAGCGCGGTCGCGGCTCGGATCGAGGCGAACAAAGGGCTCGAAGACGCGTTCGCGCTCCTCGGCCGGAATGCCGGGGCCGTCATCTTCTACCTGCAGGCAGCCGAGCGCGCCGTCAAACCACAGGCTGACGCGCAGCCGACGATCGGCGTAGCGCAGCGCATTGTTAACGAGGTTGTCCAGCACGCGCTCCATCAGGCGGGTGTCGGAAACGCCGTGATTTTCGCGCTGCGGCAGGTCGAGATCGATCTGCGTGTGCGGATTCAGGGCGCGCACATCGTTAATGTGTTCGCGCAGCCAGTTCGCCAGGTCGAGCGAGGTGAGGTTGAGATCGACGCGCGGGCGGTCGAGCCGCGCATAGGTCAGCAGCTCCTCAATCAGACTCTCCAGCTGACCGATATCGCGGTTGATGGCGGCGGACTCGCCCGCGGTGAGGTTATCGCTCATCTCCAGCCGGTAGCGCAGGCGCACCAGCGGCGTGCGTAGCTCGTGGGCGATGCCGTCGATCAGCTGTTTTTTGCTCGCCACCAGCGTATTGATATTCTCCGCCATCTGGTTAAAGGCGACCCCCAGGCGGAACAGGCTGGAAGTGTTGTCGAAATGGGTGCGCACATCCAGCTCGCCGCGACCGAAGCGCTGCGCCGCAATCTCCAGGCGCTGCATCTCTTTCCAGTGCGGCCGCATCCAGATAAACACCGGCAGCGCCAGTGACATGCCGATAAACACCAGCAGCGCGATATCCAGCAGCCGCATCTGATGCAGATAAAAGAGGTAGGGGATCGGGCCGACGGAGAGCACATAATGGCTGCGCGGAATATGCTGCAAAAAGGTGTACTGATCGTCCAGCGCGACAATTTCGCCAGCGCGCAGCCGGCGCATATCGGGCTCGTCGAGCTGATATTTGCTCATCGGCTCGATATGCAGGTCGAACGACAGACCGAGATCGAGACTTTTAATGGTTCGGTTCCAGTCGCGCGGCGGAATTTCGCGCAGTTCGCTGCGGATCAGATAGAGCGAGCTCGCCATCAGGTCGTTCATCGACTGTCTGCCGGCGCGCTCGGCGGTGAATTTGTAGACCAGGCCCACCAGCAGCGCCATCACCAGAAAGCAGACGAAGAGCAGCAGATAGAACTGGATAAACAGTTTTCTCATGCCTGGGTATCCCACGCCTGCGGGGCGAACAGATAGCCCTTGTTGCGGATGGTTTTGATGCGGAAAGGCTCGGTGGCGCTGTCGTGCAGCTTTTTGCGCAGGCGGGAAATCGCCACGTCGATGCTGCGATCCAGGCCGTCGTAGCTGACGCCGCGCAGGGTCTTCAGCAGCGCGTCGCGATTCAGGATCTGTCCGGCGTGCGTGGCCAGCTCCCACAGCAGGTCGAAGTCGGCGGTGGAGAGCACGATCTGCTCGCTAAACAGCGTCACTTCGCGATTCAGCGCGTCGATGGTGAGCGAGCCGAAGCGCAGCAGCTTCTGTTTTTGCGCCGGAGCAGGCGCGGGCGCATCATCGCCCTGACCGAGTTGCGCCTGGCGCAGATGCAGCCTCAGCCGCGCCAGCAGCACCGCAGGCGGGGTAGTTTTCAGAATATAGTCCTGCGCGCCCATCTCCAGCGCCAGAATATGGTTCATGTCGCTGTCGAGCGAGGTGAGCAGCACAATCGGGCCCTGCCACTGGCTGCGCAGATCGCGGCACAGGGTCATGCCGTCTTTGCCGGGCAGCATAATATCCAGCATCACGAGGTCCGGCTGTTCGGCCGCAATCACCGCTTCGGCGCGGTCGCCGCGCGTCTCGACGATCACCTCAATATCGTGGCGGCCAAGGTAGGCCGCAATCAGCGAACCCACTTCCGGTTCGTCTTCTACAAAAACGATTTTATTCATAATCCACTGCGACAAATAAGCCTGGCGAGCAGCATAGCTTTTCCCGGTCCTGAGCACTATGCCACCGCACGAAATATCCCTGCGCGACTGGTATCCGCACGGCAAAATGTGCCATCATTAACAGCGCGTTTAAGCAAGGTTCTGAACCATAATGAAAAACAGAGGGAGAGAGAGGGTGTCTGATAAAGAGCTGGCTTCAGCCGTATACAGTGACCGCATCTGCCTGAACTACAGTGATTTTCTCTCTGCCTCCTGCAAAAAACGCTGGAGTTTCGTTGACGCCATCTACGGCGTGATGCCGATTTTCGGCATGGTGACGCGTAAATCCTCGGCTCGCAGTCTACAGGCGAGCGACGAGCATCTGAAAGAATTAGCATTACAAATCATTTCGACTCAGGTCAGCGACGAAATCAATATCGCTCGCCTCATTACCCTGGCCGAACAGCAGCACATCAGCCGTTTCGATATCCAGCTGCCTTATCCGCTCTCCGCGCAGCAGCTGGAGGCGATCCATCAGGAATACCGTAAACCGCTCAACCTCACACAGCAGGATGACCTGCTGTATGTGGCGATCCCCGGTCAACCGCACTAAACCATTAGCTGCCACATCGCGGGCAGCGACGCCGCCATCAATAAGCCAATAGCCACGCGCTCCAGCTGGGTCAGCGAGACGTCGCCGCGTCCGCCGCGACGGGCGAAGAGAAACAGCAGCAGGCCTGGCGCATAGAGCACCACCGACAGCAGCAGATGCAGCGGCCCTGAGGCGTAGAGCAGCCAGAGTCCATAAAGGCTGGCGCCGAGACCGACCGCTAGCGCCAGCGGCTGCGCTTTGCCACGCGTCAGCTTCACCAGATAGAGTCCCACCAGCAGGTAGGGCACCAGGATCATCTCTGAGGCGATGGTCAGCAGCGTGTTGTAGTCGGCGTGGGTCAGGGCGATCAGGATCAGGCAGATCTGCACGCTGCCGTTGGTCAGCCACAGCGAGGCGGCAGGCGCGCCGCGCGGGTTCTGACGCGCGATGCTGCGCGGGAAGGCACCCTGCTGCGCGGCGATCAGCGGCACTTCCGCCGCCATAATCGTCCAGCTCAGGTAGGCGCCGCACACCGATACGATCAGGCCGGCGGCGATCACCGCATCGCCCCAGTGGCCCATCAGGCGCGTCATCAGGCCCGCCATCGACGGGTTGCGCATCTGCGCCAGTTCGGCGCGCGGCACGATACCGAGCGACAGCAGCGTCACCAGCAGATAGACCAGCAGCGCCGCCAGCACCGCCAGCAGCGTGGCGCGGCCCACATCCTTTTTATGCCGCGCGCGGGCGGAAACCACCACCGCGCCTTCCACGCCGATGAATACCCACAGGGTAATCAGCATGGTCTGCTTCACCTGCTCCCACAGCGGCACGCCGAGCGTAAGGCCGGAAAAGTCGAAATGAAACTGGTCATAATTAAAAGCCGCGACCGCCAGCACGACGAACAGCAGCAGCGGCACCAGCTTGCCGAGCGTCGCCAGCAGATTGATGCCTGCTGCGGTCTGCACGCCGCGCAGCACCAGAAAATGCACCATCCACAGCAGCAGCGACGCGCCCAGCATCGCCTGCCAGGTATTGCCGTCGCCGAACACCACGCGGTCAGGCGTGTCGGTAAAAAAGCTCAGCGCCGAGAAAACGATCACCAGATAGGAGACATTGGCGATTACCGCGCACAGCCAGTAGCCCCAGGCGGAACAGAAGCCGAGCAGTTCGCCGAAACCGGCGCGCGCATAGGTAAAGATACCGCCGTCGAGGTCCGGCTTTAGCCGGGTGAGCAGCAGCATCGCCAGCGCCAGAAACAGGATGCCGACGCCGGTGATTAGCCAGCCAATCAGCAGGGCGGCCGGACCCGCCACCGCCGCCATATTCTGCGGCAAACTGAACACGCCCGCGCCGAGCATTGAGCTGAGCACCAGCGCAGTAAGCGCGCTGAGACCTAATTTTTTCTCCAAAATACCCTTCCCGCTAGCATAAGTGGCTGGATTGTGTTCTGAGCGACGAATTTAACCGTGCTGTTTTGCTTTTACATGACGGATTCGCCTAAAAGCAGGGCGCAGATTCTACGGAGTGCGAAAAGGGATGGCAATGCGTGGTTATGCAAAATTGTGAAGGGATAATGCAAACAGCAGGGCGGCAGGCACCGCCCTGAGGGAGATTACTTGAAGAGATCGGCGGTGACGGTGAGGTTGCCGCCGCTCTGGTTCTGCCACTGGCGGGTCACGTGGTAGTACTTCGCCCCTTTATCCGCGGCGCGTTTCGCCACTTCTTCCGAGATTTCGGTCGGCGTGCCGAAGTGGCCGGTAAAGGTCACGGTGTCAAACGGCTGCATCTGCGCGGCGGTAATGGCGTTCACTTCCTGAATCGACTGGCCGTTGGCGAGTTTTACGGTATAGCGCTGGCCGGTAGAACTCTGGGTTTCGAAGAAGCGACCAACGCTGTTGCTCGGGGTTTCCGATGAGGCGACGCCCGGGATCTCAACGCGTTTCGCCGCTTCGCCGCCGGCCGCCAGCGCCGCTTTGCCCGCATCGGAGTCTGCCGGGATCAGGTTCGGGCTCTGCACCTTACGCTCTTTCGCGTCGGCCTTATAGACATAGGCGGTCACGTACTGGTTGCCGCCGTTGTTGGCGTCGACCTGGCGCACGATAAAGAACGCGGCGGCACCTTTCTCTTTCGCCGCTTTGCTGATGGCGTCGTTAACGTCTGGCTGGCTGGCGAAGAAGCCGCTGACGCTTACGGTGTCGAACGGCTCCAGACGGAAGGCTTCCGCCTTCGGCAGCTCTTTCACGCCGTTCATGACGCGGTAGGTTTTGGTGTTGTTTGCTTTCGGCGCGTCTGCTTTATAAAGATCGGCCGTCACGCGCCAGTTGCCGCTGTTGCCGTTGCTGTCGTTGATGCCCTGAATGTAGTAAGAGGCGGCACCCAGCTCATCCGCACGTTTCGACACGGCGTCGGCCGCGTCGTTAATCGCATTAAATCGGCCGGTGACGTTAATACGTTCGAATGGTTTCAGCTCGGCCGCTTTTTCCGGCGTCAGTTCCTGCGCGGCGAATGCGTTGCCCGCGAGCAGGGATAACAAGGTTGACGCCAGAATGGTGTTCTTCAGCTTCATAAAAATGATCCTTCGCCTTACGCAAAATGAGTACGAAAACGTGCTGGACTCTTGATGTATAACAGATTAGCCGATGATTATTGCATGTTATAAACAGGCTGTCGCAGCCAATTTATGCGACAAATCACGGGAAATTGATAGCGAAATTCATCATGGCGTCATGCAAATTTGCTAAGGACGTTTTTTGTACTGATTATCAGTAAAGGTGGTAATGCTTAGTGCTGAAACAGTTAATGCATTGTTAAATAAAGGTTTTTATTAACCGGATATTCGTCATGACACGATTCTGCTAAGCAGAATATATTTCAAACTTTTCAATTTGCAGTCGCATAGCGCGGCTTTTCTCTTTTGACGCTGAATAATCGTATGAATGTCACTGACAGAGGTTCTGATTGTAGATCGCTGTTCATATTTTCAGTAGGTTATAAATACTTTGATACAAGTGCATTTCGTTCATAAGCGCCTGAAACCCTGTTTCAGGCGCTGCGTCGTTATGCAGTCGACAGGCCATCATCAATTGATGAAAGGGATGAATATGTTAATTGGAATACCCAAAGAGCGATTGCCCAACGAGGCGCGCGTGGCGGCGACGCCGAAAACCGTGGAGCAGCTTATCAAACTGGGTTTTAGCGTTGCCGTCGAGCATGATGCGGGCAAACGCGCCAGTTTTGATGACGAGAGTTTCGTCGCCGCAGGCGCCACCCTTTGCGACAGCCAGCAGATCTGGCAGTCCGATATCGTGCTGAAGGTCAATGCGCCCGACGACGAAGAGATCGCTCTGACCCGTGCGGGAAGCACGCTGGTGAGCTTTGTCTGGCCAGCGCAGAACGCGGCGCTGCTGGAGAAGCTGGCGGCGCGTCAGGTGACCGTGATGGCGATGGATGCCGTGCCGCGCATCTCTCGCGCCCAGTCGCTGGATGCGCTCAGCTCGATGGCCAATATCGCCGGCTATCGCGCTATCGTCGAAGCCGCCCATGAGTTTGGCCGTTTCTTTACCGGACAGATTACCGCGGCGGGAAAAGTGCCGCCGGCGAAAGTGATGGTGATTGGCGCAGGCGTCGCCGGTCTGGCGGCTATTGGCGCGGCGGGCAGCCTCGGCGCCATTGTGCGCGCCTTCGATACCCGCCCGGAAGTGAAAGAGCAGGTGCAGAGCATGGGCGCCGAATTCCTTGAGCTCGATTTCGAAGAGGAAGCGGGCAGCGGCGACGGCTATGCGAAAGTGATGTCAGAAGCCTTTATCAAGGCGGAGATGGCGCTGTTCGCCGCGCAGGCGAAAGAGGTCGACATTATCGTGACCACGGCGCTGATTCCGGGCAAACCGGCGCCGAAGCTGATTACCGCCGAGATGGTGGCCAGCATGAAGCCAGGCAGCGTCATTGTCGATCTGGCGGCGCAAACCGGCGGCAACTGCGAACTGACCGTCGCCGATCGCGTTACCGTCAGCGACAACGGCGTGAAGATCATCGGCTATACCGATCTTCCCAGCCGCCTGCCGACCCAGTCCTCGCAGCTTTACGGCACCAACCTGGTGAACCTGATGAAGCTGCTGTGCAAAGAGAAGAACGGCGAAATCGCCATCGATTTCGACGATGTCGTGGTGCGCGGCGTGACGGTGATCCGCGACGGCGAGGTCACCTGGCCTGCGCCGCCGATTCAGGTCTCCGCCGCGCCGAAAGCCGCGCCTGCGGCCGCGCAGCCGGTAGTCAAGGAGGCGGCGAAGCCCGCACCGACCTGGCGCAAGTATCTGCTGCTGGCGCTGGCGATCGTGCTGTTCGCCTGCCTCGCCAACGTCGCGCCGGCAGAGTTCCTGTCGCACTTCACCGTGTTCGCGCTCGCCTGCGTGGTCGGCTACTACGTGGTATGGAACGTCAGCCACGCGCTGCATACGCCGCTGATGTCGGTCACCAACGCCATTTCCGGCATTATCGTGGTCGGCGCGGTGCTGCAGATGGGGCATGGCGGCTGGGTCACCTTTATTTCGTTTATTGCGGTGCTGATTGCCAGCATCAATATTTTTGGCGGTTTCACCGTCACCCAGCGCATGCTGAAAATGTTTCGTAAGGGGTAACCGATGTCTGGCGGATTAGTAACTGCAGCATACATTGTTGCCGCGATTCTGTTTATTTTCAGCCTGGCAGGGCTCTCAAAGCATGAGACCTCGAAGCAGGGCAATCTCTTCGGCATCAGCGGGATGGCGCTGGCGCTGCTGGCGACCATTTTTGGTCCCGACAGCGGCAACGTCGCCTGGATTTTGCTGGCGATGGTGATCGGCGGCGCTATCGGCGTGCGTCTGGCGCAGAAGGTCGAAATGACCGAAATGCCGGAGCTGGTGGCGATCCTGCACAGCTTCGTCGGCCTGGCCGCGGTGCTGGTGGGTTTCAACAGCTTTATCGATCATGGTCCGGGCCTGCCTGCGGTGATGGAGAATATTCACCTGACCGAAGTCTTCCTCGGCATCTTTATCGGCGCAGTGACCTTTACCGGCTCGCTGGTGGCGTTCGGCAAACTGCGCGGCAAGATTTCGTCGCGTCCGCTGATGCTGCCGCATCGCCATAAACTCAACCTGCTGGCGCTGGTGGTCTCTTTCCTGCTGCTGCTGTGGTTTGTACGCACCGAAAGCACCGGCGCGCAGGTATTCGCGCTGCTGCTGATGACGCTGATCGCGCTCGCCTTCGGCTGGCATCTGGTGGCCTCTATCGGCGGCGCCGACATGCCGGTGGTGGTGTCAATGCTTAACTCCTACTCGGGCTGGGCGGCGGCGGCGGCGGGCTTTATGCTGAGCAATGACCTGCTGATCGTTACCGGCGCGCTGGTGGGGTCGTCGGGCGCCATCCTCTCTTACATTATGTGTAAGGCGATGAACCGCTCCTTTATCAGCGTGATCGCCGGCGGCTTCGGCACCGACAGCAGCGCGGGCGGAGAGAGCGAAGAGGCGGGCGAGCATCGTGAAATCAGCGTGGAAGAGACGGCCGAACTGCTGAAGCACTCTTCATCGGTGATTATCACCCCAGGCTACGGCATGGCGGTAGCGCAGGCGCAGTACCCGGTGGCGGAGATCACCGAGAAGCTGCGCGCGCGCGGCGTCAAGGTGCGCTTCGGCATTCACCCGGTCGCGGGTCGTCTGCCTGGTCATATGAACGTGCTGCTGGCGGAGGCGAAAGTGCCTTATGACGTGGTGCTGGAGATGGATGAGATTAACGACGATTTCGCCGATACCGATACCGTGCTGGTCATCGGCGCCAACGACACCGTTAACCCGGCGGCGCAGGACGATCCGCGCAGCCCTATCGCGGGCATGCCGGTGCTGGAAGTGTGGAAGGCGCAGAACGTCATCGTGTTTAAGCGTTCGATGAATACCGGCTATGCCGGGGTGCAGAATCCGCTGTTCTTCAAAGAGAACACGCAGATGCTGTTCGGCGATGCCAAAGCGAGCGTGGAAGGGATACTGAAAGCGCTGTAACGACAAGGGCGGCCAGCTGGCCGCCCTGAAGTCTCTGCACATCATAAAATGCGAGTGACAAGGACCGAAGAGCAAAGCGTCCCGCGCCAGGGAAGGCGCGGGTCGAGCTGCCAGGGATGGCGATTTTGCGTCTTTGCGATCGGGCTTTGTCACTGGCATCAGCACAGGGTCAAAATTAAAGGGCGGCCAACTGGCCGCCCTTGCTCTTATTCCTCATCATCCTCTTCGTCGTCATCATCGAGCGTAATGGGCGAATTGAAATCGTCAGGCTTGATCGCCAGCAAATCGCAGCGCAGATGGTCGATAACCTGTTCCGCCGTATTGCCGAGAAACGCTGCCGACAGGCCGGTGCGCCCGATGGTGCCGAGCACTACAATCCCGGCGCTGAGCTGGCTGGCGATATCGGGGATCACCTCTTCAGGCAGCCCCTTGGCGACGTGGGTAAACTCTTCGCGGATCGCGAACTTCTGACGCAGCGCCTTCATCGCCACCAGATGTTGACCGCGGATCGCGTCGTTATAGACGCTGGGATCGAAGTCGGGCAGTTCAATCGCGATATTGATCGGGGTAATAGGATAGGCGCCCACCAGATGCACCTCGGTATGGTTCACCATCTCCGCCAGCCGCGTGGTTTCGCGGATTAGCTTCTGATTCAGCTCATCGTGGTGCGGCTCCTCGCTGGCGAGATTGACCGCTACTACCGCTTTGCCGCCTTCCGGCCAGGGCTGATCTTTCACCATCCACACCGGACAAGGGCATTTACGCAGCAGATGCCAGTCGGTAGGGGTGAAGATCACCGCTTCCAGCCGGTCGTGCTGATGCGCCATCTTCAGCACCAGATCGTGCCCGTGCGCCAGCACCTCCTGGATAATCGCTTCATAGGGGCGATTATGCCAGACCACCTTGATTTCGATCTCCACGCCCGCCTCAAGATAGGCGCGCGCCTGCTCGCGGATCCACTCGGTGCGCTGGCTGATCACGCCTTGCCGCATCGAGGCGCGCTCGTCAGGGGAGAGCAACGTGGTCATCTCATATGAGAAGTCGTAAATCGGCAGATAGGCTTTGATTTTGCCGCCGATACGCTGATTAAGGTAAACCGCGCGGCGTAGCGCCGGCTGATCGTCTTGCTGGGGATCGATAGCGACCAGCATATTTTGGTAGCGGGACATAGGGAATAACTCCTTAAACCAAGGCGAACTGGTTTAAAGATAGCCTAAGTTAAGGACGGGAAGAAGCGGAAAAGTTGCTGTGGGATCAATAAACTAACAAATTTGCGGCGCGAATCAGAGTTGCAGAGGCGTTGCGCCCATACCTGCAACTCTAATCATTAGGCGGCCAATTAATTAAGCAGCCTGAACGCTCTGACCGGCCAGTTCGGACAGCAGGTCATGGTTTTCAATAGTGATATATTTGCCTTTCACCGCCAGCATGCCCGATTTCTGAAAACGACCCAGCAGGCGGCTGATGGTCTCGACGGTCAGGCCGAGGTAGTTGCCGATATCGCCGCGCGTCATCGTCAGACGGAACTCGCGCTGCGAGAAGCCGCGCTGGCCGAAACGGCGCGAAAGATTCCAGATAAACGCGGCCAGTCGTTCTTCGGCGTTTTTCTTCGACAGCAGCAGGATCATATCCTGGTCGCCTTTGATTTCGCCGCTCATCAGACGCATCATCTGCTGGCGCAGAGCCGGCATTTTGCCTGACAGATCGTCCAGCGTTTCGAATGGGATCTCGCAGACCATCGCCGTTTCCAGCGCCTGCGCGAAGCTCGGGTGGCTGCCGCTCATAATGGCGTCGAAGCCCACCAGATCGCCCGCCAGGTGGAAGCCGGTAATCTGCTCATCGCCCTGTTCGGTGATGGTATAACTTTTGATAGTGCCGGAGCGGATAGCGTAGAGCGATTTCAAATCATCGCCCGCTTTAAACAGCGTCTGGCCTTTTTGAATCGGTTTTTTGCGCTCGATAATATTGTCGAGCTGATCCAGCTCATGTTCGTTCAGGGTGAACGGAATGCACAGCTGACTAATGCTGCAGTCCTGACAGTGGATGGCACAGCCACCTGACTGAATACGGCGAATGGTGCGTTTTTCAGTGATCATAATGTACGCTCGACGATTATTGACTGGGGTCAATTTTAACATTTTTTGTGCTGAAGGGAACTCGTCCGAGCAGTTTTAGGCTTATAAAGAGTAGGGATGTCAGACGTGGCGCGGAACCGCGCTGTAGCAAGCCCTGCGCGTCACATTTTTGCGATTTGGCACGAAAACTTTCCACTTTTTTTGATCCCGATGCGCATTTTCTAAACAGCAATCTGGCGCGATTCAGCGCTGGCGCACCTTTTTTGGCGTTTGCTACTATTGCATCTGCAGAGGCGGATTTGATCTCTGTTTCCTTGATAACCTGGAGTGAGAAATGACTATGAACCTGGACGATGAAGACCTGTTTCGGGATGCCATGGGTGACGTCACTCCATTGAAAGACAGCGCCAGCACCCTGTGGCTGAAATCGCCCTCGACCAAAGCGCCGCGTCGGCCTGACGCAGAGGCGGAAGAAGAGAACTTTCTGACGCGTGGCTACCTCGACATCATTCCCCTTGCAACGCCGCTGGAGTATAAGGCCGACGGCATTCAGCAGGGGGTGCTGGATAAGCTGCGCAAAGGGGAATACAAGCTGGACGCCAGCCTGAACCTGCTGCGCCAGCCGGTGGAGACCTGCCGGCAGGCGGTATTTAGCTTTATGCAGCAGGCGCGTAAGGATGGGTTGCGCAATTTATTGATCATTCATGGCAAAGGACGCGACAACGAATCCCATGCCAATATCGTGCGCAGCTATCTGGCGCGCTGGCTGCGTCAGTTCGACGACGTCCAGACCTTTTGCACCTCGCAGCCGCAGCACGGCGGCGCGGGCGCGCTCTATGTCGGCCTGCGTAAGACCGAAAAGGCGCGGCTGGACAACCGCGAGCGTCATGCGAAACGTAGCCGTTAATCCGGCGCCTTGCGGATGGTCGCCATCAGGATCTCAGCGCTAAGGCTCAAAGGATAGCCGGTGCGGGTAATAATCCCTACCGGTTCCCCTGGCCCGGATGAGCTGATGGGCAGGGCGCACAGCGCGTTATGCGCCAGATCTTCCTTAATAGCGCCCGACGGCACAAACCAGACATAGTCATAGCGCAGCGCCAGCTGACGCGCCAGCGAGGTTGACGAGGTTTCAACGCAGGTGCTCGGCAGGGTGCAGCCCTGTTCATCGAGCATCTGCTGCGCGATGCGGCGCGGCGCGGTGCCTTCAGGCGAAATTACTACCGGCCACTGCATCGCGCGGGAAAGAGTGACGTTGTCACTTAAAAGCGGGTGTTCAGGGCGCACCACCAGCTTGAGGGATTCAAGAAACAGCAGCTCGTAGGTGAGTCCGGCCATCATATCGCTGTCCGCCATACGACCGATGCCGATCTCGAATTCGCCCGCGCGCAGCCCGGCGAGCAGCACGTTATTGTGCAGAGTGGCGACCTGCACGGTCGCATGGGGCTGCTGCTGGTGAAAACGATCGAGAATTTGCGGCAGCATGCCCATGGCTGCGGTGGTCAGCGCGCCGAGGCGGATCACCACCGGACGCGTCGAGACCGGCAGATTAACGCTCTGGCCCGCGTGGTTGAGCGCATCCAGCACCTTCACCGCGTGGATCAAAAACTGTTCGCCCATGGTAGTGAGCTGCGCGCCCAGTCGGCCGCGCTCAAACAGGCGAACGCCCGTCAGCTCCTCAAGCTCGTTAAGGGTTTTTGACAGCGCAGGCTGGCTAAGGCTCAGCGTTTCCGCCGCGCGTCCCAGGGTTCCCTGCTGCGCCACCGCAACAAAGGTATGAAGATGGCGCAAGCGAATGCGCTGATTGAAAAGGATATTTTTGTCCATCTCTCAAACTTAATGAGTTTTAACGCCGGTCGGCAACCAGTAAAGCTGGGTTTTGTTAACTTTGCTGCAAAATAAAATTAACAAAAAGCGTCCTTTTACGCGAGTTATTGATAAAGCGAAAAAATTAGCTGACTAATCAGCAGGTCCTGCTCATTGAGTTGATCCCACCAGCACAAATTCAACAGGTTAGCGCTTTAAAGTTGAATAATTCTCAATATCATATAAAAATCTGGCGTCTTATCGTTAACGATGGGCTATCATAACCGCCGTTTTTTTTACCAAAACTGATGCCTCAGGGTGAGCGCAGTGAGGAGTTCGCAGTGACCAGCGTCGAAGCCGTGGACGTTCGCCAGTTAATCAATCAGTCAGCGCTCAGCCGCTGGCAGAAGCGTCTGATCGCGCTCTGCTTCATCGTCGTTGCCCTTGACGGCATGGATATCGCCTTAATGGGCTTTATCGCGCCGACGCTGAAGGCGGGCTGGGGGGTAACTAACCATCAGCTTGGCGTGGTGATCAGCGCGGCGTTGGTCGGGCTGGCGCTCGGCGCAATGCTGGCGGGGCCGCTGGCCGATCGCTACGGTCGACGCATGATGATTATTCTGAGCGTCTTTTTCTTCGGGCTCTGGACGCTCGCCACCGCGCTGGCGAACAACATCGAGCAGATGATGCTGTTTCGCTTCCTTACCGGTCTGGGGCTGGGCGCGGCGATGCCCAACGTCGGCACGCTGGTGGCGGAGTATGCGCCGGAGCGCCGCCGCGCCTTTCTTATCACCGTGGTGTTCTGCGGCTTTACCTTCGGCGCCGCCAGCGGCGGTTTCGCCGCCTCCTGGCTGCTGCCGCGCTATAACTGGCATGCTGTGATGATGCTGGGCGGCATTCTGCCGCTGGCGGTGCTGCCGTTTCTGGTGCGCGGCCTGCCGGAGTCGGTGCGCTTTCTGATCAGCCGCCGCGCGCCAGCGACGCGCATTCACGCCATTCTCGAGCGGATGCTGCCGGGCGCGACGCGGCCCGACAGCGCGTTTCACTCTCAGGAGCCGACGCTGCCGACGCAGGGCGCAATCGCTACCGTGGTATCGCGTCGCTATCTGTTCGGCAGCCTGATGCTGTGGGGCGGCTATTTTATGGGGCTGTTTCTGGTCTACCTGATAGGCAGCTGGCTGCCGTCGCTGATTAATACGCTCGGCATGTCGGTCACCGAAGCGGCCATTATCACCGCGATGTATCAGGCGGGCGGCACCCTCGGCTCGCTGTTCGCCGGCTGGCTGATGGATCGCTTCAACGCCACGCTGGCGCTGGCGGCAATCTACTTCTGCGGCGGGCTGGCGATCGTCGCGCTGGGCTTCTCTCCGGCGGAAGTCGGGATGATGAGCGGCATCGCTTTCCTTAGCGGCTTCTGCTTCAACGGGGCCAACACCGGCATGAACGCGCTGTCGGCCAGCTACTATCCCACCCATGCGCGCGCGACGGGCTCTAGCTGGATGCACGGCGTCGGACGCGTCGGCGCTATCCTCAGCGCCTTTGTCGGCGCGGAGATGCTTTCGCTTGGCTGGTCATTCAGTCTGATCTTTGTGCTGCTGGCGATCCCTGCGCTGCTGACCACGTTGATGCTGGTGATGAAAAACCGCTTCGGCTTTAAGCCGATCACAAATCCGTAACTTTTTCGCCTGCCGACAGCGCGTTGCTCTACAGTAGCAGCAATCTCGATCACGTCAGGAGCAGGCAGCATGAATCACTTCCTTAGCGCAGACGCTATTCGTACGCGCTTCTCGCAGGCGATGTCCGCTATGTATCAGCAAGAAGTGCCGCAGTATGGCACCCTGATGACGCTGGTGCAGCGCGTCAACGAGGACTGTTTAACCGATTGTCCGGCGCTGAAAAGCCGGCTGGCTGCGGCGGACGAGCTGGACCGCCTTAACCTGGAGCGTCACGGCGCCATTCGCGTTGGCACGGCGCAGGAGCTTTCGACGCTGCGGCAGATGTTCGCGGTGATGGGGATGGAGCCGGTCGGCTATTACGATCTCTCGCAGGCGGGCGTGCCGGTGCACTCCACCGCGTTTCGGCCGGTGAGCGACGCGGCGCTGCGGCGCAATCCCTTTCGCATTTTTACCTCGCTGCTGCGGCTGGAGCTGATCGACGATCTCTCGCTGCGGGAAAAAGCGGCGGCGATTCTGGCGCAGCGCGATATCTTCACGCCGCGCTGCCGGGCGCTGATTGCCCAGTACCAGCAGCAGGGCGGCCTGGATGAAGCAGACGCCGACGCCTTCGTTAAAGAGGCGCTGGAGACTTTCCGCTGGCACGCGCTGAGCACCGTCGACAGCGCCACCTATCAGGCGTTAAGCCAGCAGCATCGTCTGGTCGCCGATGTGGTTTGCTTTCCGGGATGCCATATCAACCACCTGACGCCGCGCACTCTCGATATCGACCAGGTACAGACGCTGATGCCGGAATACGGCATCGATCCCAAGGCGCTGATTGAAGGCCCGCCGCGGCGCGAGGTGCCGATTCTGCTGCGTCAGACCAGCTTTAAAGCGCTGGAGGAGCCGGTGATTTTTCAGCAGGGCGAAAGCGGCACCCATACCGCGCGCTTTGGCGAAATCGAGCAGCGCGGCGCGGCGCTGACGCCGAAAGGCCGCGCGCTCTACGATCGTCTGCTGACGGCAGCTGGCACCGGCGTCGACAACCAGCAGCATCAGCAGCACCTGGCCGAGGTGTTTCGCGCTTTTCCCGATGATGAGCACAGCCTGCGCGAACAGGAGCTTGCCTGGTTTGCCTACCGGCTGAGCGAACAGGGCGAGGCGCAGCCGCCGCAGCCGGGCGAATCGCTGGCGGCGCTGATTGAACAGGGCCGTATCATTGCCGATCCGATCGTGTATGAGGATTTCTTGCCGGTCAGCGCGGCAGGCATCTTTCAGTCAAATCTGGGCGATCGGGCGCAGGGCCGTTCTGCCGGCCACGCCAGCAGGGCCGATTTTGAAGCAGCGCTGGGCGCGCCGGTACAGGATGAAATGCAGCTTTATCAGGCGCGCCAGCAACAATCGCTGGCCCGATGTGGTTTCCACGACGCTTAGCGGCGTCGATTCAGCATAATCTGCAAATGCACTAAGGACATAGACAACATCTTAACGGCCTGTAGATAATGCCTTAACGCTTTATCAGGGAACAGGTAATGAAAAACAGACGACCTCTGCGCCTCAGCACAGCCGAAGGCGAGCTTAGAGGAAGTATGGATGATGATCTCTTTGTCTTTAAGGGTATTCCATATGCCGCCGCGCCAGTGGGCGCGCTGCGCTGGCGCGCGCCGCAGCCGGTAGCGCCGTGGCGCGAGGTGCGCGACGCGACCGAGTTCGGCGCCGCCTGCTGGCAGAATCGCGCGCTCTGCGCCGTCGCGGGCGGCGGCGATCCCGGTCCGCTCAGCGAAGACTGCCTTTATCTCAACGTCTGGACGCCGGACATCGAACCTGCGCGGCCGCTGCCGGTCATGGTGTGGCTGCACGGCGGCGGCTTCGTAATGGGGTCGGGCGGGCTGGCGCCTTATAACGGCAAGCCGCTGGCGGCGCGCGGCGCCGTAGTGGTGACAATTAATTACCGCCTCGGCCACCTCGGCTTTTTCGCTCATCCGGCGCTGGACGCGGAATATCGCGACGGCGGCATAGTCAACAATTTCGCCTTGCTCGATCAGATTGCCGCGCTGCAGTGGGTGCAGCGCAACATCCCCGCGTTTGGCGGTGATCGTGACAACGTCACGTTATTCGGCGAATCCTCTGGCGCGCGCAGCGTCCTTTCGCTCTGCTGCTCGCCGCTGGCGGAGGGGTTGTTTCATAAAGCCATCGTGCAGAGCGCCTACAGCCTGCCGGACAAACCGCGCAAGGCGGCGCTGCAGCAGGGCGAGCAGGTCGCGGCGCATTTCGGTCTGCCCAATGCCACCGCGCAACAGCTGCGCGCGCTGCCTGCCGACGCCTTCTGGCCGCTGGAGTCGCCTTTATGGCACGGGCCGGTGCCGATTGCCGGCGATGCGGTGCTGCCCCAGCCGATGCTGAATACCTTTATGGCCGCGCGCCAGCATCGCATTCCGCTTATGGCGGGCAGCAACAGCGACGAAGCGAGCGTGCTGGAATACTTCAAGGTCGACAGCGCCGAGGTGATGCGCCAGCTGCGCGTCAACCGGCCGTTCAGCTACCGGCTGCTGAAGTGGCTTTACGATATTCACGATGACCGCCTGCTGGGACGCGCGGCGGCGCGCGATATGGCCTTCAGCGTCATGCCGTGGATCCTGATGCGCGCGCAGCACAATGTCGGCATGCCGGGCTGGCGCTACTGGTTCGACTATATCTCCGAGCAGTCGCGCGATCTCTATCCGCACGGCGCCTGGCACGGCAATGAAGTGCCCTATACGCTCAATACTCTTACGGCGATGCAGCCCGTCGACAGCGAACGGCCCTATACCGCCGCCGATCGCGCCTTTGCGCAGCGTATGGCGGATTACTGGTTCGCCTTTGCGCGCGACGCGAGCGCATTCAGCCATCGGCTGGAGGGGGAAATTAGCTGGCCTGTCTGGCATCCCGGCGATGACGTCACGCTGGCGTTCGGCGAGGGCGGAAAAGAGGCGCTACTGCTAAAGCGCAATTTCTTACGCGCCCGACTGAGGCTGTTTCGCCTGATGATGAAAAGCATGGTGAAGCTTTGACGGCTAATTAATAAGGCGCCAGCAAGGTTTATCACCCATTCTTGCCGAGACGAATGCTGTTAAATCATCAGGTTATCTCTGCGCCGCGCTGGCGCATTGAGCAACTTTATTGCTAACTAAAAGGCTGTACCTTCCTTAATCCCTGCCGATAACGCCTGTATGCCCGAGATTATCGGGCCCCTCTCGGTTTTCACCGTCAAGGATTTGGCTATGGGTATATTAAAAAACTTCACGATTCGCGCCGTTATGCTGTGGATTCTCGGCCTGTTTTGCCTGCTGTGGTGCGCAGTGGGCTGGTTCAGCGTCCATTCGCTCGGCGAGCTCAGCAACGGCAATGATGTCGACCGCCATCTGGTCGCGCAGATGACCACCTTAAGCAAGGGTAACGACCAGTATTTCCGCGTCATTACGCGCCTGTCGCGCGTGATGGAGATGAAAGCCGGCGGCGCGCAGCCAGCTGACGCCGACTGGAAGCCGGTACAGCAGGCGCTGGACAATATGACCCAGCAGCTGGCGCAGTTTAAGCAGATGGCGCCCGGCCCGATGAAGCCGCAGATCGTAGACCAGACCATCGCCAGCTGGCAAAAGCTGCTCGACGAGGGCGTGACGCCGCAGCTGGAGAAGGCGCGCCAGGGGTCGCTTGAGGTCTATCGTCAGCACGCCAGTACGGTGACGCCCGCGCTGAGCCGCGCCTTTGGTGCCAGCGCCGAAGCCTTTAACCAGGCGGCGGCGATTAAGCTCGATCAGACCCGCGTTAACGTCGATCGCCTGACCGTGCTGACCAAAATCACGCTGATGGCGGCGGTGTTCGCCGGCCTGCTGATCCTGCTGTTTACCGATCGCTATCTGGTCACCATGCTGGTTAAGCCGCTGGACCGTATCCGCGAGCATTTCGCCGTGATCGCCACTGGCGATCTAAGCCAGCCGGTCACGCCGTTCGGCCGCAACTGCGTCGGCAAACTGGTGCCGCTGCTGAGCGCCATGCAGGATAGCCTGCGCGAAGCGGTAAGCGCCATTCGCAGCGGCACTGAGAACATTTCCCGCGGCGCGGCGGAGATTTCGGCAGGCAACAACGATCTCTCTTCCCGCACCGAAGAGCAGGCGGCGGCGCTGGAGCAGACCGCTGCCAGCATGGAGCAGCTGACCGCGACGGTAAAATTCAACGCCGACAACGCCCGCCAGGCCAGCAGGCTGGCGGAAACCGCCTCGTCGACCGCGCAGCAGGGCGGCCAGCTGGTGAGCGAAGTGGTCTCTACCATGAACGGCATCTCCGGCAGCTCGAAAAAGATCGCCGAGATCACCAGCGTCATTAACGGCATCGCCTTCCAGACCAATATTCTGGCGCTGAACGCGGCAGTGGAAGCGGCGCGTGCCGGCGAGCAGGGTCGCGGCTTCGCGGTGGTCGCCAGCGAGGTACGCAATCTGGCGCAGCGTAGCGCCGCCGCGGCGAAAGAGATCGCCGCGCTGATTGAGGATTCGGTGCAGCGCGTCGACAAGGGCGCGGCGCTGGTGGGCAATACCGGCAACACCATGCACCATATTCTTAAGTCGGTGCAGGACGTGGACGCCATCATGAAGCAGATCGCCGCCGCGTCGGAAGAGCAGAGCAAAGGCATTTCGCAGGTAGGCGTCGCCGTCACCGAAATGGACAGCGTTACGCAGCAGAACGCCTCGCTGGTGGAAGAGGTCTCCGCCGCCGCTGCCGCGCTGGCGCGTCAGACCGAATCGCTGGAAGCCTCCGTCTCCCGTTTCCGCCTCTCGTCGCAGGAGCCGCTGGCCAGCGCGCCGGCACGCAACAGCCGTCCGATCCCGACCGCCGGCGTCACGCCGCGTCCTAAAGAGGAGTCAAGCGCCGACTGGGTCACCTTTTAAGCGCGTGACAGCCACGCCGCCAGATCCGCAAGGTAAGGCGGCGCTTCCCTGACCGGGCGCTGCAGCAGACTGTAGGCCGCCCCGGTTTTCACCCGGCTGGCGAACGGCGCAATCAGACGCCCGTTCGCCAGATCGCTCTCCACCAGATTGATATCCGCCACCGTTACGCCAAACCCCTGTATCGCCGCGCTGATCGCCAGATCCATGGTGCTGAAGTGTTGGTTGCGCGCCATCGTCAGCCTGGTGTTCTGGGCGCTCAGCCACAGCTGCCAGTCGCGGGAATCGCCGGTGGGGTGCAGAAAGGTCATGGAGGCCAGCGCCTCGGGCGAGGCGGGCGGCGCGGCGTCGGCCGCCATCACCGGCGTAATCGCCTCGTCAAACAGGTGGATCGCCCCAGGCGGCGGCGTGCCGTACAGAATAGCGGCGTCGAACCCCTCCAGCTGCGCGTGATGTTCCAGCGTGGTGGTCAGCGCGACGTGCAGCTCAGGCCGCTGCTGCTCCAGCGCCACCAGCCGCGGCACCAGCCAGCGCATGGCGCAGGTCGGCGCCTTAAGCCGGATCACCCCATGCTGGCGCATCGCCTTGTCCGTCGCGCCCGCTATCAGCTCGAACCCTTGACGCAGCTCCGGCAGCAGCGCCGCGCCCTGCGAGGTCAGGCGCAGACCGCGCGCGTGGCGCTCGAACAGCGTGAACCCCAGATAGTGTTCAAGGGTGGCGATTTTGCGGCTCACCGCGCCCTGGGTAATACAGAGTTCGCCCGCTGCCCGCGTCAGGTTGAGATGACGCGCGGTCACCAGGAAAGCGTGTATGGCGTTAAGCGGCAGAGAACGCGGCATCATCACTCCAGCTATGCAAATTAGTCATGGCTATTATGACAACAATTCGCTTGTCGGCTCAAGCGCCGGGTCGTTGAATAGATATCAACGAAATCGACATTTTTATGCAGCCGAGCAGGAGCCCGCCCGATGAAAAGCAGCGTTAACGTGACCTCGAAACTGCCCGACGTAGGCACCACCATATTCAGCGTTATCGGCCAGCTCTCCGCGCAGCACCAGGCGATTAACCTGTCGCAGGGCGCGCCCAATTTTCCGTGCGATCCGGCGCTGGTGGAAGCGGTCAGCCGCGCCATGCGTGAAGGCTATAACCAGTACGCGCCGATGACCGGCTGGCCCGCGCTGAAAGAGGCGCTGGCGGCGAAGGTCACGGCGCTCTATGGCCAGCACTACGATCCCGCGACCGAAGTGCTCATCAGCGGCAGCGCCAGCCAGGGCATCTATATGGCGATTACAGCGCTGGTGAACCCGGGCGACGAGGTGATTTTTTTCGAGCCCGCCTTCGACAGCTACGCGCCGGTGGTGCGTTTGCAGGGCGGCACGCCGGTTGGCCTGAAGCTGCAATTCCCTGACTACGCCATCGACTGGGAAGCGCTGCGCGCCGCGCTGACGCCGCGCACCCGCATGATCATTATCAACACGCCGCACAACCCGAGCGCGCAGGTGCTGACGTCTGCCGATCTGGCGCAGTTGGCGGCGCTGACGCGCGGCACCGATATCGTGGTGCTTTCTGATGAAGTCTACGAGCATATTCTGTTCGACGGTCGCGCCCACTGCGGCATGGCGACCCATCCGGAGCTGGCGCAGCGCAGCGTCATCGTCTCCTCTTTCGGCAAGACCTTTCACGTAACCGGCTGGCGCGTCGGCTACTGCCTTGCGCCGGCCGAGCTGATGGAGGAGCTGGTGAAAGTGCACCAGTTTATGATGTACGCCGCCGATACGCCGATGCAGATCGGATTTGCGCACTATCTGCAGCGCGCCGAGAACTATCTGTCGCTGTCGGCGTTCTATCAGCAGAAGCGCGATCGCCTGGTGACGCTGCTGCAGGATTCGCCCTTTAAACTGCTGCCGTGCGCCGGTTCGTTTTTTGTTTTGGCCAGCTACGGACATTTCAGTGACGAACCTGACAGCGAGATGGTAAAACGTCTTATCGTCGAACACGGCGTGGCAACCATTCCGCTTTCGGCGTTTTATATGGACGGCACCGACAACAACGTGATTCGTCTCTCTTTTGCAAAAGACGACGCCACCCTGCAGCGCGGCGCAGAAGCGCTCTGTCGGGTGAAGGGTTAATCTCAGGGGAAAACAAAATGAAAAAAATCAATGCGCTCTTTCTTGCGCTGGGCATGATGAGTTCAGTGCACGCGCTGGCAGCGGAAACGCTGCGTTATGGCCTTGAATCGCAGTATGCGCCGTTTGAGAGCCGCAATGCGCAGGGCGAGCTGGAAGGGTTCGATATCGAGCTGGGCAAGGCCATTTGCGCCACCGGCAATTTCAACTGTCAATGGGTAGAGAGCAGTTTCGACGCCTTGATCCCGGCGCTGCAGGCGAAGAAGTTTGACGCCATTAACTCGGCGATGAACATCACCGAGGCGCGGGCGAAAAGCATCGACTTCACGAAGCCGATCTACCGCATTCCAAGCATGCTGATCGTGAAAGAGGGCGAGAAGCTGCAGCCGACCGCTGAGGCGCTGAAAGGCAAGAATATCGGCGTGCTGCAGGGCTCGATTCAGGAGACCTACGCCAAGAAGCACTGGGAGCCCCAAGGCGTGACCGTGACCTCCTATCAGGATCAGAATCAGGTCTATAACGATATGGTCGCAGGCCGTCTGGACGGCACGCTGGTGATGTCTGCCGCCGGCCAGTCGGGCTTCCTCGATAAACCCCAGGGCAAAGGCTTTGTTTTTGCCGGCAAGGCGGTCGAGGACGACGCGATTCTCGGCTCCGGCATCGGTTTCGGCCTGCGTAAGGGCGATACGAAGCTGAAGCAGGAGCTGGATGCGGCGATTACCAAAATTCAGGATGACGGCACGGTGAAAAAGCTGGCGGCGAAATATTTCCCCGGCATTGACGTCAGCGCGACGAAATAGCAAAAAAGGCGGCCGAATGGCCGCCTTTTTTCTCACCTGCGCAGCCTTTAGCCCTGCGCCGCCAGTAAGCAAAGCCTTTCCGCCACCTGATAGGACTTCACAAAAGATGAAATCGGCAGAAACTCGAAGCGGGAATGAAAGTTGTGCGCGCCGGTAAAGAAGTTCGGCGTCAGCAGCCCTTTCGCCGACAGCGCCGCGCCGTCGGTGCCGCCGCGCATCGGGATCACCTTCGGTTCGATATCGAGATCCGCCAGCGCGGCGAAGATCAGATCGATCGCGCGACGATCCTCGCCCACGGCGTTGCTGATGTTGCTGTAGATGTCGCTGATACTGATGGCGACGCTGCCGGTTGGATAGCGCTGCGCAATCTCCGCCACGGCCTGCTGCAGCTGCGCTTTACGCGCGGCAAACTGCGCCAGATCGAAATCGCGAATCGAGGCCTTCAGCGTCGCCTGGCTGGCGCCCGCCTGCAGCTCGTTAAACCAGATATAGCCTTCACGACCCTCGGTATGTTCCGGGGTTTCCCGACGATCGAACAGGCTGATAAAGTCGTGCGCCATCAGCAGCGGATTAACCAGCCCCCCTTTGGCCGACATCGGATGCGCCGGCACCCCGGTAAAGGTGATCTCCGCCGACGCGCCGTTGAAGTTCTCATAGACCACTTCGCCCAGTTCGCAGCAGTCGATGGTCCAGGCGAAGTCGACGTTGAAGCGCTTTTCCAGATCGAGCGCCTTCGCGCCGCGCAGGCCAATCTCTTCGTCGGGCACAAAGGCCACCACGATATCGCCGTGATCGCCCTGCAAATTTTCCATCAGCGTCATCACCACCGTCACCGCGGCTTTATTGTCCGCGCCCAGCACGCTGGTGCCGTCGCTGAAAATAACCTCCTCGCCGAGATAGGGTGCGATCTCCGGGTGCGCGTCGCGACGCAGCCAGATATCTTCGCGCGCGTTGAGCAACAGATCTTCGCCTTGCCAGGTGAGGATCTGCGGATGAATATCGGGCGAGAGCCCTACATCAACCGTATCGATATGGGTGATAAACCCGATGCGCGGCGCACTGGGGCGGTTGCCGCGCTTCACCGCCGTCACCGTGGCGCAGTCGTCGATTTCCACTTTATCCAGCCCGAGGGCGGTCAGCTCCTGCGCCAGCAGCTGCGCCATGGCGTGCTGGCTCGGCGTGCTCGGCAAGGTGGCTGATGTCGCGTCGCTCTGGCTGCTGACCGCCAGGTAGCGAAAAAAACGTTGAGTTAACTGAGTTGCAAGGGCTGTCATCACCGATCCTTATTTGTCTGCCAACAGCGGGATTCGTTATGTTACGAAAACGTGGTATCCATAAAGCGTCTGGATCATTTAGGGAATCTGACCAACGGAAGTCAATAAAAAGTGAGGAAATGATGAAAGTGAAGATAGCGATGCTGGCGTTGCTGACCGCGACTCTGGCGCATAACGCCGGCGCGAAAACGCTGGTTTACTGCGCCGAAGGGTCGCCGGAAAACTTCAATCCGCAGCTCTACACCTCGGGGACCAGCGTGGACGCCAGCGCGGCACCGGTTTTCAACCGGCTGGTTGATTTCAAATATGGCACCACTGAACTGGTGCCGAGCCTGGCGGAAAGCTGGGAAATTAGCCCGGACGGCAAGGTCTACACCTTCCATCTGCGCAAAGGCGTTAAGTTTCAGAGCAATAAAGCCTTCAGGCCCAGCCGCGACTTCAACGCCGACGACGTTATCTTCTCTTTTATGCGTCAGATGGATAGCAAAAATCCCTATCACAACGTCTCTGGCGGCACCTACGCGAACTTCGACAGCCTCGAGTTAACCACCCTGATCAAGAGCATCGATCGCATCGACGACCACACCGTGCGCTTTACCCTGAATCATGCAGAGGCGCCTTTCCTCGCCGATCTCGCCTGGTATTTCGCTTCCATCCACTCCGCTGAATATGCTGACCAGATGCTAAAGGCGGGCACGCCGGAGAAGGTCGATATGGATCCCATCGGCACCGGGCCGTTCCAGCTGGTGCAGTATCAGAAAGACTCGCGCATTCTCTATAAAGCCTTTCCAGAGTACTGGGCGGGCAAGGCAAAGCTGGACCGCGTCGTGTTCAGCATTACGCCGGACGCCTCGGTGCGGCTTGCCAAGCTGGAGAAGGGCGAATGTCAGATCATGCCGTTCCCGAATCCCGCAGACCTGGAGAAAATGCGCAGCAATCCGGCGATCAACCTGATGCAAAAGGCGGGGCTGAATACCGGCTTCCTCGCGTTCAACACCACTAAAGCGCCGCTGGATAAGGTGGAAGTGCGACAGGCGCTGGCGATGGCGATCAACAAACCCGCCATTATCGACGCGATTTTCAAAGGCACCGGCACCGCGGCGAAGAACATTCTGCCGCCAGGCGTCTGGAGCGAAAACAGAGACCTTAAAGATTACAGCTACGATCCCGAGAAAGCTAAAGCGCTGCTACAGCAGGCGGGCATCAAGCCCGGCACGGAAATCGCGCTCTGGGCGATGCCGGTTTCGCGTCCCTATAACCCTAACGCGCGCCGTATGGCGGAGATGATTCAGGCGGACTGGGCGAAGGTCGGCATCAAGGCCTCTATCGTCACCTACGAATGGGGCGAGTATCTCAAGCGGGTGCGCAGCGGCGAGCATCAGGCGGCGCTGATGGGATGGACCACCGCCACGGGCGATCCCGATAACTTTTTCGGGCCGCTCTACAGCTGCAAATCGACCCAGGGCGGTTCCAACTCCTCGAAGTGGTGCTATCAGCCGTTTGAAAAGCTGATCGCCGAGGCGCGCGCCGAACCGGATCAGGGCAAGCGCACCGCGCTCTATCTGCAGGCGCAGCAGATCATGCATGACCAGATGCCCGCGGTGATGATTGCTCACTCGACCATCTTCGAGCCGGTGCGCAAAGAGGTGAGCGGCTACGATATCGATCCGTTCGGCAAGCACATCTTCTATCCGGTCGATATTAAAGAGTAATCAGGCCAGTCCGGCGGCGATCGCGCTGATACGCTGCTGGAGAAACGCGAGAAAGGGCGACAGCGCCGCGTTGCGCTGTCGCCCCGAGACGCGCTGTAGCTGCAGCGTGCGCTGGCTGAGCTGGTCAACGCCCATCTCGCGCAGCACCAGCTGCTGGGTTTGCGTTGCGTTAAACAGGGTAAAGGCGCTGCTGATGGTGATCGCCTCAGGGGTATTGAGCAGAAACTGGTAGAGCGTGGCGAAATAATCGCAGGTCAGCACCGGCTCAATCACGCAGCCGCGCATCTGACAGGCGAGATCGAACAGCTGCCGTACCGTGGTGTTCTGCTCCGGCAGCGCCATGGGATAGTGGCTGAGCGCTTCCAGCGTCACCGGCTGTTGCGCCAGCGGATGATCTTTCTGCATTGCCAGCAGCACCGGCGCGGGCCAGGAGCCGATGACTTCCACGCCGCGCTCTGGATGAAGGCTAAACTGCAGCGCCACGTCGCACTCCCCGGCGCGCACGCGTTCCGCTACGCTCTGTGCGCTCTCGACCTTTAGCGCGAAATAGACGCCGGGATTCAGCGCGCGAAACTCCGCCAGCAGGCCTGGCAGCAGGCTGAACGCCATGCCGTCGGTGCAGGCGACGCGAATAAGCGTGCGGCGGATCGCCTTCAGCCCCTTAATCTCCGCCAGCGCATACTCCATATCCAGCTGGCTTTGCCGTACCTGACGGGCAAAAATTTCTCCCGCCTCATTGAGCACCATGCCGCGCGCGTGACGATCGAACAGCGGCGCGCCCACCTGCGCCTCCAGCCGCTGGATCTGTCGGCTGATAGCGGAGACCGCCACAAACAGCTGCTCGCTGGCGGCGCTCAGCGAACCGCTGTTGGCCACGGCAAGGAAATAACGGATCTCACTGCTCAGCATCGTCTCTCCTCTGCACCCCAGCGGTGCATGCTTCTTTATCGGGCATTTTAGCGTTGCTTTTAAAGCAAGGCTATGTCGATAAATTGATAATTGTGGCAACGCCAGCCTTTTGGCAAAGATAGAGCAACACACAATAAAAAAAGACAGGGCAAACATGACGGAACAACAGGCAATCCAACAGGCGATGCGCTATTTCGACAGCGGAGAATTCCAGCGGCTTCTGGCGCGTCGTGTGGCGTGCGCCACCGAAAGTCAGCGGGCGGATCGCGACGGCGAGCTGAATCACTATTTGCAGCAGGAGATCGCGCCGCAGCTGGCGGCGCTCGGCTTTACGCTGCACCTTATCGACAATCCGGCAGCGGAGAATCCTCCCTTTCTGGTAGCGACGCGCATCGAGGATGAGGCGTTGCCGACGCTGCTGGTTTACGGACACGGCGACGTGGTGTTCGGCGACGATGAAAACTGGCGCGACGGCCTGAATCCCTGGCAACTGACCGAAGAGGGCGATCGCTGGTATGGCCGCGGCAGCGCGGATAATAAAGGCCAGCACTGCGTCAATCTGGCGGCGCTGGAGCAGGTTTACCAGGCGCGCGGCGGCCGTCTCGGCTTCAACTGCAAGATCATGTTCGAGATGGGCGAAGAGATCAGCTCGCCGGGCCTGGCCGAGCTGTGCCGCCAGCAGCAGGCGCTGCTGCGCGCCGATCTTTTTATCGCCTCCGACGGCCCGCGCGTCAGCGCGCCGCGGCCGACGCTGTTTCTCGGCTCACGCGGCGCGGCCAATTTTCGCCTCACCATCCGCGCGCGCGACAACGCCTATCACTCCGGCAACTGGGGCGGGCTGCTCAGCAATCCCGGTATCCAGCTGGCGAACGCCATCGCCTCGCTGGTCAACGCGCGCGGCGTACTGCAGGTCGAGGCGCTGAAGCCTGACTCGCTGAGCGCGGCGGTACGCGCCATCCTCAGCGATATCGAGGTGGGCGGCATGCCGGGCGATCCGGCGCTGGACGCCGGCTGGGGCGAACCGGGCCTGACGGCGGCGGAGCGCCTGTACGGCTGGAACACGCTGGAGGTGCTGGCCTTCGAGACCGGCAATCCGGCGCGCCCCATGAACGCGATCCCCGGCGAGGCGACCGCAGTATGCCAGCTGCGCTTTGTAGTGGGCACCGACTGGGAAAACCTGGTGGCGCACGTCGAGGCGCATCTGCGCGCCCACGGATTCGACTCTGTGCAGGTCGAGTTTTTGCGCGGCTCGCCCGCCACGCGTCTCGATCCGCAAAGCCCGCTGGTCGCCTGGGCGCTGGAGAGCCTGGCCGTCAGCAGCGGCAAAAAGCCCGCGCTGCTGCCGAACCTGGGCGGTTCTCTGCCGAACGAGGTCTTTTCGGAGATCCTCGGCCTGCCGACTCTGTGGGTGCCGCACTCCTATCCCGCCTGCGGCCAGCACGGCGTCAACGAGCATATGCTGAAGTCCGTGGCGCGCGAAGGCCTGCAGATCATGACGCGGCTGTTCTGGCAGCTGGGCGAAGAGGGCGAGGCGCTGCTGGCGCGGCAGCAGGCTTACCAGGGAGCGCGGGTATGAGCACGCTGACGCAAGCAGCAACGCAGGTTCAGGCGAAGCCGAGCCTGCACAAAACCCTGTTCGCCACCTGTATCGGCAACGCGCTGGAGTGGTTCGATATTGCGGTCTACGGCTTCTTCGCCAGCTATATCGCCCACGCCTTTTTCCCCACCAGCGATGCCTCCGTATCGCTGCTGTTAACGTTCGGCAGCTTTGGCGTCTCTTTTCTTATCCGCCCGCTCGGCGCGGTGGTGCTGGGCAACTACGCCGATCGCCACGGCCGCAAAAAGGCGCTGCTGCTCTCTATCAATCTGATGATGCTGGGCGGCGCGATCATCACCTTTATGCCGGAATACGGCACCATCGGGCTGGCGGCGCCGCTGCTGATCATGCTGGCGCGCTTGATTCAGGGCTTTTCGGCAGGCGGTGAGTTCGGCAGCTCGACGGCGTTTCTGGTGGAGCATTTCCCCGAGCGCAAAGCCTTTATCGCCAGCTGGCAGTTCGCGACGCAGGGCGCCAGCACGCTGATGGCCTCCGCCTTCGGTCTCGGGCTGACGCAGATCCTCAGCGAGGCGCAGATTCAGTCCTGGGGCTGGCGCATTCCTTTCGCCTTTGGTCTGTTGATCGGTCCGCTGGGGATCTATATCCGCCGCCACGTTCACGAGCCGGCCAGCTTTGCCCGGCAGGAGAAAAACGCGGCGCCGTTGAAGCAGCTGTTTGGCGGTCAGAAAGAGCTGATGCTGCTGGCGGTCGGGCTGATGGTGATCTCAACGGCGGTTAACTACATGCTGAACTATGTGCCGACCTACGCCACCAAAACGCTGCATCTGCCGGGCAGCGTCGCGTTTAGCGCTACGCTGCTGGCGGGGGCGATCCTCACCCTGGTGACGCCGCTGATGGGGCTGTGGGCCGAGCGCGTAGGGCGCGTGCCGCTGATGTGGGGTTCGCTGCTGCTGTTGCTGGTGACCATCTATCCCGCCTTCCGCTATATGGTGAATCACACTTCGGCGCTGACGCTGATGCTGCTGGTGGGCTGGATGGCGCTGCTGAAATCGATCTACTTTTCCACCGTGCCGTCCGTGATGGCGGATCTCTTTCCCTCCGGCACGCGCGCCAGCGGCATGGCGATCAGCTACAACGTCGCGGTGACGATATTCGGCGGCTTCGCGCCGCTGGTCTGCACGCTGCTGATAAACGCCACCGGCAGCAGTCTCGCACCGGGCTACTACCTGATGGCGGTATCGCTGCTGAGCGCCGCGGCGTTGCTGCGCAGCCTGTCGCGCGTAGCCTGAGCGCCGAGTGGCAGGCGGGTAAGCGGGTCCGATCGCAAAGGCGCAATACGCCTTCCCTGGCAGCTCGGCTCGCGCCCTCCCTGGCGCGAGACGCTTTGCTCTTCGGACCCGCTCACTCGCCCGGGCGCTCAGACCGCCCGGAAAGGGCGGTCTGAGCATTACAGCGAAAACTGCAGATAGGCGACGTGCGTCTGCAGATACTCTTCCAGCCCATGTCGACCGTCGGCGCCGCCGATGCCCGATTTGCGCCAGCCCGCATGGAACCCCTGCATCGCTTCGAAATTCTCGCGGTTGACGTAGGTTTCGCCGAACTTCAGCTTACGTAGCGCCACCATGGTGGTATTCAGATCCCGCGTATAGAGAGAGGAGGTGAGGCCGTACTCGCAGTCGTTGGCCAGCGCAATGGCCTCGTCCAGCGTTTTGAAGGTCATCACCGGCAGCACCGGCCCAAAGATCTCCTCGCGCATAATCTCCATATCCTGACGGACGTCAGCGATAATCGTCGGCTGAAAAAAGAAGCCTTTCTCACCGGCGCGCTTGCCGCCCAGCACCACCTTGCCGCCCGCCGCCACAGCGTCCGCCACTTTCTTCTCGACGCGCGCCAGCGCGGCGGCGTTAATCAGCGGCCCCATATCCAGATCGCGCTGCTCCGCCGGATCGCCGAAGGTTATCCCTTTGAACGCCTCGGTTAACGCGGTCATAAAGCGATCGTAAATGCCCTCCTGCACATAGACGCGCTCCGCGCAGTTGCATACCTGGCCGCTGTTGATCACGCGGGAGCTGACGATCGCCTTAACCGCTAGCTCGATGTCGGCATCGTCCATCACGATGGCGGGCGCCTTGCCGCCCAGCTCCAGCGACACTTTAGTCACGTTCTTCGCTGCTGCCGTCATGGTGGCGATGCCTGCGCCGACGCTGCCGGTCAGGCTGACCAGACCGACCTTCGCGTTTGCGGCCAGCTCCTGTCCAATCTCCGGGCCGTAGCCATAGACAAAGTTAATTACGCCCGGCGGCAAACCAATGTGATGAACGATCTCGGCAAAGATGCCGGCGTTAAGCGGCGTCAGTTCGCTAGGCTTAATCACGATGGTATTGCCGGTGATCAGCGCGGGCGCGGCTTTACGGGCGATTAAAAAGAAAGGGAAGTTCCACGGCAGAATTCCGGTGGTAACGCCGATCGCCTTTTTAAAGACGAAAATATTTTCATTGGGCCGATCGCTGTTGACGATCTCGCCTTCATAGCGGCGCGCCCATTCGGCCATATATTCCAGATAATCTGCGGTGAACAGCACCTCGGTCTGCGCCAGCCCCTGCGTTTTGCCGCCTTCGGCGACGATGGTGGCAGTAAGTTCCGGCTCGCGGTCGCGAATAGCGGCGGCCAGCTTGCGCAGCCAGCCGCCGCGCTCTACGGCGGGCAGCGCCTCCCATGCCGGCTGCGCGGCTTCGGCGGCGTCAATGGCGCGGCTGGCGTCCTGCGCACAGCCTTCAGGTATGCGAGCCAGCAGCGCTTCGGTGGCGGGGTTAATCACCTCAATCCAGCTGTCTGCGCTGTGCGCGACAAACTCGCCGTTAATGTAATGTTTGAGTTCTGTTGTCATCTGCCGAATCTCCGATGTCGGGTACGTTAATAAAATGTTTTATAAATGCAGCGTGAAACAAAATAGAAGAGGACACCTTAGTCTGATTGCCACAGGCGGCGCGGCGCTGGCAAACAGACGCAGATTGGAACGATGAGGGCGGCAAAAGGTTGTATTCAGCGGCGCTGGCCCGCATATCTTCTATACGTTGCGCAAAACGGAATTTGGGCCAACACTTTCAGGAGGCATGAGGAGGATGTTATGGCTAGCGGATGGGCGTCAGACGGCGCCGTTCAGGAACAGATCGAAAGTACGGTTAACGATGAGATTGCGCGCGTGCGCGGCACCATGAGCAAGGGTGAAAGCGCGGAGTTTTGCGACGAGTGCGGCGAGCCGATCCCGCAGGCGCGCCGTGAAGCAGTGCCGGGCGTGCGCTTCTGTCTGGCGTGTCAGCAGGAGCACGATAAAGAACTGAAGGGCAGCGCGCTCTTCAACCGCCGCGGCAGTAAGGACAGTCAGCTGCGATAGCTCAGGAGCCTGGCATGGCGAGTCCGCTGCCGATAAACCATGCCAGAAAGCCGACGCCAGCGACGATAATTGCGATCGGAAACAGAATACCCACTCTCATAGAAACCTCGTTATCTCCGCGTCAGGCGACCTGCATCACCGCGCGGTGCGTTTTCAGCATGCTAAATAGTTGAAACTGGGTGGCGTCGCTGACGTCGCGCAGCACTTCGCCTTTTTTATAGGTAATGCTGTGCACCTGGCCCAGCTGACGCCACACCACCAGCGCAGAGGCAATCAGCGCGCAGTTCTCTTCCGCCTGCTGGCACTCCAGCGTGGCGTACTGCGCCTCTTCCAGTCCATTAATAAAAATCTTAAGCGCGCTGGCGGGCAGGATGGCGCGCAGATCGTCCAGCATCACGCGACTCACCGCACGCGTTAAGAACAGCGTTAACCATTTACCCGTCATCTCAATTCCGGCCGTCGAAGATTTTCTACGTTTTATACGGCGTTAAGCGTCATTAGTGAAGCGATCTTTCTGTCGCTGCCAGGAACGAGAGAAAAGCGGCAGCCAGCTGATATATGTGCTGCGCGGCACAGCAATTTGCAAAAAAAACCTGAATAATAAGTCACTTAAAGGAGTGGTTCGCTGCTAGTCCGACAAAGTCGAAACTGTGATCCGCATAGGGAGTAACCGGCGAATATTGCCATTTCGGCTTTGCGATCGGCAGCCATCTAAAGGCTGAGGCGTTCAGGCGCGCCGTAGACTGCCTGCTAATCAGGAACCGGGTTTCCTGTAGGCCTCAACCTTATGCAAGGAATAACAATGAACAGTGCCATTATTGCAGGTATCTTCTGGCATCTCGTCGGAGCTGCCAGCGCCGCGTGCTTCTACGCGCCGTTTAAACAGGTGAAAAAGTGGTCATGGGAAACGATGTGGTCGATAGGTGGCTTTATGTCCTGGCTGATCCTGCCGTGGGCGGTAAGCGCCGTGCTGCTGCCGAACTTCTGGGCTTATTACGGCAGCTTTAGCTTCTCTCAGCTGCTGCCGGTGTTTCTGTTCGGCGCAATGTGGGGCATCGGCAATATTAACTACGGCCTGACCATGCGCTATCTCGGCATGTCGATGGGCATCGGCATCGCTATCGGCATTACGCTGGTGGTCGGCACCCTGATGACGCCGCTGATCCAGGGGCGCTTCGGCGAGCTGTTCGCCTCGACCGGCGGCCGTTTAACGCTGCTCGGAGTCGCCGTGGCGCTGGTGGGCGTCGCCATCGTTTCGCGTGCCGGTTTGCTGAAGGAGCGCGCGCTGGGGATCAATGCCGAGGAGTTCAACCTCAAGAAAGGGCTGGTGCTGGCGGTAATGTGCGGCATCTTTTCAGCAGGCATGTCGTTCGCGATGGATGCGGCTAAACCGATGCATGAAGCGGCGGCGCAGCTGGGTATCGATCCGCTCTACGTCGCGCTGCCAAGCTATGTGGTGATCATGGGCGGCGGGGCGCTGGTCAATCTGGCGTTCTGCTTTATCCGCCTGGCGATGAAGCCGGAACTGTCGCTGCGCCGGGATCTCTCCGTGGCGAAGCCGCTGCTGATCGCCAATATCGCCTTTGCGGTGCTGGGCGGCACCATGTGGTATCTGCAGTTTTTCTTTTACGCCTGGGGCCATGCCAGCATTCCGCCGCAATATGACTACGTCAGCTGGATGTTGCATATGAGCCTCTACGTGCTATGCGGCGGGCTGGTGGGTCTGCTGATGAAAGAGTGGAAGTCGGCCGGGCGTCGTCCGGTAGGCGTGCTCTCCATCGGCTGCGTGGTGATTATTATCGCCGCCAATATTGTCGGGCTTGGCATGGCCGCGTAAGTCTGCAGAAATAAAAAGCGACAGCTTCTGGTTGGAAAACAACGCGCCCGCACGGGCAAGAAGGCCCGAGGAGCAAAGCGTCTCGCAACAGGGATGTTGCAGGACGAGCCGGCATGGATGCCGCTCGGCTGACGCTTATATTAAGACGGCGTTCTGTCCTGCGCCGCACTTCCCGACCGCTGCGGCACAAACTGCTGGCGCCAGGCGCTGGGGGTTAAGCCAGTGTCGCGCGTAAACACCACCGAAAAATAGTTGCTGTCGTCGAAACCGCAGCGCGCCGCCACTTCACCGATCAGACAGTCCTGAGTGCGCAGCAGATGCTTCGCCTGACAGAGCTGTAGCTGACGCAGGTAATGGCCGACCGTCATGCCGGTCTGCTGACGAAACAGCTGCTTTAGCGCGCGCTCGTTCAGCGAATTCTGCTGACAAAACGTCGCCAGGTCGAAGGGACGCGCCACAGCGCCCTGCAGCGCCGACATCAGCAGATCGAGCTGTTCCCCCTCCGGCAGCGCCCAGGGGCGATCCGCCGCATAGCCGTGACGACGCAGGATCAACGCCAGCTGCAAAAAGAGCGCTTCCGTCAGCTGAATAGAGAGCGAATCGCTCTTACAGCTCTCGCGCTCCAGCTGGCTGATGACGCCGCGCGCCAGCGCCATGCCACGCGTGGTCAGCCGCCAGCAGCCCGGCGCGTCGACGCCCTGCGGCGGCAAGAGCTGCGTCCAGTCGAGAGCCAGACCGAAGCGATCGCGGCAGTAAAGAATATTATCCAGCACCAGATCGTTGACGCTGTCGTAGCTGTGGCAATCCTGGTCGCGGATATAGAAGACGTCGCCGCAGGTAATTAGCCAGGGGCGATCGTTAAGGATATGCAGGCCGTTGCCGCGCCAGACGATGACAATTTCGCTAAACTCATGCCGGTGAGGGGGAAAAGAGGGTTGCGGCATACGTTCAGCCACCGTAACCGGCAGGCCTGGGGCGGCAAAATAGTCGTCCCGACTCAGTATCAGCGTCATCGCTTGCTCCTTTTACATCATCTGCTGGCGCTCCGCTCGCGGGGCGCAGCCAAATTCACGCCGAAACAGGGTGGAGAAATGGTTGCTGTCGCCGAAGCCGCACTGAAAGGCGATATCGGTGATGCGCAGATCGCTGTGGCGCAGCAGGTGGCGCGCCTGCAGCAGACGCAGACGGTTCAGATAGCGCTGCGGCGTGCTGCCGGTCTGCTGCTTCATCTGACGGTGCAGCGTGCGCAGCGACAGCGAAAAGCGGTCAGCCAGCGCTTCCCACAAAATTTCTTCACTGTAGTGATCGTTAAGCCAGTCGAGCAGGCGGTGCAGGCGCGCCTCCTGATCCTGCGCCTGTTCGTTGCGGCACGCTTCGCGCAGCAAAACCAGCAGCTGCAAAAAGAGCTGCTCCTGTCGCGCCTGCTTCTCCAGCGACCAGCCATCATCCTGCCGCATCTTCGCCACCACATCCAGCGCCTGCGTCATGACTTTATGATTTATCCGCCAGTGCGAGGCGTAGCTGCCGTCTTGATCGTTCGGCAGCAGCGCCTGCAGTCCCGAGAGAAAGCGAAACGCGCCCGGGCTGCGGTAAAGCACGTTGGTCAGGCAGAGATTCTCCGTCTGTTCATACAGATGGCGATCGTGATCGCGCACGAAGCAGACGCAGCCGGCGCACAGCGTTTGCGGCTGTCCGTTGAAAACGTGAATCCCCGAACCCTGTTCCACCAGCACGATTTCATGAAAGTCGTGGTGATGTTCGGGAAACGCCTGCTGCGGCACCCGGGGTTCGATAGCGATGGCGTATCGCCCTGAGGGAAGAAATCGGCGCTGTGTAAAATCGTCATTGGAGCCTCGGTCGTTTAACAAAAGCGTAACCGAGTCTACTCAGCGCCCGCGCGGCTGACCTTGAATTTTCAACCGCGAAGCGCAGGAAATTCGCTTTTTTTTCAAGATATTCCCACCAGTTAAAAGAATTGAGGCGAAGCTCACATCCCGCGCCCTTACGCCTCTGTGATCTCTCTCACGAACTTCTTTGCAAACCTGCCAGCGGCGTTGCGGCGCTGGCAGTACGAGGAAGGTGGCGCGCGCTCAAGGTTCCTACTCTGTCAACATCATATCTAAGGAAGAACGGGCCATGAGTAAGCGAAATATCGTTGCGGTTGATTTGGGCGCATCCAGCGGACGCGTGATGCTCGCCCGGTGGGACGCCGCATCACAGCAAATCGATCTGCGCGAGGTGCGTCGTTTCGCCAGCCGTCGCGAACGTCGCGCCGGCTATGACTGCTGGGATCTCGATCATCTGGAGCGCGAAATCCGCGCCGGGCTGGCGCAGCTGGATGAGGAGAACATCGTGCCGGACAGCATCGGCATCGACACCTGGGGCGTCGATATGGTGCTGCTGGACAAAGCGGGCAACCGCGTCGGCGAAGCGGTGAGCTATCGCGACAAACGCACCCACGGCGTGATGGAGCAGGCGCTGCGCGAGTTGGGCAAAGAGGCGATCTACGCCCGCACCGGCATTCAGTTTCTGCCGTTCAATACGCTTTATCAGTTCCGCGCCCTGAGCCAGCAGCAGCCGGACTGGAAAGAGAGGGTCGCCCACGCGCTGATGATCCCCGACTATCTGCACTATCGCCTGACGGGTAAGCTTAACTGGGAGTACACCAACGCCACCACTACGCAGCTGCTGAATATCGACAGCGGCGAATGGGACGCCGAACTGCTTGACTGGGCGGGCGCGTCGCCCGCCTGGTTCGGCAAACCGACGTCGCCGGGCAATGTTATCGGCTGCTGGCAGAACGCCCGCGGCGTCGAGATCCCGGTTATCGCCGTCACCACCCACGACACCGCCAGCGCGGTGCTCGCCACGCCGCTAACCCAGGACAACGCGGCCTATCTCAGCTCCGGTACCTGGTCGCTGATGGGATTCGAAAGCCTGCTGCCTTACGCCTCCGCGAATGCGCTTAAAGCCAACATCACCAATGAGGGCGGCGCCGAAGGCTATCGCGTGCTGAAAAACATTATGGGTCTCTGGCTGCTGCAGCGGGTCTGCGCCGAGCTGCAAATCGACGATCTCTGCGCGCTGATCGCCGAGACGGCGAAAGAGCCGGCCTGTCGCGCGCTGATTAATCCCAACGACGCGCGCTTTATTAATCCCGACAGCATGGTCAACGAAATTCAGAACGCCTGCGCCGAACAGCATATGGCGGTGCCGCAGTCCGCCGCCGCGCTGGCGCGCTGTATTTTCGACAGCCTCGCGCTGCTCTACCGCCAGGTGATCGACGAGCTGGCCACGCTGCGCGGCGGCGCGTTTCGCCAGCTGCACGTGGTGGGCGGCGGCAGCCAGAACCAGTTTCTCAACCAGCTCTGCGCCGACGCCTGCGAAATCCCGGTGCTGGCCGGGCCGGTCGAAGCCTCGACGCTGGGCAACGTCGGCTGCCAGCTTATCGCCTTAGGCGAACTGACCGACGTGGCGGATTTACGCCGCTGCGTAGAAAACAACTTCCCTCTGAAGACATTTGAACCGCTGACCAACAGCGCCTTTCGTGCCTGCCAGGCACGCTTTTCGGCGCTGAGTCAGCCTGCTAAGGAACTCGCATATGACAAAGCTGATTGAGCAAGCCTTTGAGCTGGCTAAACAACGTTATGCCGATATCGGCGTGGATGTCGAACAGGCGATGGCGCGCCTGGATAGCGTCCCCGTCTCCATGCACTGCTGGCAGGGCGACGACGTGCGCGGCTTTGAGAATCCGCAGGGCGCGCTGACCGGCGGCATTCAGGCGACGGGCAATTATCCCGGCAAAGCGCGCAACGCCGCTGAGCTGCGCGCCGACCTGGAAAAAGCGATGTCGCTGATCCCAGGCCCCAAACGTCTGAACCTGCACGCCATTTATCTGGAGAGCGAGTCGCCGGTGGACCGCGACGCCATCGAGCCGAAGCACTTCGCTAACTGGGTGGAGTGGGCGAAGCAGCAGAAGCTGGGGCTCGATTTCAACCCGAGCTGCTTTTCGCATCCGCTGAGCGCCGACGGATTTACCCTGTCACACGCCGACAAGGCGATCCGTCAGTTCTGGATCGATCACTGCAAGGCGAGCCGTCGCGTATCAGCTTACTTCGGCGAGCAGCTCGGCACGCCGTCGGTGATGAATATCTGGGTGCCGGACGGCATGAAAGATCTCACCGTGGATCGGCTGGCGCCGCGTCAGCGGCTGCTGAGCGCGCTGGATGAGGTAATCGCCGAGAAGCTCAGCCCGCAGCACCATATCGACGCGGTCGAGAGCAAGCTGTTCGGCATCGGCGCGGAAAGCTACACCGTCGGCTCCAACGAGTTCTTTATGGGCTACGCCACCAGCCGCCAAACCGCGCTGACGCTGGACGCGGGCCACTTCCATCCGACCGAGGTGATCTCCGACAAGATCTCCACCGCCATGCTCTATGTGCCGCGCCTGCTGCTGCACGTCAGCCGTCCGGTGCGCTGGGACAGCGACCATGTGGTGCTGCTCGACGATGAAACCCAGGCGATCGCCAGCGAAATCGTGCGCCACCAGCTGTTCGACAAGGTGCATATCGGCCTCGACTTCTTCGACGCCTCGATTAACCGCATCGCCGCCTGGGTTATCGGCACGCGCAATACCAAGAAAGCGCTGCTGCGCGCGCTGCTGGAGCCGACCGAGCGCCTGCGTCAGAGCGAAGCCGCCGGGGATTACACCGCGCGTCTGGCGCTGCTGGAAGAGCAAAAATCGCTGCCGTGGCAGGCGGTATGGGAAGCCTGGTGCCTGCGCCACGACGTGCCCGCCGACGCCAGCTGGTTAAGCGATGTGCGTCACTATGAAAAACAAATTCTGAATCAACGTTAAGGGTTCACTATGCAAAGCATTCTTTCATCCTGGTTTGTACAGGGAATGGTTAAAGCAACCAGCGATATGTGGCTGAAGGGCTGGGACGAACGTAACGGCGGCAACGTGTCGCTGCGCTTGCTGGAAGAGGAAGTAAAGCCTTTCGCCGGCGACTTTTACGCCGAGCCGCGCTGCGTTGAGCTGACGAAACCGGCGCCTGAACTGGCCAACTGCTGGTTCCTCGTCACCGGATCGGGCAAGTTTTTTCGCAACGTACAGCTTGATCCCGCCGACTGCCTGGCGCTGCTGAAGGTCGACGAGCAAGGGCTCTCCTATAAAATTCACTGGGGGCTGAGCAACGGCGGACTGCCGACCTCCGAGCTGGCGGCGCACTTCCAGTCTCACAGCGTGCGCAAAGCGGTCTCCGGCGGCGCGGATCGCGTGATCATGCACTGTCACGCAACCAACTTTATGTCGCTGAGCTACGTGGTAGATCTCGATTCGGCACGCTTTACCCGTCTGCTGTGGGAAGGCAGCACCGAGTGTCTGGTGGTGTTCCCGGACGGCGTCGGCATTCTGCCTTGGATGGTGCCGGGAACCGATGAAATCGGTCAGGCGACAGCCGATCAGATGGCGTCTCACAGCATCGTGATGTGGCCGTTCCACGGCATTTTCGGCGCCGGCCCGACGCTGGATGAAACCTTCGGCCTGATCGACACCGCAGAGAAATCGTCCGAGGTGATCGTGAAGGTGCTGTCGATGGGCGGCATCCGCCAGAGCATTACCACCGAACAGCTGGTGGCGCTGGGCAAACGCTTCAACGTTAAGCCCTGGCAGGCGGCGCTCGACGCGGGGCCAGCCAATGCTTCGTAAAGCCTTTGTCATGCAGGTGAATGCTGACTGCCATCAGGAGTATGAGCGTCGCCACTCGCCCATCTGGCCGGAGCTGGCGGAAACGCTTAAGGCGCACGGCGCGCATAACTACGCTATCTGGCTGGACGCCGAACGGCATCTGCTGTTTGCCAGCGTGGAGATCGAGTCGGAAGAGCGCTGGAACGCGGTGGCGCAGACGGAAGTGTGCCAGCGCTGGTGGGCGTCGATGAAGGATCTCATGCCGAGCAATCCCGACAACAGTCCAGTTAGCCAGGTGTTAAAGCCGGTTTTCTTCCTCGAGTAAAGGTCGCAAACGAGCAGGGCGGGAATATTCCCGCCCTGATTACTTCATAGCGCAAAAATATTCAGCGCTGCTTCATGCACTGACCGGTGAGCGCCGGCCACATCGCCATCAGCGTATCGATAATGTTATCGAGATCCGCTTTCGGCGCGCCCTCGCGCGCGCGCACCGACATGCCCTGCAGCATACAGGCGAGATAGCGTGCCAGAGAGAGAATATCGACCTGCGCCGGAATATCGCCGCGCTGCTGACGGGCGGTGAGAAAATCCAGTAGCGTCTGCTGCTGCGCGTCGTGTTGCTGGCGCAGCATATGGGCGATCTCGCTCGATGACGAAGAGAGCGCGGTAGAGGTACAGATAAAGAAGCAGCCCGCCGGTGTATCGCAGTTGGTAAAGCAGGCCGCCGTAGCGCGAAACCAGTTTTCAATCGCTTCAGCAACCGATTTACTCTCATCCTGCAGCGCGGCGTTGCGTTCAGCGCTAAAGCGTTCGACATAGCGTTCCATCGCCGCGCGGAACAGGCCTTCTTTATTCTCGAACTCGGCGTAAAGCGTCGGCGCCTTAGCGCCGGTGGCGGCAACCAGATCGGAGAGAGAAGTGCCTTCATAACCATGGGTCCAGAACAGCGTCAGGGCTTTGTCCAGCGCCGCGTCCCGGTCGAAGGTTTTTGGCCGACCACGACATTTTTTCAGGACTTCATCATATTGCTGGCTCATAGATCCTCACGTCTGAAAAACACCCTATTAAATTACCGATCATTAAGAAAATATGCAAGCCAGCCTGCACGCCCGTAAAAGTGGGTTGGCATTTTGTGCGTTGCCGCCCGCTTTTCCCCCATATAGTTAAGTGAAAAAGGGCGCCGCAGCCCATACTCACGCCTCTTCCGCATTAAAATAACGATCGATAAAAAAATGTTGACGCAGAGTCGCTACATGCTCTACCATTTATTTAACGATCGTTAATTAATTTAACGACACCTTTTATCACACCCGAATATGAGAGCCGATATCATGAAAACCACCAAACTGACCCTGGCCGCTCTGGCCCTTACCACCCTGACTTTTGGCGCATTCGCAGCAGACCAGGTTGCCAGCGATCCGCTGCACCAGACCGCGGTAGGCACCATCTCCGCGCAGGGCGGCACTAACCTGGATTCACTGGAAGCGCAGCTGAACGCGAAAGCGGATGCTGCAGGCGCGAAATCTTTCCGAATCACCTCGACTTCCGGTCAGAACAACCTGCACGGCACCGCAGTGATTTATCAGTAAGTCAGCGGCGTCGGAGAGAAGGAGAGAGAGGATGAAAAGCGTGAAGTATGTCGTTATGGCAGCGCTGCTCAGCACGGTTTCCCTGGCCAGCGCGGCGGCGCAGCAGCTTGAGGCTGCGCCTTATTACCAGACAGAGGCCGCCGCGGTTAACGTCAGCGGCAGCGGCAGCCTGATTTCGCTGGAGCAGCAGCTGTCGGGAAAGCAGGACAACGTGCGCGTAAAGCCTTTTCCCATCGCTTCGACCTCTGGCGCGAGCAGGCTGTCTGGCACAGCCGCCAGCCTTAATTAAGGAAAAGGGCGTCGGAACAGAGTTTCGACGCCCTTTTTTTATCCGTTGCTGCGCAACTGCGGATATTTGCGGAAGATAGCGATACACCAGAACAGCGCGACCAGCCCCAGCAGCCCGCCAATATTACCCACGTCTCCCATGCTCAGATGCTCGCTGACCTGATTGCCCAGCAGCGCGCCCGCGCCGATGCCGATATTATAGATGCCTGACATCAGCGACATCGCCACATCGGTGGCATCCGGCGCCAGCGACAGTACGCGCACCTGCATCGCCAGGCCGATCATCATCATCGCCATACCCCATAGAATACAGAGCGTCGCAATCGCGGCCGGACGAACGGCGGCGAAAATCAGCAGCCCCATGCAAAGGGTGATAATCGCTATCGCGGCGATCAGCAGCGCAGAGGGAAACCTATTGCCCAGCGAGCTAAAGAGCACGCTGCCCAGGATCCCGGCGGAGCCGAACAGCAGCAGCAGCAGCGTGGTAAAGTTCTCATCCGCGTTCGCCACGAACTGCATAAACGGCTCGATATAGCTGTAGGCGGTGTAATGCGCGGTCACCACCAGCGTCACCAGCAGATACATGCTCACCAGCGCCGGTCGACGAAACAGCATCGGCACGCTGCTCAGCGAGCCGGTGTGTTCGCTCGGCAGACGCGGCAGAATACGCGCCAGCAGCACCATCAGCACCAGCGCCGAGGCGCCAATCATGCCGAAGGTGGTGCGCCAGCCCAGATATTGTCCCACCACGCGGCCAATCGGCACGCCCAGCACCATCGCCAGCGCGGTGCCGGTCGCCAGCATGCTTAACGCCTGAGTTTTTTTACCGGCAGGCGCGACGCGAATCGCCAGCGAGGCGGTGATCGACCAGAACACCGCATGCGCCAGCGCGATGCCGATGCGCGACAGCACCAGCGAGGCGAAGCTCCAGGCGAAGGTCGACAGCACATGGCTCACGATAAAGATCAGGAACAGCGCCGACAGCAGGATGCGCCGCTCGATATTGCGCGTCAGCAGCATCAGCGGCAGCGAAAGCAGCGCCACGACCCAGGCGTAGATGGTGAGCATAATGCCCACGTCGGCGCTTTTCATGCTGAAGCTGGCGCCGATATCGGAAAGCAGGCCGACAGGCACGAATTCGGTGGTATTGAAAACAAAGGCGGCGATAGCCAGCAGCACCACGCGTAGCCAGGCCGTTTTACGGGATACAGTAGTTGATTGCATGAAAATAAAATCAGTCAGAGCAGCGGCAAAAAGATGCGGTTTTCACATCCACGAAAGTGACTTGCGTCACAATTATTGACCATTGTGAGGGAATTGCACGGTAAGGGGAACGGTGAAACGCAGTTTTATTCCTGAAAGTTTTTTATCGCCCGGCCCGCGGGCGATAAACAAGGGTTATCAGCGCGGCGTTTTGCCCGGCATCATACGTTTCAACGTATTGTCCCTGAGAAAATAGTGATGAAAAAGCGCGCCCGCGGCATGCAGACCTATCAGCCAGTATCCCAGCGGTGCCAGCGTTTCATGCCAGTCAATCAGGCTGTCGGAGAGCTCGAAACTGGGTTCGCTCGCCACCGGCATCGGTATGCCGAACAGCCACCAGTCGCGCCCGCGCAGATAGCGCGAGGTGAGGCCAAGAATCGGCAGGGTGATAAACAGCGCATAGATCAGCGTATGCACCAGATGCGCCAGGCCGGTTTGCCAGCGGGCGATGGGTGGCGTGATGGGCGGCGTGCGATGACGCGTGCGCAAAAAAAGACGCGCCAGTATCAGCAGCAGGACGGTAAAGCCTGCGCTGAAGTGGGTAATAATCATTGCGTAGCCCTGCCACGAGCCGCGCTCGGCAAAGCCGCGCAGCTCGATAGTGGCGTAAGCCAGCGCCACCAGCAGAAAGGTCAGCCAGTGAAGGGCAATTTGTGAAGCGGCATATTTTTCGCGCATAGTTTGCTCAGGCATCAGGAAGAAGAGCTCTACCTTACTGGAAACAGAGGAGAAATCTTAACAAACTGGCGCAACGGCGCAACGCTTTGCTGACCTCCGCGGCGAGGCCAGCATAATCAGAGTCAGGCGATATGCTTTAGTGCCACGCTATTCTGAGTCCTCAGGTTTTTTTTTACCGGCAGCGGACAGCACGCTTCGCAACCCAGCGATCCGGGGTAATACTTGCGCGCCTGCTGAATCGCGGCGTTAGCGGTGTAAAAAGTGCCGAGAAACAGGCGGGATTCTAGCGGGGGAAGATACTGGCAGCCTGCGGCGTGCACCACATGGTTATCGTTATAGCCAGAAATTTTAGAAACGTAGTAGTAATGGCCCATTGGGACATCCTCATTGCTGTAAAAAAAAAGTACATTTATTGTTGGAGTGAGAGGGATTATAGCGAGGATTGGCGACTTTGTTTTTTATGGCCCTAATTAGTCAGCAGGCTCAGGGTCAACAGGCGAAAAAGGACGCAGCTGCGTCCTTTTTATTGAGCGCCGTGCGGCGTCAGAGCTGTTTTTGCTGCAAACGCCAGCCTGTCAGCAGGGCGAGCAGCAGCAGCGCGGAGATGAAGAGGGTAATGCCAGGCCAGCCGTAGCTGTGCCAGAACAGGCCGCCAAGCGTACCGGCAACGCTGGAGCCAACATAGTAGCTGAAAAGGTAGAGCGACGATGCCTGGCCCTTGGCGCGACGCGCGCGCGGGCCTATCCAGCCGCTGGCGACCGCGTGGGCAGCGAAGAAGCCGGCGGTAAACAGCATCATTCCGACGAAAATCCACCACACCGCGGTCAGCGCGGTCAGCAGCAGGCCCGCCAGCATCAGCGCCGTAGCGCCGAGCAGCACCGGACCGCGTCCCAGCTTCATCGTCAGCGCGCCCGCCTTCGGCGAACTCCAGGAGCCGGTCAGATAGACCACAGAGAGCAGGCCGACGACCGCCTGGCTGAGATGGTAAGGCGCGCCGAGCAGACGGTAGCCGATATAGTTGAACAGCGTGACGAAGGCGCCCATCAGCAGAAAGCCTTCGGCGAACAGCAGCGGCAGTCCAGCGTCGCGCCAGTGCAGGCGAAAGTTAATCATCAGGCTGCGCGGCTTCAGCGACGCCGGACGAAAATGGCGTGACGCAGGCAGAATGCGCCAGAACATCAGCGCAGAAGCGAGGGCGCAGCAGCCAATGGCCGCGATGGCGACGCGCCAGGAAAAGAAGTCGGTCAGCACGCCGCTCAGCAAGCGGCCGCTCATGCCGCCGATGGAGTTGCCGCTGATATAGAGTCCCATAGAAAAAGCGATAACGCTGGGATGGATCTCTTCGCTGAGGTAGGTCATGCCCACGGCGGCCACGCCGCTGAGCGAAAGGCCGGTAAGAGCGCGCATCAGCAAAATGCCCTGCCAGCTGTTCATGGTGGCGGAAATCAGGGTGCAAATTGCCGCCAGCATTAGCGCCGTCACCATCACGTTCTTGCGGCCCACGGCGTCGGAAAGCGGGCCGGTCACCAGCAGCCCCAGCGCCATCAGCCCGGTGGCGATCGAGAGTGAAATACTGCTCTCGGCGGGCGATACGCCGAACTGTGCCGACAGCACCGGCAGGATAGGCTGTACGCAGTAGAGCAGCGCGAAGGTTGCCAGACCGGCGGAAAAGAGCGCCAGGGTGACGCGCATAAACTGCGGCGTGCCGCGTTTGATCCATACGGATGATGCCGCGGGAGAGACCGCCGTCGAATCGGCTAACTCGCCGTCGTTGAGCGTAACCGCCTGAGAAGAGCGACGCACGTTGAATCCTCAGCTGGAAAGAGTAGGTCTACTCTAGGAAAGCGCTAATAGGTTGTCTAATATATTAATAATCTCAATTGATATGTTTAAAATATGAATATTGAACTGCGTCACCTGCGCTACTTTCTCGCGGTCGCCGAAGAACTCCATTTTGGCCGTGCCGCACAGCGGCTCAACATCTCTCAGCCGCCGCTCAGCCAGCAGATCATGCAGCTTGAACAGGAGATTGACGCGAAGCTGTTTACCCGCACCAATCGCAGCGTCCAGCTCACGCCGGCCGGGCAACAGTTCCTCAGCGACGCGCGGGCGATTTTGCAGCAGGTCGAGCAGGCGGCCAGTCGCGCGGCGCGGCTGGAGCGCGGCGAAGAGGGCGAGCTGCGCATCGGCTTTACCTCTTCCGCGCCCTTTACCGGTCTGGTTTCAGACGCGCTCTATCAGTTTCGCCAGCGCTGGCCGCAGGTGCATATCCAGATGCAGGAGATCAACACCCGCCAGCAGCTTGCGCCGCTGCATGAGGGACGACTCGATTTGGGGGTGATGCGCAACACCGCGCTGCCGCCCGATTTGCGTCATCAGCTGCTGCTGCGCGAACCGCTGCGCGCGGTGGTGCACTGGGCGCACCCGCTGGCGGACGCGGAAACTATCTCTGTCAGCGCCCTGGCGAACGAGCCTTTCGTTTTCTTCGATCCGCAGGGCGGCACGGCGCTGCACGGCGAAATTCTCAGCCTGCTGCGCCGCTATCAGATCACGCCCTACATCATGCAGGAGGTGGGCGAGGCGATGACCATCCTCGGCCTGGTGGCTACCGGCCTCGGCGTATCGATTTTGCCGGCGTCCTTCGCCCGCGCGCGCCTGGCCGATGTGGTCTGGCTGCCGCTGAAGGAGGAAGATGCGCTGTCGGAGGTATGGCTGGTCTGGTCGGGCGAGCGCGAGCCGTCGATGCAGATGCGCAATATGATGCGGCTTCTGTCGCCAGAAGCGCAAAAATAAGGGCCAGACCTTAAGCAAAGTCTGGTTTTTATGTGCTGTAAATCACATTTCAAATCAAATATTTGACGCTCAGGCGCAATCTGCCTCACCATAGTCGCTGTTTATTTAGAAGCGCGAAAATAACCGGGAGCACAGGGCGTGAAGCTGGATAGTCAGCCTGGCCATATTGACCAGATCAAACAGACTAATGCAGGCGTTGTTTACCGCCTGATCGATCTCTACGGTCCGATTTCGCGTATCGAACTTTCCCGACTGGCGCAGCTGGCGCCCGCCAGCATCACCAAGATCGTGCGTGAAATGCTCGACGCTCATCTGGTGCAGGAGACGGAATTTCAGGAACCGGGCTCGCGCGGCCGACCGGCCATCGGCCTGATCCTCGACACGCTCGCCTGGCACTATCTCGCGGTGCGCCTGCATCACGGCGCGCTGACTCTGACGCTGCGCGATCTCAGCAGCCGCGCGCTGGTGGAGGAGTCTTCGCCGCTGCCTGACGAAGCGCAGCAGCCGCTGCTGACCTCGCTGATCGATCGCGTCGACGCCTTTTTTATGCGCCACCAGCGCAAGCTGGAACGGCTGACGGCGATTGCCATTACGCTGCCCGGGCTGATTAACGCCGCCTCGGGCGTGGTGCACCGGCTGCCGGGCTACGAAGCGCGCGAGATACCGCTGGGCGATACCCTTGCGCAGCGCACCGGCGTGCCGGTTTTCGTGCAGCACGACATCTCCGCATGGACGCTGGCGGAGTCGCTGTTCGGCGCGTCGCGCGGCGCGCAGGACGTGATCCAGATTGTAATTGACGACACCGTCGGCGCGGGCGTGATCAGCGGCGGTCAGCTGCTGCACAAAAGTGGGCGCGCGCTGGTGGAGATTGGACATACCCAGATCGATCCCTACGGTCAGCAGTGCTACTGCGGCAATCACGGCTGTCTGGAGACGGTCGCCAGCACCGGCAGCCTGTTGACGCTGGCGGCGCAGCGTCTGGCCGCGCAGCCCGACAGCGTGTTCCACCAGCAGCCGTTGACGCTGGAGACGCTCTGTGTGGCGGCCCAGCAGGGCGATCGGCTGGCGCGCGACGCCATCGCGGGCGTCGGGCATCATGTCGGGCGAATGCTGGCGATGATGGTCAATATCTTCAACCCGCAGCATATTCTCATCGGCTCGCCGCTTAACGAGGCCGCTGAAGTTCTCTTTCCCGCCGTCAGCAGCACTATTCGCCAGCAGGCGCTGCCCGCCTATAGCGAAGCGATTCAGCTTGCGCCTACGGAGTTCCGCGAGCCGGGCACGCTCGGCGCGGCGGCCCTGATCAAAGACGCACTCTACAGCGGCTATCTGCTGGTGAAGCTGTTACAAGGTTAAGCGCGACTGAACTTTGCGCTAACGCAAGCCGCCTGCTGTCCGCACTCCTTACAATAGGTTTTGCTTTTTTGTAAAACAAAACCGTTACGTTGAGGAGGAGTGGGGTGAAAAATCTGTTCATTACCGGCACTGACACCGCTGTAGGGAAGACCGTTGTTTCGCGCGCGCTTCTGCAGTATCTCGCCCGCGCTGGCCTGAGCGCAGTCGGTTTCAAACCGGTTGCTCGAAACGCCGTGCGCAGCGCGGAGGGCCTGCGCAGTAAAGATGCGCTGGTGTTGCAGAGCAGTTCGACAGTTACCCTGCCATACGACGCAATCAACCCGTTGATTTACGAAGAAGATGAAGTCAGCATTCGGCCACGCAGGCCCATGGACTATCCGCTGTTGAGTCAAAGCCTGCAGCATCTGGAGCAGCAGGCCGACTGCGTCGTGGTGGAAGGCACCGGCGGCTGGCGCAGCCTGATGAACGATGCGAAGCCGCTCTCCGGCTGGGTCGCGCAGCACCAGATTCCCGTGGTGCTGGTGGTGGGCATCAAGCAGGGCTGTCTCAGCCATGCGCTGTTGACCGCCGAGGCGATCGCACGTGACGGGCTGCCGCTGGCCGGCTGGGTCGCAAACCGGATTAACCCCGGCCTGGCGCACTATGCCGAACTGATCGACGTGCTGCGCGACAGCATCGATGCGCCGCTGTTGGGGGAGTTGCCCTATCTGCCGCGCGCCGAACAGCGCGACTTGGCCGGTTATCTCGATCTCTCTTCGATGGGCATCGCCGCACTGCCCGATTCAGGTGCAAAGATCGCCTGAGAGTGAAACATTATGCTGCAAAGCCGCTGCGTCTGAATCGATGGTTTCAGGATCCTGCGCAGCGCTTCCTGTTTTTAACTGCTTCCTGATCAATCAGTTACCTCTCAAGCCTTTCATCGTCCGCGCGCGTGGCGTGATAAATGCATTAACAGCGTTAATCACAAGACTGCCGGAGCACGATTATGTCGCATTCAGAAGAGAAAGCTTTGCTGTACGGGCTGGACGAGCGCATCAGGCCAGCGCCCGCGTTTTTCGCCGCGCTGCAGCATCTGCTGGCCAGCGTGGTCGGCATTATCACGCCGCCGCTGATCATCGGCTCTGTGCTGGGACTGCAGGCCTATATTCCCTATCTGATTAGCATGTCGCTGCTGGTTTCCGGTATGGGCACCTTTCTTCAGGCGCGGCGCGTGGCGGGGATCGGCGCGGGCATGATCTGCCTGCAGGGCACCAGCTTCGCCTTTCTCGGCGTGATTCTTTCCGGTAGGATGATCGTCAAAAGCCGCGGTGGGTCGCCAGAAGATATTATGGCGATGATCTTCGGCTGCACGCTGGTTGCCGCGCTGATCCCGCTGCTGATTAGCCGCTGCGTTGCGCAGCTGCGCCGCGTGCTGACGCCGGTAGTAACCGGCACGGTGATAACGCTGATCGGCATCAGCCTGATCAAGGTAAGCATCACCGACTGGGCAGGCGGGCACAACGCTGTGAATTTCGGCGCCCCCGGCAACCTGGCGCTCGGCGCCCTGACGCTGCTGGTGATTATCGCGCTAAACCGGATGCGCAACCGCTGGGCGCGGCTGATCGCGGTGATCGCCGGTATTGCCGTCGGCTGTCTCGCCGCGGCGCTGAGCGGCATGCTGGTGCTGAAGCCGCTGCCGGAGACGGGCTGGCTGGCGCTGCCGGGCTTTTTCCGTTTCGGCTTCGCCTTCGACTGGACTATTTTTTTGCCGATCGCGCTGGTGTCGGTGATTTCGGTGATTGAGGCGGTGGGCGACCTGACCGCCAACTGTATGCTGTCGCAGCAGCCGATAAGCGGCCCGCAGTTTCAGCGTCGTCTGCAGGGCGGCATCTGCGCCGACGGCGTGAGCTGCGTGCTGGCGGCGGTTTTCTCTGCGTTTCCCAACACCACCTTTGCGCAGAATAACGGCGTGATTCAGATGACCGGTGTAGCGAGCCGCTATGTCGGCATGGTGATGGGAGCGATGCTGGCGCTGCTCGGGCTGTTTCCCGCCGTGGGCGCGCTGATGCAGCAGATCCCGCCGCCGGTGCTGGGCGGAGCGACTCTGGTGATGTTCGGCAGTGTGGTGGCCGCCGGGATCCGAGTAATGACCCAAATCCCGCTGGGGCGTCGCGAGATGCTGATTGTGGCGGTCTCTTTTGGATTGGGTCTGGGCGTCGAAGCGGTGCCGGAAGCGCTGAAGCAGTTCCCGCCGCTGGTGAGCCAGATTTTTGGCCATGCGGTCACCACCGGCGGCGTGCTGGCGATCCTGCTGAATCTGGTGCTGCCCAGCGAGCCGCGCGCTGTCGTCTTGCCGCAGGGCGAGGCGGTAGAAAAAGGGCTGTAGAAAAGCGTACGGCCCCGGCGCCATAACGTATGCGCCGGGGCCGCTTCTCCACAGGCGGTCGCTGGAACGTTACGGATTCAGGCGGCGGCGCGTGCGGCCGGAGCTGAGGTAGTCGGCGATATAATCCTGCGAAATCTCTCCGCTGTAGCGGCCATCTTCATCAACGATCGGCATCCAGACGGTGTTGTGCTCATAGAGCTTAGAGAGCACCACGCGCAGATTCTCCTCCGCCTTGCCGGTTACCCGGAAGGTGTGCAGCAAGGAGTCGCAGTTGCCGCTGGCGTGGCGCGCTTCGCGGCGCTTCACGAAGCCGAGCGGTTTGCCGTCGTTATCCACCACGGTCACCGAACGCATATCGTTTTCATCCATCAGGGCGAACGCCTCCGCCAGCGGCGTGGCGCGCTTTACGGTGATGGTGGGCTGCTGATCGGTGACGTCGCCCGCCTGCACCAGCAGCAGACGCTTCAGCGTGCGGTCCTGGCCAACAAACGAGCCGACGAAATCATTTTTCGGGCTGGCCAGCAGCTCATCCGGGCTGGCGCACTGCACGATTTTCCCCTGGCCAAACACCGCGATGCGGTCGCCGAGCTTGAGCGCTTCGTCGATATCGTGGCTTACCAGCATCACGGTTTTTTTCAGCTGACGCTGCATATCGAGAAACTCGTTCTGGATCGTCTCGCGGTTGATCGGGTCGACGGCGCCGAACGGCTCATCCATCAGCAGCACCGGCGGATCCGCCGCCAGCGCGCGGATCACGCCAATACGCTGCTGCTGGCCGCCCGACATTTCGCGCGGGTAGCGGTGGAGAAATTTGGCGGGATCGAGCGCCACCATGCTCATCAGCTCGGTGGCGCGTTCGCGGCAGCGTTTCTTGTCCCAGCCCAGCATGCGCGGCACCACGGTGATATTCTCTTCAATCGTCATATTGGGGAACAGGCCGATCTGCTGGATCACATAGCCGATATTACGACGCAGGGTAACGGTATCCTGAGTGCTGGTATCCTCGCCGTTAATGTATATCTTGCCGCTGGTGCTGGGGATAAGACGATTAATCATCTTCAGCGTGGTGGTCTTGCCGCAGCCCGACGGGCCGAGCAGCACGCACATTTCGCCCTGCGGCACATGCAGGCTGACGTTATCGACGGCGGTCACGCTGGCGCCGTTTTTCTGGGTAAAGGTTTTCGTCAGGTTTTCCAGTTTTATCATTATCGAATCCCCTTAGGAGTCAGCGCCGACTGCAGACGGTGCAGCAGCCAGTCGAGAATAATGGCCAGCAGGCAGATCATCAGCGCGCCGGCGATTAGCATACGAATATCGCTGCCGCTGATACCGTCGAGCAGCAGCAGGCCAAGGCCGCCTGCGCCAATCACCGCGGCGATCGCCATCACGCCGACGTTCATCACCACGGCGGTGCGAATGCCGCCGAAAATCACCGGCAGCGCCATGGGGATCTCCACCCAGCGCAGCCGTTGCCAGAAGGTCATGCCGATACCGCGTCCCGCCTCGCGCAGACCGTCCGGCAGATTTTCCAGCGCGGTATGGGTGTTGCGCACAATCGGCAGCAGCGAATAGAGGAATACTGCGGTAATGGCGGGCAGCGCGCCGATGCCCTGACCGATCAGCGAAAAGAGCGGGATCATCAGGCCGAACAGGGCGATGGTCGGAATGGTCAGCACCACGGTGGCGATGCCCAGCACCGGCGCGGCCAGCCATCTGACGCGCACGATCAGCACGCCCAGCGGCACGCCGGCGACGATAGCGCAGCCGACCGCCACCAGCACCAGCCAGGTATGCTGCCAGGTCAGCGCCAGCAGGCTGCTCCAGTTGTTGATAATGTAGTGAAAGGTATCCATATGGCCGCCTTACAGCATCTTTTTAGCGTTGAGAAAGTCGCGCGCAACCTGCTCGGGCGACTGGTGATCGATGTCGACGCGCTTGTTCAGTTCGGTGATCGCCTCGCTGGTCAGCAGCGGCGACAGCTGATTCAGCGCTTCCGCAAGGCCAGGATGGCTGTCGAGCACATCCTTGCGCACCACTGGCGTGACGTTGTAACTGGGGAAGAAGTGCTTATCATCCTCCAGCACCTTGAGATCGAAACCCTTGACGCGTCCGTCGGTGGTATAGACCAGACCCGCGTCGACAAAGCCGTCGCGCACCGCGTTGTAAACCAGGCCGGGATCCATCTGCCGAATCTGCGGCCGATCCAGCGTCAAGTTATAGGTGGTCTGCAGCGGCTTCATGCCGTCGGAGCGGCCGGAAAATTCCAGATCCAGCCCCAGCCGCCAGTTATGATCGGGGTCGCGCTGGCGCACCTGTTCGATTTTCGCCACCAGCTGCGACATGCTGCTGATGCCTTCTTTCTCGGCGCGCGCGCGCTGCATGGCGAACGCATAGGTATTGTTCATCGGAGCCGGGTCGAGCCAGACCAGTCCCAGCTTGCCGTCGAGCGTTTTTACCGTCTGGTACGCCTCGTCAGAGGACATCGGCTTGTTAATGTGGTTGAAGATGATCAGCGAGGTGCCGGTATACTCCCAGGTCATATCCACCTGTTTATTGAGCATAGCGTTGCGGCCGATGGTGGTGGCGATATTGCGTTTAGGGATCACCTGAAAGCCTTTCTTCTGCAGCCACATTACCGTCATGGCGGAAAGGATATGCTGTTCGGTAAAGCTTTTGGTGGCCATCACCAGCGGCGCGGCGGCCTGCGCCGCCTGGCTAAATGCCAGCGTCGCGGCGAGAGTCACAGCGGTGCGCCTGAACCAGCGTGTCAGCGTCGTCATTATCATTCTCCCTGTTAAGCCGCGTGCGGGCTGAGAAAGCGGCCCAGCGCCGCCAGCAGCATGTCGAGCAGCAGCGCGAACAGCGCCGTGGCGACCGCGCCGAGGATCAGCGTGGGAAAATCGTTAAGGTAGATGCCGGGGAAAATCAGTTCGCCATAGCTGCTGGCGCCGATCAGAAACGCCAGCGGCGCGGTACCAACGTTAATGGCGGTGGCGATACGAATACCGGCCAGCATGACCGGATAGGCGTTAGGCAGCTCAACCTGACGCAGGCGCTGGAATTTAGTCATGCCGATGCCGTTCGCTGCCTCAATCAGGGAAGGGGGCACAGCGCTCAGTCCGGAATAGGTGTTGCGCACAATCGGCAGCAGCGAGGCGAGGAACAGCGCGAACAGCGCCGGTTTTTCGCCAATCCCCAGTACGACCATCGCCAGCGCCAGCACCGCCAGCGGCGGCAGCGTATTGCCGACGTTGAAGATCTGCATCGCATATTCAGCCCAGCGGCGGGCAAAAGGATGACTCAGCAGGATGCCGCTGGGAATGCCGATCAGCAGCGCGAACAGCATCGACCAGAAAACCAGATAGAGATGCTGCTGACCGAGGTAAATGAGGTCGACGCGGCGCGCGCGCAGCGTATCGATCCCCAGGCCCCAGACCAACAGCGCCAGCACACACGCGATGGCCAGCAGCGCGAGCCCGGCGCGCCTGACCAGTGAAACATTTTGCATTCTCGATCTCCCTGTTGTTTGTTGTGCAGGCGGATTGCACGCCGCTCATTTTTTTCAGGTATGGATAAAAAGCTATTAAGCCTATAGCAGCCTAAAAGGGGCGACGCTACTTTTTATCGGCAAAATCAGACAGATAGAAATCGCTGAAACAGCGGGTAGAGCCGCGTGGCATCTGGTTTCAGCAGGAAATTAACTATTTTTCGCGGGTTAACGTGACGCCGTCACACGACTGGCGCACGCCGGGCACAGCGGCAACGCGAATTTAGGCTAGCCTTGCTGAATAACAAAAGGGAGATGTATGACTGAGAGCGCACACCTGCAGGTCAGCCACCGCGGCTGGATCCTCTTCGCTTGTATGCTGGCGATGTTTATGGCCGCTATTGAAGTGACCATCGTCGCCACGGCGATGCCGACCATCATTGCCGACCTGGGCGGTTTTTCACAGTTTGGCTGGGTTTTCTCTGTTTATCTGCTGACGCAGGCGGTGAGCGTGCCGCTCTATGGCCGGCTGGCGGATATATGGGGACGACGCAAAATGTTTTTCATCGGCACCTCGCTGTTTCTGATCGGCTCGGTGCTCTGCGGCTTCGCTCACAGCATGCTGTGGCTCATCCTGTTCCGCGCTTTTCAGGGGCTGGGCGCCGGCGCGATTATGCCGCTCAGCTCTACTATCGTGGCCGATATCTATTCGCCGCGCGAGCGCGCCAGCGTGCAGGGCTGGCTCTCCAGCGTCTGGGGCGTGGCGGCGATCGTCGGTCCGCTGACCGGCGCCTGGCTGGTGCAGCACTTTAGCTGGTCGCTGATCTTCTGGGTCAATCTGCCGATAGGGCTAATCAGCATGGCGATGCTGGCGCGCTTTCTGCCGGCCCACTGCGTCGACGAAAAGCCGCAGCCGCTAAACGTCACGGGCAGCCTCTGGCTGACCATCTGCGTCAGCGCGCTGCTGATGGCGCTGCTGCAGGCGGAGTGGCTCGGCTACTGGCTCATTGCCTTTCTGATTCTGGCGCTGTTCGCCGGCTGGCAGTTAAAAAGGCATGAGCTGCGCGCCGATGCGCCGCTGTTTCCGCTGGAGATCTGGCGTAGCCGCCTGATCATCGCCGGCAACGCCGGCAATCTGATTATCGGCGCGGCGATGATGGGGATCAGCGCCTTTCTGCCCACCTGGATCCAGGGCATCACCGGCGGCACGCCGCTGCAGGCGGGCAGCGCGCTGGCGATGATGTCGATCGGCTGGCCGCTCGCCAGCACGCTGAGCGGGCGGCTGATGCTGCGCACCTCCTACCGCTTTACCGCCCAGCTCGGCGCGCTGCTGCTGGTGGCGGGCAGCGCCTTGTTGCTGCTGCTGCGCGCGGAGAGCCCAATCTGGCAGGCGGGCGCGACCGCCTTTGTTATCGGCACCGGCATGGGAATGACCAGCACCACCTTTCTGGTGTCGGTGCAAAACCATGCGCACTACGATATTCGCGGCATCTGCACGGCGTCGATTATGTTCAGCCGCATGATGGGATCGGCTATCGGCACCGCGCTGATGGGCGCCGTGCTGAACCTGAACCTGGCGCAGCGGCTGCCGCACGCCGCCGATCCGGTGCAGCAGATTATGTCGGCGCCGTCGCGCGAGGCGCTCTCCAGCGAGACGCTGCACCATATGGTGCAGGCGATTGCCACCTCGCTGCACTGGGTATTTGTGGTGGCGCTGGTCATCGCGCTGTTTGCGCTGGGGATGGCGTGGATGATGCCGCGACAGCGGCCGGAACAGGCGGAATAGAAAAGGGCGACAGCGTCGCCCTTATTGAGTGCCGACGCGGATAAGATGGCCGGCTTCGTCAGCAGAGTAAGCTTACTGCGCAGGCGCATCCTGCGAGCTGCCTGCGCTGTCTGGCACGCTGCCTTCGTCGCCGCGACCCACGCGCTTATAAACAATTTTCTGTGTGTCGTTTTCGCAATGGCCCACTACCTGGCCGCCCGCCTGGTCGACCTGATCGTTAGGCACGATATCCAGCGAAAAACCCGATTCCGGGACGCCGTTCTGAATGATTTTCTGGCTGATGTCCGCCTTAACGGACTCGCAGGAGGCGTGCGCCAGCATCGGCAGCGCCAGTAAAGTTGCGATTAACATTCCGGTCTGTTTCTTCATCATCTTCTCCTTTTGCGTAGTGAACCTTACTGACTATAGCAGTCCGTAGAAAAAATCAGGGCGCGACCGGTCGGCCGGTGCGGCGATCGAGACAGCGCAGGGTATTGGCTTCCCAGTAAGCGTTGACGTTATAGCTCTTTTCGCAGGCGTCGCGGGTATCGAAGGCGCGATCCGCTTTATCGAACTCTTTCTCTACGCGAGTGTTCACCTTATGGCGCAGCTGTTGCGTCTCATTCCATTGCTCTTTGCTCTGGCGCGCCGCTTCATTACTGGCGGCGTTGTTGCCGTCTTCAATAATCAGGCGGCTGGTATTGGCGCTGGCCTGCACGGCGGTCAGCATCGCGCTGCCGGCCAGCAGCGCGGCGAACAGGGTCGGAAACAATTTTTTCATCGTCTTTTCCTTCGGTTAATGCCTGGCGCGCAGGGATGGTTCAGGGTTGCGGCAGACAGGGCTTAGTATATCATCGCGCTTTATTTGCTCACCAGTGGTGGGCGATCTGTTTATCTTTGCGAGAGGATCCCATGCTGATCAAAACCGCGCTGCTCTTTTTTCTCACCGCCATCGCAGAGATTGTCGGCTGCTTTTTACCCTGGCTCTGGCTGAAAAAGAACGGCTCCGTCTGGCTGTTATTACCTGCCGCGCTGAGCCTGACGGCCTTCGTCTGGCTGCTGACTCTGCATCCGGCGGCGAGCGGGCGCGTCTATGCGGCCTATGGCGGCGTTTACGTGCTGACCGCGCTGCTGTGGCTGCGCGTGGTGGACGGCGTGAGGCTCAGCGTATGGGACTGGAGCGGGGCGCTGGTGGCGTTTTGCGGCATGCTGATTATCGTGGCAGGCTGGGGTCGCGCCTGAGAGGAAGGCCAGCCCGACAGGCTGGCCTCCGGCTTTGTCAGGGCTTGTGTACTTTCAGGCCGGCCTGCGTCTGGCTCACCGGCATCATCTCCAGGGTGTTGATATTGACGTGCTTCGGCAGCGTTGCTACCCAGTACACCGCCTCGGTGACATCTTCCGCCGTCAGCGCCGTCGCGCCTTCGTAAACCTTATCCGCTTTTTCATCGTCGCCTTTGAAGCGCACGTTAGAGAACTCTGTGCCGCCGACCAGGCCTGGTTCGATATCGGTTACGCGTAGCGCGGTGCCGTGCAGGTCGGTACGCAGGTTGAGGCTGAACTGGCGCACGAAGGCTTTGGTAGCGCCGTAGACGTTGCCGCCCGCGTAAGGCCAGTTGCCGGCGACGGAGCCGATATTGATAATGTGGCCGACGTCGCGCTCCACCATATCCGGCAGCAGGGCGCGAGTCATAAAGACCAGCCCTTTGGTATTGGTGTCGATCATGTTTTCCCAGTCTTCGACGCTGGCGCGATGCGCCGGCTCGATGCCGAGCGCCAGCCCGGCGTTATTGACCAGCACGTCGATATTGCGCCACTCGGCGGGCAGCGAGGCGACCGCTTCCTCGATTGCGGCGCGGTTGCGCACGTCAAGCTGCAGGGTATAGAGGTTCTCGCCCAGCTCCTCTTTCAGCGCCTGCAGGCGCTCGGCGCGGCGGCCGCTGGCAATCACTTTGTGACCTGTTTCAATGAATCGGCGGGTGATACTTTGACCAAAACCGGCCGTCGCGCCGGTAACAAAAATAATCATCTCACTGTTCCTTAACACGTTTTTCAGTTGACCTGTTTTCACCATACCACTTCAGCGGCACCGCTGCGCGACAAAAGCGCGCGCGGGCTGTAAAGGAATTTTTCAGCCGTTCCGCTGCGCTATTGTGGCGCGCGCTGCACCAAAGACGGGCAGGAGCGCGCGCGTCATCCGCGGCATTTTTTAAGCGCAGTTTGCCTGCCAGAAAGGCAACCGGTTGCGCATACGATACCGTTTTACCGACGAGGAAAAAATGCCTTTTTCACATAACATATTGAATAGCCGGATTGTTCTGGCATGCAGGTTGCACTTTTACGTCAGCTATTCTGACTGTTAACCCTGTCCGTACGCGGAATAAAGGAAAAAGTATGCCATCAACCCTTACGGCCATTCGCGCCAGCTTTTTTGATTTTACCGATGTGGCGCGGCAGCCCGAGGAGATTATGGCGCAGGCGCGCTATATCGACGATGGCGTGCTGCTGCTGGAGGCGGGGCGTATCGTCGGGCTGCACGCCTGGGAGACGCTGCCGCATGCGCCAGATGATGTTATCGATCTGCGCGGCCGCCTGATTGTGCCGGGCTTTGTCGACACCCATATTCACTATCCGCAGACCGAGATGATCGGCGCCTACGGCGAGCAGCTGCTTCAGTGGCTCAGCCACTATACCTTTCCGGTGGAAAGCCAGTATCACTGCGCCGATCACGCCGCCGCCATGTCCGCCTTTTTCCTGCAGCAACTGCTGGCGAACGGCACCACCAGCGCGCTGGTGTTCGGCACAGTGCATCCGCAGTCGGTGGAGGCGCTGTTCAGCGCCGCCGACGCGCTCGCTATGCGGCTGATCGCTGGCAAGGTGATGATGGATCGCCACGCGCCGGACGCGCTGCTAGAGACGCCGGAGCAGAGCTATGCCGACACGCGGGCGCTGATCGAACGCTGGCACGGGCGTGGTCGGCTCAGCTACGCGCTGACGCCGCGCTTTGCGCCCACCTCGACGCCGGCACTGCTCGAAAAGGTGCGTCAGCTGCGTCAGGAGTATCCCGACGTCTGGCTGCATACTCACCTGAGCGAAAATCCGCAGGAGGTCGCCTGGGTGAAGTCGCTGTTTCCGCAGCATGACGGCTATCTTGACGTTTATCATCGCCATCAGCTCACCGGACGACGCAGCCTGTTCGCGCACTGTCTACATCTGGAGGATCATGAGTGGCAGTGTCTGCATGATACCGATTCCGCTATTGCCTTTTGCCCGACCTCGAACCTGTTTCTCGGCAGCGGGCTGTTCAACCTCAAGCGCAGCTGGCAGCAGGAGGTCAGGATCGGCATCGGCACCGACGTCGGCGCGGGCACCACCTTTAATATGCTGCAGACGCTCGGTGAGGCCTACAAGGTCGGGCAGCTGCAGCAGTATCGCCTCAGCGCGGCAGAGGCGTTCTATCACGCCACGCTTGGCGGCGCGCACGCGCTCGATCTGCACCCGCACATCGGCAACTTCGCGCCGGGCAAAGAGGCGGATTTCGTGGTGCTGGATCTGGCCGTCTCGCCCCTGCAGCGGCTGCGCATCAGCAACAGTAAGGATATCTGGGAGCGGCTGTTCGTGTTGATGACGCTCGGCGACGATCGTAACATCGCCGAGACCTGGGTTAACGGACGCGCGGTATGGCGGCGCGACGAGGCGAAAGCGTAGAGCTGAGTTGTTGCGGGCGCGGCAACCTGCCAGGATAAATCTTTGCACGGTAATCAGGAGCGAGGCATGAACGTCAGACAAAATCCGTTTTTTCAGGTAAGCACGCTGCCCTGGCAGGCGCCACCGTTTGATCAGATTCAGGAAGCGGACTTTCTGCCCGCGCTGCTGGCGGGTATCGAGGAGAAGCGCAAAGAGGTGCAGGCGATTGCGCACAATCCCGAGGCGCCCACCTTCGCCAACACTTACGAGGCGCTGGAGCGCAGCGGGCAACTGCTTGAGCGCGTCAATCTGGTCTTCGGCGCCATGACCTCGGCGAATACCAGCGATTATCTGCAGCAGGTCGATGAAGAGATCGCGCCGCAGCTGACCGCGCTCAACGACGAAATCGTTCTGAACAGCGCGCTGTTCGCCCGGCTTGACGCTGTCTATCAGCAGCGCGAGACGCTGGCGCTCGATCCTGAATCGCTGCGGCTGGTGGAGGTGACCTGGCAGCACTACCAGTTGTCGGGCGCCAGTCTGGAGGAGGAGGCCAAACAGCGGCTCATGGCGCTCAATCAGCAGGCGGCGCGCCTTAGCACGCGCTTTACCAATAAGCTGCTGGCCGCGACCAAAGCGGGCGGGCTGGTGGTGCAGCAGGCCGAGGAGCTGGCGGGCCTGAGTCCGGCCGATTTAGCGGTGGCGCAGGCGGCGGCGCAGGCGCGCGGGCTGGAGAACGCCTGGCTACTGGTGCTGCAAAATACCACCCAGCAGCCTGCGCTGCAGGCATTGCGTTCGCGCGCGACGCGCCAGGCGCTGTTCGCCGCCTCGGTCGGCCGCAGCGAGAAGGGCGACGAAAACGACACCCGCGCGCTGGTGCTGGAGCTGGCTCAGGTACGAGTGCAGCAGGCGCAGCTGCTCGGCTTCGCCAGCTTCGCCGAATGGCAGCTGCAGGATCAGATGGCGAAAACCCCCGACGCGGCGTTCGCCTTTATGCGCCATATCGTTCCGGCCGCGCGGGCGCGCGCCGAACGCGAAGCGGCCGCCATCCAGCAGACCATCGACCAGCAGCAGGGCGATTTTACCCTGGCCGCCTGGGACTGGAGCTTCTATGCCGAGCAGGTGCGCAAAGCGCAGTACGATCTCAATGAAAGCGAGATCCGCCCCTATTTCGAACTTAACAACGTGCTGGAGAAAGGGGTGTTCTGGGCGGCGAACCAGCTTTACGGCATCCGCGTCAGCGAGCGTCACGATCTGCCGGTCTACCATCCCGACGTGCGCGTCTATGAGATTTTCGATGTCGACGACGCGCCGCTGGCGCTGTTCTATACCGACTACTTTAAGCGCGACAATAAAGGCGGCGGCGCGTGGATGAGCAACCTCGTCAATCAGTCGAGACTGCTGGCGACGCGTCCGGTGATCTACAACGTCTGCAACTACACCCGACCGCCGGAAGGCGAGCCGGCGCTGCTCAGCTGGGACGAGGTGATTACCCTGTTCCATGAGTTCGGCCATACGCTGCATGGGCTGTTCGCCACCCAGCGTTATCCGAGCCTTTCGGGCACCGCTACGCCGCGCGACTTCGTCGAGTTTCCTTCGCAGTTCAACGAGCACTGGGCGAGCGAGCCGCTGGTGTTCCTTAACTATGCGCGCCACTACCAGAGCGGCGAGGCGATGCCGGAGGCGCTACACCAGAAGATCGTGCGCGCCAGCCGCTTCAACAAAGGCTACGACATGAGCGAGCTGCTGGCCGCCGCGCTGCTGGATCTGCACTGGCACAGCATCAACGCTGGCGAGACGCCGCAGTCGGTAGAGGGCTTTGAGCAGCAGGCGCTGCAGAGCGACAATCTGGCGCTGACGGCCGTGCCGCCGCGCTATCGCTCCAGCTATTTCCAGCATATCTGGGGCGGCGGCTACGCGGCCGGTTATTACGCCTATATCTGGACGCAGATGCTGGCGGACGACGGCTATCAGTGGTTTGTAGAGAATGGCGGGCTGTCGCGCGAGAACGGCGACCGCTTCCGCCAGATGATCCTGTCGCGCGGCAACAGCAGCGATTTGAAACAGCTCTATGAGAACTGGCGCGGCGGCGAACCGCAGCTTGAGCCGATGCTGAAAAATCGCGGCCTGGCCGATTAATTCTCAGCGGGCGCAATGCCCGCTTTTTTATCCCAGCGGACCGCCCTCAATGGTTTCGCACATGCCTGCCAGCACGCGTTCGCCGGTTTCCTGACGCAGTTCCTGATACCAGGCCGCGGTTGCCGCGGGATCTTTGCCGTGGGTGACGTCGCAGCGCTTGCGCGCTTTCAGCACCAGATCGCGGGTGCGGCTCACGCGCCGCGCCTCATAGCGCTGCAGCGCATCCTCTATGCCCAGCGAGTGGGCAGCGAGGGAAGCGGCCAGCACCAGCGCATCCTCCATCGCCGCGCAGCCGCCCTGGCCAATGTCCGGCGTGGTGCTGTGCGCCGCATCGCCCAGCAGCGCGACGCGGCCGCTGACGAAGCGGCTAAAAGGATCGATATCGTGGATTTCGACGCGGTTGGTGGTGGCTGGATCGATGGCGTCGATAAGGCGCTGCACCGGCTGCGCCCAGCCATGGAAGTAGCGGCGCAGGTCCGCTTTTACCGTGCTGCGGTCTTCCGCGAGGCCTTTCGGCAAAGGCACGTCAAAAAAGAAGTAGAAGCGGTTGCCGCTCACCGGCATCAGCGAGACGCGTTTGCCTTCACCAACGAAGGTGGTCCACTGATCGTCAGGGGCCAGCGCTGCATCGATTTCCACCAGGCCGTTCCAGTTGACGTAGCCGGCATAGCGGCGTTCGACTTTTTCGCCCAGCACGCTCTGACGGATAACCGAATGCGCGCCGTCGGCGGCGATCAGCAGATCGCCCTGCGCGGTGGTGCCGTCTTCGAAGAGAGCGGTGACGCCGTGCTCATGCTGTTCGACCTGCGCTACGCGTTTGCCGAAGCTGACGCGTTCGCGTCCGTAACTGTCGATCAGCATCGCCTGCAGTTCGGCGCGCGCGACCGGCGAGGGGTATTCTCCGACCTGGCGCACCAGCGGTTCCATACTGAAACGCGTCAGGGTCGCGCCGCTGGCGTAATCCTGATAGGCCATAAAGGCCATATTGCCGCTCAGGGCGCGCAGCTGCGCTTTCAGCCCCAGCGCGTTCAGGCACTTCACGCCGTTCGGCCAGACAGAGATTGCGGCTCCCACCGGCTTCATCTCTTTTACCGCCTCAAACACTTCCGTTTCGATGCCCGCTTTTTCCAGCGCAAGCGCCGCGCTCATACCGCCAATGCCGCCGCCAATTACAATCGCTTTCATATCTTTCTCCTTGTCGATGGAATATGGGCTGCAACTTTTGTACCAACCCCGCAGCGCCCGTCAGGCGGGCTTTTGACAACTGCAGCGCGGCGAGGGCGCGCCAGCAGCAGGCACTGAGGCAACAGAAATGCTTCATTTTGGTGCTTAAGTGGGCAGGTGAATCTTTCGTTTCAGACCGATAGCTGAAGTGTGACCACCTGGCGCTTTTACGTGCGCGGCGCAGACGTTTGCTCGTTCGCCAGCCATACTTAGCCAGTATCGAATCCGGGGAGAGTCATAAAATGAAAAGTCGTTACATCATACTGCTGCTCACCGCCTTACTGCTGGGACAGAGCGCTAGCGCTCAGCCGACGGTCTCATCAGCAGCGCTGTTTAGCGGACGGGCGCCTATCGCTCAGCTGACGCCGGTAGCGGCGAAGTGCGATCTCGCCAGCTGTCAGCAGAACTGCTACGTTGAGCGCTCGCACTGCAATACGCGCGGCAACGGCTCCTGCAGCAGCCAGACGCAGATCTGCGTGCAGAACTGCGCCAGCCAGTGCAGATAACCTCCTAAACGGCAAATCAACGGGTTTGCCGTTTATTGATTCAGGTCAAACCGGCCAGCTGCCGTTTCCCTTTCCTGTTGGCCATCGCCTAAAATAACGCTTTTGTGCTGCCTGAACCGGCGTTGCTGCCGGACAATCTTCGCGTCTTTTAGGGATGTTATGACTTACGTTTATCTGTTTATCGCCATCGTGGCGGAAGTGATTGCGACCAGCAGCCTTAAGGCTTCAGAGTCCTTTACCCGGCTCTGGCCCGCAGTGATAACGCTGGTTGGCTACGCCATCGCTTTCTATTTCCTGACGCTGGTGCTGCGCACCATGCCAACCGGCATCGCCTACGCTATCTGGTCGGGCGTCGGCATCGTGCTGATTTCCGCCGTCGGCTGGGTGGTCTTCAAGCAGAAGCTCGATCTGCCCGCTATCATCGGCCTCGGGCTAATCATTGCCGGCGTGCTGGTAGTGAATCTTTTTTCCAACACGGTGGGGCACTAAGGTAGTCTGTTTTACCTTTTCGGCAGTATCCGCGAGCTTATCCGCTACAACCCCTCCTGTGGCAGCAGCGATCAGCGGTTTATTACCTTTGTCGCCACCGATCTGGAATTCGTCGGCATGGATGACGATCAGGATGAGGTAATGACCACCGGCTGGTTTACCCGCACCGAAATCCGGCAGCTAATCGCTGACGGCGAGATACCCGACAGGCTGTCGCTGGTGCCGCTGCTGATGCTGCTGGCGGAGCCCGAGCGCTAAAAGGGCGACCGGCGCGGGTTACTGCGCCGCGCGATACTCCGCGATCAGGACGTTAACCAGCTCCGCCGCCGCCATTTCCCGCGCGCGCGGTGCGCCCTGGCCTGCCCACTGCGCGCCAAAGCCGTGCTCGCCCTGCGACGCAGCCGCGGCGGCGAGCGCTTTGCCCAGCGAGTAGGCCAGCGGATAGGCCGGTATCGCCTCGCGAGAGACACCGCGCGTTGCGTGACAAAAGGCGTTGCTCAGGCAGCGCGCCGGCCGGCCGGAAATCGCGGCGGTCATTTCGGTCTCCCTGGCCGCGTCGCTTTTCAGGGCCGCGCGCCAGGCGGCGTTAGCGGCCGACTCGGGGCAGAGTAGAAAGGCTGTTCCCAGCTGTGCGCCTGCTGCGCCGAGCTTCATCATCGCGGCGATGTCGCTGCCGTCCATCATGCCGCCTGCGGCGATAACGGGAAGCTCGCACGCATTGCGGATCGCCTCTACCAGCGTCCGAGTGTTCATCTGCGCATCCGCCTGATCAGGATCGAAAATGCCGCGATGGCCGCCTGCCTCAAAACCCTGCGCCACTACAAAATCGATGCCTGCAGCGGCAACCTGGCGCGCCTCCTCAACGGAAGTGACGCTGGCCAGGGTCAGGATGCTTTGTTTTTTCAGCCGGTCTATCACCCTTTGTTCCGGCAGGCCGAAATGAAAGCTTACCGCGGCGGGCGCAGCCTCAAGGAGCGGTTCGAGCAGCGGGGAGGCGGCGTTGAACGTCGGATAGATCTCGCTCAGCGCGGGCGGCGGCGGGGCGCCATACTGCGCAAACAGCGGCGCAAAACGCTCCAGCCAGGCGCGTTCGCGTTCGGCATCGCGCTGCGGCGGGGCATGACAAAAGAGATTCACGTTTACCGGCGCGGCGGTAAGCTGCCGCAGCCGGCTCAGCATGGCGCTGGCCTGCGCCGGGTTAGCGGCGCCGAGGCTGATCGAGCCCAGCGCGCCCGCGTTGCTCACCGCGGCGGCCAGTTCGGGAGTAGAGACGCCCGCCATCGGGGCCTGAATTAAAGGAAAAGTTATCTGTAACGCGCGGCAGAGTGGACTATCCATCTTCGCTCTCCTGCTGGTGGAATCGACTGCGGGCAGCATCACGTCCCCGCCAGAGAAACGCAACTCCGGCGCTCAACTCTGCGCGTCGGGCAGCAAAAATTCGACTGGCGTAGCAGCCTATGCACCGTCGATAAGATAGATAACCGACGCTATAGCAAACAGGGAGAGGAAAATAACGCTTCATTTAGTTACAGCATACATTAAATTCATCTGTAAAACCCATCATCAGCAATAGTGCAAACAGATCCAGCTTTGCAGATAAAAACGGCTGGCTTATCCGTCCGGAAGCGCAGGGCTTCCGGATAGTTGCGTCTGTCAGACGCCATGCTCCAGCCACGCCGTAATCTGCGTCACCATCGCCTGCGTCGAAATGCCATAGCGATCGTGCAGCGTTGGCAGCGCGCCTGCATCGAGAAAGGCGTCGGGCAGGGCGATCTGCCGGAAACGAGGCGTCACGCCGTGGCGCAGCAGCGTCGCCGCGATGGCTTCGCCCAGGCCGCCGGTAATCGAGTGGTTTTCCGCCGTAATCACCAGCCGTCCCGCGTTAACCGCTTCGCCGGCCTCGCGCAGTATCGTCGCCTCGTCCAGCGGCTTGATCACCGGAGAGTGCACCACGCCGACCTCAATGCCGCGGCTTTCCAGCTGTTCAGCCGCCTCTAACGCGCGCATCGTCATTAAGCCGCTGCTGATAATCACCGCATGTTTGCCTGAGCGCAGCCGCTGCGCTTTGCCGTGCTGATAACGATAGTCATACTTATCCAGCACCAGCGGCACTTTGCCGCGCAGCAGGCGCATATAGACCGGCCCCTGATGGTCGGCGATGGCCGGCACCACCTGACTGATTTCCCGTGAATCGCAGGGATCGATAATCGTCAGGTTGGGCATGCCGCGAAATATCGCCAGATCCTCGGTCGCCTGATGGCTCGGACCGTAGCCAGTGGTGAGCCCGGGCAGGGCGCAGGCGATTTTCACGTTCAGGTTCTCTTCGGCGATCGCCATGCAGATAAAGTCATAGGCGCGACGCGAGGCGAACACCGCATAGGTGGTGACGAAGGGCGTAAAGCCTTCGCGCGCCATGCCGGCGGCAGCGCTCATCAGCAGCTGCTCCGCCATGCCCATCTGAAAGAAACGGTCGGGGAAGGCGTCGGCGAAGAGGTGCAGATCGGTATATTTGCTCAGATCGGCGGTTAAACCGACGATATCCTCACGCTGACGCGCCAGCTCGACCAGCGCATGGCCAAAAGGCGCTGCTTCCGTCGGCTGGCCTTCGGCGGCAATCGAGGCGATCATCGCCGAGGTAGTCAGGCGTTTTTTAACCGTTGAAGTGCTCATTTTATTCTCCCTGTTCCAGCGCAGTAAGGGCTTTATCCCACTCATCGGCGTCGACGCGGATAAAGTGGGTTTTCTCCCGGGTTTCCAGAAAAGGCACGCCTTTGCCCATTCGGGTGTCGCAAATAATCACGCGCGGCTGCGGCTGCGGCCAGTCGCGCGCGGCGTCAAAGGCGGCGACCAGCGCATCGATATCGTTGCCGTCCACCCGCTGCACATACCAGCCGAAAGCCTGCCAGCGCTCGACGATGGGTTCGAACGCCAGAATCTCGCTGCTGTGGCCGTCCGCCTGCTGGTTATTGACGTCGATAATCGCGATCAGATTATCGAGCCGCCAGTGCGACGCCGACATGGCGGCCTCCCAGGTCGAGCCTTCATTCAGTTCCCCGTCGGAAAGCAGGTTATAGACCCGCGAGGTCGAGCCCTTACGCTTCAGCCCCAGGCAGGCGCCAACCGCAATGCCCAGGCCCTGGCCGAGCGAGCCGCCGGTGATCTCCATACCGGGCGTATAGGCCGCCATGCCCGACATCGGCAGACGACTCTCGTCGCTGCCGTAGGTCTCGCGTTCCGCTTCGGGAATTACGCCCGCCTCCAGCAGCGCCGCATAGAGGGCGATAGCGTAGTGGCCGATAGAGAGATAGAAACGATCGCGACCTTCCCATTCGGGATCCTCGGCGCGATAGTTCAGCGCATGGAAATAGCTCACGGCGAGCAGATCGGCGGCGCCCAGCGCCTGACCGATATAGCCCTGGCCCTGAACCTGGCCCATCAGCAGCGCATGGCGACGAATGCGCGTGGCGCGCTGCCGCAGGGTCAGCGGCGCCGACGAAGTAAGGGTATGCATAAAACCTCCTGATTAACGATTAACGTCCGCTGCCCGAATACGCAGCACGCAGAGCGCGCCGAGCAGCAGAACCGCAGCGATGAAGTACATGCCCGATGCGGGCGAGCCGGTCAGCGTGGTAATGGAGCCGATAAGCCAGGGCGAAAAGAAGCCGGCGAGATTGGCGATGCAGTTCACCGCCGCGATGCCCGCGGCGGCAGAGACGCCGCCCAGCAGATTGGTCGGCAGCATCCAGAACAGCGACGAGGCGGAGAGAATGCCCGCCGCCGCCAGGCAGAGAAAGAACAGCGACAGCGTGACGCTGTGGCCGAGCAGAGTCGCCATCGTCAGGCCTGCCATGCCGAGCACCATAGGCACGATAAGGTGCCAGCGCCGCTCGCGATGTCGATCGCCGCTGCGGCCTGCCATCAGCATAAACACGATGGCGCAGAGATAGGGCAGACTGGTGAGCAGGCCGATATGCAGCGGCTCGCGGATGCCGGCGTTTCTCACCAGCGTCGGCAGCCAGAAGGTCAGGGCGTACTGACCCATTACCACGCAAAAATAGATCGCCGCCAGCGTCCAGAGGCGTTTGTCCGCGACAAACTCTTTAATAGTGCCGTGATGCGACTTTTGCTGGTTATCATCATCCAGATCGGCGCGCACCATGCGTTTTTCGCCTTCATCGAGCCAGCTCGCCTGTTCGACGCGATCTTTCAGCACCACCAGCACCACAAACCCCATAAGAATGGTCGGGATCGCCTCCAGCATGAACATCCACTGCCAGCCGGCCCAGCCGTGCGATCCGGCGAAGGTTTCCATAATCCAGCCGGAGAGCGGGCCGCCGATCATGCCGGAGAGCGGAATGGCGACGAACCAGAGCACCGTCATGCGCGCCCGGCGGTGAGCGGGAAACCAGTAGGTGAGATAGAGCAGCAACCCGGGCGCCAGTCCGGCTTCGGCCACGCCCAGCAGGAAGCGCAGCAGATAGAACTGCCAGGCGGTCTCGACAAAGGCGAATGCGCCGGAGATCAGGCCCCAGGTGATCATAATGCGGGCGATCCAGCGGCGTGCGCCGACGCGATGCAGGATCAAGTTGCTGGGCACCTCAAAGAAAAAGTAACCGAGAAAAAAGATCCCGGCGCCAAGGCCGTAGACCGTTTCGCTCAGCGAGAGATCGTCCATCATCTGCAGCTTGGCGAAGCCGACGTTGACGCGATCCAGATAGGCGCAGAGGTAACACAACATTAAGAACGGCATCAGGCGCCAGGCGATTTTGCGGTAGGCACCGTCGCGCGCAGCGACCGCCGCACCGATATTCAGCGTTGTCATGATTATCACTCCGGGAGTGAACCAGCAGCCTGGCTGCTGGAGAAAAGGGGACGATCAGTGAATCAGCATGCCGCCGTTTACGTCTAAGGTGACGCCGGTGAGGTAGCTGGAGAGATCGCTGGCGAGAAACAGCGCGGCGTGCGCCACGTCGTCAGCTGCGCCGAGGCGTCCCAGCGGGATCGAATCGATAATGGCGTGACGGCGTTCGTCGTGCAGCAGTCCGCCGGTGATATCGGTCTGGATCAGGCCGGGCGTCAGGGCATTGACGCGGATCTGATCCGGCCCGAACTCGCGCGCCATCGCTTTGGTCAGCCCGAGCACGCCCGCCTTCGCGGCGCTGTAGTGCGGACCGCCGAAGATCCCGCCGCCGCGCTGCGCCGATACCGACGAGAGACAGACGATGCTGCCGCCGCCCTGACGCTGCATCGTAGGGATCACCGCCTGCGACATCAGCAACGTGCCGCGCAGGTTGACATCCAGAATGCGGTTGTAGTCTTCAAGGCCGATCTCCAGCGTTTTCACCGGTTGCGTAATGCCGGCGTTATTCACCAGCACGTCGATGCGGCCATACTCCTTCAGAATCTCAGCGACGGCGCGCTGAATCGCCTCAGCGTCGGTGACGTTGGCCGCAAGGCCCAGATGGCCGGATCCCAGCTCCAGCGCGGTGCGCTGCGCTGCCGCTTCATCAAGATCGAGCACCACCACGCGCGCGCCATGGTGAGCGAAGCAGGCGGCCGTAGCGCGTCCGATACCGCGCTGAGACGCGGCGCCCGTAATAATCGCAACTTTCTCTTTCAGCAACATAACTGACTCCAGATTCTTTTTTTATAGGGTTCGGTATCACTACCGGCAGGGTTCATCCTCAGCATCAGAAATAGCGCTCAAAGTGGCAATGCAAAAAAATTCATTTGATGCTGAATGAAATTGTTGGTTTGATGCAGTTAATATTTTCCAGTGTTTAAAACGGACATAAATCACAAAATCGTGAGCGGGAATAGTTATGGAAAAGCCAGTCAGCCAGCTCCCTTCATTAAAATCGCTGCGCGTCTTTGAAGAGGTCGCGCAATCAGGAAACGTGGCGCGCGCGGCGGAGAAATTAAATATCACCCCCTCGGCGGCGAGCCACCAGCTGGCGAAACTGGAAAAAGAGCTGGGCTCGATTCTGTTCCACCGATCGGCGAAAGGGGTAGCGTTAACCCTGGCGGGCGAGCGCTATTTAGCGGAGATTCGGCCGCTGATCCTCAGCCTGACGCAGGCGACAGCGCGGCTGCGCAATGAGAAAGATCGCAGCGCGCTGCGCATTCACTGCGCGCCCAGTTTTGGGCTGCTATGGCTGCTGCCGCGTATTCATCAGTTTCGCGAAGCGCACCCGGACATACAGGTTTCGCTTTCCTGCTCTTATGAAAACTTATCTTTCAGCCGCGATAATATCGATATTGCGGTACGCCACGGCTTTCCGGAATGGAAGGCGTTTGAAATAAAGACCATTCGCCATGAAAAAATGTCGGTGCTGGCGTCGCCAGACTATCTGGATAAATATCCGCTACGGATGCCGGGCGAATTAAATAACCACGCGCTGATCCTTTCTGAATCGCCGTTAATTCAGTGGCCACAGTGGTTCGCCACGCAGCAATTGCCGCAGCCAACCCAGGAGTGGCTGTTTCGCTTCGACCGATCCTATATGAGCCTGGAGGCGGCGATGCTCGGCCACGGGCTGATCTTCGAAAGCGAACTGCTGGCCGCCGACTATCTTCGCAGCGGCAAGCTGGTCAGGGTATTTGACGAGGCTATGAGCCTGCCGGTGAGCGCCCATCACCTGGTTTATCCGCGCGGCTATGCGCAGTTCCCGCGCGTTAGCTACTTTTTGCAGTGGATTCAGGCGCAGCTGGACGGCTGATGCACGGCGTCAGCCGCGATATCGGATAGCCTCGACAAAAGCAGCGAAGGCGGAAGAGGTGTTGCGTCGGTTGGGATAGTAAAGGTGATAGCCTTCGAACAGCGGGCTCCAGTCGGCGAGCACTTCAATCAGGCGGCCCGCCTCGATATGGCGCCGCGCCATATGCTCCGGCACACAGGCCAGGCCAATGCCGTCCAGCGCGCCGTTCAGCACATGGATAATGCTGTTGGATAGCAGCGGGCCGTTTACCCGAATCGTTAACTTGCGGCCCGCTTTTTCAAACTCCCACGCGTAGACACTGCCGCCCGGCGAGTGGCGGATATTGATGCAGCGGTGCGCCGTAAGATCCTGCGGAACAACCGGAACCGGATGCGCCTGAAAATAGGCGGGCGTGCCGACCACCGCCAGCCGCCAGTCTGGCCCGAGGCGCACCGCAATCATATCGCGGCTGATCGACTCTCCCAGCCGAATACCAGCATCGAAACGTTCGGTGACGATATTGGTAAAGCCGTAGTCGATGCAGATTTCCACGCTGATATCGGGATAGCTGGCAAAAAAGGCGGGCAGCGCAGGGCGCAACAGGATCTCGGCGGCATCGTCGGAACAGGTGATGCGTATATTGCCGGCCGGGGTATTGCGTAATTCGCCAATGCGCGCAATTTCGCTGTTGATCTGTTCGAATAACGGCGCCACGGACTGCAATAAACGTTCGCCCGCTTCCGTCGGCGCGACGTTGCGCGTGGTGCGCGCCAGCAGGCGCACGCCGATACGCTCTTCCAGATTGCGAATGGTATGGCTGAGCGCAGACGGACTCACACCCAGGCCTGCCGCTGCTTTGGTAAAACTCTGCTCGCGCGCCACAGCAATAAATGCCTGAATATCATTCATCTTATCCCGTCCTTATTTATGATTTTAATTCACAGAGACTGGAAAATTAGCCTGGTCAGGAGAGGGAATCCAACGCCATTTCGCTAATCGCACGGATCATTAAAACCTGCAACGCGCTGTTAAATGGCGCTGTGCGGGCGTTTCGTTAATTAATGAATTTTATTCAGCAGCGTATGCGGCGAGAGCCGGTTAATCATTCCACTCATCTCTGTAAGGATAGGGCGAAAGCAAAAGCCATTAAGACCGGAGCACTATGGATATTCAGATAAATAATAAAAACGTTCAGGTCGATGCCGAAGGGGACACGCCATTACTCTGGGTATTACGCGACGATCTGGGCATGACGGGAACGAAATATGGCTGCGGTCTGGCGCAGTGCGGCGCCTGTTCGGTGATGATCGACGGGCAGGTAGTCCGATCCTGCGTGACCCCGATCGATAAAGTCGCCGGAAAGCAGATCACTACCATTGAAGCGATCGAGAGCGACGATGTGGGCAAGCGCGTGGTGGCGGCCTGGGTGAAGCATCAGGTGCCGCAGTGCGGCTACTGCCAGTCGGGACAGGTGATGGCGGCGACCGCGCTACTCAGGCAGAACGCGCATCCCTCAGACCAGGAGATCGCGGCGGCGATGGTGAATCTTTGCCGCTGCGGCACTTATAACGCCATTAGCGCGACCATCCACGAGGTGGCGGGTCAGGGAGGTGAGCGGTGAGAAAACAGCCCATATCATCCAAATTTGCTCTCGGCGAAGGACCCACCAACCTGTCGCGCCGCCGCTTCTTGCTGGCATCGGGCAGCGTAGCAGGAGCGCTAGTGCTGGGCATTGGTCTGCCATCAGGCCAGGCGCGTGCTCAGGCTGCGCAACAGCCCCTGTCGCCCGGCACGCGCGTGCCCGCCTTTCTTGAGATCCGTCCAGACAGCAGCGTGCGTTTTCTATCACCGTTTATCGAAGGCGGACAGGGGATCTTTACTGCCATGGCGCAGATCGTCGGCGAAGAGCTGGATGCCGATCCCGCCACCTTTGTCGTTGAGAACGCGCCGGCCGGCGACGAGTACAAGGTCATGGACAGCGGCATGCGCATCACCGGCGGCAGTCAGTCGGTGCGTACCAGCTACACCACCATGCGCCGTCTCGGCGCGCTGGCGCGCCATATGCTGCTGCAGGCGGCGGCAAGCGCGCTGGCGGTGCCGCTCGCCTCGCTGCGCACCGAGCCGGGGAAGGTGGTACACGACGCTTCTGGGCAGACGCTGACCTACGGCGAGCTGGCCAGCCGCGCGCGCGATCTGCCGGTTCCGCCTGCGGATGCGGTCAGCCTGAAAGATCCCGCGCAGTTCCGCTGGATCGGCAAGCCCGTCAAGCGTCTCGACGCCTGGGAGAAATCAACCGGGCAGGCGGTTTACACCATCGACTGCCGCGTCGATGATATGCTGCACGCGGCGGTACAGCACGCGCCGCGTTTTGGCATGACGCCGGGCGCATGGCGCAACGAAGCACAGGTAAGGGCGATGAAGGGCGTGCACTCGGTGCACCGGCTGCCAGATGCGGTGGCGGTGGTCGCCGAGCGTTGGTGGCAGGCAAAACGCGCCGTTGAGGCGCTCCAGGTAGAATGGCTGGCGCCTGCCGACGCCGAGTTAATGCCGCCGGATTTTTCCTCCGACGATTTCGCCCGCACGCTGGCGAACGAACCCGGCGACGGCCAGGAGGCGGAGGTCAAAGGCGACCTGGCAGCGGGCATGTCCGCAGCCAAAACCACGCTCAGCGCCACCTACCACAGCCAGTATCTTAATCATGCTCAGCTGGAACCGCCTTCGGCGCTGGCGCGCTTTAACGACGACGGCACGCTGGAGTTGTGGATCCCTAACCAGGCGCCGGAGATGTTTCAGGGCGAGGTGGCGAAGCGCACCGGGCTCGACGCCAGCAAAATCCTGATTCACTCCCCGTTGCTTGGCGGCTTTTTCGGGCGTCACTTTGTTTATGACGGGGCGATGGCCTGGCCGCAGGCGGTTGAGCTGGCGAAGGCGGTCGGCCGTCCGGTTAAGCTAATCTGGAGCCGTGAAGAGGAGTTTCTGCGCGACACCCATCGCCCAATGGCGGCGGTGCGCTTCCGCGCCGGGTTGGATGACAAGGGCTATCCGCTGGCGCTGGAAGCGGTCAGCATCTGCGAAGGCCCGACCGAAGGCATCTCCGGCAAGCAGGGCGATAAGCTTGATCCCACCGCCACCGAGGGGGTGACCGGCAAATCCTATGCTATTCCCCACCTGCGCATCGCGCAGATCTATAAAAAAGGGCCGGTGAAGCTGGGCTACTGGCGCTCGGTCGGCAACTCGATGAACGACTTCCTCTACGAGAGCTTTCTCGACGAGATCGCGGACCACGGCAGGCTCGATCCCTTTGAGCTGCGTCTGCGGCTGCTGAAGGGTAATGCGCGCCTGACGACGCTGCTGCACGCGGTGGCCGATCTCTCTGGCGGCTGGAAACCGGGCCCCTATACCGCCGAAGATGGCAGTCGGCGCGCCCGCGGCGTGGCGATGGCGTCTCCGTTCGGCACCGAAGCGGCGGCGATAGCGGAAGTCTCGATTGAGAACGGACAGGTCAGGGTGCATCGGATCTGGGAAGCGATAGATCCCGGCAGCATCGTTAATCCGGCCATCGTTGAGGCGCAGGTCAACGGCGCGGTTGCGCTGGGGCTGTCGCAGGTACTGCTGGAAGAGGCGCTGTTTGAGAAGGGGCAGCCGGTAGCGCGTAATTTCGATCTCTATCCGATCCTGCCGCCGTCGCGCATGGCGCAGGTCGAGGTACGCATTATCGAGAGCGGCGCCAAAATGGGAGGCATCGGCGAACCGCCGCTGCCCGCCGTACCGCCCGCGGTGGCCAATGCGGTCTCCAGGCTGACCGGTCAGCGTATTCGCTCTATGCCGCTTTCACGCTACAACTTTACCTGAGCCGCAGGTTCTTAAGGAAAACATCATGACCAGGAAAAGGCTCTGCCTGCTGCTGATTGCCGCGCTCACTATCGTGGCGGGCGCGCTGCTGTGGATGCTGCGTACGCCCGCGTCGCCTTTCGACAATGAAGCGGACGCCGGGATCGCCGCGCCGCCGGATCTTATCCAGCGCGGCGAATATGTCGCGCGTCTGAGCGACTGCGTCGCCTGCCACAGTACGCCGGAGAGTGCGCCATTTTCCGGCGGCCTGGCGATGGCGACGCCGGTCGGGAAAATCTATACCACCAATATTACGCCTGACCGCGAGAGCGGTATTGGCCGCTATTCGCTGGCTGACTTCGATCGCGTGGTGCGTCAGGGCGTGGCGCAGGACGGACATCGGCTCTATCCGGCAATGCCGTTTCCCTCTTATCAGAAGCTGAGCGATGATGATATTCGCGCCCTCTATGCGTTTATGATGCACGGCGTGCAGCCCGCTTCGCGGCAAAATCAGCCGCCAGAGATCCCCTGGCCGCTCAACATGCGCTGGCCGCTGGCGCTGTGGCGAGCCGCTTTTGCCAGCGGCGAACCCTGGCAGACGGTGGCGAACCGCGACGCGCTCTGGAACCGCGGGGCCTACCTGGTGGAAGGCCCAGGCCACTGCGGCAGTTGCCATACGCCGCGCGGCCTGGCCTTCAACGAAAAAGCGCTGGATGCGCGCAGTCCGGACTATCTGGCAGGCGCGCTGCTTGACGGCTGGTATGCGCCCAGCCTGCGCGGCGATGCCAGCACCGGGATAAGCCGCTGGAGCGAAGAGGAGGTGGTGACCTTTCTGAAAACCGGACGCAACGCCCACGGCGTGGTGTTCGGTTCGATGACGGATGCGTTCAACAACTCCACCCAGTTTATGCGCGACCACGACCTGCGCGCCATCGCGCACTACCTGAAGTCGCTGCCGCCGGGCAGCAACGACAGCGGCAATGCCTGGCATTACGCGGCGAGAAGCGAACAACCCGCGCGCCCCCCCGGCGAGCAGACCTTTATCGCGCGCTGCAGCAGCTGCCATGGCGCCGACGGACGCGGGCAGGCGCCGTGGATTCCGCCGCTGGCAGGCGCCACCTCGATGCAGGTCGATGCCGCTTCGGCGATCAATATCGTGCTGAACGGCTCCGCCCGCGTGGTCGCCAACGGCGTGCCGGACGCCTATCGGATGCCGCCATACCGTAAACAGCTTTCCGATCGCGAGACGGCGGAGGTGCTCAACTATATTCGCTCATCCTGGGGTAACGGCGGGGCGCAGACAGAGGCGAAAGCGGTAGCGGAGATGCGTCAGCATACCGATCCCGCCAGCAGTAACCCCATTATTTTGCAGATGCGTTAGGTCATACGAGGGGCGCTACCTGGTTCCAGCACAGTGCTCCTCGACTATTACTGAATTTTATTCACAATTACATCCCGTTTATCCAGGTTAATTCATGCCGGCAGTTTGGGTAGCATCTTACGGCATTGAAACTTATGGATTAACGTATGACAACTATGACAACGCGCTCCGCATCGCGTCACCACGCCGCCTGGGGCGCTATCTTCTCTATGGCGCTTGGCGTCGTGGTGCTGATTGCCTCGGAATTTATGCCCGTCAGTCTGTTGACGCCGGTGGCGCAGGATCTGGGCATTAGCCAGGGACAAGCGGGACAGGCGATATCCGTCAGCGGTTTTTTCGCCGTGCTGACCAGCCTGCTTAATACGCCGTTAACCGGTCGTTTCGACCGTAAAAAAGTGCTGATCGCCTTTACGCTTTTACTGACAATTTCCGGCCTGACTGTCACATTCGCGCCAGACGGACTAGTTTTTATTGTCGGACGCGCGCTGCTCGGCGTGGCGATCGGCGGATTCTGGTCGATGTCGACGGCGACCATTATGCGCCTCGCGCCGCCGCATGCCGTGGCGAAAGGGCTGGCGCTGATTAACGGTGGCAACGCGCTGGCGGCCACCGTCGCCGCGCCGCTGGGAAGTTTTCTCGGCCAGTATATCGGCTGGCGCGGGGCCTTTTTTATCGTCGTGCCGCTGGCCGTCGGCGCCTTTATCTGGCAGTGGCGCGCGATTCCATCGCTGCCTGCGCAGGGCGATAACCACACCGCGAACCCGCTGCGCCTGCTTGGCTTGCCGCACGTCGCGGCGGGTATGGCCGCGCTGCTGACGCTGTTTATGGGGCAGTTTGCGATCTTCACCTATCTGCGCCCGTTTATGGAGTCGGTTACGGGAGCCAGCGTCAGCGAGCTTTCGCTTATTTTGCTGCTGTTGGGCGCGGCGGGATTGCTGGGAACCTGGTCGGTCGGCCTGCTACTGCAGCGACACCTGTTTCGCTGGCTGATCCTGATCCCGCTGGCAATGGCGGCGCTGGCTGCGCTGCTAATCTGGCAGGGGCATTCGCTGCTGATTACAGGCGCGCTGTTAGCCGTGTGGGGCCTGGTTTCTACGCCCGCGCCGGTCGCATGGGGGCTATGGCTGAGCCGCGCGCTGCCGGAAAACGCGGAGGCGGGCGGCGGCCTGATGGTTGCCGTGATCCAGCTGGCGATTACCCTGGGCGCGGCGCTGGGCGGCGAACTGTTTGACGCAGTGGGTTGGTGGAGTCCCTTTGCCTTCGGCCTGACGCTGCTAATTATCTCGGCGATCTTTGCCGTGCTGGCGAGCCGCCGCGATCGTTACCGACATGCCGTGCGCTAAGGCGACATTGTCGACTTAATTACCGCCAGGGCAAGCGCCTTGGCTTAACCGTTGCCGGAGGCATCAGGTCATGCACAACCTTGATATGCAGGTATTAAAAGCAGGATTGCAGTGGGTTGACGCGCATGAGGTATGGCTCTGTACGGTGCTATCTACTTACGGATCGTCGCCGCGTCCGCCCGGCGCGATGATGATAATCCGCAAAGAGGGGCATCACTGCGGTTCGCTTTCGGGCGGCTGCGTCGAAGAGAGTTTTATCGAACGCATCGATCGCAACGCCTTCCCGGCCGCCAGCCAGGTGGTGCGCTATGGCGAAGGCGGATTTGAGCCGGACAGGGCGCTGCCGTGCGGCGGCGTACTCGATATTCTGGTGGAAAAACTGTCGCCCGGCGCTGAGAGCCGCGCCTATTTGCAGAAAATGCACGATGCGTTGGTCGCCGCCACGGCGGTGAAAAAGAAAATTATTCTGCCGCATCCCTGTCATGCGCTGGAGCCGGCTGCCTATACCAACAGTACGCTGACTTACCGCGACGGCGCCGCCATTACCCTGACGCTCTCGACCGCGCCCAGGCTGGTTATCGGCGGGCTTTCCAGCGTCGCGGTGTTCTGCGCCAATTTTGCCGTCGCGCTGGGCTTTGAAACCATCGTGTGCGAACACCGGGACGAGGCGCTGGCGAATATGGCCGCCTTGCTGGACGTGAACGTCAGGCTGATTAAGCAGTTTCCCGCTGTGTATCTGGAGCGGGAAGGTTGCCATGCCGGAACGGCGATCCTGTCGCTTACCCACGATCCGCGCATTGACGATCTCACCATGATGGAAGCGGTCAATCTGCCGGCGTTCTATATCGGCGCGATGGGATCGAAAAAGAACAGCCTGAGAAGAAAAGAGCGGCTGGGAATGTATGGCGATCTCACCCCGGATCAGGTCAACCGTATTCACGCGCCGGTCGGGATCGATATCGGCAGTAAAACGCCGTCGGAGATTGCGCTGTCGGTGATGGCGGACATCGTGCGCTACAAAAACGGCTGCGTAGAGGCGATTGAGCCGGCCCTGGCAGAGCCGTGGGAGCAGGGAAGTTTGCTATGAGAATCGCCATTCTGGTGATGGCAGCCGGCTTCAGCCGACGCTTTAAGGCGAGCGGCGGAGAGCATAAGCTGCTCGCCTCGCTGAACGGCAAGCCGGTTTTGCAGCACACGCTGGAGCATGCTGTTGCCACGGGGCTCGACGTTTTCGCGGTGACGCGGCCGGAGGATACGGCAATCCATGCGCTGATTCCCACTGGCCGTGCGATTGTCTGCCGCAGCGCGGGCATCGGCGACTCTATCGCCGCGGGCGTGAAAGCCACAGCGGCGTACGACGGCTGGCTGATTACGCTGGGCGATATGCCGTTTTTAAACGTGGAAAGCCTGCTGGCCGTGGCGGATGCGCTGCATCGCGCGCCGCTGGTTCGCGCGGAAGTCGAAGGCGTGCCTGGGCATCCGGTGGGATTTCAGCGCGCGTTCTTTTCTGCGCTCGCCAGTCTGAGCGGTGACAGCGGCGCGCGCGCGGTGCTTAACAGCGCGCCGTGTCAGGCGGTGACGTTAGTGGATAAGGGATGCCTGCTGGATATTGATACCCGTTCAGATCTTCAGCGTAGTGCTGCGCTGTAATCGCTCAGCCAGCGAGTGGAGCGGGGCAAAGAACGATAAGGTTTGTCATGCAATCAATAAGTCTGCAAAACAGATATCGCTCGACAAATGAGAACACTCTCGCAACCTGGGCGAAAAATGCAGGAATCGGTGAGATCCGAGAACAAAATTACTACGATCCAGTAAAGCTTTCTCTTGCAGCAGGAATAAAGCCGACTGTTTCACGCTGTGTCTCACGCCTTATTGATGAGTTAAACGAAATCACAAAAGACGATCCGCTGGCCGATACGCTGCCAGCGCACGGCTTTCATTTTACTTTCTTGCCTCTGACGCTGCCGCTTTATCATCTAAACGAGCAATTACCGACGAAAGTAGAGCAATTGACAACTATCTGGGGTGAATTCGATGCGAAAAAAATTACTATCGGGCATCTTCGGTTAGTTGCGTTGCCTGGTCAGCTGTTGCTTGCGGGAATTCCTGAAAGTCCTGCAGTTGCTATGCGTCAGTCGTTCTGCGAAAGGGTTCTGGATTCTCAATGGAAAAATGAGTTACTGATGCGTCATGACAACATCTCATTGCCGGCGCCATTCTGGCACAGCACGGTTTTACGCTACGGCGCGTCTTTTTTACCAGAAAGCCTGCGTCAGTTTTTTTTGGAACGTCAGGCGATTAATTTTGGTGATGTTGCTGGCGAGCTGATATTGGCAAGGTGCAACTATAACTGGACAACATGCTATCCATTAAAAAGTTAACCAGGGCAATGTGGTGAGAAATGCCCAAAGCAGACAGGATTATTCAGGTGCACATAATGTATATTATGTTAAATGTGATATCACTGATGGCCAGGACGCTGTGCTCATACGGTTGCTCTCCCTCCCTTTTCTCTTCTTATAACTTAAACACCGCAATCTGTCACAGCGCCGTTCGGCATGTCGTCTTTCGTCTTTGATAAAGCGCCAAACCCTGTCGGCGCGTAGATTTTGCGAGCCGCCTCGGCTGCTGCGCTTTTCCCACTTTCGCACGCTAAAGGCGACTGCTAAGGTCCGGCAAACCAAAAGCTGGCCGAGACTTCAGGATGAAGCGAATTTGCACGCCGCATGATGCGGTCTTTAAAACCTTTCTGGCGCACCCGAGAACCGCTCGCGACTTTTTAACGCTGCATCTGCCGCCTGAGCTGCTGGCGGTGTGCGATCTGTCGACGCTGAAGCTGGAGTCCGGCAGCTTTGTCGAAGATGATTTGCGTCCTTACTACAGCGATGTACTTTACTCGCTGAAAACGCGCGCCGGCGATGGCTATTTGCAGGTGGTAATCGAGCATCAAAGCTCTCCGGATAAGCATATGGCTTTTCGTCTGATGCGCTACGCTATTGCCGCGATGCAGCGCCATCTTGATGCCGGACATAGCAAATTGCCGCTGGTGATCCCTGTTCTTTTCTATCAAGGCAAACGCAGCCCATATCCCTACTCTCTGCGCTGGTTCGATCTTTTCCGGGAAGCTGAACACGCTGCTGCGCTCTATAATGGTCATTTTCCACTGGTTGATGTAACTATTATTCCCGATGAGGAGATTATGCAGCACCGCAGCATGGCGGCGCTTACCCTGCTGCAAAAGCATATTCGCCAGCGCGATTTAACAAGCCTGATCGCGCGTCTGGCAACCCTGATGCAGACAGAATTTATGACCGGACAGCAAGTAATGTCGCTGGTAAACTATATGCTTCAGGTCGGCGAAACGCCGGATATGGAACTCACGCTTAGCGAACTGGCGCGTTATGCGCCGCAGCATAAGGAGATATTCGTGACCATTGCAGAACAGCTTGAACAGCGAGGCATGGAGAAAGGCAAGCGTGAAGCCTGCCTGGAAATGGCCAGAAACATGCTAAAAAACGGACTGGATCGCGCTTTAGTGATGAAAATTACCGGCCTGACCGAAGAGGATTTACAGCAAATCCAGCGCGGCTAACCGTCAATAAGAACCGCCGCGTTAGGCGGTTCTTAATATGTGCCCGCTACTGCTTAAAGCTGACGATACTCACCCAGTTTGCATCCTTACCTACGGGCGCTTCAGCGACCCTTTGCAGCTCCCCGCTCTCTTTAGCAATGGCATAGCTGCCAATCACCGTGCTCTTCTCGCCGCTGGCGATCAGCCAGCGCCCGTCAGGCGTAATCGCTATGCCGCGCGGCTGCTTTTCAACCGGCCAGCTGTTAATCAACTGCAGCTTTCCATCCTGTTGGCTGATGCGATAGCCCGTTACCGTGCTGCTGGTACGCTCTGTGACGTAGAGAAAGCGCCCGTCAGGCGTAATTTTGATATCGGCCGCCCAGATGCGCGGCGTGGTGTCGCTGTAGCTGGCGGTGCGCTCCACGCCGTGCTGCAGCTGATATATCTGCGCGACCGCGCTGGGATAGTCAGCGACCTTTGTCAGCGCGCCATCCGGCTGCCGTGAGAACTGCACGATAGCGCCGCTCATTTCGCCGACGTTATAAAGGAAGCGGTTATCCGGCGAAAGCGCCGAGTGCCGCGGCCCATTTTTCTCCGCCGTGGCGACGAAACCGTCACCCAGCGGCGTCAGCTGGCCATCCTGGTGCAGCGCCAGCTGCAGAACGCGATCGGTGCCCAGCACGCCGACGTAGGCGGAGCGATTCGTCGCATCAACAATCACCGAATGCGCAGCGTGACCGGCCTCTACCTCTGACACGAAAGGCGTCGTCACCTTCCCGCCTGCGCCGAGGCGATAAACATGCACCAGGCCGCTATCGTAGGAGGCCGCCAGCAAAAAGCGCCCTTGCCTGTCCAGGCTGATATAGGGATAGCTTGCGGCGGCCGCGCTCTCTGACGCTGGCGTCAACGCGCCGGTTTTGCCGTTGATGGACCAGCTGACCAGCCGCATCGGCTTGCTGCGCACGGCGGCGTAAAGCGTCTGTTTATCCGGGCTTATCGCCATCGGCATCACCTTGCCCCCCGCTGGCGTTTCGCCCAGCAGCTTTAGCGCACCGGTCCGATCGTTTAAGGCGTAACGCGCGATATCGCCATCCTCCGCCGCCGAAACGTAGACAAAGGTCTGCGCCAGCAGCGGACCGCTAAAGGCCATGCCCAGCAGGAGAATCGACCGGCGCAGCGCCAGAGTATTATTCATTTGTCACCTCAGTTGATTGAGAGTTGCCGCTTCAGGTATACGCAGCCGGACGCGGCGTGGTTATGTGTAGCTGCCTGAGGCCTCTTGTGATGTTGCCCAAAACGCCAGCGCATTCATATTGTTACATAGTTGTTATGTTTTACCATTTATTCAGAAATGTGTGCTGGCTCACTGCCTGTTCGCCCGCTAATCCTCTGAAGAACCTTAGGTTGCCGGGAATGACCAATGCGGTTAAATCTGGCCCTGCCCGAACCTGCTACTCTTAGCCTCCACATCTGGAGGATCCATGAATTCACTAATTGATATTTTTACCAGCCACAAAAGCGAACGCAGTTTTACCGAGCAGCCGATTGACGACGCGATTCTGGATCGCATTATCAGCACCGCCTACCGCGCGCCGACCTCGGTCAACTCGCAGCAGGTTTCTGTGGTGGTGACCCGCGATGCGGCGAAGCGCAAAGAAATCTCCCAGATCGCCGGCGGACAGCCGTGGATCGCGAAAGCGCCGGTGTTTCTGACCTTCGTGCTGGATATGCATAAATCGCGCGTGGCGATGGAGGCGATTGGCCGCGAGCAGATCGCGCAGCAGAGTATCGAGAGCATCGTTTCCGGCGCCACCGATGTGGGCATCGCGCTGGGCTCCGTGATGGCCGCCGCGCGTGCGGAAGGTCTGGGCATCGTGCCGATCGGCGGTATCCGCCGCGATCCTGAGGCGCTGATTAGCCTGCTGGAACTGCCGGAATATACCTTCCCGGTTGCGGGCGTGGTGATTGGCTATGTCGATGAGCCGTCGCACCAGAAACCGCGCCTGCCGCTGGAAACCTTCCGCCATGAAGAGGCCTACCGCACCGCCGGGCTGGAGGAGAAGATCGCCGCCTACAATCAGGAGATGGTGCAGCACTGGCAAAACATCGGCCGTTCCGACGGCGAAAGCTGGAGCGAAAGCGTCAGCGGCTATTACCAGAACATCTACTTCCCGCACGTGCTGGGCGCGCTGAAAAAACAGGGCTTCGGCAACGATAAGTAACCCCCGCCGCGCTCAGGCAGCTTGCCTGAGCGTCGCCCTTCTCTTCTTTCACTCTTTTTTCGCTCTCCGCCTTTCGCAATCATCAGCATTCTGCTACGGCAGACGCGCGATTCTTAACTACGCTTAATGGTTGCTATATCCCTATAAAAACGGAGAGCACTATGAGCAATGATGAGCGTAAACCGACGACTACGGATGCGGGTATTCCCGTCGCCAGCGACGAGCATTCGCTGTCGGTCGGCCCTGACGGCCCGCTGGTATTGCACGATCACTATCTCATTGAACAGATGGCCAACTTCAACCGCGAACGCATCCCGGAACGGCAGCCGCACGCCAAAGGCAGCGGCGCGTTCGGCTACTTTATCGTGACCGATGACGTCAGCAAATATACCAAAGCCGCGGTGTTCCAGCCCGGCACGCGCACCGACGTGCTGCTACGCTTCTCAACCGTGGCAGGCGAACGCGGCAGTCCCGACACCTGGCGCGATCCGCGCGGTTTCGCCCTGAAGTTCTACACCACCGAAGGCAACTACGACATGGTGGGCAACAACACGCCGGTCTTCTTTATTCGCGATCCGATGAAGTTTCAGCATTTTATCCGCTCGCAAAAGCGCCGCGCCGACAACAACCTGCGCGATAACGATATGCAGTGGGACTTCTGGACGCTGTCGCCGGAATCGTCGCATCAGGTTACCTGGCTGATGGGCGATCGCGGCATCCCAAAAACCTGGCGCCATATGAACGGCTACTCGAGCCACACCTATATGTGGGTGAACGCCGAGGGCGAGAAATTCTGGGTGAAATATCATTTTCACACCGACCAGGGCATCGAGTTCCTGACGCAGGAAGAGGCCGATACCCTTGCCGGAAAAGATATCGACCACCATACGCGCGATCTCTACTTCTCTATCAAGGAAGGCAACTTTCCGAGCTGGACGCTCTATATGCAGATCATGCCGTTCGCCGAGGCGGAAACCTACCGCTATAACCCGTTCGACCTGACCAAAGTGTGGCCGCACGGCGACTATCCGCTGATTAAAGTGGGCAAGCTGGTGCTGGACCGCAACCCGACCGACAACCATGCGCAGATCGAACAGGCAGCTTTCGAGCCGAATAATCTGGTGCCGGGCATCGGCCTTAGCCCGGACAAGATGCTGCTGGGGCGCGTCTTCTCTTATGCTGACGCGCACCGTCACCGCCTCGGCGTCAACTATAAGCAGATCCCGGTCAACGCCCCGCAGTCGCCGGTCAACAGCTACAGCAAAGATGGCGCGATGCGTATTCATCCGGTATCCGATCCTGTCTATGCGCCGAACAGCAAAGGCGGCCCGGCGGCAGACGGCGAACGCTACCCAACCGACTCTACCTGGCAGGCCAGCGGCGAGATGGTGCGCGCGCCCTACACGCTGCGCGAGGATGATGACGATTTTGGCCAGGCGAATACGCTGATCAATAAAGTGATGGATGACGCGGCGCGCGAGCGGCTGGTCGGCAACGTGAGCGGCCATTTGCTTAACGGCGTAGAGGAGCCGGTGCTGTCGCGTACGTTTGAGTACTGGCGCAATATCGATCAGGCGATTGGCGACCGCATCGCATTGCGGGTGCTGGAAGAGCGCTCGAAACGGCAGGCGCAGCCGTAATTCAGCATAAAAAAAGCGCCCAACCGGGCGCTTTATCTTTTTCTGCGCGAGGCGCAGGAACGTCGTTACTTCAGACGGAATGCCACCACGCTGTCACCGCTCTTAGTGCCGAGCGAACCGTGGCCGCCCGCGGCAATGACCACATATTGCTTGCCATCTTTACCCATAAAGGTCGACGGCGTGGCCTGCGCGCCCGCGCTCAGCTCAGTCTGCCACAGCAGCGCGCCGGTAGTGCTGTCATAGGCGCGGAAGAAGTTATCCGCCGTCGCGCCGTGGAACACCACGTCGCCCGCCGTCACCAGCGGACCGCCGTGCGCCACCATCCCCATCGGGAAACCAATCGGGAAACGACCCGGCAGGAATGAGGTATTGAGGTTTTTGGTGGTGCCGATGCGGCGCAGCCATTCTGTCTTGCCGGTTTTCAGATCGACGCCCACCATACGGCCCCACGGCGGCGCGATACAGGGTATGCCCAGCTCTGACGCGAACTGCTGAATATGGATAGCGTAATCGCCATGGAAGTTTTCATTCCAGTAAGGCGAGCCATCTTTGGTGAACATGCGCTCGGTCGCGGTCGCTGGCGTACGCTTGATCAGGTTGTACTTATAGGCCAGACGCACCGGCGCGGCGATCAGCAGCTGACGTTCCGGATCAACCGCCACCGACCCCCAGTTAAATACACCGATATTGCCCGGGAAAATCAGCGAGCCCTTCTCGGTCGCCGGCGTCCACGGATTGCCGTCATAGCGCAGCTCGCGGAACCCCATGCGGCAGCTCATCTGGTCGAACGGCGAAATGCCCCACATCGCTTTTTCCGTCAGCGGCTGCGGAATAAAGTTCAGGCTGGAGACCGGCTGCGTAGCGGCGAATTTTTCTCCCTCGACGCCGCCTTCGGTCGAGACCTTCACCTGATTAACCGGATAGATCGGCTGGCCGGTCAGGCGGTTGAGCACGAACAGGTTGCCGGTTTTGGTCGGCAGGATCACCGCCGGCTGTTGGCTGCCCTGATAGTCGATATCCACCAGCGACGGCTGAGACGGGTTGTCGCGGTCCCAGAGATCGTGATTGGCGCTCTGATAACGCCATTTAAAGGCGCCGGTTTTCAGATCCAGCGCCACCAGCGCATCGCGGAATTTCTCCGTGTTGCTGTTGGGATCGCGCTCGATGCCTACTTCATCCGGCGAGGCGTTGCCGAACGGCACATAGACCAGGCCGTTTTTCAGGTCGGCGCTCAGCGTCGCCCAGGCCACCGGGGTGTCCTGCGGATAGGTCGCGTCCGCCGCAATCGGCTGGGTCGCCTCCGGCTGAGCCGGATCGAAGTTCCACACCAGACGGCCGGAAACGGCGTCGTAGGCACGGATGACGCCTGACGGGTTGCCGCGGTTAAAGCCGTTGTCCATCACCGAACCGCCGACAATCACCAGATTGCCCGCCACCAGCGGCGCAGAGGTTTGCATCAGCGCATGCGGACGCACTTCGCCCATATTGGCATGCAGATCGACCACGCCGTTCTGACCGAAATCGGCGCACGGCTTGCCGCTGTCGGCATCCAGCGCCACCAGCTTCGCATCGGTGGTCGCGTTGTAGATACGCTTGCGGCAGAGCGCTGGCTGCGCTGCGCTGCTGTCAGCCGCCGGATTGCCGGCGTCGTAGAAGCTGACGCCGCGACAGGTCTGATGTTGCTGCATATAGGAGCGATCCTGCGGCGGCGCATATTTCCATTTCACCGCGCCGGTTTCCGGATCGAGCGCATGCACCTCGTTATGCGGCGTACAGAAGTAGAGCATGCCGTTCGCCTTGAGCGGCGTCGCCTCAAAGGTGTATTCGGTTGCGTCGTCGCTCTGACGCAGATCGCCGGTGTGGTAGGTCCAGGCGACCTCAAGATCTTTTACGTTATCTTTGGTGATCTGATTTAGCGAAGAGAAGCGCAGCGCATTGGTGGAGCCGCCGTAGGCCGTCCAGTCGTTGCCCGCGCCGGTCGAGGCGGACGGCGTGCGCGCATTGGTAATGGTTCCCTGCTGCGGCAGCGGATCGTAAAAGCAGAGGCCGATCACCAGAGCGATCATCACTACTACCGTGGTGCCGAGGAAAGGATGGAACTTGCGCTGGGTCAGCGGACGCACCACCCAGGGCAGCGCCAGCCAGACGCCAAACAGACCGAACAGGTCGCCGCGCGGGATCCACTGCCACTTGTCAAAGCCCACTTCCCAGATAGTCCAGAACAGGGTGATCCACATCAGCAGCGCGTAAAGCGACAGCGCGCTGCGTTTATTCAGAAACAGCAGTATCGCGGTGAGCAGTAAGCCTGCGGCCATCAGCGCATAGAACGCGCTGCCCCCCAGCAGCAATAGCTTCCCGCCCATATACAGCATCGCCACGGCGACAATCGCCATCACGATACTGGTTAGCTTGTTAACCATGATCCTTCTTTTCCTCATTCAAGGGACGAAATAAAATAAATACACATAACTTCAACGTTATTTTAACTTAGGTAAATTTTTGGTAAAAACACAATATCTTACGAGTCTTTAGCCTGGCTAACTAATTTATGGCAGCCAAAAGCGAAGCAGGCTCGCTGTGCAGAGGCCCTGTCGGGTGCAACAGGCCGCGATGGTACGATACGGCTAATAAGTTACCTGGCTTTACCGCATCTTTTGTTCAAACCGCTGACAAATAACACACATAAATTTAACGTGGCGGCGGTTTATCAGGCCGACTTTCCCTCTGTTGTCGCAGTCGACGTCGCTTTACTGCACCTTAATGATGCGCAGGCGAACCATTAGGCTGGTAATTTGTTGCCTGCCTCGCGCGCAACGCCCGGCCAGCGTACCCGCTGGAAGTTCGGCACCGATCTTGCTTCTCCCTTGCAGACCCTATTCATGCAGGAGAGGCCCCATGCAGCCGAGTCGCTATCGTTACGTTATCTTTTCCATGCTGTTTTTTGTCGCGTTGATCAACTACATCGATCGCGGCGCGCTGTCGTTTGCCGCTAACGCCATCTCTCAGGAGTACCAGTTCAGTAAAGTGCAGCTAGGCGCGGTGCTGGGCTATTTCGGGTTCGGCTATCTGTTCGGATCGCTGTGCGGCGGATTCCTTGCAGATCGGCTCGGCACGCGCAAGGTCTGGCTGATGGCGGGCGTGCTCTGGTCGCTGCTGGAGATCGCCACCGCCTGGGCTGGCGATCTGGGCATGGCGCTGTTCGGCGGCTCGGCGATTATGGGCTTCGCCGCCCTGCGCATCTTGTTCGGCTTCTCCGAAGGCCCTGCCTACGCGCTGATGAACAAAGCCATCGCCCACTGGGCGCCGGATAACGAGCGCGGCTTCGCGCTGAGCATCGGCCTGCTCTCCACGCAGGTGGGATCGCTGCTGACCGCGCCGATTGCGGTCGGCCTGCTGTTGCTGACCCATGACTGGCGTATGATGTTTATTCTGCTGGGCCTCTTCTCGCTGCTGGCGATGCTGCTGTTTGCGCGCACCTTCAGCGACGCCCCGGAACTGCACCCCGCGGCGAACGCGGCGGAGCGTGCGCTGATCCGCGACGGTCAGCGTCAGGAGGCGCACGCCGATACGCCGCTGCCCTGGTGGCGCTTCTTCACCAGCCGCACCCTGGTGTGCAATGCCCTCGGCTATTTCTCCTTTCTCTATATCACTTTTACGCTGGTGACCTGGCTGCCGAAATATCTGCAGGACAGCTTCCATTACGATCTCCATTCGCTCTGGTACGTGGCGATGATCCCCTGGAGCGGCGCTTGTCTGACCGTGCTGCTCGGCGGCCGACTCGCCGATCGGCTGCTGGCGCGCTTTAATAACCTGCGCGTGGCGCGCAATCTGTTTGCCGCCGTGACGCTACTGGGCACCGCCTGCTGTTTTATGGCTATTCCGTACGCCGGATCGGCAACGGCGATTATTGCGCTGATGACGCTGGGCAACGCGCTCAACGCCATGGTGAACAACGTCTACTGGTCTGTGGTGATCGACGTGACGCCGAAAGCCTCCGTCGGCGCCTTTAGCGGCATGACGCTGGCAATCGCCAACCTCGCCGCCATCGTTTCGCCGATGCTGTGCGGCTGGCTGGCGGAGTACTACGGCTACAATGCGATGTTTACCGTCACCGCTGTGATTGCGCTGGGCAGCATGCTGGCGATGACCCTGCTGCAGCCGGAGAAACCGCTACAGCCGCATCGCGCCAGCGGCGTGGCGCAGCAGGCGCTGTAACCCTTGCGGCGCGCTACAGCTGGTTGCGCGCCACCACGCTCTGCAGCGCTTTCTGCGCCTTAACGCGCTGCGCAATTCCCCACAGCTTCGGCGCGCTGGCCTGAAACCAGGCCTCGCGCGGCTGCCAGCGCACCAGCACCGGCAGATAGGCGTCAAGCAGCGTGATGTTGTCCCCCAGCAGAAAGGCGCTGTCGCCGAGTTGCGACTCAAGCCAGCGATAGGCCTCTTCGCGATGGGCGTCGGTACTCTTTTTCAGCTCCTGCGCCCCCGCGGCGGTCCAGCGCTGCGGATAGTCGCCATAGGTAAAGGTGGGATAGACGGCGGCGACCAGCCAAACCAGCCAGTGATAAAAACGCGCGCGCTGCGGGTCGCCGGGAGGCGGGATCAGCGCAGGATGGCGATCCGCCAGCATCAGCGCAATGGCGGCGCTCTCCGTCAGCACCGCGCCATCTTCGCTTTGCAGGGTCGGCACCTGCCCCAGCGGATTAAGCGCCAGCAGCCGATCGCGCGCCTCGCCCGGCTGGTCGAAGCCGGAGACATCCACCCAGCGATAGGGTTCGCCGCAGAGGCTAAACATCAGCTCGCTAATGGCCGAGCCCCAGCCCGGTGCGCCATAGAGCGTGAACATAGCGCTCTCCTTTCATGGTTGCGATGCGGTAAGTGTAGTCAGCCGTGGCGATCGCAGAAGCGCGCGATGTCGCCGGACTGAAAATCAGCCAGGTTCGCCATCAGCTTCTCCAGCGGCCACTCCCACCAGGCGATCTGCCGCAGGCGCGCGGCGATGGCGGGCGTAAAGCGCATGCGGATCGGTTTCGCCGGCACGCCGCCCACGATGCTGTAGGGCGCAACATCTTTCGTCACCACCGCGCCCGCCGCCAGCACCGCGCCGTCGCCGACCGTAACACCCGGCAGCACAATCACGCCGTGGCCAATCCAGACGTCGTGGCCGACGATAACGCGCGCGGCGCGGCGGTCGGCGAAAAAGCCGCTGTCGCGCGCCGCGCTGGCGTCGTAATACTCCGGGCAGTAGGTAAAGCGATGCTGCGAAGCGCGATCCATCGGGTGATTGGGCGCGCCAAGGCGCACATGGTTGGCGATAGCGGTAAAACGGCCTATCTGCGCGTCCGCCACGTGGCAGTGTTCGCCGATATAGGAGAAGTTGCCCAGGGTGCTGTATTCGAGGTAGCTGTGCGCCAGGATTTCGCACTGCTGTCCGACGGTGGTGTCGCGCAGGCGTACGCTGCTGTCGATAAAAGTCTGCTGCAGTCGGGCGGAAGAGAGAGCGTGAAAAGTCATAATGGCCTCGTCTGGTCGGATGTCTGGACAAGCGGCGCGCGCGGCGCGGCGGAAACAGCGCTGACGGTAACGGGCGAAGATGACAGGCGGAAGACAGTGCGATTGCGGCAGAATAACGGGGAAACGGGATAACGCGACGAAAAAGGCGGAGTGGTCAGCTCCGCCTTTATTCAAGTTCCGGCTAGTGATCCTGGCCGGTCAGTTGCAAAAGGGCAACGATGATCTGCAAGATGATCCGGATAAGATCCAGAATCAATCTAATCAGTTCCATCACTTTCCTTCTCCTTCAACAGGAGCGCGCTATTCGGCTACCGAGGCTTTGACTCTACCCGCCGGGCGCCTAAGCACATCTTGTGGAGAGCGCTGAGCGGCACTCATTGCTAAAGCCACAGGCCAGCACCACCTGATGCCTGCCGGGATTTTCAAAACCGTGCCCCTGGGAGCGGCCAGTCAGCAAGTCGGCTCTGCTTCGCGCTCAACACCTGTATAACCATACAGTATTTTGGCGAAACTTGAAATATTTCTCCGCACTATTTAGAATCGCAGGTGTGGAGAGTGCTGAGCACCTCGTTCGCGGCGCGGTCACCAGCCGTTAAGCGAACAAAAAAAGAAAGGATTTGGCCGTGACGCCAAATCCTTTTTTTATGCCTGTCAAAAACTACTTCGCGCTGACGCGCCACACCGTGTTGCCGGCGTCATCCGCAATCAGCAGCCCGCCCTGGCGATCGGCGGCCAGTCCGACCGGCAAACCTCTTACCTGCTTCTGATCGTCGGTCAGGAATCCCGTCACTACCGGCTGCGGCAATCCGACCGGCTTGCCGTTTTCAAATTTCACCCACACCACCTGATAGCCGTTAAGCGGCGTACGGTTCCAGCTGCCGTGCTCGCTGACGAAGGCGCCGCCGCGATACTGCGGCATATTGTCCGCCTGGTAAAAGAGCAGTCCCAGCGGCGCGACGTGCGAGCTGAGCGCATAGTCCGGCTTAATCGCCTTCTCCACCAGATCGGGACGCTGCGGCTGCGCGCGCGTATCCACATGCTGACCGAAATAGCTGTAAGGCCAGCCGTAGAAGCCGTTCTCCTGCACCGACGTCATATAGTCAGGCACCAGATCGGAGCCGATCTCGTCGCGCTCGTTGACGATGGCCCACAGCCGGTTGCTCTGCGGCTCCCACTGCAGGCCGGTCGGGTTGCGCAGCCCGGTGGCGTAAACGCGCGTCGCGCCGCTGGCGGCGTCGACTTCCAGCACTGCGGCGCGATGGTATTCCGCGCCGATGCCGTTCTCGGTGATGTTGCTGTTAGAACCGATGCCGACATAGAGTTTGCTGCCGTCCGGGCTGGCGACCAGCGCTTTGGTCCAGTGGTGATTAATCGGCCCGCCGGGCAGATCGGTTACCAGCTGGGGCGGCGTGCGGATCTCGGTTTGCCCTTCCTGATAGGGAAATTTCACCAGGCTGTCGGCGTTGGCAACATAGAGCGTATTGCCGATCAGCTGCATGCCGAAGGGCGAAAAGAGATTTTCAATAAAGACGTGCTGCTCCCACTTGCCGTTCACGTTGCGCAGCAGCGTAATGCGGTTGCCGCCCTCGCCGCCTTTGCCTGAGGCTTTCTGCACGATGCCCATAATCAGCTGCTTGGGACGCGTGGTGGGTTTGGCCGGACCGTTGGATTCCGCCACCAGTACGTCGCCGTTCGGCAGCGTCAGCACCTGACGCGGATGCTTGAGGTTCTCCGCAATCTTCTCGATTTTCAGCCCCTGCGCCACTTTCGGCATCTCGCCCTGCTTCCACGGCACCCCTTCCGGCACCTGCATCGGCGGCATAAAGAAGTTTTTCGCCTCAGGCAGCTCCGGATTCGGCCCAGTCTGCTTCTGCGGATCGAGCTGCGCGCCGCTGTCGCAGCCTGCCAGCAGCGTGGTCAGCGCCATGGCGATAAGCGTTTGCTTTTTCATCGGTGCTTCTCCTTAAGCCGTGCGCTGACGCAGCGCGAGTTGAACATTGGCGATCAGCATCAGCGCCACCACGAGAGTCGACAGGATAACGCCGGACGGCACCACGGCGTAAGCGTCGCGGCTGTGAACGAAGGCGTTAACGATCGCCAGCAGGATCGCCACCAGCGTAAGCCAGAAATGCACCTTTTCCGCGCGGCTGCTGCCGCGGAACAGATCAATCAGGGCGATAAGACGCGGAAGAATGGCGATGACCAGCCCGATGGCGATAAGCCAGCTGGCAGCATGCGTCCACTCCACGACGTAACTGTTAAGGTAAATAATGTCGAAGATCCATGCCGCCACGAAAAAGCCGAGCGGCACAGGTTCGAACAGCGTGTAAAGCGCCACGGCGAAAGCCGATCGTCCCGAAGTTCTGGTCATTATCCTCTCCCTATCATTGAGCGTTACAGCGCATAAAACGCGCTGCGCCTGTAAAATATTAGTAAATATGAAGAAAGATGACGGAAAGATTCAGGCGATAGCGCGGCGTCCCTGCCGCGCTGCGGCGATTAACGCTTGTCGGCAGGCAGGGTTACCCAGTAACCGGGCTGGTAAGGCAGCGGTAAAAATTTCTCATGAAAGGCGCGGAACGTCGCGTCCGGATCGAGATCGGCGAAGAGATCGGGATGCAGCCACTTCGCCAGCGCCTGAATGGCGACGAACTGATAAGGACTGTCGTAGAACTGATGCCAGATGGCGTGCGCATGGCCGTTGTGCGCCACCGGCAGGGTTTTAAAGGCGTCGCGCATCATCAGCATCTGCAGGCGCTTTTCCGCCTCCTTCACGTCGGCGCCCGGCCCGACCCCGACCCACTTGCCGACGGTGTTGTAGTTTTTCCAGTTCGCGCCGGTCACCACCACCACGTCGGGACGGCTGGCGATAATCTGCTCGGGGTTGAGGGTGCCGAAGGTGCCGGGAATAAGATCTTTCGCGATATTGCTGCCGCCCGCGATCTCCACCATCTGCCCGAAGTTTTCATTGCCGAACGACATGCAGCACTCGTCGGTGTAGCCGCCAGCGCGGTCGATCATCACTTTGGGACGCGTGCCGTGAAAATCTTTCAGCCGCGCGGTAACGCGCTCAATCTGCTGACGGCGAAAATCGATAATCGCCTCCGCGCGTTCCGGCTTATTCAGCAGTTCGCCCATGATGCGAATGCTTTTTTCCGCATTGACCATCGGCGCTTCGCGGAAATCAATAAACACCACCGGGATGCCGACCGCCTGCAGCTTCTCGATCAGCTTGCCTTCGTCGGTGGCGGCTTTCGACTCCAGGTTCATCAGCACCAGATCGGGCTTCAGCGTCAGCGCCTGCTCGACGTTGAAGGTGCCATCTTTGGCGCCGCCGAAGGTCGGCAACGTCTTAATTTGCGGATAGCGCTTTTCATACGCCTGATAGCCGTCCCAGTCCGCTTTGTGAAAGTCGTCGCGCCAGCCCACTACCCGCTGAAAGGGCGCGTCGGTGTCGAAGGCCGCCAGCAGATAGATCTGCCGCCCCTCGCCCAGAATAATACGTTTCGACTCGGCGGCGACCTCAACCTGACGGCCCGCCACGTCGGTGATGGTTTTGGCCGCAGCCGTTCCCGCGATGCACAACAACCCCAGCGCTAACATCCATTTTTTCATTGAATTAACCCATTCAAACGATAATGATAATTATTTATGTAAAGCGCCGTTACTATTACGCAAAATGGGTTGCAGGAAAAGAGGCAGAGAAAAATCTTTTACCGGCCGTCGAGCAGGCCCAGCTCGCGCCGGTCATGACTGCAGAACAGCGTCACCTGCGCGTCGGTTTGCAGCGAGAGCGCGCGCAGCCGCTGCTGGTTGGTGCGCCAGGCGTCGCGATCGCTGCACATCATCCACTGGTAGAAGCGCAGGCCTGGCGTGCAGTGCCGCTCCGCCTGCCGCATCTCCTCGCGGTAGAACCAGGCGTCGCCGCCGTGCAGCAGCCAGCCGTCGCCCTGCCGCACCGCGATGCCCGCGTGACCTAATGTGTGGCCAGGCAGCGGCACCAGCAGCACCTCGTCGTTGAGATCGTCGAGCGCCCTCACCGCATCGAAGCCGAACCAGCGTTCCCCGCCGGCGGCGTAGCCTCGCCAGCCGCTGTGGTTGCCCCACTGCTGCGGCCGGAAGCGCTGCCGTTGCAGCCAGCTCTGGCGCTGCGGCGCGGTATCCAGCTCCCGCTGCAGCAGATGCACGCGCGCCTGCGGAAAGTCGCTGATGCCACCTGCGTGATCGAAGTCGAGGTGCGTCAGAATGATATGCCGCACATCCTCCGGCTTAAAGCCGAGATCGACGATCTGCTGCCAGGCGCTGAGCCTGCGATCGAACTGAATATTGTTGAACAGCCGGAAAAAGCCCGACAGACGACCGCGATGCGCCATATCCTGCAGGCCGATGCCGGTATCCACCAGCACCAGCCCCTGCGTATCGGTTTCCAGCAGCAAACAGTGACAGCTGAGGTGCGCCAGCGGCGAGCGGCTGAATCCGTCGTAGAGCGCGCCGCCGAAAGGACACATACAGCCGCAGTTGAGGTGATGAACGCGCATGGTTTCCTCCTTGCCTTTCGCCGTAGCGACCAAAAAGCCGGTTAATGATGAACGGGTTAATTAAACAATAATGGTCAGCCCTGCGGCATCTGCAAGCGTGAGCGGCACAATCAGCCGCGTATTTTTTCGGTGCGGCCTTGCTCACAAAGTGGCCAGGCTTCGTGAATCTGTTCACATCACCCTGTGCGGCTGCCCTAATTTACGGCTGCATTTACCTTGCTTTGGCTAATGCGTAAACAATCTGTGAACGCTAGATTACGAAATGAAACGTTGTTTTACTTTTATTTCACATCCAGCGAGATCCGTCGCATAAGGAGCCTGTGCCGTGAAGATCAGCGCCATTGAAGTCACCCAGTTTACTTATCCCAGCAGGCGTCATGCCGACAGCGCCGGACACTCTCATCCCGGCGACGAAACCGAGGCGCAGATGGCGCTGCTGACCCTGACCACCGAGGACGGCCACAGCGGCTATGCCTTCGCGCCGCCGGAGGTGATCCGCCCGCACGTGGTTAACGCCTTTTTCCGCAAGGTGCTGATCGGGCAGAACGCCATGGATCGCGAACGGCTGTGGCTGGATCTGGCGCACTGGCAGCGCGGCAGCGCGCATCAGCTCACCGAGCGCGCCCTTTCCGCCGTCGAGCAGGCGCTGTGGGATCTTATCGGCCGCCGGCTGCAGCAGCCGGTGCACAAGCTGCTCGGCGGCTATCGCGAACGGGTGCCCGCCTACGGCAGCACCATGTGCGGCGATGAGCTGCCCGGCGGGCTGGCGACGCCGGACGACTATGCGCGCTTCGCCGAAACGCTGGTGGCGCGCGGCTATAAAGCGATCAAGCTGCACACCTGGATGCCGCCGGTGGCGTTCGCCCCCAGCCCGCAGATGGATATCAAGGCCTGCGCCGCGGTGCGCGAAGCGGTCGGCCCGGATATCGCCCTGATGCTGGACGGCTACCACTGGTACAGCCGCAGCGAGGCGCTCACTATCGGCAAGGCGCTGGAGACGCTCAACTTCAGCTGGTTCGAAGAGCCGATGGAGGAAGAGAGCATGGCCTCCTACGCCTGGCTGGCGGAAAACCTCAGCATCGACGTGCTGGGGCCGGAGAGCCTCGGCGGCAAGCATCACAGCCGCGCCGACTGGGTGCGCGCCGGCGCCTGCGACATTCTGCGCGCCGGCGCCAACGGCGTCGGCGGTATCGCCGCCACCATGAAGGTCGCCAGCCTGGCGGAAGCCTTCGGCATGGACTGCGAAGTGCACGGCAACGGCGCGGCCAGCCTGGCGGTGGTCGGGGCGATCCGCAACTGCCGCTGGTACGAACGCGGCCTGCTGCACCCTTTCCTCGACTATGAACAGCCGCCCGCGTACCTCAACAGCCTGATCGACCCGATGGACCACGACGGCTATGTGCAGCTGCCGACCCGGCCCGGCCTGGGCGAAGATATCAACTTCAGCTGGATTGAGACCCATACGCTGAACCGCTGGTAACGCTGAGAGAGAAGTACAGCAAATAACGCTAAACCTCTGACCTGCTGGACTTACTTTATGACTATCCGCACCCGCTGCGGCGCGTGGCTCGCCACGCTGCTGCTGCTGGCGGGCAGCGCGTCGCTTCAGGCGAATACGCCTGACGACCAGCTGATCGTCGGCATGAATATGAACAATCTGCTTACGCTCGATCCCGCCGCCATGACCGGCAACGAAGTGGTCGGCATCGTGGTTAATCTCTATGACGGGCTGGTGGAGCTCGATCCGCAGCAGCTGACGCGCGTGCGTCCGGCGCTGGCGGAGAGCTGGCGCATCAGTCCGGACAACAGCACGCTGACCTTTCGGCTGCGCGACGACGTGCGCTTCCACTCCGGCAATGCCCTGACCAGCGCTGACGCCGTCTGGTCGATGCGCCGCGTGCTGCACCTCAACCTGGCGCAGGCGTCGGTGTGGAAATCCTACGGCTTCAGCAAGGCCAACGTTGACGAGATGATCGCCGCCCCTGACGCGCGCCCCCTGGTTATCCGTCTGCCGAAGCCCAACGATCCCCATCTGGTGCTCTATTCCCTCGCCGCGCTCGGCAGCATGGTGGTGCTCGACAGCAAAACCGTGCAGGCGCACGCCGTCAACAACGACTGGGGCAATCGCTGGCTTACCACCCATGAGGCGGGCTCTGGCCCGTTCCGGCTGGACGGCTGGCAGGCGAAAGATGTGCTGACCATGAGCCGCGCGCCGGACTACTGGCGCGGCGCGGCGAAGATGCAGCGCGTGGTGTTTCGACACCTGCAGGAGTCGCAGACCCTGCGCCTGATGATGGAAAAAGGCGATCTCGATATCGCCAGCAATATGGCGATCCCCGACGTGCGCGCCCTGCGTAACGATCCCGATCTCAGCATCGACAGCGTGCAGCGCGGCACGATCTACTACCTGGCGATGAGCATGAAAGAGGCCCATTTCGCCAACCCGAAGGTGCGCGAGGCGCTGCGCTATCTGGTGGACTATCAGGGGATCAATAAAACGCTGATGGCAGGCTACGGCGTGCTGCATCAGCGACCTATCCAGGCGGGTATGCCCGCGACGCTGCCCGATCCCGGCTACCGGCTGGACATTGCGCGCGCCCGGACGCTGCTGGCAGAGGCGGGTTACCCCGATGGCTTCGACACCACGCTGCGCGTGCTGGCGGATCAGCCCTTCCTTAACGTCGCTATCGCCATCCAGTCGACGCTGATGCAGGCGGGGATCCGCGCGCGCATTATCACCGGCACCGGCAACCAGATCTATGGCGCGATGCGCGACCGGCAGTTCGGGCTGCTGGTGGGACGCGGCGGCAGCGGCGTCGAGCCGCATCCCCATTCCAGCCTGCGCTCGCTGGTCTACAACCCGGACAACGCCGACAGCGCTCGGCTGACCAACTTTCAGGGCTGGCGCACAAGCTTCTACGACGCCCGGCTCAACAGCATGATCGACCAGGCGCTGACGGAGCGCGACGCCGCGAAACAGCAGCAGGCCTATTTCGCTATCCAGCAGCGCTATGACCAGCTGATCCCGGCGCTGATGCCCCTTTCCCAGATGGTCGATTCGGTGGTGGTGAATAACCGCGTACAGGCTTATCAGCCGCATCCGTCCGCCACCACCTTTTTGCGCGACGTCTGGAAAACGCCAGAGAGCCTGGCAGGAGGCACGCCATGATTGCCGCCCTTCCGCAGCTGCGCCGCGTCAGCAAACGCGCGACGCAGGTTTTTATCACCCTGTTCGGCCTGCTACTGCTGACGTTCTTTATCGGCCGCGTGATGCCGCTCGATCCGGTACTGGCGATCGTCGGCCCGGACGCCGATCACGCCACCTGGCAGCAGGTCTACCACCAGCTCGGCTTCGACAAGCCGCTGTGGGCGCAGTTCGGCATCTATCTGAACGGGCTGCTGCACGGCGATCTCGGTCATGCGCTGCTGACCGGCCAGCCCGTCAGCCAGGATATTCTGCGCGTTTTTCCCGCTACGCTGGAGCTGGCGACCCTGGCGATCGTTATCGGCGCCGGGCTCGGCGTGCCGCTTGGGGTGATCGCCGCGGCGCGGCGCAACAGCGTCATTGATTATGCGGTGCGCGTGGTGAGCCTCGCGGGCTACTCCACGCCGATCTTCTGGGTCGGCATGATCGGCCTGCTGCTCTTCTATGCCCATCTGGGCTGGGTCGGCGGCGCGGGCCGCGTCGATTTCAGCCTCGACGGCGTGGTGCCGCGCCGCACCGGCCTGATGCTGGTAGACGCGCTGCTGGCGGGCAATGCCACGGTGTTCTGGAACGCCCTGAACCACCTGGTGCTGCCCGCCTCGCTGCTCGGCTTTCACTCGCTCGCCTATATCAGCCGCATGACGCGCAGCTTTATGCTGGCGCAGCTGTCGCAGGAGTTTATTCTCACGGCGCGCGTCAAAGGGCTGACGGAGTGGCAGGTGATCTGGCAGCACGCCTTTCGCAATATTCTGGTGCAGCTGCTGACGGTGGTGGCGCTCGCCTACGGTTCGCTGCTGGAGGGCGCGGTGCTGATCGAGACGGTCTTCTCCTGGCCGGGTTTCGGCTCCTATCTGACCGGCAGCCTGATGCTGGGCGATATGAACGCGGTGATGGGCTGCGTGCTGGTGGTCGGTCTGATCTTCGTGCTGCTCAATCTGCTCTCCGACCTGCTCTATCAGGTATTTGATCCGAGGACCAAAGTATGACGCTATCGATCGATACGCCGCCGGTCGGCGCAGCGCGCGAACGGCTGGCGCGCTGCCGTCGCTCCGCCCTGCGCGCCGGCCATTTTCTGCTGCGCATGGCCTGCAACCCGCTGACCGCCATCGGCGGCGGCATCGTGCTATTGCTCTGCCTGACGGCGCTGTTCTCCCCCTGGATCGCTCCTTATCATCCGCTGGTGCAGGATCTCGACAACGCCCTCAGCCCGCCGGGCGCGCAGCACTGGTTCGGCACCGACGAGTTTGGCCGCGATATCTTTAGCCGCCTGGTGTGGGGCGCGCGCATTACGCTCTATATCGTGCTGCTGGTGTCGGTCACCGTCGGGCCGATCGGGCTGCTGCTGGGCGTCGCCGCTGGCTATTTCGGCGGCAAGGTAGACGCGGCGCTGATGCGCATTACCGATATCTTTATCTCTTTTCCCAGCCTGGTGCTGGCGCTGGCGTTCGTCGCCGCGCTCGGCCCCGGCCTGGAGCATGTGGTGATCGCCATTACCCTTACCGCCTGGCCGCCCATCGCGCGGCTGGCGCGCGCCGAAACGCTGTCGCTGCGCCAGGCGGACTTTATCTCCGCCGTGCGGCTGCAGGGCGCGTCGCCGCTGCGCGTGCTGTGGCACCATATCGTGCCGCTCTGTCTGCCGTCGGTGATTATCCGCATCACCATGAATATGGCGGGCATTATCCTCACCGCCGCCGGTCTCGGCTTTCTCGGCCTCGGCTCGCAGCCGCCCGCGCCGGAATGGGGCGCGATGATCGCCAGCGGCCGTACCTACATGCTGGAGTGCTGGTGGGTGGTGACCGTGCCGGGCCTGGCGATCCTGATCAACAGCCTGGCGTTCAACTTCTTAGGAGATGGCCTACGTGACCTGCTCGATCCCCGCAGTGAGTAACGGCGCGCCGTTGCTGGACGTGCACGATCTGCGCGTCGATTTTGTTAACGGACGTCACAGCACCCCGGCGGTGCGCGGCGTCTCCTTTCAGCTCGGCCGGGAAAAACTGGCCATCGTCGGCGAGTCCGGTTCAGGCAAATCCACCGTGGGCCGCGCCCTGCTGCAGCTGCATCCGGCGAAGGCGCGCATCGAGGCGGCGCGCATGCAGTTCGGCGAAATCGATCTGCTGCGTGCCAGTCCGGCGCAGATGCGCGCCATTCGCGGCAGGCGCATCTCGATGATTATGCAGGACCCGAAATATTCGCTTAATCCGGTTGTGCGCGTCGGCGAGCAGATCGCCGAAGCCTGGCGCAGCCACCACCGCGGCCAGCACGCCGCCGCGAAAAAGCGCGCGCTGGAGATGCTGGAGGTGGTGCGCATTCGCGAGCCTGAACGCCTTTATCAGCTCTATCCCCATGAGATTTCCGGCGGCCAGGGGCAGCGCGTGATGATCGCCATGATGCTGATCACCGAGCCGGAGCTGGTGATCGCCGATGAGCCGACCTCCGCGCTCGACGTCTCGGTTCGCCTGCAAATTCTGGCGCTGCTGGATGAGCTGGTGAAGGCGCGCGGGCTGGGACTGATCTTTATCAGCCACGACATCAGCCTGGTGCGCAGCTTCTGCGACCGCGTGCTGGTGATGTACGCCGGGCGCGTGGTGGAATCGCTGGCGGCGAACGAACTCGACCGCGCGCGCCATCCCTATACGCAGGGCCTGCTGGCGGCGCTGCCGGATATCGACCAGCGCCGCAGCCGTCTGCCGGTGCTGCAACGCCAGGCCAGCTGGCTGAATGATTAAGGAGCGCGCATGATCGCTGTCGAGAATCTCAACCTGAGCTTCGGCGAAGAGGCGGCCCGAAACCAGGTGCTGTTCGACGTCTCTCTGAAGGTCAATGAAGGCGAAATCTTCGGTCTCGTGGGCGAGTCAGGATCGGGCAAAACCACGGTGCTGAAGTGCCTGGCGGGGCTGATTACCCACTGGCATGGCGCGCTGGCGATAGGCAGGGAGCCTCTCGGGCGCCGCATCGATCGCGCGCGCTGCAGACAGGTGCAGATGGTGTTTCAGGATCCTTACGGTTCGCTGCATCCGCGCCACACCATCGGCGATATTCTGGAGGAGCCGCTGCTGATCCACGGCATCGGCCAGCGGCAGGCGCGCGTGGTGGCGATGCTGGAGAAAGTCGGGCTGAATCGCGCCTGGCTGACGCGCTATCCGCATCAGCTTTCCGGCGGTCAGCGCCAGCGTGTCGCCATCGCGCGCGCGCTGATTCTGGAGCCGCGCGTGCTCCTGCTGGATGAGCCGACCTCGGCGCTCGACGTCTCGGTGCAGGCGGAAATTCTGAACCTGCTGAGCGATCTGCAGCAGCAGGCGAATCTCACCTACCTGATGGTCACGCATGATTTAGGCGTGGTGGCGCATCTCTGCCATCGCGTGGCGGTGATGCAGCAGGGGCGCGTGCTGGAGACGCTCGACGTGCCGACGCTGGTAGCCGATCGCGCGGCGATGCCCTATACGCGCATGCTGGTAGAAGCAAGCCGTCACTACAATCCGGCGCTGGCGAGAGAGATGTAGAGAAAAGAGAGGCGCGCGGCGAAGGCGGCGCGCCAGGAAGGCGTTACTGCGTAATCTGACGCACGAAGTCGGCGATTTCCGGCACCTGACCATGCTCAAACAGGCAGTGCTGCAGACGCGGGCCGCTGAGGGCGGTGCGCACCAGCTCGGGGTCCAGCGCGCGCAGCGTATCGAGATAATTCTCTTTCAGCATTGCCGCTTTTACCTGGTTCAGAATGCCGGCGTTGCGCACCTGCGGCTCTTTACGCTCAGGCGGATAGCCCAGTCCTTTTTCGCCGGTGAAGGCTTTTTCAAAGATAAAGCGCAAATTCAGCTCCGCGCCCCAGCCGAAGCCTTTGGCGAACGGCAGCGAAAGCGCGTTGCCGTTGTTGATCTGGGCGAACAGATAGGCGTCCGCCGGATCGATGCAGTAGCCGCACACGACGCCCGGATGCAGGTTAAGGGACATTAGGGCGCCCTGTCCGGTGCCGCAGCCGGCGATAACGAAATCGACCGCTTTGCTGTTGAGCAGCACGCTGGCCATGATGCCGAGGTGAATGTAGGTCAGATGGTGATCCTGTTCGTCGCTCATGCCGACGTTAAAGACCTGATGGCCCAACGGCTGCGCGACGTTTTCCAGCTCCTTGCGCACGACGGCGTTTTTAGCGGCCTGGCTGTTTTCCATCATTAATGCGATTTTCATGATCTGCCCTTAAGTATTTATGAAACACCGTTTCATTTTAATCAAAAGCGGCTAAAGTGCATGGACTAATCGCGCGCTATGGCGTGAGGCATATCACAAAAACGGCAGTCTAAGGCTGATCCGAATGAGGAGGCAAAATGTTTGTATATCGATCGCAGACGCAGCTGGAAGCGTTAGGCAATGGCGTAACGCGGCGCGTGCTGGCGCACGGCGGCACCATGATGGCGGTGGAAGTGACCTTTGAAAAGGGGGCGGTCGGCCCCCTGCATCATCATCCTCACGAGCAGCTGACCTGTGTGCTCAGCGGACGTTTCGCCTTTACCATCGACGGCGTCACCCAGGAAGTCGGCGCAGGCGACACGCTCTATAAAGGGCCAAACATAATGCACGGCTGCGTCTGCCTGGAAGCGGGCACGCTGCTGGATACCTTTACCCCGCAGCGTGAAGATTTTTTGTCACCGGGCTAAGCGCTAGGCATGCAGGAAACGTCCCGGGAAATCAGAGGGGACGGGATGCTGCTTTTCGTAGCGGCCAAACAGCCGGTAGCGATTTAGCGCAATGCGGTTGTAGAAAAAGTCGCTGATAAAATGGGGGATCAGCAGGCCTGGCAGCGACAGCATTCCCCATGGAAAAGGCAGCAGCCGCATTACGCGTAAAATGGCCTGAGCGCGGATCCAGTGGCGGTCGCCGTCGATCAGCACAATGGTGCGGATATTTTCATCGGGCAGGCCGGCAAAGCGCAGCAGCGCCTTGCCCTCTTCGCTCTGTACTGCCGCAAACCGGACGCGTCGGGAAAGCTTCAGGCGCAGCAAGAGATTGACCCAGCTATTACAAATTTTGCAGACGCCGTCATAGAGCACGACCTTTTCGCCGGGCTTGAGAAAGGGAGGCTGTGGCATAATTATCTCCTTAAATTAATGACGGATACGATAGTTAAGTACGGTCATTAATTGCGCAGCCGTCAAGCAAAAAGGCGATATAAAAAAACCGGCCAGGCGGCCGGTTTGGTTTTAACTCTGCTGATACAGGGAGTTAATCAATATAAAGATATCAGAAAAACTGCAGATTACTTCGCGTAGGCTTCGGTAGAAATGGTCAGCGTCACATCGTCGCCGACCGCTGGGACATATTTATCCAGCTTAAAGTCAGAACGCTTAATAGTGCCGGTGGCGTCAAAGCCGATCGCCTGTTTCTTCACCATCGGATGCTCGCCCTGCTTGTTCAGCGTGGCATGCAGCGTCACCGGTTTGGTGATGCCTTTCAGCGTCAGGTTGCCTTCCACGTCGAATTTATTATCGCCCTTCGCTACCACTTTGGTGCTGTGGAAAGTCGCGGTTGGATATTTCGCGGTATCGAAATACTCCGCGCCCTTGAACTCTTTGGTCAGCGCAGGAACATGGCTGTCGATGCTGGTTATCGGCAGGGTCACGTTAACGCGCGAAGCGGCTGGATTTTCACTGTCAAACACCAGCGTGCCTTTCGCGTCCGGGATATCCGCGGTGGGATGGGAAAAGCCGAAGTGAGTCCAGGTAACGATAACTGACGTGTGCTCCGGGTTCAGCTCATACTGCTGAGCGGCCGCCTGAGAAAGCGGGACATAGAGTGCAGTGGCGGCCAGCAGCGGCAGCGCGAGACGTTTGATATTTTTCACTTTAGGTTCCTTTTAAAACAGCCGAATCCATTTGAGTGTCCCCTAAACGTCCCCGCAGATATAGTGAAGAGTTTTGGACTTAATTTTCAAATAAATTCAGCAATATCCTGGCGTGATTATTGCGAATCGGCGTGACGCGATGCCACGACGACGCCGCGCTGCCAGCGGCGGAGAAGCTGCGCCTGCGCCTGTCGCAGCTGCGTCGGCGTCAGCGCGGCAAGCGACGCCCTGTCGAGATCGCGTAGTCCGCCCTCCTGACGCAGCCCAAGCAGCAGCGCCGCCGTCGCGTCGGGCGCGGCGTCAAGCTGGGCGCACAGGCGCGCGCGCAACGCGTCCAGCGCGGCGGCATCATCGGGGATTTGCAACTGCTGCAGGAAAAGGCGGCACGCTTCAAGCAGCGCGGCGGACGCAACGTCCGGCGACTGCAGGGCGAACAGCACGCCGTCGCGATCGACGCAGCGGTGATAGCGGCAGCTAACGACGTAGCCGATCTGCTGCTCGACGCGCAGGCGCTGGAAAAAGCGCGGCTCCATCAGCAGCGCCAGCGCGCGCAGCGCCGCCAGCGAGATCGCAGGCGGACAAGGCAAAAAGAGCAGCAGCGCGCCGTCGCGGCTCTGATGCGCCACCGTCAGCCGGTTGCCCTGCTCTGGCTCTGCGAAATCGTTTTGGGCCACGGCTACCAGCGGCGCCAGCCATCGCGCGATAACGGCATGCTGCTGCGGCGAACCGCCGTAGAGCGCCGCGCGCCAGCCGCGCGCCGATGTAGACGCGGCAACCGCCTGCGGCAGCCGACGCAGCAGTTCGCGGATCGCCACATCATCCGGCGGCGGCTCGCCTTGCGGGCTTTCATCGAGGCCTAACGCGTCCGGCAGCGACGCCAGCCAGGCCTCGCCGCCCGGCGGCAGCTGCGCCTCCAGCAGCCAGACGCCCTGACTCTCCCGCCAGCTTGCCGCGCCGCCCTGATGACGCAGCAGCGCGAAAAGCGGGCGCAGGCGACGGTCGATAGCCGCCGCCTGCGTGAGAGTAAGCGTAGTGAAAAAAGGCGGGCGCAGCATCAGGGTGGCTGGCTGCTCGTCGGGCGCCATGTGCAGCAGCGGCGCGGACGCCGCGGGCGGCGTCAGGTCGGCAAGCGGCTGCGCCAGCGGGTAAAAGCGCAGAGTCGGCAGCGGCTCGTCAACGCGCGCGGGCGTCCAGGAGTGAAGATCCAGGCTAAACCCCTGCGTCTCAGTCGCCGTGCCCTGCACGTCGACCGCGCTCCACAGCCGCGCCTGCGGCGCCTCTGCAAGCTGATGCAGCAGCGGCGTAAAACCGGCTGTCTCTGCGGGCGGCGGGAATCCAAACGCCCGCTCGCGCAGCTGATCGAGCGGCGTCAGCGCGTTAAAGCGGCGCTGCGCCAGGCGCAGGTAGTGACGCTGCTGCTCCGGCGAGGCCTGCGCCAGCGCGCGCAGCGCCTGCGGATACCAGGCGCAGATGGCGTCGGGCCATTCCGTTTCAACCTGCAGCGCCAGCCAGCCGCCTGCGCTGTCAAGATTCAGCCAGGCAAACTCCAGCCGCTGCGCCCAGCCGCGCTGGCGCAGGCTGTGCATCGCGCCGCCCTGCGCCTCGTCCTGTAGAAACTCGCGGATTAAAGTGACATTGTCACGAATAACGGATATATCGCTCCGTAGCGCGGCGGCGATCCACAGCTCTCCCGCGCCCTGCGTCTTCAGCGCGATATCCGCATCCGCGGCGAAACGCATTTCTCTGACCTGAGGCTCACGTTCGCCAGAAGGCAAGGATTCGCCAAAGGCGCGTGCGATTTGCTCCAGCGCCTCCAGCGGCTGCGGTCCCTGCAGCCACAGCTGCATCTGGCCCACCTGAAAGAACCGCTGATGGAACTGATGCAGCGCCTGCTTAAGCGCGCCGACGTCGTCGCCGAAGGCGTCGCGGCTGCCGATATGAAAACGCTGAAAAACGGCGGGCGCGCTGACGCGCGTATTGAGCGCTGCTTCCCGTCTGGAAGGCGTATGCTGCTGGATCAGCCGATATTCGGCATCGATCACCGCCGTTTCCTGGGCGATCGCTTCGGGCGTGAACTGCGGCGCGGCGAGCATATCCGCCAGCCGCGCCGCGCCTGCGGCGAGCAGTTCCGGCTCGGTTTCGAAAAACCAGGCGCTGCTGCGCGCCAGCGTGGTGGCGTTGAGTCGCCCGCCTGCGGCCTGTATCCAGGGCATCAGGCGCGCATCGCGCTGAAACCGGGCGCTGTCGCTGAATAGCAGATGCTCCAGCAGATGCGCCAGCCCTGGCCATGCGTCGGGTTCATCGTGGCTGCCCGCCGCCACCTGCGCCAGTGCGGCGGCCTGCCGCGCGTCGGGCTGATGGATCAGCGTGACGCGCAGGCCGTTGCTCAGCCGCAGCTGACGCGTCTCCATCATGATTAAAAGGTCCGGGTTTTGTAGATAAGCTGCGAATTGGCGCGATTGCGGAACTGCAGCTGCCCGATTTTCACGTCGCTGCATGCCGCTTCGCGTCTCGCCTCGAGGATCACGTCGTGGTGCGGCGACTTGCTGCACACCGGATCTGTATTATCGGCGTTACCGGTCAGCATAAAGGCCTGGCAGCGACAGCCGCCGAAGTCCTTCTCTTTCTCGTCGCACGAGCGGCAGGGTTCCGGCATCCAGTCGAAGCCGCGATAGCGGTTGAAGCCGAAAGAGCGATACCAGATATCCTCCAGCGACTGTTCCAGCACCGACGGGAACTGCACCGGCAGCTGGCGCGCGCTGTGGCACGGCAGCGCGGTGCCCTCTGGCGTGACGCTGAGAAAAATCGCGCCCCAGCCGCCCATACAGGGCTTGGGACGCTCCTCGTAGTAGTCTGGCGTCACGAACAGCAGATTGGTCAGGTTACCGCTGCCGCTCATGCGTTCGCGATAGCGGCTGACGACCGCTTCCGCCTGCGCAATCTGCTCGCGCGTCGGCAGCAAACCCTGACGGTTAAGCTGCGCCCAGCCGTAAAACTGGCAGGTAGCCAGCTCGACGTCGTCCGCTTCGAGTTCAATGCAGAGGTCGATAATCTTGTCGAGCTGATCAATATTGTGACGGTGTAACACAAAGTTCAGCACCATCGGATAGCCGTGCTTCTTCACCGCGCGCGCCATCTCCAGCTTCTGCTGGAAGGCTTTTTTTGACCCCGCCAGCGCGGCGTTAAGCGTCTCGTCGCTCGCCTGGAAGCTAATCTGGATATGATCCAGGCCCGCCTCGGCGAAGGCGTCGAGTTTTTTCTCGGTCAGGCCGATGCCGGAGGTGATCAGGTTGGTATAGAAGCCGAGATCGCGCGCGGCGCGGATCAGCTCCGGCAGATCTTTGCGCGTCAGGGGTTCGCCGCCCGAAAAGCCGAGCTGGACGCTGCCCATGGCGCGCGCCTGGCGGAATACCTCAATCCACTGCTCGGTGGTCAGCTCTTTCTCCTGCTGCGCAAAGTCGAGCGGATTGGAGCAGTAAGGACACTGCAGCGGACAGCGGTAGGTCAGCTCCGCCAGCAGCCAGAGCGGCGGATTGACGGCGGGTTTATTCTGGGTCACGAAACATTATCCACTTTTGTTCATACGCCGCGCGCAGAAACTCTCTGACATCTTCGCCGACGCCGCCCGCTTCCGGGAAGCGCGCGTCGAGTCCGGCGATAATTGCGCTCACGCTCTCTTTGCCGTTAACCTGTTCCAGAATGGCGGCGGCGGTTTCATTCAGCTTCGCCATGCCTTCTGGATAGAGCACCACGTGGCTCTCCTGCGCGGCTTCCCACTGCATGCGATAGCCGCGGCGGAACGCGGGAATTGAGTTGTCATTCATGGTGTTATACCAGCCTTGTCGTGTGCCAGGCCGCCTTGTCGGTGACCGTATGGTAAGGCGGACGCTTCAGCTCGTAGGCCATGGTCATGGCGTCCAGCATCGTCCAGAGGATATCGAGCTTGAACTGCAGGATCTCCAGCATGCGGTTCTGTTTCTCGACCGTATCGCAAAACTCCAGCGCCAGCGCCAGGCCGTGCTCGACGTCGCGGTTCGCCTGGCTCAGACGGCTGCGGAAATAAAAATAGCCCTCTTCCTTAATCCAGGGATAGTGCTGCGGCCAGCTGTCGAGACGCGACTGATGGATCTGCGGCGCGAAAAGCTCGGTAAGCGAGCTGCAGGCCGCCTCCTGCCAGCTGGCGCGGCGCGCGAAGTTGAGATAGGCATCGACCGCGAAGCGCACGCCCGGCAGCACATGGCGCTCAGACAGCAGCGCCTCGCGCGTCAGTCCGACCGCTTCGCCCAGCTGCAGCCAGGCTTCGATGCCGCCTTCATGGCCGTTGCTGCCGTCGTGGTCGAGGATGCGCTGCACCCACTTGCGGCGCGTGGCGGGATCGGGGCAGTTCGCCATGATCGCCGCGTCTTTTAGCGGGATGCTGGTCTGATAATAGAAGCGGTTCGCCACCCAGCCCTGGATCTGCTCGCGCGTCGCATCGCCGTTGTGCATCGCGATATGGTAAGGATGATGAATATGGTAGTAAGCGCCCTTATCGCGCAGCGCCTGTTCGAACGCCTGCGGCGTCAGCGTCTCGGTGATCTGCATCACTCACTCCTGAAGATGAATCGCCATGCCGTCCCAGCTCACTTCAATGCCCTGCTGCGTCAGAAACTGGCGCTGCGGCGACTGCTCGTTGAGGATCGGATTGGTGTTGTTAATGTGAATAAGGATCTTGCGTTTCGCCGGCAGCGAGGCGAGCAGCGCCATCAGCCCCTGCTCTTCGGAGAGCGCCAGGTGGCCCATCGCCTTGCCGGTGTTGGTGCCGACGCCGGCGGCCTGCAGCTCGTCATCTTTCCAGACGGTGCCGTCGATCAGCAGGCAATCCGCCTTCTGCAGCCAGGGCATAATCACCGCATCCGGCTCGCCGAGGCCCGGCGCATAGAGCAGCGTCTGTTTGCTGGCGAGGTTTTCAATAAACAGCGCCACGTTGTGTCCCGGCAGCGGACGGTCGCGGTATGGCGAATAAGGCGGCGCGTTGCTGAGGATCGGGATAGCGGTAAAGCGCAGATTCGGACAGACGTCGACGCTGAACGGCTCCAGCGGCGCGATGGGACGATGCTGCAGCCCGCCGTTCCAGTGCTTCAGCATGGTGAACACCGGAAAGCCGCTGGTGAGATCGGCGTGCACTTCCGGCGTGCACCATACCTGATGCGGGCAGCCTTCGCGCAGGCTGAGCAGGCCTGTAGTGTGATCGATCTGGCTGTCGGTAAGAATAATGGCGCCGATGGCGGTGCCGCGCAGCACGCCCTTTTTTATCAGTTCTGGCGTATGGGCGATCTGCTGGCTGATGTCCGGCGAGGCGTTGCATAACACCCAGTTTTCGCCGTCGTCGCTGAGAATAATCGAGGACTGGGTACGCGGGCTGGCCTGAATGGTGCCGTCGCGTACGCCCTGACAGTTGGCGCAGTTGCAGTTCCACTGAGGAAAACCGCCGCCAGCGGCGGATCCAAGGACTTTGATGAACATAGGAGAAACCCGGCGTTGAAACAAAATGCCCGCACAGCTGGCGGGCATGGATATTAACGGTTGGAGATGTACAGCGTCACTTCCAGACCGAGACGTAAATCAACAAATTCAGGTTTTTTCCACATAATAGTCTTCCTCTAAGGTGAATGAACAAAGCGATACCCGTCAGGTATCATTACGTAAACAATCCAGTGATTATGCACGCAATTTTGAGCCGGCTGATGGTGCGCTAACGGCGCATCGAGATCAACCCGCAAATGTTAAGGAAATGAATCAGCCCTGCCAGATCTGGCGCAGCACGCGCAGCCAGTTATCCGAGGCGAGCTTTTCCAGCCGATCCTGATCATAGCCCGCATCGCGCAATGCCGCGAACAGGCGCGGCAGTCCTGCCACGTCTTTTAGCGCGTCCGGCACGGAGATGCCGTCAAAATCGGAGCCGAATCCCACACGATCGCTGCCCATTATCATTATGAGCCGTTCGTAGTGCCTGACGATGTCGCTCAACGGCGTGTCGCCGTCGCGCTTGCCGTCGGCGCGCAGGAACGCATTGCCGAAATTGATGCCAACCATGCCGCCGCTGTCGCGTATGGCGGCAAGCTGGGCATCGGTCAGGTTGCGCGGCTGGGCGCAGAGCGCATGGGCGTTGGAGTGGGTCGCCACCAGCGGCGAGCGGGAGAGCGCGGCGGTATCCCAGAACGCTTTTTCGTTCATATGCGACACGTCGATCAGCATATTCAGCGCGTTGGCCTGTTGGATCAGCGCTTTGCCGGCCTCGGTCAGGCCTGGTCCGCTGTCCGGCGAGCCGGGAAACGCGCCGGTCACGCCGACGCCGAAGCGGTTAGGCAGATTCCAGAAAGGCCCGATGCTGCGCACGCCGGCAGCGTAAAACGCCTGCAGCTGTTCGCCCTCTTCGTCCAGCGCGTCCGCGCCTTCGATATGGGCCACCAGCGCCAGCACGCCCGCATCGCGGCAGGCGGCAATCTCAGCGGCGCTACGGCACAGGCGCGCCCGCCCCTGTGACTGATCGGCGATCTGCGTGAGAATAGCCAGCTGCTGCCACATGATCTCCAGCGGCTGCCAGGGCGTATCGGCAAGGTGCGGCGCCATCTGGGCGACATAGGCCTGCGGCGGCACGAAAATAGCGAACAGGCCGCCGAAAAAGCCGCCCTGACGCATGCGAGGAAAATCGAGCTGGCCGCGCTCGATGCCGTTAAAGAAGGCGTCGACCGGCGCGTCGCGATGATTCAGCCACAGATTGAGCAGCAGATCGTTATGGCCATCAAAAGTTAACATCAGAGAAATAAGCGTTTAAAAAACTCAACATCGCGCTATGTTACGCGGCCGCAGGATAAACGCCAAATCAGAGGGCACGAATGGTTACTCTGCCTGCGGCGTCACCGAGAACTGGTCAAATACCTTGTAGGTGGCGACGTCAAACAGCGAAACCGCCTCGACCTCCGCCATCGGAATAAGATGCCTAAAGTGCTGCAGGTTCAGGGGTTGGGAATCAGCGGTGATATTCTGCGCCAGGTAGAGTTCATAGTAGCGATGCTGCTCGCAAAAGCGCAGCGTCTCTTTGTCGCGGTAGCCGCTGATATAGGGGATAAGCGCCAGATGCTGGGTTTGCGTATGTTCGATGCGCGGCGCGGCGACATAGCCGATATAAACCTTACGCGATTTCAGCGTTACGAATACCAGCTTCTCTTCTTCGATCGCCTGCAACAGCAGCGACTCCATGCCATCTTCCCGGGCGACTTTCCGGTATTCCGCCATGCTGCTTTTCCCGTCTCGCATCGCGCGTCGCGCCGCTTCGCCCGCGCGCCAGGCGCGCAGCGCGGCGAGCGCCAACCCCAGCTCGAAAAAGAGCGGATAGTTCATCAGCGTGGTGCGGGTCAGCCATGAGTAGTAGTCCTGAACGGCGTAATCGGGAAAAAAGAGATGGGGAACAGAGAGCAGCAGACTCAGCAGGAAAAGCGCGACGTAGATAAGCGCTACGCCGAAAAAGCCCTGCAGCGCAAACTTGGCGCCGTGCATCGCCACGTAAAAATAGGCGATCCAGCCGCTTGAGCGCGCCTGACGCGTGCGCGAGGGATAGTGGTTTTCCGTATACCAGTAGCCGCAGACCAGCACGACCATAATGACCAGCGGTCCCATCGCGCGCCCTTAGCGTTTCTGCGCCAGCTCTTCCATACGGGCGCGCATCGCTCTGCCCACGTCAGGGTTATTCATATTCAGACGGGCGTTGCCGTTAACGTCGAGAATCAGCTTGTCTTGATCGGAGTAGCGAAGATCTTCATTGGTTAAGCCGCGCATGAACTTATCCGGCTCGGCGAACCACTTGCCCATTAACCTTTTTAGCCTGTTCATTTTTCCTCCTCGCCTTAACGGTGCGGTAACCTGAGCGGTTGCACCCTGTTGAGTATACGTCAGCCGCCGCGAACATTCCTTGTTCAGTTTTCTACGCTGTTTTGCGCGGGCGCGCAACCGCATCCTGATTTAACCGCCCTGCGCCACCGTCAGACCGCGATAAAAGGTCGGCTTCACCTCGAGCGACCGCTGGATCAGGCCATATTTCTGGTAAAAGTCGGCGGTCTCCTGCTGCTGCCGCACCGTCTGGTCGTCAATGCTCTGCCAGTGCGACTGGCGACGGGAGAACGCTTTTTCCGCTGCCGCCGGCGGAAAGCCGATAATTTTCGCCAGCGTCTGGGCGTAGTCAGCGACGTGGCTGTTGGCCCAGCGATCCGCCGCTGCCAGCCGGTTGACGTAGTCCTGCAGCGCGGCGCGCTTTTCGCGGTCGTTGATGGCGGCGTCGGTGGCGGCCAGGAAGCTATTGCCGGTCGAGAGCCCCACGCCGTTGACCAGTATGCGGCCGCTCTGGGTCACCTCCGCCAGCGCGGTATAGGGATCCCATGTCGCCCAGGCGTCTACCGCGCCGTTAGAAAGCGCGATGCGCGCGTCGGCGGGCTGTAGAAAGCGCCAGCTGACATCTTTGTCGCTCAGGCCCGCCTGCTCCAGCGTTTTCAGCGCCTGAAAATGGCCGATAGAGCCGCGTCCGGTGGCGATGCTTTTTCCTTTGAGATCGGCGGCGGTTTTAATGGGCGAATCGGGACGCACCAGCACCGCCAGTCCGGCAGGCACCGATTTGCTGACCGCCACCGCTTTCACCTGCGAGCCGGCGGCCAGCGAAAAGAGCAGCGGCGCATCGCCGATAATGCCCGCATCCACCGCGCCCGCATTAAGCGCTTCCGCCAGCGGCGCGGCGGCGGGAAACTCTGCCCACTCGATCGCATAGATTAGGTTGTCGAGCTGATGCGCCGCCGTCATCTCGGCACGCATATTGCCTTTCTGATCGGCGATGCGCAGCGTGACGGCCTGCGCAGAGGAGGCGCCGGCCAGCGCAAGCGCGATGTAAAGAGCGTGGTATTTCATCCTGTTTTCTCCTGGCGCAAAAAAAACCAGCATAAACCGGACGTTGAGAAACGCCGATGCCGATTCCGCATGAGGTTAGCCGGCAGCCGCATAAGGCTGTCGCTTTTGCGTTATCGGTTGTCATTTTTGCGCGCGCGGCGGCGCGGTGCGACACGGCAGACTGCGCTGACACCACAAGGAGGCTTTATGTTGACGCAACCCACAGAGAAGTACCGTGCTTTTCCCGTCATCGCCCTGCCCGATCGTCAGTGGCCAGATCGCCAGCTGACAAAGGCGCCGCGCTGGCTTTCCACCGACTTACGCGACGGTAATCAGGCGCTGGCGGAACCGATGGACGCAGAACGCAAGCTGGCGTTTTGGGATCTGCTGCTGGCCTGCGGCTTTAAAGAGATAGAGGTCGCCTTTCCCGCCGCATCGCAAACCGATTTTCAATTTGTGCGCGATCTGATTGAGCAGCGCCGCATCCCCGAAGCGGTCACTATTCAGGTGCTGACGCAGGCGCGCGAAGCGCTTATCGCCCGTACGTTCGAGGCGCTGCAGGGTGCGCCGCGCGCTATTCTGCATCTCTATAACGCCACTGCGCCGCTGTTTCGCGAACGGGTATTTGGCCAGAGCCAGGCGGAGATCGTCGCGCTGGCCTGCGCGGGCGCGCGTCAGATCCGCGACGGCTGCGACGCCCGGCCTGAAACGCAATGGACGTTTGAATACTCCCCGGAAACCTTCTGTTTTACTGAACCGGAATTCGCGCTGGCGATCTGCGAGGCGGTAGCGGATATCTGGCAGCCCTGCGCCGCCCGTCCGATGATCGTCAATCTGCCCGCAACCGTAGAGGTCAATACTCCGAACGTTTATGCCGATCAGATTGAATATTTTTGCCGCCACTTCAGCCGCCGCGATGCCGTTTGTATTAGCGTGCATCCCCATAACGATCGCGGCACCGGCACCGCCTGCGCGGAGCTGGCGCTGCTGGCGGGCGCGGATCGCGTTGAAGGCTGCCTGTTCGGCAACGGCGAGCGCACCGGCAACGTCGATATCGTTACGCTGGCGCTGAATCTCTATAGCCAGGGGATCGCGCCTCATCTTGACTTCAGCGATATCAACAAGGTGACGGAGGTGGTGACGCGCTGCAACCAGCTGCCGGTGCATCCGCGTCATCCTTATGCGGGCGAGCTGGTGTTTACCGCCTTTTCCGGCTCGCATCAGGATGCGATCCGCAAAGGCTTCGCCCTGCGTCAGCAGCGGCAGGAGACGATCTGGCAGATGCCTTACCTGACGATCGATCCGGCCGATATCGGCTGCAGCTATGAGGCGGTGATCCGCGTCAACAGCCAGTCGGGCAAGAGCGGTGCCGCCTGGCTGCTGGAGCAAAATCATGGCCTGACGCTACCGCGCGCGCTGATGCAGGATTTTAGCCAGCGGGTGCAGCAAGAGACGGACCGCCACGGCAAGGAGATGACGCAGCGCGCCATCTGGCGCTGCTTCTGCCTGCACTATGGCGTAGAGCAGGCGACGTTGACGCTGCTGGAGGCGGAAAGCCGAAGCGACGGCGATATGACCCGGCTTGAGGCGAGCCTGGGGATAAACGGCGGCATTCGTCGCCTGCGCGGCAGCGGTAACGGACTGCTGTCGGCGGCGGTGGATGCACTGCGTCGCGCGCTGGGGCTGGAGCTGACGATTGCGGATTACCACGAGCATACGCTGGGCAAACGCAGCGACAGCCGTTCGGTCGCCTACGTCTGCTGTTTGAATAGCCAGGGCGATCGCGCCTGGGGCGTCAGCATCGACAGCGATATTGCCCGCGCCTCCCTGCAGGCGCTGCTTAATGCGGCGACGGCCTCTCTGCCTGTGGAAAATAGGCAGCAGGCGCAACCCCCAGCAGGCGACGAAACATCGCGCTAAAGGCGCTGGGGCTGTCATAGCCGAGATCGAGCGCCACGCCCAGCACCGGCTCGCCCTGCGCCAGCCGGGTCAGGGCGATGACCAGGCGCGCGCGACGCACCCAGTCGCTGAAATGCAGCCCTGTCTCCCGCTGAAAGTGGCGCGCAAGGGTGCGGCTGGAGAGGTTTAACCGCCGCGCCCCCTCCTCCAGCGTCCAGCGATCTCCCGGCGCCTGCTGGATAGCGCGGCAGAGCTTTTGCAGCCGCGCGCTCTGCGGCTCCGGCAGATTGAACGGCAGCACGTCCAGACCGCGCAGCTCATCCAGAATCAATTCATAGATATGCTCGCTGCGGCTGCCGGGCGCGTAAATCTCCGGCAAGGGCAGCGCGCTGACGATCAGCTCGCGCAGCAGCGGCGATATCGGCACCACCTGACAGCTGGCAGGCAGGTCGGCGCGCGCCAGCGGATCGACGAATAAGGTACGCGCAGCGACGGGACCGGTAATCTGCAGCGCATGGCGGGTGTAGGCGGGCAGCCAGACGCCGCGGCCCGGCGGAACGATCCAGCTGCCCTGCGCGGTATCGACGCGCACCACGCCGCTCAGCGTATGAATGAGCTGCGCGCAGCTGTGATGATGCCAGGGTTCGCTGTCGCCGTGCGCGTAGTCATGGGCGTAAGAGACCAGCGGACGAGAGGTGAAATCGAACGACAGCCGCGCCGTCACGATTATTCCTTCAGATAGCGATGGATCGACGCCAGATCTTGCTCGCCGTAGCCGGCGTCGACCGCCTGCTGCCAGAGTGCGGCGATCTGCTCCAGTGCGGGCAGTTTCGCGTCGCCCTTCGCTTCTAACGCCAGCTTCGCGTCTTTCAGCGCCCATACCAGGCTCATCTGCGGCGTGAAATCTTCACTGGCGATCATCGCGAGCTTCGCTTTGGCGTAAGGCGCCGCCAGCGGGCCGCCGTCCAGCACTTTCCAGAAGTCCTCGGTCGTAAAGCCAAACTCCTCTGCCAGGCGCGTGCTCTCCGCCAGGCTCTGCATCAGGCCGATCAGCCAGCTGTTGACCACCAGCTTCATGCGCGACGATTTGCCCGCCTCGCCCAGCCACTGCGTGCCTTTGCCAATCGCGGCGAAGACCGTTTCCGCTGCCTGCGCGCGCGTCCGATCGCCGCTGGCCATCACCAGGATCTGCGCATTCTCGGCCGGCGCTTTGGTGCCGGAAACCGGCGCGTCGATAAACGCCACGTCCGGGCGCTCGCTGGCGAACCAGCCGATCAGGGTGTCGGTTTTCTCGACGCCGATGGTGCCCATCTGCGCGAGGGTCGCGCCCTGCTTCAGCGCCTCTTTCACCTGATGCAGCGTGTTTTCCGTGGTGTCGCCGTCGGAGAGCATGGCGATAACCACGTCAGCGTCGCGTACCGCCTCTTCCGGGCTGTCGCTCAGCGTCAGGCCGGAGGCGATCAGATCTTCGCCGCGCGTCCGCGTGCGGTTCCAGCCATAGACGGTAAACCCCTTTTTCAGCAGGTTGGCGGCGAATGCGTGCCCCATGGCGCCTAAACCTAATACGGCGACGGCGGGTTGTTGACTCATACTGACTCCTCGGGTTGTCCGTAAACTAAGCATTTAACACTGAAGGGAAAGTCACGAAAAATCCAGTCGGGAAAAACATTTTTCGACGCTGAATTTCGCATAAAACGACCTTATTATTTACGCTTTTCAAATAATCGTAAAAAGCCGTAACATACGCGCACAATGTTCCTTTTGGTTCATTTCATCTCTTAATGACGGTCTTTCATTCATGAAAATTGCATCACTGCGACAGGTCAGCGTGCTGCTGCCTGCTATGCTGCCGCTGCCGCTGCTGGCGGCTGTTGATACCGGCAGCGCGACCATGGTGGTCAGCGCCGCGCCGGCGCAAACCGGTCTCTCCGAACTCGATACGCCCGCCGCGGTCAGCGTGGTGAGCGGCGAGGATATGCGCCAGGCGGCGCCGCGCGTCAATCTGTCAGAAAACCTCGGCAGCGTGCCGGGCCTGCAAATCCAGAACCGTCAAAACTACGCGCAGGATCTGCAGCTCTCGGTGCGCGGGTTTGGTTCGCGCTCCACCTACGGCGTGCGCGGACTGCGCCTCTACGTCGACGGCATTCCCGCCACCATGCCCGACGGTCAGGGGCAAACCTCCAATATCGATATCGGCTCCATCGACCATATCGAGGTGCTGCGCGGCCCCTTTTCCGCGCTCTACGGCAACGCCTCGGGCGGCGTGATTAACGTCGATACCCAGACCGGCCAGCAGCCGACGACGCTGGAAGCAGGCAGCTGGTACGGCAGCTACGGCAGCTGGCGCAACAGCGTCAAAGCGAGCGGCGCGACCGGCGACGGCACCCAGGCGGGCGACGTCAACTACACCGTTTCCGCCTCGCGCTTTACCACGCACGGCTACCGCGACCACAGCGAGGCGCAGAAGAACCTCGGCAACGCGAAGCTGGGAGTGCGCATCGACGACGTCAGCACCCTGACGCTGCTGTTCAACAGCGTGCACATTGAGGCGCAGGATCCCGGCGGTCTGACGCCGGATCAGTGGCGCGCCAACCCGCGCCAGGTGGTCAGCAACGTCACGCTCTACAACACGCGTAAAACGGTGGATCAGACCCAGGGCGGCTTGCACTATCAGCGCCAGATGGGCGAAAACGACGATCTCAGCGTAATGATGTACGCCGGGATCCGCGAAACCACCCAGTATCAGTCGATCCCGAAAAATGTGCAGCTCAGCCCGAAGCATCCTGGCGGCGTTATCGACCTGACGCGCCACTATCAGGGCATCGACACGCGCTGGACCCACCGCGACAGCCTGTTCAGCGTGCCGGTGACGCTGACCGGCGGCCTCGACTATGAAACCATGACCGAGCGCCGCAAGGGTTTCGAAAACTTCAGCGGCGACGACCTCGGCGTGAAGGGCAACATTCGCCGTAACGAACGCAACCTGATGTGGAACCTGGATCCCTACCTGCAGACCGCCTGGCAGCTCACCGACAAATGGTCGCTGGACGCCGGGCTGCGCTACAGCACGGTTAATTTCGACTCCAACGACAACTACATTACCGCCGCCAACGGCGACGACAGCGGCGACGCGCGCTACCACAAATGGCTGCCCGCCGCGTCGCTGAAGTACGCGATCGACAGCAGCTGGAACGCCTATCTCTCGGCGGGCCGCGGCTTTGAAACCCCGACCATCAATGAGCTCTCCTATCGCGGCGACGGCGAAACCGGCCTGAATACCGGCCTGAAACCGGCGACCAGCGACACGGTCGAGCTGGGGACGAAAAAACGCATCGGCAACGGCCTGATCACCGCCGCGCTGTTCCAGACCGACACCCAAAACGAAATCGTCACCGATACCAGCCTCGGCGGCCGCACCACCTATAAAAACGCCGGGCAAACCCGCCGGCGCGGCCTGGAGCTGGGCGTGGATCAGCAGTTCGCCGCCGACTGGCGCGCGAAGGCGGCCTGGACGCTGCTCGACGCGCGCTATCGCAGCAACGCCTGCGGCGACGCGAACTGCGACGGCAACCGTATTCCCGGCATTGCGCGCAATATGCTCTACGCCAGTCTGGCCTACGCGCCGGAACAGGGCTTTTATGCGGGCGCGGAGATGCGCTATATGAGCGATATCGCCGCCGATGACGAGAACGATGTAAAGGCACCCGCCTATACTGTCGCGGCGCTTAACAGCGGCTACAAATGGCTAGTGCAGAACTGGACGCTCGATCTCTTCGGCCGCGTCAATAACCTTTTCGACCGCAACTACGTCGGCTCGGTGATCGTTAACGAAGGCAACGGACGCTACTTCGAACCGGCCCCAGGGCGCAATTACAGCGTCGGGCTGACGCTGAGTTACGCCTTTCAGTAAGCCCTGTCGCCCCGGCCAGAAACCGGGGCTTTTTTTTATGGCGCGCGCCGCGCCATCCAGTTGGCGATCCAGCGCGACAGGATCGGGCCGGTGAACATCACCACGATAAAGCGCCCGGTCTGCATCGCCATCACAAACGGCATATCGACGTTGCTCGACGCGGCGATAATCGCTACTGAATCGGCGCCGCCCGGACTGGTCGCCAGATAGGCAGTCAGCGGATCGATACCGGCAAACTTCACCAGCAGAAAAGCGAACAGCCCGCAGATGGCGATCAGCGTCAGCACCGACAGCAGCACGCGCGGCAAGGCGTGCGCCGCGTAGCGCAGAATATCGGCGCTGAAGCGCAGGCCGATGCCCCAGCCGACGAAGGCGTATGCCAGCGCCAGCAGCCACTTCGGCAGCGTGATAGCGACGCCGCCGATATCCTGCGCCAGCGAGGCGATAATCAGCGTCATCAGCATCGGACCGGCGGGAATGCGCAGCAGACGCGCCGCCAGCAGGCCAGCGGCGATGGTCAGCAGCGTCAAGAGAAAGGCGGTCGGGGCGAAAGGCGCGAAGAGATCGAGCGCCGGCGAGGCGGCGGGCGCGCTGCCCTCGTGGGTCCAGAGGCGCGTCACCAGGGTGGCGACCAGCGCCACCATCATCACGCGCAGATACTGCATAAATGCGACGAGACGCACGTCGGCGCCAAAACTCTCCGCCATCAGGGTCATGGCGGTCGCCGCGCCGGGCGACGAGCCCCAGATGGCGGTCGAGCCCGGCAGCACCCGGAAGCGCGCCAGCAGGCCGCCCAGCGCCAGGCTGGCGACGATCACCGCGCCGACGCACAGCACAAACAGCGGCCAGTCGTCCGCAATTTCATGAAATATCGAGGCGGGGATCGCCGCGGCAATCATCGCGCCGACCGTCGCCTGCGCGCCGTTAAACAGCGGCCGCGCGATTTTCAGCGCGCGGCCGGAGGCGGCGAAACCGATGGCGGCGAACATCGGACCAAGCAGCAGCGCGGCCGGAATATGCAGCCACTCCAGCACCGCCACCAGCGCCGCCGAGCTGAGGATCAGCCCGGCCCAGCGCGTCAGGCCCGCCTGCGCCGTCGCCATGTTAGCGCGCGTCGACCAGCGCCAGCACCCCGGCGCTGGTGCCGGTTTCGCCAAGGCGCGGGAAGATTAGCTTAACGCTGTTGTTATGGGTGTCGAGATTGAGATCGGTCATGGCATCGGTGGCTAAGGTGACGTTGTAACCTAACTCATACGCCTGACGCGCGGTGGATTCGACGCCGATGCTGGTGGCGATGCCGCAGATCACCACCTGGGTGATGCCGCGCGCCTGCAGTTCGGCATGCAGACTGGTCTGGTGAAAGGCGCCCCAGGTTTTCTTGGTGACGGTGATATCGCCCGGCTGCGGCGTCATCTCCGGCACCAGCGTCGCCCAGTCGGCCGGCAGTTCGCCGCTGTGGCTGCCCTGCTCGTTACGGCCCGGCGCGCCGCCGGCGACGTTCACCAGCACCACCGGCAGCTGTCGGGCGCGGAAACCCGCGGCGAGCTGCGCGCAGCGGTCGATCACCGGCTGCGGCTCATGCACCACCGGCAGTCGAACGATGCCGTGCTGCAGGTCGATGATAATCAGTGCGGTATGGGTATCAAGGGTAGTCAGAGCCATGGAAAGTCCTCTCAGGATGCGTTGTCGGCGAGTCGTTGCAGTAAGGGGATCGCGGCGATCAGCAGCTGGCGCTCGTCGGGGCTGAGACGGGTGTCGATGGCGCGCACCAGCCAGTCGTCGCGCATCGCGCGGTTGGCGGCGATCAGCGCGCAGGCGGCCGACGTCGGCGTGTAGCGGGTTTTGCGGCCGTCGTGCGGATCCGCTTCGCCCTGCACCATGCCCGCGGCCAGCAGACTGGCGACGGTGGCGCCCATCGACTGGGTGCGCACCCCTTCCGCAGCAGCCAGCCCGGTGATGGTCATCGCGCCGTCGCGTACCAGGTAACCCAGCACCGACACCTGCGACCAGGTAAGATCGCCCGGCGGCGCGGATTCGCGCAGCCGGCGGCTTAGCTTGCCCGTCAGCATGCGCAGCGCTGCGGCGGCTTCAGTGAGTTCGCTCATCGCCTTTCTCCTTACGTTAGCGCCAGTATAGAGATACGAAGGTAAACTGTGTAGTTTACCTTCGTATCAATTTGTAAGGTCAGGACGCTGCAGGTAGTGGATCAGGCTGTGAAAGCGCAGCGGCGTGGCGAGCGGATTGCGATAGCTGTGGGCCACGTCAGCGGCGAACTGCAGCGCTTCGCCCGTTTGCAGCCGACGCCAGACGCCACCCGTGCCGAGCAGCAGTTCGCCCTCAATCACCACCACCTGCTCTACGCAGCCTTGCTCGTGCGGCGAGGAGTCGCTCTGCGCGCCCGCCGCCAGTTCGACTGCCAGGAGATCGAAGCGCAGCCGCGCGTCGTAAGGCAGCAGCGGCCGCACCGTCATCTGCGCGTTGGGCTGGCTGAAGCGCGCGCTATCGCCGCTCTGCAGCCCGTTGCCCTGAATGAAAAACGAGAAAGGAACGTTAAAACCGGTGGCGATTTTCCACAGCGTCGCCACCGTCGGGCTGGATTCGCCGCGCTCGATCTGGCCGAGCATCGCTTTGCTGACGCCGGTGCGTTCCGCCGCCAGCGTCAGGCTCCAGCCGTTGGCCTGACGCAGCTGTTTCAGCGCCTCGCTAAGATGCTGATGCAGATTTTCCATGTGGTTCTCCTGAAATCATGGCGGCAGTGTAGCACTTGAGCGCTATAGCGCACACTGTTACCATGTGCGTTATAACGCACAGTGGAGGTTTTATGCAGCGCATAACGGCGCGATCCGCCTTTTCCTTTCCCATGCTGGTGTCAGGTTTCGTCGCGGTACTGGTCGGCTACAGCAGTTCAGCAGCCATTATTTTTCAGGCGGCGCAGGCCGCTGGCGCTTCGCCGATGCAGATCGGCGGCTGGCTGTCGATGCTGGGCATCGCGATGGGCCTCTGTTCGCTGGGCCTGTCGCTCTGGACGCGCATGCCGATCCTCTGCGCCTGGTCGACGCCCGGCGCGGCGCTGCTGGCCACCAGCCTGCACGGGCTCTCCATCAATGAGGCGATCGGGATATTTATCTTCGCCAACGCGCTGATCGTGCTGAGCGGCGTCACCGGCCTGTTTGCGCGCCTGATGAAGGTCATTCCGCCCGCGCTGGCCTCCGCCATGCTCGCCGGGATCCTGCTGCGCTTCGGGCTGGAAGCCTTTACCGGCTTGCAGAGCGACGTTGCGCTGTGCGGCGCGATGCTGCTTGCCTGGCTGCTGGCGCGCCGCTGGCTGGCGCGCTATGCCATTCTGGCCACCCTGGCGGTGGGCGTCGCGATGGCGTTCGCCCGGCATGCGATCCATTTTCCGGCGCAAATGGCGAGCTTCGCGCTGCCGCAGGGCATCATGCCGCACTTTAGCCTGACCGCGCTGATCGGCGTCGGCCTGCCCTTTTTCCTTGTCACCATGGCGTCGCAAAACGCGCCGGGCGTCGCCACGCTGCAGGCGCACGGCTATCAGCCGCCGGTCTCCGCGCTGATGAGCTGGACCGGACTGGTCGCCCTGCTGCTGTCGCCGTTAGGCGGCTTTTCCGTCTGCATCGCCGCCATTACCGCCGCCATCTGCATGGGCGACGAAGTCGATCCCGACCCGCGCCGCTGCTGGATGGCCGCTGCGCTGGCCGGGGTTTTTTATCTGCTGGCCGGGCTCTCGGGCGCGCTTATCGCCGCGCTGTTCGTGGCGCTGCCGTCGCCGCTGATCGCCACCCTCGCCGGCCTGGCGCTGCTGTCTACCTTCAGCGGCAGCCTGACGCGCGCGCTGGCGGAGCCGGAAACGCGCGACACCGCCGCCATCACCTTTCTGATTACCGCCTCCGGCCTTACGCTGTTCGGCATCGGTGCCGCGTTCTGGGGGCTGGTCGGCGGCCTCGCGGCGCATGCCGTGCTGACGCGTCGCGCGGCTTAACCAACTGGGCGCGCTGCGCATTTTTTATCGCAGCGCGCGAAAAACGCCCTTAATCACCGTTTTTTCCGGCGTTTGATTTGCCGTTGCTCCGCGTAAAATCACTCCAATCGCCGATATCACACGATTTTCTGCCTCACACTTCGACCGATAAGGGCCCAACAGGTGGCAAAAACTTTTCTGCGCAGCGGCAATCTTGACGCGGTGCTGGCGCTGGGTGAAAACGGCCAGCCGGTCTACGCATCCGCCCTGCAAATTCGTGAAACGCTGCGGCTGCGCCGTCAGACCGTGCTGGCAAACTGCCTGGCTATCCCTCAGCCCAACGCGCGCGGCGACCGTCTCGACTGGTACGCGCCCTTCAGCGGCAAGGTAAAATCCTGGCTGGGCGCCAGCGATTACGAGCGCCGTCTGGCGCTGGAACAGCTGACGGCGACGCAGCAGGAGATGCAGGATCTCAGCGCGCGCGCGCGCGAGGCCGATAATCCGGCGATGCGCCTGTTCGGCGCGCTGCTGGGCAAAGCGCTGCAGTTTCCCGATCAGCAGTATGTCTACCTGGTGGACGGCAAGCCGGTGATCACCTTCTGGGGCTTTGTCGACGCGCAGGCGCGCACGCGCGACGACGCGCTCGCCTGCCTGCGCGATACGCTGGAGGCGTCGCTGCCGCCGCTGCTGCCGGAACTGACTGTCGTCGAGCCGCAGCCGGCGATGGTGCCGATGATCGCTGAGCCGGAGCCGCTGCCGGAACCCGTTGTCGAAGCTCCTCAGGTCGTCGAGCCGCCCGCGGTTACATCAGCAGCCCCGCCCGCGGTCGCGCCGGCCACACAGCGCCGCGCCTTCCGCCTCCTGTATCTTGCGCCGGTGGCGCTGGCCGTTGCCGGTGCCGCCGCTTTCTGGCTGCATCAGCCGACGCCGGTCGCCGCGCCGCAGCAGGCCGCGCCTGCCGCCGCTCCATCGGCCACCGCTATCGCGCCGCCTGCCGCGCTGATCGCCGCGCAAAAGCTCGCCGCCACCCTGCCGCAGACGCCCGCCAGCGTCGCCGCGCCCGCCGAGACGCCTGCGCCTTCTGCAACGCTCGCCGGCGTCGTGACGCCCGCTGTTCCCGCCGCGGGCGACGCGCTGAAAATGAGCGTGGAGGATGTCCGCACCGGCGCGATTAACGTCGTCGACGGCCGCTGGCGCGTGGTGATGCAGAACTCCCTGCCGGGCGGCGCGTCGCCGGTGCTGCACTATGAGCTCAGCGGCGGCAAAGGCAGCGCCACCGTCACCCAGGGCAATAACCTGCGCTGCAGCGCCGACGAGGTCACCGCCGCCATGCTCGGCAGCGGCCAGCTCTCGGTGCGTAGCCGCTATACTGCCAAATGCAGCGACGGCTCGCGCTACCGCATGCCGCAGCTGATGTGTAAGCCGGGAGACGGCGCCGCCGTGTGCGAAGCGCTGTTCAGCGACGATAAATCCTTCCCGATGACGATTAAGCGTGAGAGTAAGTAACCATGTTGGCTCCCCTGATCGATGACAAACAAAAAATCACGCTGATTGAAGAGAGCGGCGTACAGTTTCTGGATTTTGGCCTGCGCATCGCCGCAGGTCAGGCGCGCCGCCAGTTCGTGCGCCAGACGGCGAACGGCCCGCTGCTGCGCCTCAACGTCGACGGCAACAGCGGCAAGTTTCTGCTCTATCCGCAGGACGGCGGCGCGCCGGAAGTGGTGCGCCCGGAATCGGACGTGGCGCTGGCCGACTCGCTGGCGCTGCTGGCGGACTGCTGGCTGCCGCTGCCGATGCTGCGCTGCGCCAGCGGCCGCCGCTTTATCGGCGGCCCGGAGAACTGGGCGCGCCTGCGCCTCACCGCGCTGGCGCAGCCGGACGCGGCGGGCAATACCCATCGCGTAACCCTGGCGTTTGATACCCGCTGCGTGGCGCAGGAGGATGGCGGCGAACAGCTTGGCCTGACCGCCGCCGACGCGCAAAACGGCGTGACCTTCTCGCTTGCCTGGCACAACTATGAGCTGGGCGAGTTTCTCGATCATATCTGGGTCGACGGCTGGCTGCGCGAGGCGTTCAGCGACCGCGTCGGCGACCGCCGCGAGCAGGCGATCGCGCAGGCGCTGCGCGAGTTCGAATATCAGGCACACTACCTGAACCTGCTGGAGCTGCTCGGCGAGCAGCTCAACCTGAGCGATATTCACCTGCAGGCCGCTACCCAGCAGACGCCGGCGGTGAACGTCGACATCATTCTCGACGTCGGCAACTCGCACACCTGCGGCATTCTGGTGGAAGATCACCCCGAAGAGAGCAACGGCCTGAAGCAGACCTACGAATTGCAGCTGCGCGACCTCTCGCAGCCGCATCAGGTCTATAACGAACTGTTCGACAGCCGCCTGGAGTTCGCTGAAACCGACTTCGGCAAGGCGAGCTTTTCGCTGCAGAGCGGCCGCGAAAACGCCTTTATGTGGCCGTCGCTGACGCGCGTCGGCCGCGAAGCGAGCCGCCTGGCGCTGCAGCGCGCCGGCCTTGAGGGCAGCACCGGCATCTCCAGCCCGCGCCGCTATCTGTGGGACGAGGCGCGCTATCAGCCAGGCTGGCGCTTTAATCAGCCGCAGGGATCGAACGAGCCGCAGGCCAACGCCGCGCCCTTTACCTTTCTGCTGAACGACGAAGGCGAGCCGCTGCACGCGCTCGCCGACGACGATCGCCTGCCGGTCTTTTCCGCCCACTACAGCCGCAGCTCGCTGATGACCTTTATGCTGTGCGAACTGCTGGCGCAGGCGCTGATGCAGATGAACAGCGCCGCGCAGCGCCAGCGCATGCCGCAGAGCCACGCGCCGCGCCAGCTGCGCCACGTCATCCTTACCCTGCCGTCCGCGATGCCGAAGCCGGAGCGCGAAATTTTCCGCCGCCGCATGCAGCAGGCGATCGCGCTGGTGTGGAAAGCCGAGGGCTGGCACGCCGCCGACGAGCCGTTCGACGCCGCCGCGCCGCCGATCTGCCGCAAACCGGTGCCGGACGTGCAGATGGAGTGGGACGAAGCCACCTGCGGCCAGATGGTATGGCTGTTCAACGAAACGCAGGTCAACTTCGCCGGTCGCGCGCAGGATTTCTTTAGCAGCACCGCGCGCCCGGATCGTCCGCGCGAAGCAGATGAAGTGCCGGGCAAAAGCCTGCGCATCGCCTCGATCGATATCGGCGGCGGCACCACCGATCTGGCGATTACCCACTACCGTCTCGACGACGGCCAGGGCAATAACGTCAAAATCACTCCGCGCCTGCTGTTCCGCGAAGGCTTCAAAGTCGCGGGCGACGATATTCTGCTGGACGTGATCCAGCTCTGGATCCTGCCTGCGCTGCAGCAGAGCCTGCAGAAAGCGGGCCTGACGCTGGCCGAGCCGCTGCTGAACAAACTATTCGGCCACGACGGCCGCCTCGACGGCCAGGCGACGCTGCGCCAGCAGGCAACGCTGCAGCTGTTTATTCCGCTGGCGCAGGCGGTGCTGGAGCGCTACGAGAACTGGGATCCGCTGGAGAGCCACGCGGAGATCAACGCCCTGTTCGGCGAACTGGTGGAGAGCCGTCCGGCCGACGCGGTGCTCGCCTTTATCAACGGCGAAATCCAGCGCGCGCTGGGCGCCGACAGCGGTTTCGATCTGCTGGAAGTGCCGCTGATCGTCAGTCTCGCCCAGCTGCACGCCGAGTTTATGCAGCACCGCATGGCGATCATTCCGGCGCTGCGCTCGATGTGCGAGGTGGTGTCGCTCTATCAGTGCGACGTGCTGCTGCTCACCGGACGCCCGTCGCGCTTCCCCGGCATTCAGGCGCTGGTGCGCCATCTGCAGCCGCTGCCGGGCAGCCGCATTCTGTCGCTGGAGGGCTATCACACCAGCGACTGGTATCCGTTCAACAAACATGGCCGTATCGACAACCCGAAATCCACCGCGGCGGTCGGCGCGATGCTCTGCCTGCTGGCGCTGGATCTGCGCCTGAACAGCTTCTGGTTCCGCGCGGGCGATTTCGAGCCCTATTCGACTATCCGCTATCTGGGCGTGCTCGACGAAAACCAGGCGCTGACCGACGATAATCTCTGCTACAGCGATATCGATCTCGACGACCGGGGCTTCGCGCTGGACCGGAAAAGCAGCTTCCGCATTCGCGGCAACGTCTGCCTCGGTTTCCGCCAGCTCGATAACGATCGCTGGCCCGCGTCGCCGCTCTACAGCCTGACGCTGAACGACGCTCAGCTGGCGCGCAAGGTCGCCGGAGAGAGCGTGCTGCGCGTGAAGCTGGCGGTGGCGCCAGGCCCGACGCTGCCCGGCCCGGAGCGGCTGGTGCTGAGCGACGCGCGCCTTGACGACGGCACCCGCGTGCCGCTCGAGCAGCTGAGCCTGAAACTCAACACTCTCTCGCCGACGGGCAACGCCAATGCCCAGTACTGGATTGACAGCGGAAGCCTTTGCAAACGATGAGAACTGTAAAACCGCGCCAGCCGCAGACGCTGGCAAAACGACTTGGCCTGCTGCAGGAGGCGCTCAACGCCAGCCTGGGCTGGATCGCCGATCACCGCGACGCGTCGCCGCGCCTGGCGCTGGAGGCGGAAACCTTTACGCGCCAGCTGCGCCGCGCCCGCGCCCAGAGCGACGCGCTCGCCCAGCAGGTCGCCCGTCCGGTGACGCTGGCGCTGTTCGGCCAGTCGCAGGCGGGCAAAGCCTGGCTGCTGAGCGAAATGGTCGCCGATGCCCAGGGTCAGCTGCTGACGCGTCTGGGCGAAAAGAGCCTTAACGTCTTTCAGCAGATCAATCCCGGCAATCTCGACTTCGCCGCGGCGACCCGCTACTGCCATCAGCGCGAGCCGCTCTCCGGCGAATGGCCGGTAGAGCTGACGCTGCTGACCGAGGCGGAAATTTTACGTCTGGTGCTGAGCTGCCGCCATGCGGCGCCGCAGCCGGAAAGCGCCCAGCTCGACCAGCAGCTGCAGCGTCTGCAGCGCCAGCGCCTCAACGCGCCGGTCGGCGGGCTCGACAGCGACGCGCTGGTCACGCTCTGGGCCTGGAGCCGTCGTCACCGCTGTCACGAGCCGCGGCTCGACCGCCATTTCTGGCCGCAGGCGGTGGAGCTTGCGCCCGCGCTCAGCGTCGACGACCGGGTGCAGCTTTTCGCGCTGCTGTGGCCGACGCAGCCGGAGCTGAGCGAGGCGCTGCGCGCGCTGCTGCATCTGCGCCATCAGCTGCGCAGCGCCAGCCGCGTGCTCGCGCCGCTCAGCCTGCTGGCAGACGACGCGCTGCTGCCGAGCGAACAGCTGATCGCGCCCGCCAGCGAGCAGGATCAGCAGATGAAGGTGGAAGTTTGTCCGCTGAACGGCAACCGCATCGGCAAGCCGCAGCTGGCGCCGCTCGGCTGGCTGGCGCTGCTGACGCTGGAGCTGGTTATCCCCTTAAGCTCGACGCCGCGCACCGCCCTGTTCGACGACGCCGATATGCTCGATCTGCCCGCCCCCGGCGCGCCCGCCGATGCGGCGGCGCTGGAGGAGCGTCAGCGTCTGGCGCAGCAGGATCCATTGCGCGCCCGACTGCTGGAGCAGAAACGCGCCCTGCTGCCCGGCTTTTACGCCACGCGCCAGGGGGTCGATTTAATGCTGGTCTGCACCGCCGCCAGCCAGCGTCAGGATGTCGATGTCGCCAGCCGCGCGCTGCGCGAATGGCAGCTGCATCAGCCGCCGCGCGAAAACGGCGAAAAGCCGCGTCTGATTTGGGCAATCACCTCTTACGACGCGCGCCATCAGCAGATCAACGTCGATGAGGCGGTGCAGCGCCAGATTGGCCAGCCCGGCCAGCGCTGGGGCTCGATGCTGGCGCTCGATCGCGCCGGCGTCGATCGCATGGCGGAGTGGCTGCAGGAAGAGATGCAGCCCGACGCGCGCCGCGATCGGCTGCTGGCCGAGCTGCGCGCCCTGCAGCACAGCGTGCTGGAGCGTCGTCTGCTGCCCTGGATCGACGCCGAGGCGAGCGCCGAACAGGCCGCGCGCAGGCAGACCATCGCCGATACCCTGCTGAAATGTCTGCAGCACCGCACCGGCCTGCACGGCGAACTGCTGGAGCGGCTGCAGCCGCCGCGCGAAACGCTGCGTCAGCTCTGGCTCAGCCAGCATGACGCGCCGACCACGACCGCCGCGATCCGCGCCGAGGCCCCCGCGCAGCATTTCGGCGTCGGATTTGAATTCGATCTCTTTAGCGATACGCCGCTGGCCGAGCCTGCGACCGCGCAGCATCACGTCAGCGCCGCAGGACAGAGCTTCGCGCGCCAGGTGATGGCGCTGTGGCTCGATCATCTGCGCGAACTGCCGGAGAACCGCAGCCTGCTGACGCTGCTGAATGTAGATCGCGGCACGCTGGAGTGGCTGGTTGAAGAGCTGATCGTCGCCAGCTTCCGCCTCGATATGCTGACGTCGCTGGAGCAGGCGCTGCACGAGCCGGAAAACCCTTCCGTTACCCATGAGTCGCGCGCCGATCGTCAGGTTTCCCGCGCCATGACGGTGCTGGGGGATTTTGTCGCCTGGCTGGGCTTTTTACAGCGTGACGAAGCCGAACGCCCGCCGAGCCGCGTCAATCGCGGTCAGCCGATTTTCTCACGTCCGCCCGCGCCGAGCGTTAATTTCTCTGCCGGACAGCGGCTGACGCGTCTCTCCGCCGCACCAGCCAACCATACTGCCTACTACATCTATGACTGGCTGGTCGGGCTGAATTCGGTGATTCTGGAGAACAACGGCTACGCCGGCGGACGCGACGTCTCGCCTGCCGCGCGCGCCGCGCTGGCCGCGATCCTCGCGCCGCTGCGCAGCTAATCCCGCTTCAGGCGCAGGTCGCCCTCCAGCGCCTGCGCCGCCTCTTCCAGCAGCGCCAGCACGGCGGCAAACTCGTCGCGTTTTTCCGCCTCCGCCGCGTGGCGCAGATGAATGCGCGCCGGCAGCGCCATGCCGCCGGTCAGCCAGTCCCACAGCGCGTCCAGATTATTGCCGAAGGCGAACGGGCAATGGCTCTGCTGCGCCAGCGTCTGGTAGAGCGCGTCGCGATCCGCCAGGCGACGAAAGTCGAGCGTAATGGTCAGCATCTTCAGGGCACCTGCTTAAAGCTGCGATAGTGGTCGGTGGTGATATAGACCAGACCGTCGGAGGAGTAGACCAGCCGATCCGCCTCGCGATGACCGCAGCGATAGTTGACGTCCGCTTCATACCATAAGCGTCCGCTGCGCTGCGGCAGACGCTTTTCGCGGTTGCCGAAGCGGTCGCCGCCTATCGCTTTACCGGGCAGCACTTCGCACAGATTGCCTTTGGCGGGATCCCAGCCGCGGCGGCGCGCGTCGTTTTTGCTGATGTAATAAGTCGGCAGCTGCTGATGCTGCAGCAGGTAACGCGCTACGGTGCGCGCATCGGTCAGCGAGCTGATGTCGCCGGATTCAGGCGTGGGTGAAACATTCAGATGGGGTTTAAAACCGGCCCAGGCGGCCGCAAGCACGATGATCAGTGCAATCCAGAGTTTTTTCGACATGATGGCATCCCAGACAACAGGACGCTGATGATACCAGCTTTAGCGGGCAGATACAGCGCGGGCCAGCGAAGCTGGCCCTGCGGGGATCACTGCATGGCTTGCATCTGCGCCCCGTGGCGACGCCAGGCGCCTGGCGCAACGCCGTACTGGCGTTTAAAGCTGCGGTTGAAAGACTGCTGCGAGTCAAAGCCCAGCGAAATCGCGACGTTAAGGATCGGCTCATTGGTGGTGGTCAGCCGATCCGCGGATTTCTTCAGCTTCTTGATGCGGATGTACTCACCCAGCGGATAGCCGGTGTGCTCTTTAAACATACGCTGCAGGTGCCATTTAGAATAGCCTGCGCGCTCCGATACGGTGTCCAGATCCAGACGTGCTTCGATGTTGTTATCGATCCAGTCGATTAGATCGTGAATAAATGCGTCGCTCATCATCCCATTTTCTCCCGTCGCCGTTGCGAACAGTATCAGTATCAGTTGCAATTACACTTTAAGGGTGACTGACTTTGCCATTTAATGCAAGTTGGATTGATACATTAAATGCCGCACTCGCCGTAAGGACATTCTCCGCCCCGCTCTGTCTCAGTCAAAACCGCACATAAAGTGTATCAGATATTCTTGCAGTTGCTGGATGCCCAAGCCTACACTCCTCGCGATTAATTGCAATCTTAAAAGTTGCAAATATTGGCCCGCCTTTGTGGGCTCTTTTTTAACGCTATGCGGAATAACAATAATGAAGAGACAAACGAAGTGGGTTCGTCAGGGTTCAACCCTTCTGGGCGCGGTGCTGCTCAGCAGCATACTCAGCGGATGTGACAAAGGCGTGGCGCAAAACGCCCCGCCGCCTCCCCCTCAGGTCAGCGTCGCCGACGTGGTGATGAAGCCCGTCAGCCAGTGGGACAGTTTTAACGGTCGCATCGAAGCGGTGCAGAGCGTGCAGCTGCGCCCGCGCGTCTCCGGCTATATCGATGCGGTGAACTACCGCGAGGGCGACGAAGTGAAAAAAGGCCAGGTGCTGTTCACCATCGACGACCGCACCTACCGCGCCGCGCTGGAGCAGGCGAAGGCCGAACTGGCCCGCGCGCGCAGCCAGGCGGCGCTGGCGCGCAGCGAGTCGGCGCGCACCGAGAAGCTGATCGGCACCCTGGCGGTTTCGCGTGAGCAGTGGGAGCAGCGGCGCTCCGCCGCCAGCCAGGCGCAGGCGGACGTGCTCGCTGCCGAGGCGGCCGTGGATATGGCGCAGCTCAATCTTGACTTTACCCGCGTGACCGCGCCGATCGACGGACGCGCCAGCCGCGCCATGATCACTACCGGCAACCTGGTGACCGCCGGCGACAGCGCCAGCGTGCTCACTTCGCTGGTGTCGCAGGATCGCATGTACGTCTACTTCGACGTCGATGAAACCACCTTCCTGCACTATCAGGCGATGGCGCGTCAGGGCCAGCAGCGCGGCTCGCTGCCGGTCGAAATCGGCCTGGCGGGCGAAAGCGGCTATCCGCACCGCGGCATGGTCGACTTCACCGACAACCAGCTCACCGCCAGCACCGGCACCATCCGCATGCGCGCCCAGCTTGATAACCGGCAGCGTCAGTTTACGCCCGGCCTCTTCTCCCGCGTCCGCCTGCCGGGCAGCGCAGAGTTCCAGGCGCTGCTGATTGACGACAAGGCGGTGCTGACCGATCAGGATCGCAAATATGTCTATGTGGTGGATAAAGAGGGCAAAGCGCAGCGCCGCGACATTCAGCCCGGCGCGATGGCCGAGGGTTTACGCATTGTGAAAAGCGGGCTGCAGTCGGGCGACCGCGTGATCGTCGACGGGCTGCAAAAAGTGTTTATGCCCGGAATGCCGGTAACGGCCCAGCAGGTCGCGATGCGCGCGGCTAACGCCAACTAACTGAGGCTACTGCCGCTATGGACTTTTCCCGCTTTTTTATCGACCGGCCGATATTCGCCGCCGTTTTGTCGATTTTGATTTTCGTTACCGGCCTGATCGCTATTCCGCTGCTGCCGATCAGCGAATACCCGGACGTGGTGCCGCCCAGCGTGCAGGTGCGCGCCGAATATCCCGGCGCTAACCCGAAGGTGATTGCCGACTCGGTGGCGACGCCGCTGGAAGAGGCGATCAACGGCGTTGAAAATATGATGTATATGAAATCGGTGGCCGGTTCCGACGGCGTGCTGGTGACCACCGTCACCTTCCGTCCCGGCACCGATCCCGATCAGGCGCAGGTGCAGGTGCAGAACCGCGTTGCCCAGGCGGAAGCGCGCCTGCCGGAGGATGTGCGCCGCCTCGGCATCACCACCCAGAAGATGTCGCCGACGCTGACGCTGGTGGTGCATATGTTCTCGCCGCACGGTAAGTACGACTCGCTCTACCTGCGCAACTACGCCACGCTGAAGGTGAAGGATGAGCTGGCGCGCCTGCCGGGCGTGGGCCAGATTCAGATCTTCGGCGCGGGCGAATATGCGATGCGCGTCTGGCTCGATCCCAACAAGGTGGCCGCGCGCGGCCTGACCGCCGCCGACGTGATCACGGCGATGCAGGAGCAAAACGTGCAGGTGTCGGCCGGCCAGCTCGGCGCTGAACCGCTGAAGAAGCAGTCCGACTTTCTGCTCTCTATCAACACTGCGGGCCGCCTCGAAAACGAGCAGCAGTTCGGCAATATCATCCTGAAAACCTCGGACGACGGCTCGCTGGTGCGGCTGCGCGACGTGGCGCGCATCGAGATGGGCTCCGGCAGCTATGCGCTGCGCTCGCAGCTCAACAATAAGGACGCGGTCGGCATCGGTATTTTCCAGGCGCCGGGCGCCAACGCCATCGATCTCTCCAACGCGGTGCGCGCCAAAATGGCCGAGCTGGCGACGCGCTTCCCGGACGACGTGCAGTGGGCCGCGCCTTACGACCCTACCGTATTCGTGCGCGACTCCATTAGCGCGGTGGTGCATACGCTGCTGGAAGCGGTCGCCCTGGTGGTGCTGGTGGTGATCCTGTTTCTGCAGACCTGGCGCGCCTCGATCATTCCGCTGCTGGCGGTGCCGGTTTCGGTGGTCGGGACCTTTAGCGTGCTCTACCTGCTCGGCTTCTCGCTCAATACCCTGAGCCTGTTCGGACTGGTGCTGGCGATCGGCATCGTGGTGGATGACGCCATCGTGGTGGTGGAGAACGTCGAGCGTAATATCGCGCTGGGCCTCTCGCCGCAGGCGGCGGCGCATCAGGCGATGCGCGAAGTTTCCGGGCCGATTGTCGCCATCGCGCTGGTGCTCTGCGCCGTGTTCGTGCCGATGGCGTTTCTCTCCGGCGTTACCGGCCAGTTCTATAAGCAGTTCGCGGTCACCATCGCCATCTCCACGGTGATCTCCGCCATCAACTCGCTGACGCTGTCGCCGGCGCTGGCGGCGAAGCTGCTGAAGGATCACCATGCGCCGAAAGATATCCCGACGCGCATTATCGATCGCCTGCTCGGCTGGCTGTTCCGACCGTTCAACCGCTTCTTTAACAGCAGCGCGCACGGCTACGAAGGGCTGGTCGGCAAAACGCTGCGTCGTCGCGGCGCGGTGTTCGGCGTCTACGTGCTGCTGCTGGCGGGCGCGGGCTTTATGTTCCACGCCGTGCCGGGCGGCTTTATCCCGACGCAGGATAAGCTCTACCTGATCGGCGGCGTGAAGATGCCGGAAGGCTCGTCGCTGGAGCGTACCGACGAGATGATCCGCAAGATGAGCGAAATCGGCATGAATACCGAAGGCGTGGCCTACTCCGTCGCCTTCCCCGGCCTGAATGCGCTGCAGTTCACCAACACGCCGAATACCGGCACGGTGTTCTTCGGCCTGAAGCCGTTCAGCGAACGCACCCACAGCGCGGCGGAGATTAACGCGGAAATCAACGCGAAGATCGCCCAGCTGCAGCAGGGCTTCGGCTTCTCGATTATGCCGCCGCCGATTCTGGGCCTCGGCCAGGGTTCGGGCTACTCGCTCTACGTGCAGGATCGCGCGGGGCTGGGCTACGGCGCGCTGCAGACGGCGATCAACACCCTTTCCGGCGCGGTAATGCAGACGCCGGGCATGCACTATCCCATCTCCTCTTATCAGGCGAACGTGCCGCAGCTCGACGTGCAGGTTGACCGCGATAAGGCCAAGGCGCAGGGGGTATCGCTGACCGATCTTTTCAGCACATTGCAGACCTATCTCGGCTCGTCGTACGTTAACGACTTCAACCGCTTCGGCCGCACCTGGCGCGTAATGGCGCAGGCGGACGGCGAGTTTCGCGACAGCGTGGAGGATATCGCTAACCTGCGCACCCGCAACGATCGCGGCGAGATGGTGCCTATCGGCAGCATGGTGCATATCACCACCACCTACGGGCCCGATCCGGTGATCCGCTATAACGGCTACCCGGCGGCGGACCTGATTGGCGACGCCGATCCGCGTATCCTCTCTTCCGCGCAGGCGATGACCCAGCTGGAGGCGATGTCCAGTCAGCTGCTGCCGAACGGCATGAATATCGAGTGGACCGATCTCAGCTATCAGCAGGCGACCCAGGGCAATACCGCCTTTATCGTCTTCCCGGTGGCGGTGCTGCTGGCGTTCCTGGTACTGGCCGCGCTCTATGAGAGCTGGACGCTGCCGCTGGCGGTGATCCTGATCGTGCCGGTGACCATGCTGTCGGCGCTGGTCGGCGTCTGGCTGACCGGCGGCGATAACAACGTCTTCGTGCAGGTCGGTCTGGTGGTGCTAATGGGGCTGGCATGTAAGAACGCCATTCTTATCGTGGAGTTCGCCCGCGAGCTGGAGATGCAGGGCAAAGGCATCGTGGAAGCGGCGCTGGAGGCGTGTCGTCTGCGTCTGCGTCCAATCGTGATGACCTCAATCGCCTTTATCGCCGGCACCGTGCCGCTGATTCTGGGCGAAGGCGCGGGTGCAGAAGTGCGCGGCGTCACCGGCATCACCGTGTTCGCCGGGATGCTGGGCGTTACCCTGTTCGGTCTGTTCCTGACGCCGGTGTTCTACGTCACGCTGCGTAAGCTGGTGACGCGCAAGGCGCCGAAAGAGGCGATGCAGACAGCGTAAAGAGTAAGGGCGGTCAGCGACCGCCCTTTCTTTTATTCAGATGACGGAAGCGGAATGTGAAATTTGCGTAACGCTACGCAATCCGGGCAGACAACGAATTGACAGGCAAAATCAGCCAGGTTAATTTTCCAGGAAGCAAAATCGTGAAGAATTAACGATCAACGCAAAAGCAACAAGGCTATGCTGGGAGGCTGTATGAACAGAGTAAGAGACGAATTTGACGGATTCTAAGCAGATGCAAAATAAATAAGGCGGGCAAGCAACCCGCCTTTTTCATGGATGAAAAATATGACTTCAAACCTGACTATCTGGCCATTTATCAGTAACGCCATCGTCCTGCTCGGCGTTATCGTCGCTACATGCGCCATCTTCTATAACGTGCGCACAGCCAAAAAAACAGAGACCGCAAAATTTTTATTCGAAAGCCGCCAGGATAAAGATTACACGGAATCGTTACACGTTCTTAAAAAAGTAAATCGTTCAGGTAAGTCTTTCCGTTCATATGTTTTTCCGCGAGAAGGTAAAACCATAACGGAAAAAGAGATGCTTGAGCGGCGCAAGTTACAATATATTTTAAATTTTTATGAGAGAGTCGCCGTCAGTATTCGTGAAGGGATATATGATGAGCGGATGATTAAGAGAACCTCTTTTACTACTGTTATTCAAGCCTGGGATATTGCGGAGCCCCTGATTAAGGCGATTAGAGAGCATATTCACTCAGACACGACGTATCAGGAATTTGAGTGGCTGGCCATGCGCTGGAAGCAGAATCCTTTACGGAGAAAATAGCGCGACAAGAAATTGCTTAACCATAAAAAAAGCCGCGTTTAGCGGCTTTTTTTGCACAGGTCTTCGATAGCATCCGGTTCCAGAACAGGCGCGCACTCGGTTTCGTTGCCTTTCTTCAGCTCTTCGAGCGCGTCGGCGACGGTGCGTTTTTCCAGCACGTCCAGCGAAGCCTGCTCGGCTTCATCGGCGATCGATTTGAAGTACCAGCAGAGATTGGCGCTGACCAGACAGCGAGGCGCGACGTCCGGACGCGACGCCCAGAGCTTTTTGTCCTCAATCACCGAGGTATAAATATCGCGCAGCGTGATTTCGCTGGCCGGACGCCCCAGATGAATCGAACCGGTTCGACCAAGCGTCGAAACGATAATGCCGTCGCGGGTGAGCGGAACCATCAGCTTACGGATGAAACTGGGATTCGCCTCAAGGCCGTATGCCAGAATGGCGCTGGTCGAGCGTTTACCCATTTGCTCCGCCATCGCTACGCTAAGAACCATTTGCAAAGCTGTCGGGAAGCGGTAATCAAGCATTTCATTATCCTGAGTTGCGGTGCATCTTATTGTTTTATTGCCGCGTAAGTGAACATTCAGTGAGCAATAAATATAACAAACACTGTTGCTTTTTAGAAGCAAGGCGACGGCGCCAGGGCACGTATTCATTAAAACCCGGCAGCCGACAGCACAAGCTGTTCAGCCCGCGCCGCGCCAGCCTCCGCCCTGCCCTTAAAGCGCCGCTGGCGGGGCCGACGGCAGCCGATTTTTCAGCAGCATCACCAGCGCCACGTTAAGCAGCGCCAGCGCGCAAAGCATCCATAGCGTAGCGGACGCGCCGAAGGTTTCAAACAGATATCCGCCCGCCAGAGGCGTTAGCGCCTGACCGATAAGCGCCGGACGCGCCATCCGGCCAACCACTACGGCATACGCCTCCGGTTTGACCATCGCCAGCGGTAAAGTTCCCCGCACGATGGCGCGCAGGCCATTTCCTGCGCCATAAAGCACCATGCTGAGCAGCGCAAGCTGCGGGAATAGCGCCAGCGACAGCAGGCCGAGCGCCACCAGGCAGACCGAGAAAAAGGCGGTCCAGATGGGATGGCCGCGTTTAAACAGAATATCGACGACGCGCGATCCCACCTGACACGGCCCCAGAATGGCGCTGAGCCCCAGCGCGGCAGCCAGCGTGTAGCCGCTCGCCTGCAGCAAAGCGATCAGCTGTACCGAGATTGCCGTCATGATCACCGAGGCGAGCGTAAAAATGGCGCACAGCAGCCAGAACAGCGACGGCGCGATATCGCTCTGCGGCACAGGCGCTATCGCCGCTTTCGGCTTCAGGGCCGCCGCTTTATCCGGCAGCGCATAAAAATAGGCGGGCAGCACCAGCAGCAGCAGCATCGCGGCGATAGCGAAACAGGCGCCGCGCCAGCCAAGCAGATGAATCAACAACGCGGTGCCAGGCCACACCAGCGAGGTGCAAAAGCCGGAGATGAGCGTAATGCTGGTAATGGCGCTGCGCGCCTGGCTGCCGTAGCGCGTGCCCAACGTGGCGAACAGCGCGTCGTAGAGTCCCATCGCCATGCCGACGCCGATAACGACCCAGGCGGCAAGAAACAGCAGCAGCGAATGGCTTAAGCCCATTATCGCAAGCCCGATCGCCATCACCGCCCCGCTCAGCGCCAGCAGCATCCGGCCGCCGGTGCGCGCGATAATGCGTCCGCTCAATGGCGCCAGCAGGCCGGATACCAGAATGCCGAGCGACAGCGCGCCATAGACCCACCGCTGCGACCAGCCGGTTTCCACGACGATCGGGGCCGCCATTACCGCCATCAGATAAAACGAGCCGCCCCAGGAGAGTATCTGCACCAGCCCCAGCACCACTACCGCCAGCACGCCGGGTTTATTCCGTTGATTCACATCCGTCACCCTTTTTTACAGTAGCGGCTTTTATAACATGTTATGAGATAAGGAAAAAACCGAAACGGCGCCGCTCGCCCTGCTTTGCCTGTTTAGCCGTCAGTCCGCACGGTTTTATTGATTAGTATCTTAAGTATGCTGTAACTAATAGTGCAGATTGCATGCAGCGACAATCTCTGTCACATTATGGTATGTTGTAACTATGGAGACCGCTGATGCGTTACGACCTGATTTCCGACCTGCATGACTGCGCTAACCGCCTCGAACAGTCGCTGGGCGAGTTGCGCGAGATGATTATGGCGCAGCCGCTGCTGATCGCGCGGGTGTTCTCGCTGCCGCCGATTGAAAAAGGCCATGAGCATGACGCGGTGACCGAAATCGCCGTTGAGCAGCACCTGGGCGAAGCCGCGCGCGAGATGGCGCTGGCGCACTTCTGTCGGCTCTTTATGCAGCATCAGTCAGAAAAGCTGAGCACCAAAGCGGCCGTGCGCCTGCCCGGCGCGCTCTGCATTGAAGCCGAAGGCGAACGCGAAACCGCCCTTATCGACCAGATCGCGCAGGTGAATCAATACAAGGCGCGGCTGGAGCAGATCATCACGGTGGAATCGGGCCTGCCGAGCGAGGCGCGCTTTGAGTTCGTGCACCAGCATCTGCGCGGCCTGATTACCCTTAACGCCTATCGTACCATTACCCTGCTGCAGGCGCCGGACAGCCTGCGTTTCGGCTGGGCCAACAAGCACGTGATTAAAAACGTAAAGCGCGAGGAAATTATCGCCCAGCTGGAAAAGAGCCTCAGCGCGAACCGCGCGCAGGCGCCCTGGACGCGCGAGCAGTGGGCGGAAAAGGTGCAGGATGAGCTGGAGAGCGTGCGCGCCCTGCCCGCCACCGCGCGGCTGAAGATCAAGCGCCCGGTGAAGGTGCAGCCGATCGCGCGCGTCTGGCGCGCCAATGAGAAAAAACAGACGCAGCTCGCCTGTCCGTCGCCAATCGTCGTGCTGTGTCGCGACCGCAGCCAGGTGCCGGTGCTGGGCGAACTGCTGAACTACAACGCGGATAACGTGCAGCACCGCTATAAGCCGGCGGCGCAGCCGCTTAACCTGCTGATCCCGCGGCTGCACCTGTGGGTCGACTGCCCGATATAACGAAAAAAGGCCAGCAGCGCTGGCCTTTTATTACGACGGCGGATTACGCCTTCATGCTGCCGACCATCTCTTCCGGACGCACCCATGCGTCAAACTCTTCTTCGGTAAGATAGCCCAGCTTCAGCGCCGAGCCTTTCAGCGTCAGCCCCTCTTTATGCGCCTTCTTCGCGATTTCGGCCGCTTTGTCGTAGCCGATATGGGTATTCAGCGCGGTCACCAGCATCAGCGACTCATTGAGCAGCTGCGAAATGCGGTCGCGGTTCGGCTCGATGCCGACGGCGCAATGGTGGTTAAAGCTGTCCATGCCGTCAGCCAGCAGGCGCACCGACTGCAGGAAGTTGTGGATCACCATCGGCCGGAAGACGTTCAGCTCGAAGTTGCCCGACGCCCCGCCGATATTGATCGCCACGTCGTTGCCCATGACCTGGCAGCAGAGCATGGTCATCGCTTCGCACTGGGTCGGGTTGACCTTGCCCGGCATGATAGAGCTGCCCGGCTCGTTTTCCGGAATAGAGAGCTCGCCGATGCCGCAGCGCGGGCCTGACGCCAGCCAGCGCACGTCGTTGGCGATCTTCATCAGCGAGGCCGCCAGCCCTTTCAGCGCGCCGTGCGCGTGCACCAGCGCATCGGTGGTCGCCAGCGCCTCGAATTTATTTGGCGCGGTGACGAACGGCTGTCCGGTCAGCTCGGCCAGCGCTTTCGCTACGCGCACCGCATATTCCGGATGGGTATTCAGCCCGGTGCCGACGGCGGTGCCGCCCAGCGCCAGTTCGGCGACGTGAGGAATGCTCTGCTCGATGTGTCGAAGGTTATGCTCCAGCATCGCCACCCAGCCGGAGATCTCCTGGCCCAGGGTCAGCGGCGTCGCATCCTGCAGATGGGTGCGGCCGATCTTGACGATATCCTGAAAGGCGCTGGACTTCTCGCTCAGGGTTTTCTTCAGCGTTTCAATCTGCGGAATCAGCTTTTCGCGCAGCGCGATCACTGCCGCCACGTGCATTGCGGTCGGGAAGACGTCGTTAGAGCTCTGGCTTTTGTTAACGTCGTCGTTGGGGTGCACCAGCCGCGACATGCCGCGTTCGCCGCCGAGGATCTCGCTGGCGCGGTTGGCCAGCACCTCGTTCATGTTCATATTGGTCTGGGTACCGGAGCCGGTTTGCCAGATCGCCAGCGGGAATTCGCCGCTGTGCTGATCGGCCAGCACCTCGTCGGCGGCTTTAACAATGGCGTCCGCGCGTTCAGCCGGCAGCAGGCCGAGATCGCGGTTGACGGTGGCGGCGGCGCGCTTGGTCTGCGCCAGCGCATAGACCAGCTCGGTAGGCATTTTTTCTGTCGAGATACGGAAGTGTTCCAGCGAGCGCTGCGTTTGCGCGCCCCATAACTTGTCTGCGGGTACATCAATGGGCCCCATTGAATCTTTTTCAATGCGCGTGGCTGCCATGTCTACGTCTCCTTTAGCACAGGTTGTGGTGATTGGTCGCCCAGCGCGGGAAGAACACTGGACGCGTAGAATTCTTACATACAAGAATTTAACATTATGCGAGTCTGACGCGCTGTTTGCACTTCATATGTATTAACGGTGCCATTTTCTGCTTTAATAGGCGCAATAACTTCCCGTGATTAAAGGGTTAATTATGCAAAAAATGGTCAATTCGCTGCAAAATTACGCGTGGGGCAGCAGAACCGCCTTAACGGAACTCTACGGCATCGCCAATCCCAGCGGCGCGCCGATGGCGGAGTTGTGGATGGGCGCGCATCCCAAAAGTTCTTCACAGGTTGAGGTCAAGGGCGAGCGTCGTTCGCTGCGCGACGTGATTGACGCCGCGCCCGAGGAGACGCTGGGCTATGCGGTGGCGAAACGCTTTGGCGAGCTTCCTTTCCTGTTTAAGGTGCTGTGCGCCGCTCAGCCGCTGTCGATTCAGGTTCATCCCAGCAAAAGCGCGGCGGAAGAGGGTTTCGCACGCGAGAACGCGGCGGGCGTCCCGCTCAATGCGCCGGAGCGTAACTATAAAGACGCCAACCATAAGCCGGAGCTGGTCTACGCGCTGACCCCTTTCCAGGCGATGAACGGCTTTCGCGAGCTGCCGGAGATCGCCTCGCTGCTGCAGCCGGTGGCGGGCGCGCATCCGCAGATCGCTCACTTTTTGCAGCATCCCGACAGCGATAATCTGGCGACGCTGTTCACCACTCTGCTGTCGCTGCAGGGGGAAGCGAAGTCGCTGGCGCTGGGCGTGCTGAAAGCCGCGCTCAACGCGCGCGACGGCCAGCCGTGGGAAACCATTAAGGCGATCGCGGCGGATTACCCGGACGACAGCGGGCTGTTTTCGCCGCTGCTGCTGAACGTGATTACGCTGCAGCCGGGCGAAGCGATGTTTCTTTACGCCGAGACGCCGCACGCCTACCTCAACGGCGTGGCGCTGGAGGTGATGGCCAACTCCGATAACGTGCTGCGCGCCGGCCTGACGCCGAAATATATCGATATTCCCGAGCTGCTCGCCAACGTCAAGTTTCAGTCAAAACCGGCGTCGCAGCTGCTGACCCAGCCGCAACAGCAGGATCGCGCCCTGAACTTCCCCATTCCGGTGGAGGATTTCGCTTTCGCCATTCACGCGCTGGACAGCGAACCGCAGATCCTCTCGCAGGAGAGCGCGGCCATCCTGTTTTGCATTGAAGGCGAGGCGACGCTGACCCTGGGCCAGCAGCAGCTGACGCTGCGTCCGGGAGAATCCTGCTTTGTTCCTGCCAGCGACGGCGCGCTGAAAGCCACCGGAAGCGGCCGCCTGGCGCGCGTTTTTAACGCATTGCGCTGATTCGGCTGACGGAACTGGCCCTAACTGCTATTATTTCAATCTATTAGCGAAAAACGCCCGCGGGCGTTTTTCTTCCCTCGCCGGACGTCGGACAGCGGCGTAAGCGGACACAAGGATAAGGACGACTCAGCAATGAAAAAGACCAACGTTGCCGTAGGTGTGATTATCGCCCTGGGCGTAATCTGGACCGGCGCGGCATGGTTTACCGGTAAGCAGCTGGAAAGCCATATGGATGAACTGGTGCAGAACGCCAATACGCAGCTTAACGCTCTGGCGCCCAACAGCCGCCTCAAGCTCAGCTATCAGGATTACCAGCGCGGCGTATTCAGCAGCACCGCGAAACTGGTGCTGCAGGCCAACTCCCAGACAGAAGATAACGCTTTCCTGAAGCCCGGCCAGAGCATCGTCTTTAACGAAACCATCGATCATGGCCCCTTCCCGTTCGCCCAGCTGCGTCGCTTTACGCTGATCCCGAGCATGGCGTCGGTGCACACCGAGCTGGAAAATACCGATGCGCTGAAAAATCTGTTCGCCCTGACCGACAATAAATCGCCGGCGAATGCGGATACCCGCATCGGCTATAGCGGCGCGACCGATACCGCTCTGCACTTTTTGCCGGTTAATTACCAGAATGCGCAGACCGGCCAGCGCGTGGCGACCAACGGCGGCACGCTGAACGTCAGCGCAGACAGCAAAGGCGATAAAGTCTCGGTAGACAGCGATATCGACAGCATCGCCATCACCAGCAAAAACGAGATGGGCATGCCGGTGCTGTTTACCGCTAACGGCGTGAAGGTAAGCGGCAATACGCACCTGACGCCGGAAGGCGTGCGCATCGGCGATCAGAAAGTCGAGCTGGAGAAATTCAACGCCAGCGTCAACGGCAAGGATGCGCTGACGCTGCAAAAGCTCAACGGCACCTCGTCGTTTGATAACAAAGCGGGCAAAATCAGCGGCAATATCGACTATCGCGTCGATAACGTGCACCTGCAGAACAACGATTTCGGCGAAGCGAAGCTGAGCATGAAGCTGGCGCAGTTCGACGCCCAGGCGGTGAAAGCCTTCTCCGACAACTACCATGCGCAGATGCAGGACCTGCTGAATCAGCCGGGCCTCGCTAACGATCCGATTCGCTACCAGGCTGGCGTCAACACTATTCTGATGAATAACCTGCCGACGCTGCTGAAAGGCGCGCCGATGGTCAGCATCGCGCCGCTGAGCTGGAAAAACGAGAAAGGCGAAAGCACCTTTAACCTCACCGCTAACTTCAACGATCCCGCTACCGTGACCGGACAGCCGCAAAATCTCTCCGGCATGGTAGATCGCGTGCTGAAGAGCTTATCGGCCAAGCTGGTGATCAATATGCCGATGGCGACCGAAGTGATGCGCAACGTCGGCCTGGCCGAGGGTTATACCGGCGACGACGCGCAGAAGCTGGCGGATCAGCAGGTGAAAGGCCTGGCGGCGATGGGCCAGATGTTCCGTCTGACCCAGCAGCAGGATAACAATATCGTCACCAGCCTGCAGTACAACGGCGGCCAGGTGAACATGAACGGCGACACCATGACGCTGGAGCAGTTTATGTCGCGCTATATGCTCGGCCTGCCCACCAGCGAAGGCATGCCGCAGTAAGCAACCCGCCTCGCGATGAAGAAGCTGGTCACCTTGCGTGACCAGCCTTTCCGCCTTCTGCATTTCCCTGCACTGATAATCTTACGCCTCGTTACGCGCGGTTTTCGCCGCAGGCAGCGGCGCGCCCGTAAGCTGCTCCTCCAGTTTCTCCAGCGTGACGCCACGGGTTTCGGGCACTTTTTTTACCACGAACAGAAAACCTACGGCACAGATCAGACCATAGAGTAGAAAACTGCCTGCTGCGCCCAGTCCGGCGTTGAGCAGCGGAAAGGTGTAGGTCAGGATAAAGCAGGCGATCCAGAGCGCCAGGGTGCCCACCGACATCGCCAGCCCGCGCACCCGGTTCGGGAAGATTTCCGCCAGCAGCACCCAGGTGACCGGCGCAAGCGTGAGCGCATAGATGGCGATAGCGGCCAGCACCAGAATCAGCACCGGCCATCCCAGCATGCCCAGCATATAGGCGGCGGCGATAAGGCCGTAACAGAGCGTTAAGCCGCCCGCGCCCAGCAGCATCAGCCTGCGTCGGCCCAGGCGATCCACCAGCGGCAGCGCGAGCAGCGTCGCCAGCAGATTGATCAGGCCGGTAGCGACGATCGATTTCAACGTCCCGTTAATATCGAAGCCTGCGGAGGCGAAAATCTCCTGCGCATAGTTGAAAATGACGTTGATGCCGCACCACTGCTGGAACACCGCCAGTACGATGCCGATCGCCATCACCGGCGCGATACGGGGTTCGAAAAGCGTGCCGAGGGAAGCGCGCTTCGCGTTTTTATCTTTTTCAACCGCCAGCGAAATTTCCGTCAGGGTTTGCTGCGCATAGGGCTCGGGGCCGATTTTTCGCAGCATGGCATGGGCGCGTTCTTTTTTGCCCGCCATCACCAGCCAGCGCGGCGATTCGGGCACAAAAAACATCAGCACCAGGAAGAGCGTCGAGGGGATCGCGGCGGAGGCGAACATCCAGCGCCAGCCATATTCGCCGTTCCAGCTTTGACGCAGCGTCTCCTGGGTAGCCTCACTGGCGACCGGCTCGGCGATCAGCAGGTTCACCAGCTGTGCCGCCAACACCCCGATGACAATCGTCAGCTGATTAACCGCAACGAACTTGCCGCGTTTGTCCGCTGGGCTGATCTCCGCGATATACATAGGGCTGAGCGCCGAGGCGATGCCGATGCCGACGCCGCCGAGAATGCGGCACCAGACAAAGAGTTCGAAACTGGTGGCCAGCGCGGTGCCGATCGAGGTGGTAACGAAGAGCAGCGCAGCGATCATCAGCGGGATTTTGCGGCCGAACCGGTCTGCTGACCAGCCAGAAACCACGGCGCCAACCACGCAGCCGACCAGCGCCGAGCTCATCGCCCAGCCGGAGGTGGCCGGATCGGTAATGCCGAACCAGGCTTCATAGAAGGGTTTGGCGCCGCCGATTACCACCCAGTCATAGCCGAAGAGCAAGCCGCCGCACGCCGCCACGAGGCAGATTCCCCACACATAACGCATAAAGAGCTGTTGTTGTTGTTTCACGTCGCTACTCCGCAGGAGGGTCAAGGTGCGGCTATATGACCACCCTTCACGCAGAGTGAAAGTTCAGAGGCTCACAGATTTTAGTTAAAGGAGTTTACTAAGTCAGCCGGTCGCGGTGTTTTCAACGTAGAGGTATCCGATGCCCAGCAGCTGGCTTGCCCGATCCAACTGGCCGAAATGGATATTGGTCGCCCTGTTTTTCACGCTGTCGCGCGGATCGAAAGGGTTGAAGTCGATCTGCCGCACAATGGTTTGCCGCCAGCTTTCGCCGAAGGCGCAACTGCGGCCGTAGAGCCATATCTGATTAATATTCAGCGTATTAAGGAAATTATACAGGCTCATGCCGATCGCTTCGGCCGCCTGATTCACCCAGTGGATAATCCAGGCGTCACCGCGCTGCCAGAGCGCGAAGAGTTCGCGATTCGTCAGCGGCGCCGCGCTGTCGATAGCGCGGGCCGCCTGTTTCATGGCGCTCAGCGACGCCACCGTTTCCAGACAGCCCCGACGACCGCAGCTACAGCGCCTGCCCTGCGGATCGACGATGGTGTGGCCGATTTGCCCGCTGCCATAGAGGTTGCCGCGAAAGATCTCGCCGTTGATGACGAAAGAGGAGCCGATGCCGTAGTCGACGTTGATGACGCAGAACTCGCTCTGCTGATTGCGGTTCAGCCACTTTTCCGCCAGCGCCAGCATGATGCAGTCATTGTCTACTCTGACCTCGATGCTCAGACGCTCTTCCAGCAAATATTTCAGCTCGACCGGCGCCTTCCAGGCAGCCTGCGGCATATGCTGCGAGACGCCGGTGACGGGATCGACCTGGCCATGCACCGCCAGCGCCAGATTGATTTTTTTCTTTGGCCATTGCTGGCAAACCTGCCGCCACAACGCTTCTGTCTCCTTCAACAGCGCGTCGGGGGTCGCGGCGTCGATCGCACGCTGCTGACACTCCCCCTGCGCGACCAGCTGCGCGTCCGCCAGCTGATATTCGATACGCGTCGGCGTAATGCACATGCAGAGCGTCCAGGGGCCGGTGGAGGGCAGTTGATAGCTGCCGCCGTTGACGCCGCGATGGCTCAGCGCCACGTCGGAATGAACGATTTTCCCCTCGTCGATAAGCTCGTTCAGGATTTTGGTGGTGGCCGGGATGGTTAGCCCGCTTAGCTGCGCCAGCTGCGATTTGCTGACCTGTTTATGCCGCCACATCAGGGTCATAAACAGCGTTTTATTGTGTTTGCGCACCTGAAAGTTGTTTAAGCCGATCTGCTTCATTGCGTTTGAGCCCCATAAGGTGAGAAATGCAGTATCGCTTATGTTAGTAAACAGCGTTAACTAACTTCTGTGACGCCTCCTCCAGCCTCCGTTATCCGCTTGTTTTAGAGTGCGGCTTCATTAAGCCCGGAGGAGAAACCATGGCATTTGCTCTTCGCGACCCGCATCAGCTGGCGGCAGAACTCACCACCACGCAGGTGCCCTGTCATGCGCTGGCCGTCTGGAGTCTGGGACAGGCCGGCATGATTATTAAAAATCACGCCGGCGATCTGGTGGCGATCGATCCCTACTTAAGCGACGCCATCGAACGGCGACATCCCGACACGGAGTTCGTGCGCCGCTTCCCGCCGGTATTGCCCCCTGAGGCGCTGGCGGTGTGCGACGCGGTGTTGATTACCCATTTTCACGATGACCATCTCGATCTGGCGACGCTTGAGCCGCTGGCGGAGAAGGCGCCGCAGCTGCCGATCTGGATCCCGGCGCCGGACGGCCGACTTTTGCAGGCGGAAAATCGTCGCCTCGGCGGTCAGGTGCGGCTGGCGAAAACCGGCAGCCTGATTGAGGCGGGCGAGTTTCAAATTTTGCCGGTGGCCGCGGCGCACAGCGACTACGAACGCGATGACGAGGGCAACGACCGTTATTTAGGCTATTACCTCCGCTGCGGCGCGCTCAGCCTGTGGCACAGCGGCGATACCCTGGTGACCGAGGCGCTGCAGAGCCAGATGGCGCAGCTCAGGCCGCACATTTGCGTGCTGCCCATCAACGGCGGCGATGTTGCCCGCGGCCGACGCGGCATTATGCCGAATATGAGTTTTCGCGATGCGGCGGATCTGCACCACGCCATCGGCGGCGATCTGCTGCTGCCCTGTCATTACGATCTCTTTAGCTGCAACAGCGACAACCCCGCCTGGTTTGTCGATGACCTGCTGACCCGCTATCCCGGCAAGAAATTTCATTTGCTGATGCCAGGCGAGCGCTTCCTCTATCTCGCCTGAAACCACACCCTACTCATGGAATCACCTGCTATGACAAAAATAACATCTGCGGTGCCCTCGCCTTTGCTGCGCCGCCTCGGCATCCCGCCGGCGCTCGCCTGGGGCTATATTGCGGTGCTGCTTTTTATGATCGGCGACGGCGTGGAATCTAACTATCTGGCGCCCTACCTGAGCCACCACGGCTTTACCCTCGATATCGCCGCCGCGGTGATCGCCTTTTATGGCGTAACGGTCACGCTGGGCTCCTGGCTGGCCGGTTCGCTTTCGACCCTGATTGGGCCGCGTCGGGTCATGCTGCTTGGCGGCGTGATTTGGGTGGTGTTTGAGCTGCTGTTTCTCGCCTTTGCGCTGCCTGCGCAAAGCGTGGTGGGCATCGCGCTGACCTACGGCCTGCGCGGCATCGCCTACCCGATGTTCGCCTATGCGTTTCTGGTCTGGATCCAGTCCGCCGCGCCGCTGGAGATGCGCGGTTCCGCTACCGGCTGGTTCTGGCTTGCCTTTACCGGCGGTCTGCCGACGCTCGGTTCGCTGGTGGCGATTTTTTCCATCAGGGTGATCGGTGAATACGCGACCTTCTGGCTCTCGCTGGTGCTGGTGGCGTCAGGCATCGTGGTGATGCTGGTCGCCGTTAAAGAGCGCACCGGCTATGGCCCGCTGCTGGATGAGGATCAGCGTCGTCAGGGCGTCTGGCGAACGCTGATGGGCGGCATCGATATTCTCTGGCGTGAACCGCGCATCGCCGCCGCCGCGGTAGTGCGCATTATCAATACCACGCCCTACTTTGGCTTTTTTATCTTTCTGCCGGGCTTCTTTACCGAGCGCATCGGCTTCTCGCAAACGGAATATCTCAGCCTGATCACCATCATGGGTCTGGTTGGCATGAGCTTTAATCCTGTCGTCGGCAAACTGAGCGACCGCATCGGCTGGCGTAAGGTGCTGACCTTCTTCGGCGGCCTGGGCTCCTGCATCTCGATGCTGCTGATGTACTTCGTGCCGCAGTGGAGCGGCGGCAGCTTCGCGCTCAGCGTGCTCTTCGCCTGCCTGTACGGCATCACGCTGTGCGGCTACGTGCCCGCCGCCGCGCTCTTCTCCTCGCTGTGTGAAAAGAAAGACAAAGGCAACGCCATGGCGATTTACTGTTTCGCCGCCGGGCTCTCCACCTTCTTTGGCCCCGCACTCTATAGCGGCCTGAACGCCCTGTTCGGCACCGAAGGCGTCATCTGGTGCTACGCGCTGCTTTATCTCATCAGCGCGGTCACCTCCTGGTGTTTTTTACTCACTCCGCTCGACCCAGGCGAGCAGAACAACCCCGCCGCCAGGCGGCTACGCAAGCTGAACTCGGCGCTTACGGAATAAAGGTAACAAGATGAAAGGTTTTGACTACATCGTGGTAGGCGGCGGCAGCGCAGGCTGTATCGTGGCGGCGCGCCTGGTAAAAGAGAGCAACGCCCGGGTGCTGCTGTTAGAGGCCGGCAGCGGCGACTATCATCCGGTGCTGAAGATGCCGGCAGGCTATATGAAATATCTCGCCAGCGATAAATACCTAACTATGCATCAGACCCAGCCGCAGCCGCAGCTCGACGGGCGCGGCGTCATCGTGCCGCAGGCAAAAGTGTTAGGCGGCGGTTCGACGGTGAATGCCATGGTCTATATGCGCGGACACCGGCAGGACTACGCGGAGTGGAACCGCGCGCTGCGCCATACCGGCGTCGACTGGTCCTGGGAAGCGCTGCTGCCCCACTTCACCGCCATTGAAGACAACGACCATCTCGGCGCGCCCGATCACGGCGTCGGCGGCCCGCTGAAAGTATCGCATCTCGGCCATTTCAGTCCGCTCAGCCGGGCCTGGGTGAAAACGATGCAGGCGCTGGGCATCCCCTATACGCCCGACTTCAACACCGGCGACCCGTTCGGCGTCGGCTTTATGCAGCACACCATCGACTGGCGCACCCGCAAGCGCTGCAGCGTGGTCGACGCGTTTATCGCGCCGCTGCGCGACGACAGCCGTCTGGTGATTGAAACCGAGGCGCAGGTTGAGGAGATTCTGTTCGAGGGAACGGAGGCCAGAGGCGTACGCTACCGGCGTCACGGCGTCACCCACCATGCCGAGGCGAGCAAAGAGACGATTCTGGCGGCGGGCGCCTATCAGACGCCGAAGCTGCTGATGCTGTCGGGCGTCGGGCCGCAGGATCACCTGGCGGAACGGGGTATTGCCCTGCGTCACCACCTGCCCGGCGTCGGCCGCAACCTGCAGGATCATTATGAGGTGCCGGTAGTGGCCACCACGCGCGGCGCCTTCGGCTATTACGGTCAGGATCGCGGCTGGCCGATGATCAAAGCGGGCATCGAGTATCTGCTGTTTAAAACCGGCCCGGTAACGACCACCGGCGTGGAAACCTGCGCCTTTTTCGATCCGCTCGATTTTCGCGCGACGCCGACCATCCAGATGTTCTGCGTGCCGACCGTTTATCTCGATCGCGACGTCATGGGCCGGGATCCTGGCCATGGCGTGACGATCAACTCGCTGCTGCTGCGGCCGAAAGCGACCGGCCGCGTCACGCTGCGCGACGCGCATCCCGCCTCCCTGCCGGTTATCGATACGCAAATCTTCGGTCATCCCGACGATCTGGCGCGCACGCTGGCCGGCTTTCATTTTGCGCGCGGCATGATAGCGGCATCGCCGATCGCCGACATGATCGAGCAGGAAATATTTCCCGGTGCCGAGGTCACAGGCGATGAGGCGATCGCCGCGCACTGCAAACGCATGGTGAAAACGGGCTACCATCCGGTCGGCACCTGCCGCATGGGCCACGAACAGGATCCCATGGCCGTGGTGACTGCTGACTTGCGGGTGCGGGGCTTAGGGAAACTTCGGGTGGTGGATGCCTCGGTGATGCCGAATATCATTAGCGGCAACACCAATGCGGCCGTTATGGCGGTGGCTCACCGCGCCGCCGACCTGATTGCGGGGCGCGAACGCGTCGTTGAAGAGACGCGCTGCGTGGAGGTATTGTCATGAGCGAAAGGCTACATACCCTGCAGCGCGCCCTTGCCGAATGGCGGCTGGATGCGCTGCTGCTCACCCGGCGGGACAACATCGCCTGGCTCACCCAGGGCGCCAGCTATTACGTGGTGGAGCGGGCAGAGACCGGCGTCGCCAGCCTGCTGATCTTCCCCGACCGGGTACGGCTGCTGGCGCCGGATAACGAAATGCCCCGCATTCTGGCGGAAGAGCCGCTGCCGTTCGCCTGCGAAATCAGCCGCTATCCCTGGTATGGGTCGCTGGAAATGGCGCTGGCCTCTTGCCGGCCGGCGCGGCTGGGCAGCGACGCGCCGCTCGCCTCGACGGTGAATATGGAATCTCAGCTTCCCCGGCTGCGCCAGGGATTGAATGAGGATGAAAAACAGCGCTTCCGCCAGCTGGGTCGGGAAGCCGCCTGCATCGTCGAAGAGGTGGCGCGCACGCTTCGTCCAGGCATCAGCGAGCGCGAGGTCGAAGCGGCGATCGTCGGACGCTGCCTGGCGTGCGGCATTCGCCCGGTCTGTACCCTGGTAGCGGCTGACGAGCGCATCGCTCTGTATAAACACCCGGTGCCGGGCACGAAACGGCTGGCCAGAAAGATGCTGATCACCCTGGGCGCGGAGCGGCTGGGCCTTAACGTCAGCCTGACCCGGATGGTGCATCTCGGCGAACCTGATGAGGCGCTGAAGCAGCGTATCGGCACGCTGGCCGGGATCCATGCCGATATTCTGCAGGCTATCGCGGTTAACCGGCGCTGGCAGGATTTCTTTGCGCAGATTCAACAGGCCTACCGGCGCCACGGCTGGACGGAGAGCTGGCGCGAGCACCATCAGGGCGGTCCGGCAGGCTACGGCTGTCGCGACTGGATTGTTACGCCGGACACCGCGGGCGCCATTGCGGCCGATACCGCGCATGCCTGGAATCCTACGCTGAGCGGCGTTAAGAGCGAGGATACGCTGCTGGTCACTGAAGAGGGCGTCGAATGGCTGACCCGCAGCGGCGACTGGCCCTTGATCGAGGAAGCCCGCGACGGCCGGCGCTGGCAGCTTGCCGACTGGCTGATTTTACCGTTGTCATTATAAGGAAGCGAAAATGTCAGAACGTTTAAAACAGAAGACCGTCGTCGTAACGGGCGCGGGCAGCGGCATCGGCAGCGCTATCGCCTCGCTCTTCGCCCGGCAAGGCGCGCGCGTCGCGCTGCTTGATTTGACGACGGAGACGACGGAGCCGCTGGCCGCGCAGCTGCAGCAGCAGACAGGCCAGCCGTGCATCGCCTGCGTGGCGGACGTGACCCAGCCGGAACAGGTTGCGGCGGGCGTCCGCCAGGTTGAGGACGCCTTCGGCCATATCGATATCCTGATCAACTGCGCGGGCGTGAATGTCTTTCGCGACGCGCTCGCCCTGACGGACGACGATTGGCAGCGCTGTATCAACGTCAATTTACAGGGGCCCTACAACCTGATACGCAGCGTGCTGCCAGGCATGCTAAAACGCCACTACGGCAATATCGTCAACGTCGCGTCGGTGCACGGACATAAAATCATTCCCGGCGCCTTTCCCTATCCCGTGGCGAAACATGGCCTGATCGGCCTGACCCGCTCGCTGGGTGTGGAGTACGCCAGCCAGGGCATTCGCATCAACAGCATTTCGCCCGGCCTGATCATGACGCCCGCGGCGGAAGCCTGGCTGGCCAGCTGCCCGGACCCGGCGGCGGAACGGCAAAGGCAGCAAAATCTGCTGCCCTGCAAAAGGATCGGCGAACCGGACGAGGTCGCCTATACTGCGCTGTTTTTAGCCTCTGACGAAGCGCGTTTTATCAATGCGACCGACATTGTGATCGACGGCGGCCGCAGCCAGGTCTATCACGATTAAAGGCGCTGGCGCGCTTATCGCACTCTGTCGCCGCCGATAAGGCTCGGCGTCAAAATCATGTGCTGGCTGGCGGTCTCCGGCGCGCTAAGCCGCAGCAGGATGCGCGCCGCTGCCGCGCGGCCCATCTCCCGCGCCGGGCTGCAGACAAAGGTGAGCGGCGGATCGCTCAGATTCGCCTGCGGCTCGTCGCTGAAACCCACCAGCGCCATCTGCTGCGCGTAATAGCTGTCAACCGCGCCCTGACCCAGCGTGCGCCCGCTGCGCAGCAGCGCGAAGTAGCCGCCCAGCGCGGTGGCGGTGTTGGCGGCGATGATGGCCGTCAGCCGCGGATGGCGCTGCAGCAGCTGTGTGGTCGCCTCGGCCGCCGCCTTCTGGCTCTCTTCGCACTCGATAATCCACTCCGGCTTAAAAGGCAGGCCGTACTGTAGCAGCGTGGCGCAGTAGCCGCCGATGCGCTCGGCGCGCGTCAGCGACGCGCCGCTGCCGCCTAGCCAGGCGATATGCTGATGTCCCTGACGAATGAGATATTCCGTCGCCATGCGCGCGCCCAGCGCGTTGTCGGGCCGCAGGCTGTCCGTCCCCTCCAGATAGCTGGCGCGCGAGGCGCAGATCAGCGGCAGCCCGAGCTCGGCGGCGCGCGTCGCCAGCGCCGCGCCGTTGCCCGCATCGCCGCCCAGCACCACGCCGTCGACGCCCTGCGCCACCAGCGACTCGAAGCAGCGCGCCAGATGCTGACCCTGCGCGCCGCTCTGGGTCAGCACCAGCATCTTGTCCTGCGCCTCCAGCGCCTCGCTGAGCCCGGCCGTCATCTCAGCGTAAAAGCGCTGGCTCAAATCCCTGACGATCAGGCCGATTACGCCGCTGGCGCCGCCGCGCAGCGCCGCCGCCGTGCGGTTACGCACATAGCCTGACTGCTCGATCGCCTCGTTGACCCGCGCCGCCGTGGCGGGCGAGATACGGCCTTTGCCGGAAAGCACCAGCGAAACGGTGGTGACGGAGACGCCCGCCGCCTCGGCGACGTCGTTAATGGTGATTTTTTGCTGCGACATGTTGCACGCCCGGGGAAAGCTCTTACATGGCGGTATCATATAGGTAAAACGTTAAACCTGCCGAATAAACTTAACTTTATCGCACCCGTTCACAATGTGACAGGCCGCTCAAAACGCCATGGTAAAACGTTTTATCATCTTTTCACCTCGACTTGCCGTTACTTTCTTTCCAGGAGAAAATATGTCCGCTCCACTTCCGCGCCTGTCGCTCTGGGAGTTCTTTCAGAGCCTGGGCAAGACCTTTATGCTGCCCGTCGCCCTGCTGTCGTTTTGCGGCATTATGCTCGGCATCGGCAGCTCGCTCAGCAGCCGCGACGTGCTGACGCTGATCCCGCTGCTGGACCAGCCGCTGCTGCAGCATCTGTTTGTCTGGATGGCGGCCACCGGCGCCTTCGCCTTCCGCTTTCTGCCGGTGATGTTCGCCATTGCCATCCCACTCGGCATGGCGCGCGAGAATAAAGGCGTTGCCGCCTTCGCCGGGTTTGTCGGCTATACGGTGATGAACCTCAGCACCAACTTCTGGCTCACGATGAAAGGCATTTTACCCACCAGCGATGCTGCGCTGCTGAAGGCCAACAATGTGCAGTCGGTACTGGGCATCCAGGCGATCGACACCGGTATCCTTGGCGCGGTGATTGTCGGCGTGGTGGTTTTCTGGCTGCATGAGCGCTTCCACACTATCCGGCTGCCGGACGCGCTGGCCTTTTTCGGCGGCACGCGCTTCGTTCCCATTATTACTCTGCTGGTCACCGGCCTGCTCGGCCTGGCGGTGCCGCTGATCTGGCCTTTCTTCGCGCGCGGCATCGCCGGGCTCGGCTGGATGATTAACGGCGCAGGCAACTTTGGCCCGATGCTGTTCGGCACCGGCGAACGCCTGCTGCTGCCGTTTGGGTTGCAGCATATTCTGGTGGCGATTATTCGCTTTACCGACGCGGGCGGCACCATGGAGGTATGCGGCAAAAGCGTCAGCGGCGCGCTGACCATTTTCCAGGCGCAGCTCGCCTGCCCGCAAGTGCAAGGCTTTTCGGAAAGCGCCACCCGCTTTCTCTCGCAGGGAAAAATGCCCGCGTTTCTCGGCGGCCTGCCGGGCGCGGCGCTCGCCATCTACCACTGCGCCCGGCCGGAGAATCGCCACAAGATTAAAGGCCTGCTGATTTCCGGCGTGGTGGCCTGCGTGGTCGGCGGCACCACCGAGCCAATCGAGTTCCTGTTTCTGTTTGTCGCGCCGGCGCTCTACCTGCTGCACGCGCTGCTCACCGGGCTCGGCTTTACGCTGATGGCGGTGCTCGGCGTCACCATCGGCAATACTGACGGCAATATCATCGATTTTGTGGTGTTCGGCATCCTGCACGGCCTCGCCACTAAATGGTACTGGGTGCCGGTCGCCGCCGCGCTGTGGTTCGCCGGCTACTATGCACTGTTCCGTTTCGCCATCATTCGCTTCAATATCGCCACGCCAGGGCGTGAAAAAGAGAGCGGCGTCGAGCGGCAGGTGAGCCGCGCCGGCGCGGGCAAATCGGGCTATAACGCGCCCGCTATCCTCGAGGCGCTGGGCGGCGTGGAGAATATCAGTTCGCTGGATAACTGCCTGACCCGCCTGCGCCTGCGCATCGTCGATATGAGCAAAGTCGATGACGCCGCGCTAAAGGCCAACGGCGCCATCGGCGTGGTGCATCTCAGCCCGGTTACGCTGCAGGTGGTGATCGGACCCCAGGTGCAGTCCGTTAAGGAAGAGCTGGCGTCGCTGATGAATGTGACGGTGTAACGCATATGAGAGAACAGTTCGATTTCGACCAGGTTATCGACCGGCGCGGCAGCTACTGCACGCAGTGGGATTTTGTCGCCGATCGCTTTGGCGCGCCGGATCTGCTGCCCTTCACTATTTCGGATATGGATTTCGCCGTCGCGCCCGCTATTCGCGCGGCGCTGCAGCAGCGGCTCGACCACGGCGTGTTCGGCTACAGCCGCTGGCAGCATAGCGACTTTCTCTCGGCGGTCTGCCACTGGATGCAGACGCGATTTCATACAACGCCGGATGAGAGCACGCTGGTCTACGCCCCTTCGGTGATCTATATGGTGGCGCAGATGGTGCGCCGCTGGACCGCGCCAGGCGACGAAGTGCTGATCCACACGCCCGCCTACGACGCCTTTTATGCCTTGTTGACTGCCAGTCAACGCCAGATTCTGACGCAGCCGCTGCAGCGCGACGTCCACGGCTGGCGCTGCGATATGCAGGCGCTGGAGCAGCAGCTCGCCCGGCCGCGCTGCAAAGTGATGCTGCTCTGTAGCCCGCACAACCCCACCGGCAAGGTCTGGACGCGCGACGAGCTGACCCAGATGGCGGCGCTGTGCGAGCGTTATCAGGTCCGCGTGATCAGCGATGAAATCCATATGGATATGGTCATGGCTGATGTTGTGCATTTGCCCTGGAGCGAAGTGGCGTGCAGCGACTGGGCGCTGTTCACCTCGGCATCGAAGAGTTTTAACGTGCCGGCGCTAACCGGCGCATGGGGAATGATTCCCGACCCTGTCGATCGCCAGGCATTGCTGCGCCAGATGAAAGCGGCGGACGGCCTCTCTTCCCCTGCGGTTCTCGCCGTCGCGGCGCACATCGCCGCCTATCGCCACGGTGCGCCCTGGCTCGACGCGCTGCGCGACTATCTGCGGGCGAATATGCAGTGGATAGCGCAGCGGCTCAACGGCGCCTTTCCGCAGCTTGGCTGGCAACCTCCGCAGGCGACCTATCTGGCATGGATCGATCTCAACCCGCTCGGCGTCGACGAGGCGGTGCTGCAGCAGCAGCTTATCCAGCGGCAAAAAGTGGCGATGATGCCCGGCTCGACCTACGGCGACGCAAGCCGGGGCTTTCTGCGTCTTAACGCCGGCTGTCCGCGCAGCAAGCTGGAGGATGGCGTGGGCCGCCTGATCGCCGCGCTGCACGCGCTCGGGGCGTGACAACGGGCGGCTGAACAGCCGCCCTTTCGCTTACTATCCCAGCAGTTGCGGCGCGGGTTGCGCAAAGGGCTCGCTATGTTGCGCAAGTTGTTTCTATAATGGTCTGCACTTTTATTCCTGTCAGAGAGTGCAGCATGTTCGATTCCAGCCTTCCCGTTACCGATATCCATCGCCATCTTGACGGCAACATCCGCGCGCAAACCATTCTGGATTTAGGCCGCCAGTTTAACCTCGCCCTGCCCGCCGCCACGCTGGAAGCGCTGCGTCCCCACGTTCAGGTCGTGGAAAACCAGCCCGATCTGGTGAGCTTTCTGAATAAGCTCGACTGGGGCGTTAAGGTGCTGGGCGATCTCGACGCCTGCCGCCGCATCGCGCTGGAAAATGTCGAAGATGCGGCGCGCGCCGGCATCCACTACGCCGAGCTGCGCTTCTCCCCAGGCTATATGGCGATGAACCATAATCTGCCGGTGGCGGGCGTGGTGGAAGCCGTTATCGACGGGATTAAAGCGGGCTGTCAGAAATATAACGTCGACGTGCGCCTGATCGGCATTATGAGCCGCACCTTCGGCGACGAAGCCTGCCTGCGCGAACTGGAAGGCTTGCTGGCGCACCGCGATCATATCACCGCCGTCGATCTGGCGGGCGACGAGCTGGGCTTTCCCGGCAGCGAGTTCCTGAGCCACTTTACTCAGGCGCGCGACGCCGGTTTCCGCGTCACGGTGCATGCGGGCGAAGCGGCCGGTCCGGAGAGCATCTGGCAGGCGATCCGCGAGCTGGGCGCCGAGCGTATCGGCCACGGCGTGAAGGCGATTGAAGACCGCGCGCTGATGGATTTTCTCGCCGAGCACCGCATCGGCATCGAGTCCTGCCTGACCTCCAATATCCAGACCAGCACCGTCTCCTCGCTGGCGCACCATCCGCTGAAACAGTTCCTGGAGCACGGCATTCTGGCGACTATCAACACCGACGATCCGGCGGTTCAGGGCATTGAGCTGGCGCACGAGTATCAGCACGCCGCGCCCGCCGCCGGGCTGAGCGCCGCGCAGATCCGCCAGGCACAGGAGAACGGTTTGACCATCGCCTTCCTGAGCGACGCCGAGAAAACCGCTATCCGCAATAAAGTGCAGGCGTAAAAAAAGGCCGCGCAGGCGGCCTTATTCGGCAAAAGCCGGCTGCACGCAGCCGGTTGTTTCGTTACTTCAGCGAGAGCGTCTGGCGCTTCTCCGCCGACTGCAGGCCCAGCTCGATCAGCTCCATCACCTGGATCGCCTCTTCCGCCGTCACCGGATTGTTGCCGCGCCCGCTAATCGCGTCGCGCACCGCCGCATAGTAGGCAGGATAGTTGCCCGGCTGCGTCATTAGCGTCTCTTCCTTGACGCCTTCGCCCTCGGCCAGCGTCAGCACGCCGTCGCGCATATCGTAGCCCCAGTCCTCGGCCGGCGGAAAATCGCCCGCCTTCAGCCGATCTTCCTGCGGATCCAGACCATATTTCACGTAGCTGCCGCGCGTGCCGTGCACCACGTAACGTGGCGACTCGGCCGCCACCAGCATGCTGGCATGCAGCACCACGCGACGCTGCGGATAGGTCAGCGTGGCGTGGAAGTAGTCGGTGGTCTGCGCGCCAGGACGCATCTCCGCCATATCGACGTTGATGGCAACCGGCGCGCCGAACAGCTGTAGCGCCTGATCGAGCAGATGCGGCCCCAAATCGTACCAGATGCCGCTGCCGGCGCCTTTCATCTCGCGCCAGCGCTGACGCACTTCCGGGCGGAAACGGTCGAAATGCGATTCAAAATAGCGCACTTCGCCCAGCGTGCCCTCTTTCAGCAGCTGTTTCAGCGTCAGGAAATCGCTGTCCCAGCGGCGGTTATGGAACACGGAAAGCAGCAGGCCTTTGGCCTTCGCCAGCGCTTCCAGCTCGCGCGCCTGTGACAACGTCACGGTAAAGGGCTTATCTACGACCACATGCTTGCCGGCGTTCAGCGCGGCTTTGGCCAGCGGAAAGTGGGTATCGTTGGGCGTCGGGATCACAATCAGCTGCAGCGACGGATCCTCTAACAGCGCCTGAGGATCGGCCACCACTTTTACCTGCGGCCAGTCAGCGTGCACTTTCCCTTCGTCGCTACTGGAGATGGCGGCCAGCTCGACGTCCGGCGTGCCCGCAATCAGCGGCGCGTGAAACGTCTTGCTCGCGAAGCCGTACCCTATCAGTCCAACACGAAGTTTGTCGCTCATTATCACTCCTCTTATTCGCATACCCGACTGATTTAAGACCATAGCGTCGGTTAGAACAAGCAGGAATCCCCCGAAAAATCAGGAGATAGCACTCTGCGCCATCGGCCAAGGCGTTTCCGCGAGCAAGGTATCCTGCGCATCCTGATTGCGACGACGAAAATCGCTGGGGCTGACGCCGACCCGTTTGCGGAACACGCGTGAAAAGTAAAGCTGGTCGTCATAACCTACTTCGCGCCCGACGCTGGCGATCGGCTCCTGCGTGGTTTGCAGCAGCAGCTTGGCGCGGATGACGCGCTGGTCTTCGCGCCAGCGCAACAGATTGACGCCCATCTGTTCGCGGAACAGGTGCGCCAGGCGCGACGGGGACAGGCAGACGTGGCGCGCCACCTCTTCTATCTTCACCTCGCTGGCAAGATGGTTGGTGACGTACTGGCAGGCTTCGATGATGCGCGGGTCGCGCACTTGCTGATGGCTGCGCGGATCTTCCTCTACCGCGCGCAGCAGCAGGCGCTCCAGCAGGTTCATCGCCAGCTCTTCGGCGAAGCGGCGGCCGGAGTTGTGGGTTTGCTCGATGCTGGCGAACAGGCGGTCGAACTCGGTGCGCAGCGTTTCATTAAGATGCAGTCGCCCGACGCCTTCACGCGCGTCCTGCCACTGCAGCCAGTCGTTCCAGTAGGCGCGCGGGCGGAAGTAGACCCAGCGGTGATGCCACTCCGGGCTGTCCGAGGCGCGCCCGTAGTAATGCGGCGTTTTCGGCTGAAACAGCAGCATATCGCCCGGCAGGCAGTCAAAGCCGTTTTCGCCGTCGAACACCCGGCCCTTGCCTTTAATCGTGAGGTTAAGAATGAAGCCTTTCATGCCGTGCGGACGGTCAATAAAAAAATCGAGCGGACCGTCGGCCGCAATCGGCGTCAGCCCGGCGACCAGCCAGGCATTGAAGGGATAACCGGGCAACAGAGGATTTTGCTGCGCCGCTGTGGATTCACGGTGGTACATAACGTCCTCACTCAGTCAGGGTTAAACAGAGCGCGGCGCCGGGGCGCCGCCTCTTTATGCCGTCAGGCTTTATGCTTTTGTTTGTAGCGGTCGAAAATCACCGCCGCTAACAGTATCAGACCACGCACCACGTACTGTGAGAATGGCGAGATATTCAGTAAATTCATCGCATTTTCAACGGTGCCGAGGATCAGCACGCCCGCCACCACATAGGAAATTTTGCCGATGCCGCCCTTCAGCGAGACGCCGCCCAGCACGCAGGCGGAGATCACCACCAGCTCATAGCCCAGCGAGGTCATCGGCTGGCCGCTGGTCATGCGCGAGGCGAGAATAATGCCCGCCGCCGCCGACACCAGCCCGGAGAGAATAAAGATGATGATGCGGGTGCGCACCACCGGCACGCCTGCCAGCCGCGCCGCCTCTTCATTGCCGCCGATCGCCAGCGTGTTGCGGCCAAAGGTGGTTTTGTTGAGCAGGAAGCCGAAAATCAGCATGGTGGCGATGGTGAGCCAGATCGGCGCAGGCACGCCGAGCCAGTTGGCGAAGCCGAGGGTAAAGAAACGTTCATCTTCGATGCCGACCGCCTTGCCGTCGGAGAAGATATAGGCCAGGCCGCGCACGATCTGCATGGTCGCCAGCGTGGTGATCAGGGCGTTGATTTTCAGACGCGCAATCACAAAGCCGTTAACAAAGCCGGTGGCGACGCCGATCAGCAGACCGGCGAAGACGCCGATCCACAGGCTTTCGGTCATGTTGATCACCACCGCGGCGACCACGCCCGCGCAGGCGATCACCGAGGCGACCGACAGGTCGAAATCGCCGGAGGCGAGGCAGAACAGCATGCCGCACGCCACCATGCCCGACATCGACATCGCCAGGCCCAGCCCCTTCATATTGATAAAGGAGCCGAAGTTAGGCACGAACACGGCGCAGGCGACGAACAGCAGCGCGAACACCACCAGCATGCCGAAGTTATCCCAGATACGCCCGAAGCGCATGCCGCTGCGCTGCTGCACCGGCGGCGTACCTGAAGTTGTGGATGAAGACATAATATTTTCCTCTGTCAGGCCACAGCGGCCGCTTGGGTGGTTTTGGGCATCGCCAGGCTCAGCGTCTGCTGCTCCGTGGCGGCGTCATGCAGCAGTTCGCCGGCGATGGCGCCTTCGCGCATCACCACGATGCGGTCGGCCAGGCCCATCACTTCCGGCAGATCGCTGGAGGCGAACAGCACCGCGATGCCTTTGCTCGCCAGCTGATAGATCAGGTTATAGATCTCATGCTTGGCGCCAACGTCGATGCCGCGCGTCGGCTCGTCCAGCAGGATCACCTTCATCTCTTCCGACAGCCAGCGGCCGAGAATCGCCTTCTGCTGGTTGCCGCCGGAGAGATTCATGATCAGCTGCTCGGCGTGAGGCGTTTTGATATTGAGCGAGCGAATATGGCTGTCGGCGTTGCGGGTCTCCCACTGATTTTTAATCAGGCAGCCGGCGGTCAGGTTGTGACGTCGCGCGCTGATATTGATGTTGTCGCGCACCGAGTGCACCGGGATGATCCCTTCGGCTTTGCGATCTTCGGGACAAAGCATTACGCCGGCGCGGATCGCGTCGATCGGCTCGCGCAGTTTCAGCACCTCGCCGTCCAGCAGAATGCGGCCGCCGCGCAGCCGGGTCGCGCCGAAGATGCCCTTCATCAGTTCGCTGCGTCCGGCGCCCACCAGCCCGAACAGGCCGACGATTTCACCGGCGCGCACTTCAAGCGAGACAGGCTCGCGCACGCCCTTCGCCTCGACCTTCTCCAGCACCAGGCGCACCGGCCCGTGCGGACGCGGCGTATAGCCGTAGATATCGCCAAGGTTGCGTCCCACCATCGCCTGCACCAGATCGTCATGATGGGTGTTGGCCATATCGGTAAAGGTGCGCACGTAGCGGCCATCTTTAAATACGGTAATGGCGTCGCTGAGGGCAAAGATCTCCTCCATGCGGTGCGAGACGTAGAGCACCACGCGCCCTTCCGCGCGCAGCTGGCGGATCACGCGGAACAGGTTTTCGATTTCGCGCGCCGACAGCGAGCTGGTTGGCTCGTCAAAGGCGATAATGCGCGCGTTGCGCGCCAGCGCCTTGGCAATCTCCACCATCTGCCACTGGCCGAGGGAGAGATATTTCAGCGGCATATCGGGATCGATATCCATGCCGAGGTTTTTCAGCTGCAGGCCCGCTTCGTAGCGCAGCACCTTGCGGTTCACCAGGCCGCGCTTGTGCGGGATCTGACCGAGGTAGATGTTCTCCGCCACGCTCATCTCCGGCACCAGATGCAGCTCCTGGTAGATAATGGCGACGCCGGCATCCAGCGCCTCGCTGGTATGTTGAAAACTAACCGGCTCGCCTTTAATGCGGATTTCGCCGCCGCTGGGCTGATAGCTGCCGCTGAGAATTTTCAGCAGCGTCGATTTGCCCGCGCCGTTCTCGCCCATCAGGGCGTGCACTTCGCCGCCGCGACAGTCGAACGAGATATCCTGCAGCGCCTTAACGCCGGGAAACGTCTTGCTGATGCCATGAAACGACAGAAAGGTTGGCTCGCTATTCATGGTAACTCCTCTGGTTTACCGTAAAGGTGCCGCCGCGCAGGCGGCGGCACGGTACGCGGGTTTACATCAACCCTTTCTTCGCCAGTTCGGTTTTGAAGTTGTCGCGGGTAATCAGCACCACGTCGGTGACTTCGGTGAATTTCGGCGGCTCAGCCCCTTTGCTCACCCACTCATAAAGCATCTGGCTGCTCTTGTAGCCGTGTACGTCCGGGCTGGGCAGCAGCGAGCCGTAGAAGCCGGTCGCTTTGTCTTTCGACAGTTCGCTGATGGCGTCGACGCCGTTGATGCCGATGCCAATCACGTCCGCCGCCTTAAAGCCCTGGCCTTCGGTGGCGCGCACGCCGCCCAGCACGGTGTTGTCGTTCATGCCGACGATCAGCCAGTGTTTCACTTCCGGATGCTGCACCAGCAGCGAGTTGCCGGCGTCAAACGCGCCAGGAATATCGTTGGATTTGGTCGGCACCTGATAGATCTGCGCCGCCGGGAAGCCGGCCGCTTTCAGCGCATCCATCGATCCGCCGGTGCGGCGGCGCGCGGTATCGAGCTCGTTGGCGGTAATCGCCATCACGCCGGTCTCTTTGGCGTTCCAGCCGCGCTTCTGCATCTCTTTATAGAGTTCCTGCCCCTGACGCTCGCCGATTTTGGTGGCGGCCATCATTACCAGCGGCACGCTGTCCATCGGCTTGCCTTTCGCGTTGACGAACTGGTCGTCGACGGCGATCACCTTCAGATCGTAGCCGCGCGCCTTAGCGACGATAGCGGAGCCGAGTTTGGGATCGGGGGTACAGATAACAAAGCCCTTCGCGCCGCTGGCGGCCAGGCTGTCGATGGCGTTAAGGGTCTTCTCGCCGTCGGGAATGGCGATTTTGATCACTTCAAAGCCTAAATCCTTACCGGCTTTGTCCGCGAATTTCCATTCGGTCTGGAACCAGGGTTCTTCAGGCTGCTTAACGAGAAAACCCAGCTTCATGGTTTCGGCGATAGCGGAATGTGACATAACCGCTGCCAGGCCGATGGCCGCGAACGCTTTAGTGAATTTATGCATGATGCTCTCCGGAGCCAGGGTGTTTTTCCCTGCTGTTAACGAATCGGTGTAAACGCTACCAGTCAATTTTCTTTTTTGGGTACAGATGAAAATCAGCGCGTTAGACGAGCGAATGAGTAAAGCCTGTGCAAACGCTGGGCTAGTTGTAGCGGGAAAGGCGATGAAAAATGTAGAGCGGTATCACACCCTGAAATCACGACAAAATGTTCCATATATTCAGCAATTTTAACCGACCGGTAACTTTTGTCGGCGATCACAAAACTGCTGCCCATGACAGAAAAGTGCATATTCTCAGCGATTGGGGAATAACGTTTCCTGCGCCGCCGCCACAGGATAAGAGTCGATTATTCATAACAGGAGATTTCCGATGCGTGCTGGAGCCATCACTCTGGGCCTCGACTTTGGCAGTGATTCGGTGCGTGCGCTGGCGGTAGACTGCGACAGCGGCAGCGAGCTGAAAACCGCCGTCGTAAACTACTCGCGCTGGCAGCAGGGACTGTACAGCGATCCCCATACCAACCGCTTCCGCCACCATCCGCTGGACTACATCGAGGCGATGGAAAAGGCGCTGCTGGGCGTGCTTGACGCGCTAACGCCTGCGCAACGTGACAGCGTCACGGGAATCGGCGTCGATACCACCGGTTCGACGCCTGCGCCCATTGACCGCGACGGCAACGTGCTGGCGCTGCGTCCCGACTTTGCCGATAACCCCAACGCCATGTTTGTGCTGTGGAAAGATCACACGGCGATTGAAGAGGCGGAAGCGATTAACCAGCTCTGCCGCAGCGGGCGCTTTACCGACTACAGCCGCTATATTGGCGGCATCTACTCGTCTGAGTGGTTCTGGGCGAAAATTCTGCACGTCTCGCGCGCCGACGCCGCGGTGCGCGATGCCGCCGTGTCATGGGTTGAGCTGTGCGACTGGGTGCCGGCGCTGCTGAGCGGCACCACCGCCCCGGCCAGCCTGCGCCGCAGCCGCTGCGCCGCCGGACATAAGGCGCTGTGGCATCCCGACTGGCAGGGACTGCCCGACCCCGACTTTCTTAACGCGCTCGACCCGCTGCTGACCCAGCAGCTTGACTCGCCGCTGTTCCACGACACCTGGACCGCCGATATTCCGGTCGGCACGCTGAGCGCCGACTGGGCGCAGCGGCTCGGCCTGAAGCAGACCGTCACCATCGCCGGCGGCGCGTTCGACTGCCATATGGGCGCCGTCGGCGCAGGCGCGCAGCCCTATACGCTGGTGAAAGTGATCGGCACCTCTACCTGCGACATCCTGATCGCCGATGCAGAACAGGTCGGCGATCGCGCCATTAAAGGCATCTGCGGCCAGGTCGACGGCAGCGTCATGCCGGGCGCCATCGGCTGCGAAGCGGGCCAGTCGGCGTTCGGCGATATTTACGCCTGGTTCAGCCGCCTGCTCGGCTGGCCGCTGCAGCAGGCGGCGGCGCAGCACCCTGAACTTCAGCCGCAGCTGGCTGAGCTGCAGCGCAACCTGATCCGCCAGCTGACCGAAGCCTGGGCTGCCGATCCGCAGCTGGATCATCTGCCGGTGGTGCTCGACTGGTTTAACGGTCGCCGCACCCCCAACGCCAACCAGCGCCTGAAAGGGGTGATCACCGATCTGAATCTCGGCACCGACGCACCCGCGCTGTTCGGCGGCCTGATCGCCGCCACCGCCTTCGGCGCGCGCGCCATTATGGAGTGCTTCGAACAGCAGCAGATCCCGGTCGAGAACATCCTGACGCTGGGCGGCATCGCGCGCAAATCCCCCGCCATCATGCAGGCGTGCTGCGACGTAATGAACCGTCCGCTGGATATCGTCGCCTCCGACGAGTGCTGTGCGCTGGGCGCGGCGATCTTCGCCGCCGTCGCCGCGGGCGTTTACGCCTCGGTGCCCGAGGCGCAGAAAGCGATGGCCAGCCCGATTGCCGTCACGCTACAGCCCGACGCCGCGCGAGTCGCGCGCTATCAGCAGCTTTACGAACGTTATCAACTCTGGTGCGCGGCGGCTGAGCCGCAGTATGCGTCGCGCCCCGCCAACGCTAATTAAGGAGTGGTTTTATGGATCAGTACAACGCGCACAGCGTATGGTTTGTGATTGGCACCCAGCATCTTTACGGCGCGGAAACCCTCCGTCAGGTAGAAGAGCACGCGCGCCAGGTGGTCGACGGCCTCAACGCCTCTTCCGCCTTGCCGTTGAAGTTGGTGATTAAGCCACTGGTAAAATCGCCGGATGAAGCGCTGGCGCTCTGCCGCGACGCCAGCCACGACGACAGCTGCGTCGGCATCATCACCTGGCTGCACACCTTCTCGCCCGCCAAAATGTGGATCGGCGGGCTCAGCGTGCTGAACAAGCCGCTGCTGCAGTTCCATACCCAGTTCAACGCGGAGATCCCGTGGGACAGCATGGATATGGACTTTATGAACCTGAACCAGACCGCGCACGGCGGCCGCGAGTTCGGCTTTATCGGCGCGCGCATGGGGCTGCAGCACAGCGTGATCACCGGCCACTGGCAGGATGCGGCGAGCCAGCAGCGCATCGGCAACTGGATGCGCGCCGCCTTCGCGAAGCAGAGCAGCCAGCAGCTGAAAGTGGCGCGCTTTGGCGACAATATGCGCGAAGTGGCGGTTACCGAAGGGGATAAAGTCGCGGCGCAGATCCAGTTCGGCTACGCGGTCAACGGCTGGGGCGTCGGCGATCTCGTCGAGGTGATTAATCAGGTAAGCGACGGCGAGGTCAACGCGCTGATCGACGAGTATGAAAGCCTCTATCGCTTCAGCGACGTGGCGGCCAGCGGCGGCGAGAAGCGCCAGAACGTGCTTGACGCGGCGCGTATCGAGATCGGCATCAAGCGCTTCCTCGACGACGAGGGCTGCAAAGCCTTCACCACCAATTTCCAGACGCTGCACGGCATGACGCAGCTTCCCGGTCTGGCGGTGCAGCGCCTGATGGGCCAGGGCTACGGTTTCGCTGGCGAAGGCGACTGGAAAACCGCCGCGCTGCTGCGCATTTTCAAAGTGCTGGCGGGCGACCGTCCCGGCGGCACCTCCTTTATGGAGGATTACACCTATCACTTCTCGCCCGGCAACGATCTGGTATTAGGCTCGCATATGCTGGAAGTATGCCCCTCTATCGCCAAAGAGGAGAAGCCGCTGATCGACGTGCAGTTCCTCGGCATCGGCGGCAAAGCGGATCCGGCGCGCCTGATCTTCTCTACTCCGGCCGGCCGCGCGGTCAACGCCAGCGTGATCGATATGGGCGACCGTTTCCGCCTGCTGGTGAATGTGGTAGACGCGATTGAGCAGCCAAAGCCGCTGCCGAAGCTGCCGGTGGCGCGCGCGCTGTGGCGCGCCCAGCCGTCGCTGGCCACCGCGTCGGAGGCCTGGATTCTGGGCGGCGGCGCGCACCATACGGTGTTCAGCCAGGCGCTGACGCTGGAGGATATGTATCTCTACGGCGAGATGAACGACATCGAAGTGCTGGTGATCGACGAGCACACGCGACTGCCGGCGTTTAAAGACGCGCTGCGCTGGAATGAGGTGTATTACCGCTCGAAACGCTAGGTTGAAGTTTGAGAGCAAACAGCGCCGACTTTTAAAGTCGGCGCTGTTGTTTAAGAAAGACCGAGCTGCCCAGTCGGGAAGATGGGCAGTTCCGTGAAGACGGCGTAAATGCATCCCTGGAGCCTCGGCCTCGCCTTACTCGCCCCATCCCTGGGGCTCGCCCGCAAGCGGGCCAACGCTATGCGTTGTTCAAAAACGCTCCCGGCGTTTTTGTCCATGGCTCGGACGCTTCACTCCACTGCCCATCCTCCCTCATTTATGAACCTCTGTGCGGCTTGTTTAAACCGCCATAAAAATGCTCAACCGTGGAAGGGGGTTCTGCCCGAAGAGCAAAGCGTCCGAGCCAGGATGGCGAGGCCGATCCGCATGGATGCGGGCATTCTTTGCGATCGGGCAGAACCCCCTTTCACGTCGCACATTCTCACCGCTACGCCACCACGCCGCACATTCTCGTCGCCACTCCCAAAACAAAAAGCCGCCCGCAGGCGGCTTAACTCACATCCGACCGGTCAGGTCGCTATCCGCTTCACCGGCGCATTCTTCTGCCGATCCCACATCACCGTCAGCAGACGCTGCAGCGCGATAAACGCGAACAGCAAAATACCGATGGCGATCTTGGTCCACCAGGAGCTCAATGTGCCGTCGAAATTAATCCAGGTCTGAATCAGCCCCTGAATCAGCACGCCAAACAGCGTGCCCAGCACCGTCCCGACGCCGCCGGAGAGCAGTGTGCCGCCGATCACCACCGAGGCGATAGCATCCAGCTCGACGCCCAGCCCCGCCAGCGCATAGCCCGCTGAGGTATAAATCGAGAAAACGATACCCGCCAGCGTCGCCAGCGTGGTCGACAGCATATAAATGCGAATCGTAGTAGCACGCGTGGAGATGCCCATCAGCTGCGCCGAGGTCACGTTGCCGCCGACCGCATAAACCTGATTGCCGAAGCGCGTACGGTGCGCCAGCAAAATGCCGCCCGCCACCACCAGCAGCATCACCAGCGCCAGCAAACTCAGACGACCGCCGCCCGGCACCTTCCACGCCAGGCTGGAGAGCGTGGCGTACAGCGGATGATCGATGGGAATCGAATTCTCCGACACCAGATAGCTACAGCCGCGCAGAAAAAACATCCCCGCCAGCGTAATAATAAACGCCGGGATCTTCAGCGCGTCGATCAGCCAGCCCATCATGGCGCCGAACAGCGCGCCAGCAGCCAGAATAATGGCGAACGCCAGCAGCGGATGAATATGCAAATCGCCGATGGCGCGCGCCAAAAACACGCCGGTAAAGGCGATCACCGCGCCCACCGACAGATCGATGCCGCCGGAGAGGATCACAAACGTCATGCCGACGGCGATAATGCCCAAAAAAGCGTTATCGGTCAGAATATTGCAGATGACGCGCGTCGAGGCGAAGCCGGGAAACTGGCTCAGACAGAACAGATAGCCGGCGACGAACACCAGCAGCGTAATCATCAGGGGAAGATGACGTTTAATCATTGAGGCCGTCTCCGTTTTAACATCGCCAGAAAGCGCGGCGACTGCAGCAGCAGCACGCCCATCACCACCACCGCCTTCACCACCTGATTCAACTCCGGCGGAAAACCGGAAAGCAAAATACCGGTATTCATCGCCTGAATAATCAGCGCGCCGATCAGCGACAGCACCAGACTAAAACGGCCGCCCATCAGCGAGGCGCCGCCGATCACCACCGCGAGAATCGCATCCAGCTCCAGCCACAGGCCGGCGTTATTGGCGTCCGCGCCGCGAATATCGGCGGTCACGATCAGGCCCGCTACCGCCGCGCACAGCCCGCTGATCACATAGGTAGACATCACCACCAGCCAGCCGGTCACGCCCGCGTTGCGCGCGGCGCGCAGATTAATCCCCACCGCCTCGATAAACAGCCCGAGCGCGGTCTTACGCGTCAGCAGCCAGACCAGCACTGCCGCCCCCAGGGTAATCCACACCGGCACCGGCAGCAGCCACAGCGACCCGCTGCCCAGCCACCCGAGCGTCGCGCTGTCGAAGGTCACGATCTGCCCCTGGGTAATCAGCTGCGCGATGCCGCGCCCCGCCACCATCAAAATCAGCGTGGCGACAAAAGGCTGAATGCGCAGCAGCGCCACCAGCACGCCGTTCCAGAGCCCGCACAGCAGCCCGGCGCCCAGCGCGGCAAAAATCACCGTCGTGAGGCCATGGCCCGAAACCGTCAGGGTAGCGGCGGTCGCGCCCGCAATCGCCATCACCGCGCCGACCGACAGATCGATACCGCCGGTAGCGATCACCAGCGTCATGCCGATCGCCAGCAGCGCCACCGGCGCGGCGCGGTTAAGAATATCGATCGGGCTGCCAAACAGACGGCCGTCCTGCAGATGCACGGCAAAAAAATTATTCGCCACCAGGCTATCCACCAGCAGCACCAGAATCAGCGCGGCGATCTGTGGCAGGCCCGGCGGCAGGCGAAACTTACGGCGATCTGGCTTCGTCATATGGGATTCAAGCATGTTGTGCCCCTCCGTCCGCGATGGCGTTAACAATCGACGCCACCGAAAGCTGCTCAAGCGGGATCTCCGCCACCTGTTTCAGGTCGCGCATAATCACCACGCGATCGGCGTAGCCCACCAGCTCCTCCAGCTCGGAAGAGATCACCAGCAGCGCCAGGCCATCGGCGCACAGAGATTCGATCAGGCGAATAATCTCGGCGTGGGCGCCGACGTCGATGCCGCGCGTGGGTTCGTCCAGGATCAGAAACTGCGGTTTGGTCACCAGCCAGCGCGACAGCAGCACCTTCTGCTGATTGCCGCCGGAAAGCAGTTCTACCGGCTGATCGGCGTGCGGCGTGCGGATGCCGAGGCTCTTGATAAAGCGCTCGGCAATCTCTTGCTGCTCGCGCCGCTTGATCGGCCGCAGCCAGCCGCGCTGCGCCTGCAGCGCCAGGATAATATTTTCGCGCACCGAGGCGGCGCCGATAATGCCGTCGGTCTTGCGATCCTCCGGACAAAACCCGATGCCGAGCCGCGACGCCTGCGCCGGCGAGCGGATCGTCTGAGGTTTGCCTTTAATGGTCGCGGTGCCGCGATCGGGCCGGCGAATGCCGAACAGCACCTCGGCGGTCTCGGTGCGGCCGGAGCCGAGCAGCCCAGCCAGGCCCACCACTTCCCCTGGACGCACCTCAAGGTCGAAAGGCTCAATAGTTCCCTTCTTGCCGTAGTCGCGGAACGACGCCACCGGCTGATTGCTGCGCAGCGTGCTGCCCTGGCGCTGCAGCGCGGTCTCCAGCAGATCGCGCCCCAGCATCAGCTTGATCAGCTCAATCTGCGGCAGCGTCGCGGTATCGCGCGTGGCGATAAACTGGCCGTTGCGCAACACCGTAATGCGGTCGGTGATGCGGTAGACCTGATCGAGAAAGTGAGTGACGAAGATCAGGCTCATCCCTTTGGCGCGCAGCTGCGCCATCAGGGTAAAAAGCATCTCCACTTCGCTGGCGTCGAGGCTGGCGGTCGGCTCGTCGAGGATCAGCACCTGCGCCGAGAGATCGACCGCGCGGCAGATGGCGATAATCTGCTGCATCGCCACCGAGTAGTGCCCCAGCGGACGCGTTACGTCGAGGATAAAACCGTAATTGCGCATCAGCGCGTCGGCATCGCGCACCATCTTACGGCGGTCCACCATGCCGAAGCGGCGCGGCTCGCGCCCGATAAACAGGTTGTCGGCCACCGACATATTCGGCAGCAGATTGACCTCCTGGTAAACGGTGCCGATGCCCATCTTTTGCGCATCGGCGGTGCTGCGCGGCGCAATGGTCTGCCCGTTCAGCGTCAGCGTGCCCGCGTCGCGGCTGTAGACCCCGGTCAGCACCTTAATCAGCGTCGACTTGCCCGCGCCGTTTTCGCCCAGCAGCGCCATGATCTCGCCTTTGCGCACGCTAAACGACACGTTATCCAGCGCCTTCACGCCGGGAAACCCTTTGCTGACGCCGCTGATGGTGAGCAGCGCATCGTCATTGTGCCTAATCATCTTGTCAGCCCCGCCTCAACAGATTAAAAGCCGCTCCGGAGAGCGGCTCGCGGCTCAGTAACCCATGCCTTTTTTCAAATCCAGCTGCGCCTGCGCATCGGCTGGCAAAAAGAGCCGGGTTTCGGTTTTGGTGATCTTCGGCGGCAGCGTGCCGTCTTTTTTGAACTTCTCCAGCGCGTCGAACGCCGGGCCTGCCATATTTGGCGTCAGCTCGACGTTGGCGTTGGCCTCGCCCGCCAGCATCGCCTTATAGATATCGGGTACGCCGTCGATTGAGCCGGTGAGGATGTCTTTGCCAGGCTTGAGCCCGGCCTCTTTGATCGCCTGAATCGCGCCGATCGCCATATCGTCGTTATGGGCGTAAACCATGCAGATGTTCTTGCCGTTGTTTTCCGCCTTGATAAAGCTCTCCATGACCTCTTTACCCTTGCTGCGGGTAAAGTCGCCCGACTGCGAGCGCACCACCTTGATATTGGGATGCCCGGCGATCGCCTCGGCAAAGCCTTTCTTGCGGTCGATGGCGACGCTGGCGCCCACGGTGCCCTGCAGTTCGACCACGTTGCACGGCTTGTCGCCGACGGTTTTCGCCAGCCAGTCGCCAATCAGCTTGCCTTCCAGCACGTTGTCGGCGGTAACCACCGTCATATAGAGCGATTTATCTTTCACCACGATGGCACGGTCGAGCAGGAAGACCGGGATTTTGGCGTCTTTAGCTTCTTCCAGCACCGGCTCCCAGCCGGTCTGCACCACCGGCGCGATAAAAATCGCGTCGACGCCCTGAGCGATGAACGAACGTACCGCCTTGATCTGGTTCTCTTGTTTCTGCTGACCGTCGGCAATTTTCAGCGTGATGCCGCGTTTCGCCGCTTCGCTTTTCGCCACGCTGGTTTCTGCTGCGCGCCAGCCCGATTCGGAGCCGACCTGAGAGAAGCCGACCGTCAGGTCTGCCGCCATTACCGGCGCAGCGAGTGCGGCGCTGACCAGACTGGTCAAAAGTAAACGTTTCCACATAGTTTGCATTCCTCTGAAGGGCTTTTGCGAGTAAGGGTAAAGAGCCCATTTAGCCTGGCGTAAATCGGCGTGAATAAGGGCGACGCGCCTCACAAATCAGTTCAAATTAAAGGGGTTACGTGCAGGTATGGCAGTCTGGCGCGCTAGCGTTCATGGACAAAACGACTGAGTTATTTAAACGTGCTGGTTAAATAAATGTAATAAACAGAATCGCTTATGAAATCTTCCTCTGAAAGCGATTACAATAATACGTAAACTTTGGTCACCGCCTGTCGTGCAGGCGAGATAACAATTTTGTGATTTCCCGCACAGTGGCGCGCGTTAAGCGGCTTAGCGCAGCGGATAAAGAGAACCCTGTCTCAATTACCTGCCTTAATCCAGCCAGCGCGTCAGGGCGCGTAATTCATGATGCTTTCACGCCCTAAGCGAAGCGGTTTTACCTGAGAAAGCGGCAGTAATGCGCGCCCTGCTCAGACGCCGTTTAGCGCAGCAACGCGGCGCCAAAAGCGGCCTCCCGGGCTTTTACCGTTTCGCTTTACTGATGCGCGGATGATAAAAAGTGGCTTTTTTAGCGCATTGATAAACAAAAATTAAGAATTTGTCTTTTTTCCAGAATAAGTCGCTGGACAGCCCGCGCCTGCCCCCTATACTGACCGCTTCTCTGTTCTCTCTCATTATGGCAATCATGACTGCGCAAGATTACCTGCTCAAATTCCGCAAAGTGAATAATCTGGAAAGTCTGGAAAAACTCTACGATCACCTTAACTACTCGCTTACCGATGACAACGAGATTATCAGCATGTACCGCGCGGCGGATCACCGGCGCGCTGAGCTGGCGTCCGGCGGGCGACTCTACGACCTGGGTCGCGTGCCGAAAACGGTGTGGCGCTACGTGGTCTGATTAAGGGTTATCAGGCCTGCCGGCGAGACGCCGCCTCTGCGCAGGCAGGCCCTGTCTGAACGTGTTATTCTCCTCGCTTTCCTTGTCGCAACAGGATCTCCTCCATGAATGAATCGGTAACCGCGCCGCGTCTGGGCGGCTGGCTGCTTGTGCCGCTCGCCTGGCTGATTATGATGATGCTCACCAGCGCGATGGTGCTGGCGATGTACCTTAGCCCGCTGTTTAATCCGGTATGGCGCGCCACGCTGTTTTCGCACGGCGGCATGCTGGTGACCAACTGGGCGATCTCCCTGCTGACCGCGCTTGCCGTCTGGCTCTACAGCCTGTGGGTCTGCTGGATTTTCTGCAAACGCTCGCGCCGTCTGCCGCGCCACTACATCATCTGGCTGCTGGTCACGCTGCTGCTGGCGCTGAAAACCTTCGCTTTTACGCCGGTTTCCGACGGCAAGGCCGCCCAGACGCTGCTGCTGGCGCTGCTGGCCGCGGCGGTGTTCGTGCCCTATTTCAAACGCTCTCAGCGGGTGAAATCGACCTTTATCCAGCCGTAACGCCGTGAGTTTCGTCAACAATTTAATTCTGAGTGCGAAACAGCGCGCTGCGTTTCGCACAGTGGTTGAGATAGCGTCACAGATCACAGATAATGGGCCGCTTTCCGAATCAATGGCGAAAAAATGACCGATTATCTGCTGCTGTTTGTAGGCACTGTGCTGGTGAACAACTTCGTTCTGGTGAAATTTCTTGGCCTCTGCCCCTTTATGGGCGTTTCCAAAAAACTGGAAACGGCGATCGGCATGGGCCTGGCGACCACGTTCGTCATTACCCTGGCGTCGATTTGCGCCTGGCTGGTGAACCACCTGATACTGGTGCCGCTCGACCTCGTCTACTTGCGCACTATGGCCTATATCCTGGTGATCGCCGTCGTGGTGCAGTTCACCGAAATGGTGGTGCGTAAAACCAGCCCGTCGCTCTACCGGCTGCTCGGCATCTTTCTGCCGCTGATTACCACCAACTGCGCGGTGCTCGGCGTGCCGCTGCTCAGCGTCAACCTTAATCATACCTTTCTACAGGCGGCGCTTTACGGCTTCAGCGCCTCGCTCGGCTTTTCACTGGTGATGGTGCTGTTCGCCGGCATGCGCGAACGCCTGGTGCTGGCGAACGTGCCTGCGCCCTTTAAAGGCTCCTCTATCGCGCTGGTGACCGCCGGCCTGATGGCGCTGGCGTTTATGGGCTTTACCGGTCTGGTGAAATTCTGATGAGCGCGATCTGGATTGCCATTATCGTTCTGAGCGCGCTGAGCCTGGTGTTCGGCGCCCTGCTGGGCTACGCCTCGCGCCGCTTCGAAGTCGAGGAAGATCCTATCGTCGAGCAGATCGACGAACTGCTGCCGCAAAGCCAGTGCGGCCAGTGCGGCTATCCCGGCTGTCGTCCCTATGCGGACGCAGTGGGCAATAACGGCGAGGCGATCAATAAATGCGCGCCGGGCGGCGAGCAGACCATGCTCAAGCTGGCGGCGCTGCTGAACGTCGACCCGCAGCCGATTGACGGCGACGAAACGGCGAAAGAGCCGGTGCGTACCGTCGCCTGGATCGATGAAGCGAACTGCATCGGCTGCACCAAATGCATCCAGGCCTGCCCGGTCGACGCCATTGTTGGCGCAACGCGCGCCATGCATACCGTGCTGAGCGACGTCTGCACCGGCTGCGACCTCTGCGTTGCCCCCTGTCCCACCGACTGCATCGAGATGCGTCCTGTGGCGACCACCACCGCTAACTGGAAGTGGGATCTTGAAACCATTCCTGTACGGGTGATCCCGGTAGAAAGTCATGCTTAATCTGTTGAATATCTTTCGTAAAGAGAAGCTGTGGGATTTCGAGGGCGGCATTCATCCGCCGGAAATGAAAACCCAGTCGAACGGCACGCCGCTGAGCCAGCTGCCGCTGCCGGACCGCTTTATTATCCCGCTGAAGCAGCATATCGGCCATGAGGGCGAGATTTGCGTCGCGCCGGGCGATCGCGTGCTGCGCGGCCAGCCGCTGACTTTCGGCAGCGGCCGGATGCTGCCGGTGCACGCGCCGACCTCCGGCACCATCGACGCCATTGGCCAGCATATGACCGCGCACCCCTCCGGGCTGTCGGAGCTGTGCATTTTTATGTCGCCGGACGGCGAAGATCGCTGGACGCTGCTTGAGCCAATGGCGGACTACCGCCAGCGCGAGCGCGCCGCCATCGTGCAGCGCATTCACGACGCGGGCGTCGCCGGTCTCGGTGGCGCAGGCTTCCCCACCGGCACCAAGCTGCGCGGCGGCCTGCGCGGCGTGAAAACCCTGATTATTAACGCCGCCGAGTGCGAGCCCTATATCACCGCCGACGATCGCCTGATGCAGGATTATGCCGCCGAAGTGCTGGAAGGCAGCCGCATCCTCGCCTGGGTGCTGCAGGCCGAGCGCGTGCTGATCGGCATCGAAGACAACAAGCCGGAAGCGATTGCCGCGCTGAAGCAGGCGCTGGGCGGCGAACGCGATCTGCAGATCCGCGTGATTCCCACCAAATATCCTTCCGGCGGCGCGAAGCAGCTCACCAAAATTCTGACCGGGCTGGAAGTGCCGCACGGCGGACGCTCTACCGATATCGGCGTGCTGATGCAGAACGTCGGCACCGCCTGGGCGGTGAAGCGCGCGGTGATCGACGGCGAGCCGCTCACCGAGCGCGTGGTGACGCTGACCGGCGAGGCGATTGCGCAGCCGCGCAACGTCTGGAGCCGCATCGGCACCCCCATCAGCCATCTGCTGCATCAGGTCGGCTTTACGCCCGCGCCGCGTCAGATGGTGATTATGGGCGGCCCGCTGATGGGCTTTACCCTGCCGTCGCTCGACGTACCGGTGGTGAAGATCACCAACTGCATTCTCGCGCCCTCCGCCAGCGAAATGGGCAACAACGACGAAGAGCAATCCTGTATTCGCTGCTCCGCCTGCGCCGACGCCTGCCCGGCGAAACTGCTGCCGCAGCAGCTTTACTGGTACAGCCAGGGTGGCGATCACGATAAAGCGCGCGCCCACCATATCGACGACTGCATCGAGTGCGGCGCCTGCGCCTATGTCTGCCCGAGCAATATTCCGCTGGTGCAGTACTACCGCCAGGAGAAGGCGGAACTGCGCGCTATCGATCTTGAGGCGAAGCGCACCGCCGAGGCGAAAGCGCGCTTCGAGGCGCGTCAGGCGCGTCTGGAGCGTGAGAAGCTGGCGCGCGAAGCGAAGCATGAACAGGCGAAGCAGCGCGTGGCGCGCAGCGACGAAGGCGAACTGGCCGCCGCCCGCGAACGCGTGATGGCGAAACGCCAGGCGGCGGGCGTCGTCGATCCGGCGGTAGAGGAAGCGCAGCGTCAGGCGCGTCATGCGCAGGCGCATCTGCGTCAGGCGGAAGCGCAGGCGGAAACCCAGCCGGTGACCCGCCAGACGGAAGATCCGCGCAAGGCGGCGGTGGAAGCCGCCATCGCCCGCGCCAAAGCGAAGAAAGTCGCGCAGCCGGAAGCGGCGGAAGAACCCCAGACTGAGGCGGTTGATCCGCGCAAGGCGGCGGTCGAAGCCGCTATCGCCCGCGCCAAAGCGAAGAAAGCTGAAGCGGCCCAGGCCGCCGCCGGCAGGCCGACCGACGAGGCGCAGCAGCCGGTCGACGATGCTCCAGCGGTCGATCCGCGCAAGGCGGCGGTCGAAGCCGCTATCGCCCGCGCCAAAGCGAAAAAAGCTGAAGCGGCCCAGGCCGCCGCCGGCACGCCGACCGACGAGGCACAGCAGCCGGTCGACGATGCGCCAGCGGTCGATCCGCGCAAGGCGGCGGTCGAAGCCGCTATCGCCCGCGCCAAAGCGAAGAAAGCTGAAGCGGCCCAGGCCGCGGCCGGTACGCTGACCGAAGAGGTGCAGCCGGTCGAGGATGTGCCGCCGGTCGATCCGCGCAAGGCGGCGGTCGAAGCCGCTATCGCCCGCGCCAAAGCGAAAAAAGCCGCTGCCGCGCAGGCATCAGAAAAGGACGTCGTGACCCTCGACGTTGCAAACAGTGATGCGCGTCCGTCGGAAGACGCGCGCAAGGCAGCCGTCGCTGCCGCTATCGCCCGGGCAAAAGCGCGTAAAGCGCAGCCGCCGTCGACGTTTGAGGAATAAATGGCTTTTCGTATCGCAAGCTCCCCTTATACCCATAACCGTCGCAGCACCGGCAACATTATGTTGCTGGTGGTGCTGGCGGCCGTTCCCGGCTTCGCCGCGCAGTGGTATTTCTTTGGCTACGGCAGCGTGCTGCAGGTGCTGCTGGCGGTCCTGACCGCGTGGCTGGCGGAAGCGGCCATTCTGCGGCTGCGCAAGGCGCCGATCGCTCCCAGCCTGGCGGATAACTCCGCGCTGCTGACCGCCGTGCTTATCGGCATCAGCCTGCCGCCGCTTGCGCCCTGGTGGCTGGTGGTGATCGGCACCCTGTTCGCTATCGTGATCGCCAAGCAGCTCTATGGCGGTCTCGGACAAAACCCTTTCAATCCGGCGATGGTCGGCTACGTGGTGCTGCTGATCTCCTTCCCGGTGCAGATGACCAGCTGGCTACCGCCCGATGCGCTGCAGGCGGTGAAACCGGGCCTGCTCGATTCGCTGAGCATGATCTTTACCGGCCATACGCTGGCGGGCGATACCATGCAGCAGCTGCAGCTCGGCGTCGACGGCGTCAGCCAGGCGACGCCGCTGGATACGTTTAAAACCGGCCTGCGCGCCGGTCACAGCGCGGAGCAGCTGCTGGCGCAGTCGATCTATACCGGCGTGCTGGCCGGACTCGGCTGGCAGTGGATCAACCTCGGCTATCTGGCGGGCGGCCTGTTCCTGCTGTGGAAAAACGCTATTCGCTGGCATATTCCGGCGGCGATGCTGCTGTCGCTGGCGTTCTGCGCCACGCTGGGCTGGCTGATCTCGCCGGAGAGCCTTAACACCCCGCTGATCCACCTCTTTTCTGGCGCCACCATGCTCGGCGCGTTTTTCATCGCCACCGATCCGGTGACCGCCTCTACCACCAACCGCGGGCGTCTGCTTTACGGCGCGCTAATTGGTCTGCTGGTATGGCTGATCCGCAGCTTCGGCGGCTATCCCGACGGCGTCGCCTTTGCCGTGCTGCTGGCGAATATCTGCGTGCCGCTCATCGATTACTACACGCAGCCGCGCGTCTACGGCCATCGCAAGGAGTGATCGATGCTTGAGACTATCCGTAAAAACGCCGTTACCCTGGCGCTGTTCGCGGTGTTCACTACCGGTTTGACCGCCGTGGTGAACTACGTAACCAAACCGACCATTGCCCATCAGACGGCGCTGAACCAGAAAAACCTGCTGGATCAGGTGGTGCCGGTCGATCTGTACGATAATCAGATTCAGCGCGAATGTTACCTTGTCACCGATGCCGCGCTGGGCAATGCCGCGCCGCACCACCTCTATCTGGCGCGCAAAGGGGATGCGCCGGTGGCGGCCGCGCTTGAGACCACCGCGCCGGATGGCTATTCTGGTGCGATACAGATGCTGGTCGGCGCCGATTTTCACGGCAAGGTGCTGGGCGTACGCGTTATCGAACATCACGAAACCCCGGGCCTTGGCGACAAGATCGAGCTGCGGATTTCAGACTGGATTAACAGCTTTAACGGCAAAGTGGTGCACGGTGCCGATGACAAAGCCTTTGCGGTAAAGAAAGATGGCGGCGAGTTCGACCAGTTTACCGGCGCCACCATTACGCCGCGCGCCGTGGTTAACGCCACTAAGCGCGCCGCGCTACTGATTGAAACGCTGAGCGGCAACGTCTCGTCGCTGCCCGAATGTGGAGACGCAAATGAGTGAAGCCAAAAACCTGCTGGTAGGCGGCCTGTGGAAAAACAACTCGGCGCTGGTGCAGCTGCTGGGGCTCTGCCCGCTGCTGGCCGTTACCTCGACGGCGACCAACGCGCTGGGACTCGGTCTGGCGACCACGCTGGTGCTGACCATAACCAACAGCGCCATTTCCGCCTCGCGCCGCTGGGTGCCGTCGGAAATCCGCATCCCCATCTACGTGATGATCATCGCCTCGGTGGTGAGCTGCGTGCAGATGCTGATCAACGCCTACGCCTATGGCCTTTATGAGTCGCTCGGCATCTTTATTCCGCTGATCGTCACCAACTGCATCGTGGTCGGCCGCGCCGAAGCGGTCGCCTCGAAGAGCAGCATCCCCCTCGCCGCGCTGGATGGCTTCGCCATCGGCATGGGCGCCACCTGCGCCATGGTCACCCTCGGCTCGATTCGCGAGCTGATCGGCAGCGGCACGCTGTTTAACGGCGCGGATCAGCTGCTCGGCCCCTGGGCCAGGGCGCTGCGCATCGAGGTGGTGCACTTCGACTCGCCGATGCTGCTGGCGATGCTGCCGCCAGGCGCTTTTATCGGCCTCGGCATGCTGCTGGCCGCGAAATATCTGATCGATCAAAAACTGAAACAGCGCGCCGCTCGCCGCGACGCTGAAGCCGCGGCGGCCGAACCGCACGCGCCTGCAGGGAAAGCGGTGTGAATCAGGCGAAACGCAGAGAAATCCTTACCCGGCTGCGGGATAACAACCCGCATCCCACCACCGAACTCAATTTTACCTCGCCGTTCGAGCTGCTGATCGCCGTGCTGCTGTCGGCGCAGGCGACCGACGTCAGCGTCAATAAGGCGACCGCGAAACTCTATCCGGTGGCCAATACTCCCGCCGCGATGCTGGCGCTGGGCGTAGAGGGCGTGAAGGAGCATATCAAGACGATCGGCCTGTATAACAGCAAAGCTGAGAATGTGATCAAGACCTGCCGTATTCTGCTGGAGCAGCACGGCGGCGAGGTGCCGGAAGATCGCGCCGCGCTGGAGGCGCTGCCAGGCGTCGGGCGCAAAACCGCTAATGTGGTGCTGAACACCGCTTTCGGCTGGCCGACTATCGCCGTGGATACCCATATTTTCCGCGTCAGCAATCGTACTCGCTTCGCGCCCGGCAAGAACGTGGAAGAGGTCGAGGCGAAGCTGCTGAAAGTGGTGCCGGCCGAGTTTAAGGTGGATTGCCACCACTGGCTGATCCTGCATGGCCGCTACACCTGCGTCGCGCGCAAGCCGCGCTGCGGCGCCTGCCTGATTGAAGATCTGTGCGAGTTTCCCGACAAGACGGAAATCTGACGGGCGCGCCGCGCCCGACGTGCCTCAGCGCCCTGCCAGCGCCGCCTGTAGCCAGGCAATCGCCAGCGGCGAATCTTTCCCCTGCAGCGCCGCCCGTTCCGACTGGAACAGGGTCGCGACGAAGAAAGGGTGATCGGTCAGTTCAATGCCGCGCACATCTCCTGCGGCGTCCCAGGAGGTGATACGTAAATTCTCCCCTTCCAGCGCCTCGCTAAAGGCGGGATTGACGCCGAAATTACAGTGGTAGCCCTCATCGCTTGACTGCGCGCCATAGGCCTCGGCGATGCGCGAACCTGACTTCGCCCCGCTGCTCCACCAGCGAACAGCTGAGCGGCGCTATAACCATGCGGCCGCCCTCGTCGGTCTCGGCGTGATTCGCATCCTGCCAGCCCAGCACGTTGCGGGCATACTCAATCACCGCATACTGAAAACCGCCGCAGGAGCCGAGAAACGGGTGCTGCTGTTCTCGCGCCCAGCGAATGGTTTCAAACACCGCCTCATCATTTTTATAGGGGCTGCCCGGCACGACCCAGATGGCGTCGCTCTCTTTCACGGCGCCCAGATCGCCGAGCTGGTCAGTAGAGAGCCAGCGAAAGCTGACGGCGACGCCCAGATGCGCGGCGGCACGATCGATAGCCAGAGGAATAGCCTGATGCGCAACGGCGCTGGCGCGGTAATCGCCCACCAGCGCCAGGTTTAATAGAGGTGCCATGAATACGTCCTGTAGATGGAAATGCCGAGGTTAGCCGATCGCTATTTTGATGTCGAGACGGTAAAAATCGCATTTTTCTGCCTCTGACTCCCTACGCAAACGCTTTCTTCTTTTACCTGATGAATTAATTGGCGATTCTGTGCGAAGGATCAACTTTTACCCATTCGTTCTCATTACTGGAAGCCATTTTGCTGATTTGTTGTTCAAATTAGCTGATAAATCCGCTGCCTCTGGCATAATAAACCGGTTAATTATCGAACGGCGATACCTTTGCCTGTTAAATTATCCGCAAGCAGCTTATATGGTTATTGTTATCCTCTTACCGTGAAAAACAAACGTTTATTCTGGTATAATTACCTCTGCTGAAATTAAAATCCATTTAACAAAGTCAGTTCGGTTTTTATCCCTTACATAGCCTGGGCTTTTCAGCATTCAAAAAATTCTTGCCCTGATGCGCGTTATCAGCCACATTAGGCGCCGCTTTTCCCTACTAATAACAATGTCGCGCATGGAATCCTGACATGACGCGGACTTATTTCCTGTCGTAAAACAGGGTACGCGAAAAACTGAGGTACACGTGTCAACTGCAAACAAACACACCGATGAGGCCGTTAGCCTCAATGCGTTCAAACAGCCGAAGGCCTTCTACCTGATCTTCTCGATTGAGTTGTGGGAGCGCTTCGGTTTCTACGGCCTGCAGGCCATCATGGCTGTTTACCTGGTTAAACAGCTGGGCATGTCGGAAGCGGCTTCTATTACTCTGTTCGCCTCTTTTAGCGCGCTGGTTTATGGCCTGGTGGCTATCGGCGGCTGGCTGGGTGATAAAGTGCTGGGCACCAAACGCGTTATCGTGCTGGGCGTCATCGTGCTGGCGCTGGGTTACGCGCTGGTGGCCTTCTCCGGCCACGACGTCGGCATGGTCTATGTCGGCATGGCGACCATCGCGGTAGGCAGCGGGCTGTTTAAAGCGAACCCCTCTTCGCTGCTCTCTACCTGCTACGAGAAAGATGACCCGCGTCTCGACGGCGCCTTCACCATGTTCTACATGTCAATCAACGTCGGCTCGCTCTTCTCAATGATGCTGACCCCCTGGCTGGCGGCGAAATATGGCTGGAGCGTAGCGTTTTCTCTGTCGGTCGTCGGCCTGGTGATCACCCTGCTCAACTTCCTGTTCTGCAAAGGCCTGGTGAAAAACTACGGTTCGAAGCCGGACTTCGCGCCGCTTAACGTCAGCAAGCTGCTGATGACGCTGGTGGGCGTGGTGGTGCTGGTCGCTATCGCAACCTGGCTGCTGCATAACCAGACTATCGCGCGCATTACCCTGGGCGTGGTCGCGCTGGGCATTATCTTGATCTTCGCCAAAGAAGCCTTCTCGCTGCACGGCGCGGCGCGTCGCAAAATGATCGTGGCGTTTCTGCTGATGGTCGAAGCGATTGTCTTCTTCGTGCTCTATATGCAGATGCCGACCTCGCTTAACTTCTTTGCGATTCGCAACGTCGAGCACACCATTCTGGGTATTACCTTCGAACCCGAGCAGTTCCAGGCGCTCAACCCGTTCTGGATTATGCTGGCGAGCCCGCTGCTGGCGGCGGTCTATAACAAGCTGGGCGACCGTCTGCCGATGCCGTTTAAATTCGCTATCGGCATGGTGCTCTGCTCGGCCGCCTTCCTGGTGCTGCCGCTGGGCGCGAAGTTCGCCTCGGATGCCGGTATCGTCTCTGTTAACTGGCTGATCCTCAGCTATGCGCTGCAGAGCATCGGCGAGCTGATGATCTCCGGTCTCGGTCTGGCGATGGTGGCGCAGCTGGTGCCACAACGCCTGATGGGCTTTATTATGGGCTCCTGGTTCCTCACCACCGCCGGCGCGGCGATGATTGCCGGTAAAGTGGCGGGCCTGATGGCCGTGCCGGAGAACGTGACCGATCCGCTCGCCTCGCTGAACGTCTACAGCAGCGTCTTCCAGCAGATCGGCATCGTCACCGGCGTGATCGCCGTGCTGATGCTGCTGACCGCGCCGCTGCTGAACCGCATGGCGCAGACGCCGCAAGAAGAGCTGAAAAAAGCGCAGGCCTGATAAGTCAGGTGACATGCAGCCGGGCCATGCGCCCGGCTTTTTTTTATCCTTTTCCGGGCCAGAAGCAACGCTTGATCGCGGTCACTGGCAATTCGGCGACGAGGCATTAAGCTGCAATGATCCTGTCGCAATCCGGAGGTCCGTGATGAAACTGTTCTGTAAGGCTGGCGCCTGCTCCCTTTCGCCGCATATCGTGCTGCGTGAGTGCGGGCTCGACTTCACGCAGGTTAATGTCGATCTGATGAAAAAAGTCACCGAATGCAGCGAAGATTACTGGCAAATCAATCCAAAAGGCCAGGTGCCGGCGCTGGAGCTGGATGACGGTACTCTCCTGACCGAAGGGGTGGCGATTGTGCAGTATCTGGCGGATCTGAAGCCCGATCGCCAGCTGCTGGCGCCGGTCGGCAGCCTGACGCGCTACCATACGCTGGAGTGGCTCAGCTTTATCAGCAGCGAACTGCATAAAACCTTCACGCCGCTGTTTAAGTCCGATACGCCCGACAGCTACAAGCCTCTGCTGCGCGCCCGGCTGGAGCAGCAGTTTCGCTTCGTCGACAAAGCGCTGCAGGACAAGCAGTGGTTGATGGGGCTGCGCTTCAGCGTGGCGGACGCCTATCTTTACGTGATGGTGCGCTGGGCGCATGCGCTGAAGCTGGAGCTGGAAGGGCTGTCGGCGCTGGACGCCTGGTTTCAGCGCGCGTCGCAGCGGCCTGCGGTGCAGGCGGCGCTGAAGGCGGAAGGCGCCGCCTGACTAGCGGGGCCGGTGCGATACCGGCCCCACAGGTTTACAGCGCTTCGGCGGCGAAGTGCTGGGTCGGCTGGGCGATAGCGTCCTGCGCCGCTACCAGCTGCAGCTCATATTCGCCCATAGCGTGCGTCGTCAGCATCACTTCGTACACGGCGGCGGTAACGTGCTCCAGCGCCTGCTTCAGATCCTTGCCGTGCAGCAGATTGACCAGCAGCAGGCCGCTGGTGAGGTCGCCGACGCCAACCGGCTGGCGCACGCCGAAATCCACCAGCGGACGGCTGATATGCCAGGCCTCTTCTGCCGTGACCAGCAGCATCTCGAAGCGATCGCTGCGGCGCCCGGCGCGCGCCAGATGTTTCACCAGCACCACGCGCGGACCCTGCGCGATCAGCGCGCGCGCCGCCGCGGTCGCCTCTTCTACGCTGGTGACGCTGCGCTCGCTGAGCATCTCCAGCTCCAGCAGATTCGGCGCGATAATGTCGCTGGCGGGCATGGCGTATTTGCAGTGATACTCCGCCACGCCAGGCGCCACGATGCACCCTTTTTCCGGATGCCCCATTACCGGATCGCAGAAGAACCAGGCGTCCGGGTTGGCGGCTTTCACCATGCGCACGATCTCCAGGATCTGTTCGCCCTGTTCAGCCGAGCCCAGATAGCCGCTCAGCACCGCATCGCAGGTTTTCAGTCGGTCGATATTGCTGATGCCTTTGACGATCTCCGTCAGGTGCGTCGCGGGCATGACCGTGCCCGTCCAGTGGCCGTACTGCGTGTGGTTAGAGAACTGTACGGTGTTGAGCGGCCAGACGTTGGCCCCCATGCGCCGCATCGGAAATTCGGCGGCGGCGTTGCCGGCGTGGCCGAATACCACATGCGACTGAATTGCGAGAATATTTTTCATTATGTTGTGAACTGCCTTGCCCTTGCCTGCCATAAAAAAGGGCCGGAAACCGGCCCTGAACGCTTACTGCCAGACGATCAGGCAGTAATGTTTTTTCCCGCGACGCAGCAGCGTGTAGCGGCCAAACAGCTTATCGCTCTCGCTGAAGCGGTACTCCGCGTCTGACTGCTTCTCGCCGTTGATAGCGACGGCGTTGGAGCCGATCATGGTGCGCGCCTGACCGCGTGACGGCACCAGCTCGGCATTTACCAGCGCCTGCTGCAGATCGTCTTCCGCGCCGAGCTGCACGGTCGGCATACCGTCCTGCGCCAGCTGTTCGAAGTCCGCTTCGGTCATGTCGCTCAGCGCGCCGGAGAAAAGGCTCTCGGTAATGCGCTTCGCCGCCGCCAGGCCCGCTTCGCCGTGCACCAGGCGCGTGACGCTCTCGGCGAGCACGTACTGCGCGCGCGGCGCCTTGCCGCTGTTTTTGTCTTCCTCTTCCAGCGCGTTGATCTCGTCAAGGCTGAGGAAGGTGAAGAACTTCAGGAAGCGGTAGACGTCAGCGTCCGCGGTATTGATCCAGAACTGGTAGAACTTATAGGGGCTGGTTTTCTTCGCATCGAGCCACACCGCGCCGCCTTCGGTTTTACCGAACTTGGTGCCGTCCGATTTAGTGATCAGCGGCACCGTCAGGCCAAAGACCTGGTTCTGATAGAGACGACGCGTCAGGTCGATGCCGGAGGTAATGTTGCCCCACTGATCGGAGCCGCCAATCTGCAGCGACACGCCGTGACGGTTGTTCAGCTCGGCGAAGTCGTAGCCCTGCAGCAGATTGTAGGAGAACTCGGTAAAGGAGATCCCCTGATCGTCGCGGTTCAGGCGCTGTTTGACCGCTTCTTTGTTAATCATCTGATTCACAGAGAAGTGCTTGCCGATATCGCGCAGGAAGGTCAGCACGTTCATGCCGCCGAACCAGTCGTAGTTGTTGGCGGCTATAGCGCTATTGTCGCCGCAGTCGAAATCGAGGAACGGCGCGACCTGACGGCGGATCTTCTCCACCCACTCGCCTACGGTTTCGCTGGTGTTGAGTTTACGTTCTGCTGCTTTAAAGCTGGGATCGCCGATCAGACCGGTGGCACCGCCCACCAGCGCGACCGGCTTGTGTCCGGCATCCTGAAAACGTTTCAGGCAGAGCAGCGGCACCAGATGGCCCAAATGCAAGCTGTCAGCGGTCGGATCGAAGCCGCAATAGAGGGCAATCGGCCCTTGCGCCAGTCGCTCTGCTAACGCTTCCTCGTCCGTTACCTGGGCGATTAAGCCTCGTTCCTGCAATTGTTGTATCAGGTTACTGCTGGTCATCACTGACTCCAAATTGATCAGACTGCACCTATGCTGGTACACAGCTTTCCGCTGAGTGCGGAAGAAAAAAAGAGGGCTATAGCATAAAGCGCTGGCGACTTCTGTGCCAGCGCTGAGAGAGGAGAAAAACGCTGTTTTACGGGGCTAAGCGGTCGATTTTCCAGCCGTTGTCGTCGCGCTGGTAGAGGAAACGGTCATGCAGGCGATGTTCGCCGCCCTGCCAGAACTCCATGGTGTGAAATTTGACGCGGTATCCGCCCCAGAAGCTCGGCAGCGGCACCTCGCCCTGTTGAAACTTCTGCTTCAGCTCGAGGAATTTTCCCTCCAGCACGCCGCGCGCCGATATCCGGCTCGACTGACGCGATACCCAGGCGCCGATTTGGCTGTCGCGCGGGCGGCTATGGAAATATTTCAGCACCTCGAGCGGCGACAGCTTCTCGACGTCGCCGAGCACCATCACCTGGCGCTCCAGAAAGTGCCAGGGAAAGTGCAGCGAAATACGCGGGTTGTTGGCCAGCTGCTGCGCCTTGCGGCTGCCGAGATTGGTATAGAACACCAGGCCGCTGTCGTCATAGTGCTTGAGCAGCACGATGCGCTGGTAAGGCTGTCCCTGATCGTCCACCGTCGCCACGGTCATGGCGGTAGGATCGGGCAGCTGCGCCTCGCACGCCTGCCGCAGCCAGGTTTCAAACAGCGCCAGCGGCTGGTCCGGCAGATCCTTACGACGCAGCCCGCCGCGCGTATATTCGCGGCGCAGGCTGGCGATATCTTGCAGAGTGAAATTCGTGCTCATACGGGTTACTCGAAATGAACAGGCTGGCTGGCAGGCTGCAATTCACAGTCGTTAACGACGATTTTATCGTCGCGTTCGATAAAGGCGGTGTCACCTTTGCTCCAGAATACATATTTTCCGTCGCTGTAGCGCGCGCCTGAGGCGGAGATCGCCCGCTTCAGCGTTAACGGCTGACCGTCCATGATAAAGCTGACCTGCTCGCTGGCGTTGTCGAGCGTGACGGTCAGCGGCAGGGTGCCGCAGCGGTAGTGCAGCGTTTGCGGCGCTTCAGCCTGTTTGTGCAGCAGACCGCAGCCGCTCAGCAGCAGCGCGGCGGCAAGCGTTAACCCCTGTTTCATCGTGATTCTCCTTACTGTCAGTAGAGCGGATTAGCTGGATAGATAGCGCCGAGCACGCTTTTTGCCGCCGCGCCGGTCACCGCGGGCAGATTGCCGGGCAAACCGGAGAGCGTGCGGCTGGCAAGCCAGGCGAACGCCAGCGCCTCCATGTCGTCGCCGCGAATGCCAGCGGCGTCGGTGGTGGTCACTTCGGTTCCCGCCAGCAGCGCGGCGAGGCGCGCCATCAGCAGCGGATTGCGGCCGCCGCCGCCGCACACCAGCAGCCGGTCGCAGCCGTCGTTGAGCTGCACCTGATGGGCGATGGTGACGGCGCTCAGTTCGGTTAGCGTCGCCTGCACGTCCTGCGGCGTCAGGCCGGGGAAAGTTTGCAGCTGACGCTCCACCCAGCCCAGATTGAAATATTCGCGCCCGGTGCTTTTCGGCGGCGGCAGCGCGAACCAGGGATCGCGCAACATCTGCTCCAGCAGCGCGGGCACCACGCTGCCGCTGCGCGCCCAGCTGGCGTCCTGGTCAAAGGGCTTGCCCTGGTGGCGCCAGATCCACGCGTCGATCAGCATATTGCCGGGACCGGTATCGAAGCCGCGCACCGGCTGGCCGGGGATCAGCAGCGAAAGATTGGCGATGCCGCCGATATTGAGCACCATACGGCGCTCGACCGCATCCATCAGCAGCGCCTGATGAAACGCGGGCACCAGCGGCGCGCCCTGCCCGCCCAGCGCCATATCGCGGCGGCGGAAGTCGCCGACCACGGTGATGCCGGTGGCGGCGACAATCTGATTATTATCGCCGATTTGCAGCGTGTTCGGCGCGTCGCTTTGCGGTTCGTGCCAGACGGTCTGCCCGTGACAGCCGATGGCGACGATATCGCTCGGCTCCAGCGCCTCGCGCCGCATCAGGGTATTGACCGCGTCGGCGAACAGCCGGCCAAGGCGCGTATCGAGCTGGCCGAGCTGCGAAAGCGTCAGCTGCTGGCCCTGGCTGACCGCCAGGATCTGCTGACGCAGCTCGCCCGGCATCGGATGGCAGTAGCTCGCCTGCTGCGCCACCATATGCTCATCGATGGCAGCCAGCACCACGTCAACGCCGTCCAGGCTGGTGCCTGACATAACGCCGATATAACGTCCTGATTTCATTCCTGGTCCTTACTGGGTGGCGGAAGTGCAATTCAACGCCCTTCAGTCTGGCAAATTCTCGCGCCTGATTCGACGATTACCTGATGTTTTCCCCGACTTTATGCAACAAATAACATTGCGCAACTTTTTTTCTCGCCTGGTTGAATTTTTGTTGATCGCCAATAGTCTATGCTTGGCTTCACCATGTTTTACTCAGACTAAGATTAATTTGCTTTGTGTCTTATACTGTTTGCAGGATTTCGCGATACACATGGCGCATTGCTTAAGAAAGGAGTTACAAATGATCAAGCGTTTCGTTGCTGTCGCACTGGCTGGCATTACGCTGGCTGGCTGCACAAATACCAGTACTCTGTCAGGCGATACCTACAGTGCCAGTGAGGCCAAACAGGTTCAGAGCGTGTCTTACGGCACGCTGGTCTCGGTCCGTCCGGTTAAGATTCAGGGCGGCGATGACAACAACGTGATCGGCGCTATCGGCGGCGCGGTGCTGGGCGGCTTCCTCGGCAATACCATCGGCGGCGGCACCGGACGCAGCCTGGCCACCGCAGGCGGCGCGATCGCTGGCGGCCTGGCAGGCCAGGGCGTTCAGGGCGCAGTGAATAAAACCGACGGCGTCGAGCTGGAAATCCGTAAGGATGACGGCAATACCATCATGGTGGTGCAGAAGCAGGCGGCCAGCCGTTACTCTGTCGGCCAGCGCGTCGCGCTGGCCTCCAACGGCAGCCAGATCACCGTTTCGCCGCGCTGATCGCCTTAGCCAAAAAAAACCGACGCCGCGGCGTCGGTTTTTTTATTTTTCCCGATGCTGCAGCTCGAGAATGTTTTTCTCCAGACGGGCGATAAGGGTCACCATCTGGTTGATCTCTTCGCGGCTGATGCCGGCGAGAATATCGTCGCGCGTCGCGTCGATAACGCTTTCAACCTGTTCAATAATCGGCTCCGCCTGACGCGTCAGCTTGATGCGCTTCGCGCGGCGATCGTTCGCGCAGGTCGAGCGGGTAATCAATCCTTTCTCTTCCAGCTGATCCAGCGTGCGCACCAGCGACGGTTGCTCAATGCCGATGGCCTTCGCCAGCTGAATCTGCGACTGTTCCGGCGGCAGCTGATGAATGTTGTGCAGCGTGACCCAGTGCGTCTGCGTCAGCTCAAGCGGCTTCAGTCGCTGATCGATCAACGCGCGCCAGATGCGCACCAGGCGAGACAAATCCGTTCCAAGGGGCGTATCCATTTCATCTCCTTATAATTAGCTTGCTAGCTATCAAGCCAGATTTTACACTATTCTGCGAGTTTAAAGGACAAATTACAAACCCCGGGCGAAGCCCCAGCGGTTCATCTACGCTTTTTGAGACCGGTGCCAGGGTGATATCAGAAGGACGATGCGTGGCTATTTTTCCCTTTCATGCGGCGGGACCCCTGACCGACCTGGTGTTCGGCGCCTCGCTGTTTTTTCCGCCGCTGTTTAAAGCGGTCCTGCTCGGCTTCTTCTTCTGGCTTATTCTCCATCCGCTGCTGCGCGGCTGGATCTATTCGGGGGATATCTGGCATCCGACGCTGCTCGATCTCTCTCTTTTCGTACTTTGCGTCGCCGCCGCGCTTTTTCTGCTGGGACAGGGATACTCAACATGAAATTCAATGCAGTGAAATATTTTTCTACGCTGATCGTCTTCGCGGCCGCCCTGCTGGCGGGTTGGTGGATGTGGAACTACTACATGCAGTCGCCCTGGACGCGCGACGGCAAAGTCCGCGCCGAGCTGGCACAGGTTACGCCCCAGATCTCGGCGCGCATCGTCTCGCTGGCGGTAAAAGATAATCAGTTTGTGCATCAGGGCCAGACGCTGCTGACGCTGGATACCGTGCCCTGGCAGATCGCGCTGGACAACGCCGAGGCACAGCTGGCGAAGGCGCAGGCCGACCTGGCGAAGGCGCAGCATGAAGCGAGACGCCGCGCCAGCCTGCCGCGCAACGTGATTTCGGCCGAAGATCTCGACGCCGCGCAGCTGAACGCCGCGTCGATGGCGGCCAGCGCCAAAGCGGCGCAGGCCGCGCTGGATCAGGCGCGCTGGAACCTGCAGCAGACCACCGTGACGGCGCCGACCGACGGCTGGGTCAGCAACCTGACGCTACGCGTCGGCGACTACGCCACGGCGGGCACGCCGCTCTTCGCGCTGGTCGACAGTCACTCTTATTACGTGATGGGCTATTTCGAAGAGACCAAGCTGCGCCATATTCGGCCTGGCGCGCCGGCGCAGATTGTGCTCTACAGCAACGGCGCGCGCCTGCAGGGCGAGGTGGAAAGTATCGGCCGCGCCATCTACGACCAGAGTATCGACAGCGACAGCGGCCTGGTGCCCGATATCAAGCCGAACGTGCCCTGGGTGCGGCTGGCGCAGCGCGTGCCGGTGCGCATTCGCCTGGCGCAGATACCGGATAATGTGCCGCTGGTGGCAGGCACCACCTGCTCTATCGCCATTCAGCCGTGAGCGCGCGATGAATCTTCACTGGCTGGCATGGGACCAGCTCCCCTGGGTGAAGGCAGACGCGAGTCAGTGGCGTTACGCGCTACGTAACGCCATCGCCATGTGCCTGGCGCTCAGCATCGCCTATGCGCTCGACCTGGATGAGCCCTACTGGGCGATGACCTCGGCAGCGGTGATCAGCTTTCCCACCGTCGGCGGCGCGATAAGCAAAAGCCTCGGACGCATCGTCGGCAGTCTGATGGGCGCAGGCGCCGCGCTGCTGATCGCCGGCCATACCCTCAACGAACCCTGGCTATTCACCTTTTTTATCGCCGGCTGGCTGGCGTTCTGCACCGGCATCGCCAACCACTATCAGAACAATGTGGCCTACGCCTTTTCGCTGGCGGGCTACACCGCGGCGATTATCGTTTTCAGCAGCGTCGACCTGACCGATGCGACGGATCTCTGGAATCTGACGCAGGCGCGCGTCTGCGAGGTGATTTCAGGTATTCTGTGCGCCGGGTTTATGATGATGGTGCTGCCGAGCACCTCGGACGGCGAGGCGCTGATCGCCTCGTTGCAGAAGATGCATGCACGCCTGCTGGAGCACGCCGGTCTGCTGCTGCAGCCTACCGAGGTCGATAAGGTGCGCGCCGCTCATGAAGCGGTGATCAGCCAGATTCTCACCATGAACCTGCTGCGGATTCAGGCGTTCTGGAGCCACTATCGCTTTCGCCGCCAGAACAACGTGCTCAACTACGTGCTGCACCAGCAGCTGCGCCTGACCAGCGTGCTCTCCAGCCTGCGCCGCATGCTGCTTAACTGGCCCGACGCGCCGCAGCCGCTCTACCACGCTATCGATGCTCTAATGCAGGAGCTGGCGAGCGCGCAGTGCGACAAGTACCGGCTGGCGCAGATCCTGCGCAGCGTCACCCCCGCCGCCGACGGCGATTACCGCCAGCGCGCCTTTTGCCAGCGCCTGCGCTATTTCTGCTGGATGTACCTCAACGTCAGCCGCTGGATCCGCCTGTTGGCCCGCGCCGACGCCGATACCCGCTTTCAGCCGCCGCCCGTGCCCGCGCTGGCGCGGGAAACCGACAGCGCCGAAGCGGGCTGGAGCGCGCTGCGCACCTTTTGCGCCGTCGTGGGAGGCTGCGCCTTCTGGATCACGACGCAATGGTCTGCCGGCGCGGCGGCGCTGACCCTGACCGCCATCGCCTGCGTGCTCTACTCGTCTGCGCCCTCGCCCAGCGGCAGCGTCACGCTGCTGCTGAAAACCCTGCTCTGGCTGTCGCTGTTCAGCTTTGTGATGAAATTCGGCCTGATGGTGCAGATCTCCCAGCTGTGGCAGTTTCTGCTGTTTTTGTTTCCGCTGCTGCTGACGCTGCAGCTGTTTAAGCTGCAGCAAAAGCAGCGCGCCGCGCTCTGGGGCCAGTTTATTGTCTTTATGGGCTCGTTTATCGCGGTGACCAACCCGCCGAGCTGGGATTACGCCGATTTCCTCAACGACAATATCGCCAAAGTGTGCGGCGTGATGCTCGCCTGGCTGGCATTTCAGGTCCTGCGTCCCAGCTCCGACGCGCGCCGCAGCCGCCGCCATATCCGCGCGCTGCGCATGGCGTTTCTCGACCAGCTGCGCCGCCGTCCGCGCCTGAGCGAAAGCCGCTTTGAATCGCAGATCTACCATCGCATCAGCCAGCTGAGCAGCAGCCGCGACGAGCAGGCGCGCGTCTGGCTGCTGCGCTGGGGCGTGGTGCTGCTTAACTGTTCGCATATCGTCTGGCAGCTGCGCGACTGGCAGCCTGCGTCAGCCGCGCTGGCGCAGATGCGCGAGGCGAGCCTGCAGGATTTGCAGCGCATCATCAGCGCGCGCGGCGTGCGGCACAGCTCGCTCGATCAGACCCTGACGATGCTGGAGGAGACCATCCGCCAGCTGGTGGCGGAGGGCGATACGGAGGCGAATACGCTGGCGGGTATTTTATGGCGGCTGCGCTGTTCGCTGGCGCAGCTGAAACAGGCGGTGCCGGAATAGCTATTTGCAGTACTGCAGCTGCTGGCGGTCGAAATCGGCCTGCAGCTGCGCCAGGGTCTTACGCTGCTCGAAACGGGTTTTATCGTTGGCGGACATCGGCTCAATCACCAGCTCGCGCTCTTCCGGCGAGTAGATGAAACGCCGCCGAATTTCGCTGCCGGTAAAGCTCTTGCCGATAATGCTGCCGCACACCATGGTCATGCTGGTGCGGTAGATCGCCGTTTGCTCGAAGTTGGTTTCGGTGGCGCTGCGCAAGATATACTGGCAGCCCTTCTCTTCAAGCCGTTTGCGCGCGCTGTGGCTCAGCCACTCGCGCCCTTTCGCGATGGACTCGCACTCGGCGCGCGCTGGGCTGGCGTCAATGGTGCGCTGTAGCTGACGTCCTGTTTCGGTCCTGAGCTGGGTTTCATTGGGTTGATCGCAGCCCGCCAGCAGCAGACAGAGCAGCAGTGCGCCCGTTTTCCTCATTCCTTTTCTCCTTTGATCGCACCAGATGAAAGTGTCCAGAATCAGTATCATAGGCGGTAAATCATCAGGAGAACATAGCTGGAAACTAAACTAAACGATAATAAAACGGCTCCATAAGGAGCCGTCGGTGAACGAACCATCAAATCACGCCGCAGGCGTAGCGCCCGCCGCCGCCGCCGAGCGGCTGCGGATGATCGGCGTGATTGTCGCCGCCGATATGCACCATTAACGCCTTGCCCTTGATCTCATCCAGAGATTTTAGCCGCGGCGCCAGCACCGGATAGTCGGCGCTGCCTTTCTCATTGACGTAGATCGCTGGCAGATCGCCGAGGTGGCCCTCGCCGTAGGGACCGAGGTGCTTGCCGGTTTTTTGCGGATCGAGATGGCCGCCCGCCGCGCCCGCCGCCACCGTTTTGCCTTCAGAGACGCCGGGTTCGCAGCTGCCGTTGGCGTGAACATGAAAGCCGTGCACGCCGGGCGTCAGGCCGTTCAGCTTCGGTGTAAACAGCAGACCGTAATTCGTCTGTTCGATATCGACCGTGCCGATCGCCTCGCCGATGCCCTCGGCGCTCACTTTATGCAGTGTGACCTCTTGCGCCAGCGCGTTGCCGGCCAGGCCGCCGCTTATCGCGAACAGACATGCTAAGACCGATTTTTTCATTATCGCTTGCCTCTTATCTCCCACAGGGTGTGATAAGCCTGGCCGCAATTTCCGATCTGCGCCGCTGCTTGACACAGCTTTACGCTTCAGGGCACATCGTAACCCAGCGCCGCTTTGCGAATGCGGAACCACTGCTGGCGATCCAGCGTCACCTCAAGCGCCGCCACCGCTTCGCTGACGCGTTCAGGATTGCCGGAGCCGATGATCGGCAGCGGCTGGCTCGGCAGCGCCAGCACCCAGGCGTAGACTACCTGCGCCAGGCTGGCGGCGCCGGTTTCGAGGCGCACCTGCTCCAGTTCGTCGCGCAGCGGCTGATAATGCGGATCCTGAAACAGCTCGCCGCCGCCCAGGCAGGACCACGCCATTGGCCGCAGGCGCAGCTGCTGACACTGGTCGAGGGTGCCGTCCAGCAATACATTTTGCTGAATCGGCGAGATCTCTACCTGATTGGTGGTCAGCGTAAAGGGCAGACGCGACTGCAGCAGCGCGAACTGCGACGGCGTGAAGTTCGACACGCCGAAATGCAGCACTTTACCGCTCTGATGCAGCGCCAGAAATGCCTCGGCCACCGCATCGGCGTTCATCAGCGGATCGGGACGATGGATCAGCAGCAGGTCGAGCCGGTCGGTGGCGAAATGGCGCAGCGAGTTTTCCGCGCTCTGCACGATATGCGCTTTGTCGGTGATGTAATGTCCAATGCGATGTTCAGGCTTCGCGCGCGTGGCGATGCCGCATTTGGTGACGATCTGCAGGCGATCGCGCAAGCCGGGCGACAGCTTCAGCGCCTCGCCAAAGGCGGCTTCGCAGCGGTAGTCACCATAGATATCGGCGTGATCGACCGTGGTGATGCCTAGCGAGAGATGATGTTCGATAAAGCTGATGCGCTGCTGCGGGGTCATTCCCCACTCCATCAGGCGCCAGTAACCCATGATCAGCGGAGAGAAAGCGGGCCCCTGCGGCGAGATCTGTTGCGCTTGTAGCATAGTGATATCCCTGTGTTTGCTCTTTCAGTCAGTGTCAGGGAGTATAACGAAAAGCGCTCAGAACAGGGATGGCTGTTGCGGTTCGGCATCGTCTTCCGGTTTCTGCTGGCGCAGCAGACGCAGGCGGCGCTGATGGCACAGGCGCAGCACGTCGCGCTTCTGCGCGTCGCTAAATTTCATCCAGTTGAAGCGCTCTTCCCGGCTGCGCAGGCAGCCGAGGCAGTAGCCGCGCGCATCCACCTGGCAGATGCCGCGACAGGGACTGGGTACCGGGAAAAACTCAAGTTGCTCCGCCACAGGCTCTCCACCTCGCTGATTATCTCTTTTAAAGATAGCTTAAGGTGCGTGCCTTTCTCGCTGCGGCCCGCGCGTCTCGTCACTAAATGTAACTAATTAGTTTGGCTAAACAGATAATTCCGCGCATAGTGTTGAGCCTTTGTTAAGGTTTTCCCAAGTTATTACCTTTATTCTCTTTTGGCTATCATTTGTTTTTTTACTGGATACTCATGCAGTTGAAAAAGTTACGCTGTCACGAAAACACCTTTAATCTGGCGGTTTCCCTGTTCTTCGCGCTGGTCCTGAACGGTTTGTTTCTGTTCCGCGCCTGGGAACGCATTCCTTATACATCTCTGCACGACTACTTCTTTGCCGCCAGCCTGCCCCTTGTGCTGACGGCGGCGTTCGGCCTGATCTTTAATCTGATCGCCTGGCCTTACCTGCGCAAGCCGCTGCTGGCGGTGCTGATCCTGACGAGCGCGGCGGCAAATTACGTTATGTTTAGCTTCGGCACCGTTATCGATACCAATATGGTGCAGAACGTCTTTGAAACCGATCTGCAGGAGTCCACCGCGCTGCTCAGCCGTAACGCCGTTATCTGGCTGCTGCTGATGGGCGTGGCGCCGACCATCGTCATACTTCTGACGCGCTTCAAACGCCGCGAATGCTGGTGGATGAATCTCGCGTGGCGCGCGCTGTTTATGGCGGCGTCGCTGGGCGTTATTCTGCTGATGGCGCTGCTTTTTTATAAAGATTACGCCTCGCTGATCCGCAATAACAAAGGGCTGGTCAAAATGGTCACGCCAGCCAACATCGTCAGCGGCGCCGGCCACTACGTTAATAATCGCTGGATGAAAGGCAGCCAGGCCTGGGTGCATATCGGACAGGATGCGCATAAAGGCCCCACCATCGCCGCGGAGCAGAAAAAAACGCTGGTGGTGCTGGTCGTCGGCGAAACCGCGCGCGCAGAAAACTTTTCGTTGGGCGGTTACCCGCGAGAAACCAACCCGCAGCTGAAAAAGCAGAATGTCATTTACTATCCGCAGGCGACCTCCTGCGGCACGGAAACCGCCATTTCCGTGCCCTGCATGTTCTCTAATATGCCGCGCGCTCACTACGACGCTAATCTGGCGCATCATCAGGATGGCGTGCTGGATATCCTCGGCCATGCGGGCATCAGCGTGCTGTGGCGTGAAAACGACGGCGGCTGCAAAGGCGCCTGCGATCGCGTGCCGCATACCGATATGACGCTGTGGAAGCTGGACGCCTGGTGTCAGGCGGGATCTTGCCTCGACGACGTGCTGCTGCATCGGCTGGACAACTATACCCACAGCCTGAATAACGACGGCATTATCGTGCTGCATCAGATGGGCAGCCACGGCCCCGCCTACTATCGTCGCTATCCGTCGCAGTTCCGCCAATTTACGCCGACCTGCGACAGCAATCAGATTCAGGACTGCGACCATCAGGCGCTGATGAATACCTACGACAATACGCTGCTTTACAGCGACGATATGATCGCCCGCACCATCGATATGCTGAAGGGATTGAGCGACCGCTTTAACGTGGCGCTGGTCTATCTCTCCGACCATGGCGAATCGCTCGGGGAACACGGCATGTATCTGCACGGTGCGCCCTATCTGTTTGCGCCGTCTCAGCAGACGCATATCCCCCTGCTGCTGTGGATGTCGGATGATTACGCCAGGACCTACGGCATCAATCAGGCCTGCCTGCGCCAGCAGGCGCCGACGGCGGAGGTGTCGCAGGACAATCTGTTCCATACGCTGCTGGGGATGTTCAACGTGCAGACCCGCGAATACCAGCCGCAGCTCGACATGATCAGAACGTGCCGTAAGGCGGGCTAGCGGTTGCATCCGACCGATCGGTCTACTACCTTAAGCGCCATGAACAAGACGCTGCAACGTACCGAAACCCGTGAACATCTGCTCGCTACAGGCGAGCAGCTCTGCCTGCAGCGCGGTTTCACCGGAATGGGACTCAGCGAGTTGCTGACGCTGGCGGAGGTGCCGAAAGGCTCCTTCTACTACTATTTTCGCTCGAAAGAGGCGTTTGGCGTGGCGCTGCTGGAGCGCTACTTTCTCCATCTGCACCAGCAGGTCGAGGCGCGGCTGCAGCACGGCGAAGGCACGCCGCGCGAGCGGCTGCTGGCGCACTTTCGCCAGGCCGAGCAGCTGTTCAGCGAACAGGGACATATCGTCGGCTGCCTGGCGGTGAAGCTCTCCGCGGAAGTCTGCGATCTCTCCGAGCCGATGCGCGACGCCCTGCAGCGCGGCGCCAGCCGCATTATCGCGGCTTATACGCAAACGCTGGAAGCAGCGCTGCGGCAGGAGACGATGAAGCTGCCCTACGCGCCGCGCGAGATGGCGGAAGTGATCTATATTCTGTGGCTGGGCGCCAGCCTGCAGAGCAAGCTGTCCCGCGAGCCGCAGCCGCTGCGCCTCGCATTGAGCACTCTCGAACAGTGGCTGCAAACCCACTGATTTTAAAAACGTTGTTTTATAGCAGACCGGTCTACTACAGGAGTTGTTATGGCAAGTACCCAGCTGTTTAGCCCGCTTAAAGTAGGTGCGATTACCGTACCGAACCGCGTATTTATGGCGCCGCTGACGCGTCTGCGCAGCATCGAGCCAGGCGACATTCCGACGCCGCTGATGGGCGAATATTATCGTCAGCGCGCCAGCGCCGGCCTGATTATCACCGAGGCGACGCAGGTCTCCTTCCAGGCGAAAGGCTACTCCGGCGCGCCGGGTCTGCATACCCAGCCGCAGATTGCCGCCTGGAAAGCGATTAACGCAGGCATTCACGAGGCGGGCGGCCACAGCGCCGTTCAGCTGTGGCACACCGGCCGTATTTCGCATAACAGCGTGCAGCCGGAAGGCAAGGCGCCTGTCGCGCCCTCCGCCATCGCCGCCGGCACGCGTACCTCGCTGCGCGCGGAAGACGGCAGCGTCTATCGCGAGGAGACCTCGACGCCGCGCGAGCTCACCATCGCCGAGATCAAACAGATTGTGGCCGACTTCGGCCAGGCGGCCGCCAACGCGCGCGAGGCGGACTTCGATCTGCTGGAGCTGCACTCGGCGCACGGCTATCTGATGCATCAGTTTTTGGCGCCAGACTCCAACCGTCGTACCGATGAATATGGCGGCAGCATTGAAAAACGCGGCCGCTTCGCGCTCGAAGTGGTCGACGCCGCCATCGCCAACTGGTCTGCCGATCGCGTCGGCATTCGCGTTTCGCCGATCGGCAGCTTCCAGAACCTGGATAATGGCCCTGAAGAAGAGAAAGCCGCGCTGTGGTATATCGGCGAGCTGGCGAAACGCAATATCGCCTATTTGCACCTTTCCGAGCCGGACTGGGCGGGCGGCAAGCCTTACAGCGACGCCTTCCGCGAAAAAGTGCGCGCGATCTTCCCCGGCGTGATTATCGGCGCGGGCGCCTATACCGTGGAGAAAGCGGACGATCTGATTGCGCGCGGCCTGATCGACGCCGTGGCCTTTGGCCGCGACTTTATCGCCAACCCCGATCTGGTGGCGCGTCTGCAGCAGGACGCCCCGCTCAACCCGCAGCGCCCCGAGAGCTTCTACGGCGGCGGCGCGGAAGGCTATACCGACTACCCGACGCTTTAAGCGTGACGCTGGCGTGACAACGGTTACGCCAGCGGCCGTTTTTTGCTATTTTCACCGCTATACTTAGCGTTTGAGTCATCAGAAGATGACGATTTAATAAAAGAGGATGTTATGCGTTTACTTCACACCATGCTGCGCGTTGGCGATCTGCAACGTTCCATCGACTTCTACACCCGCGTTCTCGGCATGCGCGTGCTGCGTCAGAGCGAAAACACGGAGTATAAATATACGCTGGCATTCGTTGGCTATACCGAAGAGAGCGAAGGCGCAGTCATCGAGCTGACCTACAACTGGGGCGTGGACAGCTACGATCTCGGCAACGCCTACGGCCATATCGCGCTGGGCGTGGATGACGTGGCAGCCACCTGCGACCGCATCCGCAACGCGGGCGGCAAGGTCACGCGCGAAGCGGGTCCGGTAAAAGGCGGTTCCACCATTATCGCCTTCGTCGAAGATCCAGACGGCTACAAGATCGAGCTGATCGAAAATAAACATGCCGGTCACGGCCTGGGCAACTAAGTTTGCCGCTTCAGTCTGCACGCTGCGGCAGGCTGAAGCTTTCCCTTCTGCTGCACCCTCCTCTTTTTTTTGCCATAATGCGCGCTGCCTATTTTCTGCTATGAGATGCTGATGTCTGAAACGAACTCCCTGAACGCGCTGAATCAACGTTTCCGAGGTTTCTATCCTGTGGTGATCGATGTCGAGACCGCAGGCTTTAACGCGCAGACCGATGCGCTGCTGGAGATCGCCGCCACCACGCTGAAAATGGACGAAGACGGCTGGCTGCACCGCGACCAGACGCTGCATTTCCACGTCGAGCCTTTCGAAGGCGCGCTGCTTCATCCGGAGGCGCTGGCGTTTACCGGCATCGATCCCAGCAACCCGCTGCGCGGCGCGATCAGCGAATATGAGGCGCTGCACGCCATTTTCAAGATGGTGCGCAAAGGCATCAAGGATCACCACTGTAATCGCGCCATCATGGTGGCGCACAACGCAACCTTCGACCTTAATTTTATGATGGCCGCCGCCGGGCGCGCCGGGCTGAAGCGCAACCCTTTCCATCCGTTCGCCACCTTCGACACCGCTGCGCTGAGCGGGCTGGTGCTGGGGCAAACGGTACTGGCGAAAGCCTGTAAAGCGGCAGGCATGGATTTTGACAGCACCCAGGCGCACTCTGCGCTCTACGATACCGAGCAGACGGCAACGCTGTTCTGCGAACTGGTAAACCGCTGGAAACGGCTGGGCGGCTGGCCGCTGCCGATGGCGGCGAGCGACGACGACGCGGAAGCAACGCCGGAACAGGCGTAAAAAAAGGCCGACTTGCGTCGGCCTTTTTTATTGCGCTGCTTTTATTCCGCTTCTTTGTGCTTTTCCGCCGTCTCTTTGATCAGCGACTGCAGTTCGCCGCGCTGAAACATTTCGACGATAATATCGCAGCCGCCGACCAGCTCGCCGTCTACCCACAGCTGCGGGAAGGTCGGCCAGTTGGCGTATTTCGGCAGCTCGGCGCGAATATCAGGGTTCTGCAGAATATCCACGTAAGCAAAGCGCTCACCGCAGGCAGAGAGCGCCTGCACCGCCTGCGCAGAGAAACCGCAGCTTGGCAGTTTCGGCGAGCCTTTCATATACAGCAGGACCGGGTTTTCTGCGATCTGGCGCTGAATTTTTTCTACAGTACTCATAATTGCCTTCCTTAATTCCCTACTTCGTGTTTGTTTATTGTAGCGACTTCGCCCCGTCCCTGAAAACGACAATTTCTCGCTTGCCATGCGAAACCGCCATGTTTGTTAAGTTCTTTAGTAAAGATCTGGCTTTTTCTGACGATAATCAAAACTTAAGCTGTTCATAACTGGTAATAACTTTGCTGCTATAAACTGCTGAAATTGCTCATTTATGAGTCAGATGCAACCCTGTAACAGTTTAATAGAAAAATGGCTTAACTTTTGAAAAAAACCTGGCTTAGAATGGCCCCGGCGCTGATCTCCGATCAGATTTTTCTAACCTCGTTACGGCCTGTTGTCGTAACCGCTAACCCTGTAACCGGACTATGCGATTACTGATTACGCTCTTTATATTAGCTTTCGCGCAGCTGTTCATGAACATCGCTTCGGCCTCGCCGCAAGCGCCGGTTAACGCCAGCCTGCACAAGGCGGATAAAAAAAGCGCGCGCGAAGATGAGCGCCGCAAACGGCGACCGGTTAAAACCAGCGCGAAAAAAGCGCGCCCTTCTACTGCGCAAAAACTCAAACTGAAAAAGCAGAAGAAAATTGAAACGGCTAAGCTTTCCCCTTCCGCCGCCGACACCAAAAAAACCCTGAAATCTTCTCGCAAACGCTATGGCCGCCAGCGCTCGCTGAGCACCGCAAAAGCCGCTACTCTCCCGCTGCTGGATAGCGACGGCACGCCCACCATCAAAATGAGCAAGTCCCATCGCCTGCGTTACCAGAAAGCGCGCGAAACGGCGATGACCAAGCTGATGGGTCAGTTGGGCAAGCCTTATCAGTGGGGCGGTACCTCGCCGCATACCGGTTTCGACTGCAGCGGCCTCGTCTGGTACGCCTATAAAGATTTGGTGAAATTCAGAATCCCGCGCACCGCCAACGAAATGTACCACCTGCGCGACGCTGCGCCGGTGAAGCGCGAGTCGCTGGAGAAAGGCGATCTGGTCTTCTTTCGTATCAACGGCCGCGGCACCGCCGACCACGTCGGGGTTTACCTCGGCAACGGCAAATTCATTCAGTCGCCGCGCACCGGAAAAGATATCCAGATTAGCGGACTCTCGGATGATTACTGGCAGCGTCACTATATCGGCGCGCGCCGGGTAATGACGCCGAAAACCATTCGCTAAACGCGAAAAAAAACCGGGATAATCCCGGTTTTTTTATCGCTGTCTGTTAGTGCATGACGGCGGTAAAGCTAAAGGCCACAATCATCAGCAGCGCCGCGCCGGTGGTCATTAATGCCAGTTTCAAATCGGTGCTCATTTCCTCTCCTTATCCACACAATCATCAGGGTCTTGTGCGATTTTCCCATAGTTGTCGGTAAAAATCTCGTTTTATCCCGCAAGCCTTGTTAGAATCCCCGGCTTTGTTGCGCAACTGACGCAACGCCCGTACCGTTCGTACGCAACAGCCCCTGTTTTGTCCTGCCCAGTGAGTATTTCACCGACAAAAACTGTAGCGAATTAACAGAAAACTCTCTTAGCGGACGCAAACGTTTAACATTATTCTTATCAGTGGGTTATTGATAAGTTCTGGAGTCTCTTTTTAATGGCAACAATTAAAGATGTCGCGAAGCGCGCGGGTGTTTCCACTACCACCGTTTCCCACGTGATCAATAAAACGCGCTTCGTTGCGGAAGAGACGCGCAACGCCGTCTGGCAGGCGATTCAGGAATTACACTATTCGCCCAGCGCCGTGGCGCGCAGCCTGAAGGTCAACCACACCAAAACGCTGGGGCTGCTTGCCACCTCCAGCGAAGCGCCCTATTTTGCGGAAATCATCGAAGCGGTCGAGCACCACTGCTTCGAGCGGGGCTACACCTTAATTCTCGGCAACGCCCACAACGATCTGCAGAAGCAGCGCGCCTATCTGTCGATGATGGCGCAGAAGCGCGTCGACGGTCTGCTGGTGATGTGCTCCGAGTATCCGGACGATCTGCTGAAGATGCTGGAAGAGAACCGCAATATTCCGATGGTGGTCATGGACTGGGGCGAATCGCGCGGCGATTTTACCGACACCGTGCTCGATAACGCTTTCCAGGGCGGCTATCTGGCGGGACGCTATCTGATTGAACGCGGCCATCGCGATATCGGCGCCATTCCCGGCCAGCTGGAGCGCAACACCGGCGGCGGGCGCCATGCGGGCTTTTTGCAAGCGCTGGAGGAAGCAGGCATCGCGGTGCGTCCCGAATGGATCGTACAGGGCGATTTCGAACCGGAATCGGGCTATCAGGCGATGCAGCAGATCCTGCAGCAGAAGCAGCGCCCGACGGCGATCTTTTGCGGCGGTGATATTATGGCGATGGGCGCGATCTGCGCCGCCGACGAGATGGGACTGCGCGTGCCGCAGGATATTTCGGTGATCGGCTATGACAACGTGCGCAACGCGCGCTACTTCACTCCGGCGCTGACCACCGTGCATCAGCCTAAAGCCCAGCTGGGCGAGAAGGCACTGGAGATGCTGCTCGATCGCATCACCAGCAAACGCGAAGTGTCGCAGACCATCGAAGTGCATCCCACGCTGATTGAGCGCCGCTCGGTCGGCGACGGCCCGTTCCGCGACTACCGCCGTTAATCCTCGCTTAACCACTCCTGATTGAGCGTTTGCGCATCGCCGAGATAGCTGAGCAACCAGCTAAGCGCCGGCGATGCGCGCGCCTCCGACCAGCTCACGCAGCAGTGACTTTCCGGAAAGGGTGCAGGCAGCGTCAGCTCCGCCAGCTCGCCCTTATCCAGCAGCGGACGCGCCAGATGGCCCGGCATCATCGCCACGCATAAGCCATCCAGCACGCACGCCAGTCCCGCCTGCCAGTCCGGCACCACCAGTCGGCGCTGGTTATCCAGCGTCCAGGTCATGCGGCGCGGCAGCGCGCGCGAGGTATCCTCCAGCACCAGCGACGGCCAGACGCGCAGCGCGTCGTCGTCGAGCTGCGGCTGCTGCGTCAGCGGATGGTGGCGCGCCACGACGCAGCGCCAGTTCAGCGCGCCCATATCGCGAAAGGAAAAGCGCCCGCCGACCGGGATCGCCTGGGTGGCGCCGATCGCCACGTCGACGCGTCCGTCGGCCAGCGCGTCCCATACGCCGTTAAACACCTCATAGCTGATGTGCAGCTCCATATCGGGAAAGTGTCGATAGAAGTCGGTCACCAGCTGACGGCTGCGTGGCAGCTTCACGATGCGATCGACCGCGATGCTGAGCTGCCCGCGCCAGCCGTTGGCCAGCTGCTGGCACTGCCTGCGGGTGGCGAGCATTTTTTTGATAACCTCGCGGCCTTCGCGCACGAAATGCTCGCCAGCGGCGGTCAGCGCCACGTCGCGATGCTGCCGTTCAAACAGCGGCACCGCCAGCCATGTTTCCAGCTGGCGCACCGTATAGCTGACGGCAGAGGGCACGCGATGCAGCTCCTGCGCGGCGGCGCTAAAACTGCCGGTGCGCGCCACGGCGTCTACCACTTCAAGCGCATATTCGGACCACATGCTTTTTCCTTTCAAAAATTTTCACAGCACTCTGCAAATATTAACGTTTCACAGCGGCAGGCGCACCCTTTTACACTTTGCCGCGTTTAACCTGCCTGACGAAATATGAGATTAAAAACCATGCTGTCATCAAAAGGATTTATGCCCTACCTCGCTCTGCTCAGCATGCTGGGCTTTCTGGCGACCGATATGTATCTGCCCGCCTTCGGCGCGATGCAGATCAGCTTTAATACCTCGCCCGGCATTATCAGCGCCAGTATGAGCCTGTTCCTGGCGGGTTTCGCCATCGGTCAACTTTTCTGGGGCCCGCTTTCCGACCGCATCGGCCGCAAACCGGTTCTGCTGATGGGGCTGGGACTGTTCGCGCTCGGCTGCGCCGGCATGCTGTGGGTGGAAAATGCGGTGCTGATGCTGGCGCTGCGCTTTATTCAGGCAATCGGCGTCTGCGCTGCGGCGGTGAGCTGGCAGGCGCTGGTGGTGGATCGCTATCCGCGCGCGCGCGCCAATAAGGTGTTCGCCACCATTATGCCGCTGGTGGCGCTTTCGCCCGCGCTGGCGCCGCTGCTCGGCGCCTGGCTGATTAGCCACTTTCACTGGCGTTCGATCTTTCTGGTGCTGACGCTGACCGGCGTGGCGCTGATGCTGGTGACGCTGCGCCTGCCCGCCAGCCGCCCGACGGCAAAAGAGGCGGGCGATCAGCCCGGCTTCTTCTCGCTGCTGCGCTCCGGCGTCTATGGCGGCAACGTATTGATCTATGCCGCCTGCTCCGCCAGCTTTTTCGCCTGGCTGACCGGCTCGCCCTTTATTCTCGCCGATGCGGGCCTGACGCCGGCGGATATTGGCCTGAGCTATATTCCGCAAACTATCGCCTTCCTGCTGGGCGGATTTGGCTGCCGCGCCCTGCTCAACCGCTTTGCCGGCGCGCAGCTGCTCCCCTTGCTGCTGGCACTTTACAGCCTGAGCGTGGCGACGCTCTTCGGCGTGGCGCTTACCGGAAGCCACAATCTGATCGCCCTGCTTGCGCCCTTTTGCGGCATGGCGCTGGCGAACGGCGCGATTTACCCGATCGTGGTGTCGAATGCGCTGCTGCCGTTCCCGCACGCCACCGGTAAAGCCGCGGCGCTGCAGAATACCCTGCAGCTCGGTCTTTGCTTCCTTGCCAGTCTGGCGGTCTCCGCAGGTTTACAACAGCCGCTGCTAATGACTACGCTGATTATGGTGACCACTATCGCACTGGCGATGGCGGGCTACGTCTGGCAGCGACGCGCCAGCGCACAAATGGATATTGTCCGCGTTACCACTCCCTGCCAGGATAATCACTAAGGCAACTTTTATAGTTAGCTGCCTAACAATAAGTCGTTGAATACTGACCTGGTTGAGCATATACTCGATCAGGTCAATAAATCTGCAACAAATCAATAACATAATTGTTTTATTATTAGGCGAAGCTTATCGCCCGGATGGTGTCTGCGCGCGCGTTCCCTGCTGCGTCAGACAACGAATTTCAGATCCAATCCTCTGTAAAACGTCGGATATCAGGCGCACGGAGCAATCCGTGACATTTCTCACAGGCCTTGAGAAATTGACTATTCTTTTTCTCAGGTTCAACGCGGACAGGTGATGGAGTAGCTATGAGTTCATCGTTAATAGAAGAAGTGAGCCTTGAAGAAAACCACTGGTATCGCATTGTCCACGAAATGCTGGAAAAAGCGGACATCGAAATCAACGGCAGCCGCCCCTGGGATATTCAGGTTAAACAGCCTGACTTTTTTAAGCGCGTGATTCAGGAAGGCTCACTTGGTCTTGGCGAAGCTTATATGGATGGCTGGTGGGAGTGCGAACGGCTGGATATGTTTTTTCACCGCGTGCTGAAGCATAAGCTGGACCAGCAGTTGCCGCACCACTTCAAAGATACGCTGCGCGTGGCCGCCGCGCGTCTCACCAACTTACAGTCGAAAAAACGCGCATGGATCGTGGGCAAAGAGCATTACGATCTCGGGAACGACCTCTTCTCACTGATGCTCGACCCCTATATGCAATACTCCTGCGCCTACTGGAAAGAGGCCGAGACGCTGGAGCAGGCGCAGGAAGCGAAGCTGGATATGATCTGCCGCAAACTGCAGCTGGAGCCGGGCATGACGCTGCTGGACATCGGCTGCGGCTGGGGCGGGCTGGCTGAGTATGCCGCTCGCCACTACGGCGCGGTGGTGCACGGCGTGACCATCTCGGCAGAGCAGCAGAAGCTGGCGCAGCAGCGCTGCGAAGGACTGGACGTCACTATCCTGCTGCAGGATTATCGCGATCTTAACCAGCAGTTTGATCGTATCGTTTCGGTGGGCATGTTCGAGCACGTCGGCCCGAAAAACTACGCCACCTACTTCGACGTGGTGGACCGCAACCTCAAGCCGGACGGACTGTTTCTGCTGCACACCATCGGCGCGATCCGCACCGATATGAATGTCGATCCCTGGATTGATAAATATATTTTCCCCAACGGCTGTCTGCCGTCGGTGCGTCATATTGCGGACGCCAGCGAGCCTCATTTCATTCTGGAAGACTGGCATAATTTCGGCGCCGATTACGACACCACGCTGATGGCCTGGTACGAGCGCTTTCTGCAGGCGTGGCCGCAGCTGGCCGAAAAATACGGCGAACGTTTTAAGCGCATGTTCAGTTACTATCTTAATGCCTGCGCCGGCGCCTTTCGCGCCCGCGATATTCAGCTGTGGCAGGTGGTTTTTAGCCGCGGCGTAGAAGGCGGCCTGCGCGTCGCGCGCTAAGCCGATCTGTTGAATAAGGCGCCTGGAGCGCCTTTTTTTATGCTTATTCGACGTCCGGGCGCAGAGCCGCGGCTTCACGCTGCGCCAGCACGCGCTCGACGGTATCGACGATCGCCTGAGTGTGCGGATCGATCTCGATATTGACGCGGTGTCCCAGCTTTTTCGCGCCAAGCGTAGTGCGCTCCAGGGTTTCCGGGATTAAATAGACGCAGAATTTGCTTTTGGTCACTTCGCCCACGGTCAGGCTAATGCCGTCAATACCGACGAAGCCTTTATGCAGAATATATTTCATCTGCGCCGGGTCCTGAATTTTAAACCAGACTTCACGGTTATTTTCCGACTGGATAATTTTGCAGATTTCCGCAGTGGTCATAATATGGCCAGACATCAGGTGGCCGCCGATCTCATCGCTGAATTTCGCCGCGCGTTCAATATTGACGATGTCACCTTCCTGCAGGTCGCCTAAATTGGTGACGCGCAGCGTTTCTTTAATCAGATCGAAACTGACGCGGTTGCCTTCAATGGCCGTGACGGTCAGACAGCAGCCGTTATGCGCCACCGACGCGCCCAGCGCCAGCCCCGGCAGCAGCTCTTCCGGCAGCTCTGCGACATGGGTGCGAAACAGATCTTTTTCTTCAATGGACACAATCTTTGCGGTGCCCTGCACAATTCCGGTAAACATAGTTTTGGCCTCTGCGAAGTTTGCTCTAGCTTACCACAGCTTAGCGCGCGGATATTATTTCCGCGTCGCGTCCGCTTTACAGCCGCAATATAACGCACAGCGTGACAAAACTTGGTGAATCCTGTTAATGCCGCTACACTAACCGCGCATTTCTCCGGGATCACTCCCCTTTTCTTTTTTAACAGGTGTTAACGTGCAGAAGTATTTAACAGAAGCGCGTCAATTGCTTGCCCTTGCGATTCCGGTCATCCTTGCTCAGGTGGCGCAGACCGCAATGGGATTTGTAGATACCATCATGGCCGGCGCGGTTAGCGCCACGGATATGGCCGCCGTCGCAGTCGGCACCTCTATCTGGCTTCCGGCCATTTTATTCGGCCATGGTCTTCTGCTTGCATTGACGCCAACCGTTGCGCAACTCAACGGCTCCGGCCGCCGCGAACGTATCGCTGAACAGGTTCGCCAGGCTTACTGGCTGGCCTTCTTCGTCGCCATTCTGATTATGGCGGTGCTGTGGAATGCCGGTTACGTGATTCGCGCCATGCAGGATATCGACGAACAGCTGGCGCTGAAGGCTGAAGGCTATCTTCATGCCCTGCTATGGGGCGCGCCCGGCTATCTCTTTTTCCAGGTGATGCGCAACCAGTGCGAAGGCCTGTCGAAAACCAAACCCGGCATGGTGATGGGCTTTATCGGCCTGCTGGTCAATATCCCGCTCAACTGGATCTTTATCTACGGCCACTTCGGCATGCCGGCGCTGGGCGGCGTGGGCTGCGGCGTGGCGACCGGATCGGTGTACTGGGTGATGTTCCTGGTGATGCGGCTGTGGGTGCGCCGCATGGGCGGCATGCGCGATATCCGCATGGCCTCTCGCTGGTCGCCGCCGTCACGCGCCGTGCTGCAGCGCCTGTTTTCGCTCGGCCTGCCGGTGGCGCTGGCGCTGTTTTTCGAGGTGACGCTGTTCGCCGTGGTGGCGCTGATGGTGTCGCCGCTGGGCATCGTGGACGTTGCGGGCCACCAGATTGCGCTGAACTTCAGCTCGCTGATGTTCGTGCTGCCGCTGTCGCTCGGCGTCGCCACCACTATTCGCGTCGGCTACCGGCTGGGACAGGGCTCAGCTGAGCAGGCGCGCGTCGCGGCCTGGACCGCGCAGGGCGTCGGCATCTGCATGGTGGCGATAACCGCGCTGCTGACCGTGACCTTCCGCCATCAGATCGCCCTGCTCTATAACGACAACCCGGAAGTGGTCGCGCTGGCGGCGCAGCTGATGATGCTGGCGGCGATCTACCAGTTCTCCGATTCGATTCAGGTAATCGGCAGCGGCATTCTGCGCGGCTATAAAGATACGCGTTCCATCTTCTTTATTACCTTTATCGCCTACTGGCTACTGGGGCTGCCCAGCGGCTATACGCTGGCGATGACTGACTGGGTAGTGCCGCGTATGGGTCCAGCGGGCTTCTGGTGCGGGTTTATTATCGGCCTGACTTCGGCGGCGATCATGATGCTGTGGCGCATTCGCCGCCTGCAACAGCTGCCTGCGCAGGTGATCCTCACGCGCGCCGCGCGCTGAGCCGTGCGGTCGGGGGAGATGGCGGGCTTCGGCTCGTCTCTCCCCTGGCGCGGTCAGCCCTGGATGCGCCTTTAACGTCCTGCTACGTCTAAAAAAACGACGCATAGCGCAGTTGCTGGTCAGTCAGCACTAAAAAAGCGTTTTTCTCCTTGCCAGCGTTGCGGCGTGTCGTTAATATTCGTCCCCGCTGTCGCCCTGACAGCGTGTTGCGCTCTTAGCTCAGTTGGTTAGAGCACCACCTTGACATGGTGGGGGTCGATGGTTCGAGTCCATTAGAGCGCACCAAGTGCGTCCGTAGCTCAGTTGGTTAGAGCACCACCTTGACATGGTGGGGGTCGGTGGTTCGAGTCCACTCGGACGCACCAAATTTCTGAATGCGCTCTTAGCTCAGTTGGTTAGAGCACCACCTTGACATGGTGGGGGTCGATGGTTCGAGTCCATTAGAGCGCACCACTCTTGCTGTTTTCCTCCCTTGCGCAACTTCGCTTTTTATTGATCTCCGTCGTTTCCTTCTCCGCTTTTTAATTGGTTTTCGGATACTTAGCGTCTATACTATCCGGCGTTGTTCCACTTGAAAGGTTTCAGCGCGGCGTGCCTATGGCGATAACTCACACTCTTTGCGCAACACGCTATTGTCGGTTTCCAGACGTAACCGCACAACTTCCCTGCACGCTCAGCCTGCGTCACCTATTCTTACGTTGTACTGTCCGTTTCGTTATCAACCAGAATTCTCATTTCGATGCGTCCTCATCGAATCCCAACCTTTATCATCCATCACAACTTACAGATAACCTGTCATGAAAAAGACCAAGATCGTTTGTACTATCGGCCCGAAAACCGAATCCGAAGAGATGCTGACCCAGCTGCTTGAAGCCGGCATGAACGTTATGCGCCTTAACTTCTCGCACGGCGATTACGCCGAGCACGGTCAGCGTATCGCCAACATGCGCGCGGTGATGCAGAAAACCGGTCGTCAGGCCGCTATTCTGCTCGACACCAAAGGTCCGGAAATCCGCACCATGAAACTGGAAGGCGGTAACGACGTGTCCCTGAAAGCGGGACAGACCTTTACCTTTACCACCGACCAGAGCGTGATCGGCAACAGCGAGCGCGTCGCCGTCACCTACGCTGGCTTCACTGAAGATCTGAAAATCGGCAACACCGTGCTGGTAGACGATGGTTTGATCGGCATGGAAGTTAAAGAAGTGACGGAAAACGCCGTCGTGTGCACCGTGCTGAACAACGGCGACCTCGGCGAGAACAAAGGCGTTAACCTGCCGGGCGTCTCTATCCAGCTGCCTGCGCTGGCGGAAAAAGATAAGCGCGACCTGATTTTCGGCTGCGAGCAAGGCGTCGACTTCGTGGCGGCTTCCTTTATTCGCAAGCGCTCTGACGTGCTGGAGATCCGCGAGCATCTGAAAGCCCACGGCGGCGAACATATTCAGATCATCTCCAAGATCGAAAACCAGGAAGGCCTGAACAACTTCGACGAAATCCTCGACGCCTCTGACGGCATCATGGTGGCGCGTGGCGATCTGGGCGTAGAGATCCCGGTAGAAGAAGTGATCTTCGCCCAGAAGATGATGATCAAGAAGTGCAACAAGGCGCGCAAGGTAGTGATCACCGCTACCCAGATGCTCGACTCGATGATCAAAAACCCGCGCCCTACTCGCGCGGAAGCGGGCGACGTGGCCAACGCCATCCTCGACGGCACCGATGCGGTTATGCTTTCCGGCGAGAGCGCCAAGGGCAAATACCCGCTGGAGTCAGTGACCATCATGGCCACCATCTGCGAGCGTACCGACCGCGTGATGAAGTCGCGCATCGACGCGCTGGAAGACTCCCGTAAGCTGCGTATCACTGAAGCCGTCTGCCGCGGCGCGGTGGAAACCGCCGAGAAACTGGAAGCGCCGCTGATCGTGGTCGCCACCGAAGGCGGCAAATCCGCCAAATCGGTGCGCAAATACTTCCCGGATGCCACTATCCTCGCGCTGACCACTAATGAGACCACCGCCCGCCAGCTAATCCTGAGCAAAGGCATCGAAACGCGTCTGGTCACCGAGATCGCCTCTACCGACGATTTCTATCGCATCGGCAAAGAAGCGGCGCTGGAAAGCGGCTATGCGCAGAAAGGCGACGTGGTTGTAATGGTATCGGGCGCATTAGTACCAAGCGGTACCACAAATACGGCCTCAGTACACGTCATTTAATTCGTTTGAGCATTTATTTAAAAGCGCCTTTAGGGGCGCTTTTTTTATTCCGTCACTAATACAAAACCGGGAAATTTCCAATCGATAATAACTATTCAATATCCTCCGAAATTAAGGTTAATCCGATTAAATCTCTCTGTTTTCGCTAAATATTTTTATCATATGCGGTTAAGCGCTGCTTCTTTGAGCGAACGATCAAGTTTAAGCATCTTCTCATCAAAAATTTATTCTCAACTTAAAAAGCTTTGTGTAATACTTGTAACGCTACATGGAGATTAACTCAATCTAGAGGGTATAAATAATGAATCGTACTAAACTGGTACTGGGCGCGGTAATCCTGGGTTCAACTCTGCTGGCTGGTTGCTCAAGCAACGCTAAAATTGACCAGCTGTCTTCAGACGTTCAGACTCTGAACGCTAAAGTTGACCAGCTGAGCAACGACGTGAACGCAATCCGTTCTGACGTGCAGGCTGCTAAAGATGACGCAGCTCGTGCTAACCAGCGTCTGGACAACCAGGCTCACTCTTACCGTAAGTAAGAGTTCTGGTATTAAAAATGGCGCCCATGTGGCGCCATTTTTTTTGCTCTGATTTTGCCGCCAGGGCATGGCGGCAACTGTCGGGTTCAGGGTGTCGTCTGCGCGTTCTGCGCCTGCTCTGACGCCGCCTCAGCAGGCGCTGCCACCGCCTCCCCGCTCGAAACCAGCACCGGCATGCCGGAACGACGCTCCAGCGCCGCTTTGATCAGCGCGCTGTCACTCTGCGGACTCTTGATAAACTTTTTCATTGCCGGGCTGAGCGCTATCGGCATGGTCTGCGGATCGTCTTTATCGCTGTGCGACAGCGGCTGATGCACTTCGACATAGCGCTTTCCGTCCGGCTCGACGGCATATTTTACCGGCTGATTGATCACCTGCACGCGCGTCCCTTTCGGCACGCTGTTGAACAGCGCTTCGATATCCTGCGGACGCAGGCGTATGCAGCCGGAGCTGACGCGCATGCCGATGCCGAAATCGGCGTTGGTGCCGTGGATCAGATAGTTGCCGCTGCCGCGCGCCAGGCGCAACGCAAACAGCCCCATCGGGTTTTCCGGGCCAGCAGGCACCACCGCCGGCAGCGTGATGCCATCTTTGGCGTAGCGCTTGCGGATATTGACGGTCGGCGTCCAGGTCGGATTGGGTATCTTCTGGCTGATGCTGGTCACCATCACCGGCGTCGCGGCGCCGAGCTGGCCGATACCGATGGGATAGACGATGACCTTGTCTTCGCCTTTGGGGTAGTAATAGAGGCGCAGCTCGGCCAGGTTCACGACAATCCCCTCGCGCGGCGTATCCGGCAGCAGCATCTGCTGCGGCACCACTAACTGCGTGCCCGCCTTCGGCAGCCAGGGATCGGTGCCGGGATTCGCCTCCAGCATGCTCAGCAGCCCAATCTGGTATTTCGCCGCAATCGCTTCAAGCGGACGTTTGTCATCGGGAACGGTGGTTAACTGATTTTCGCCGATAAGGCGGCTGTCGGCGGCAGGAAGCGGGTATTCCGTGGAGAAAGCCGGCGCGGCAAGTCCAACGCTTAGCAGCAGCGCACCGGCGAAACGTAAGGCTGATTTCATGCAATCTTCTCTTTCAGATAAAAAAACAGACGCCTGTTGGCGTCTGCTAGTTTAACTCAGAGGAGATTTTGAGCGTTATGGCGAATTGCCCGAATCATCGCTTCGAGGCCCTGCGACCGCGACGGCGTCAGATGCTGGGTTAACGCCAGCTCAGCGAACCAGTGCCGCACGTCCAGCGCGACGATATCGGCTGCCGTCAGGTTTTGATACAGACTAAATACCACTGCAATCAATCCCTTAACGATAGCAGCGTCGCTGTCCCCTTCAAACGCCAGGGTGCCGTCGCTCTGCGGCGTCATCTTAATCCAGACCTGGCTCTGGCAGCCGGAGATAACGTTTTCCGGCTGATGCAGGCTTTCAGATGATTCTGGAAGTTTTGCGCCCAGCTCAATGATGTAGAGGTACTTCTCTTCCCAGTTGGCGCAACGGTTAAAGTTGCACACCAGTTTCTCTTTATCTGGCAACGTGGCCATGACTGACTCCTGAACTCTGCTCAACCGCCCAGCAAACGATGAATACGGGTCAAACCCGCCGCCAGACGATCGGCCTCTTCTTCGCTGTTGTAGAAGGCGAACGAAGCGCGGCACATGGCTGGCACAGCGAAATGGCGCATCAGCGGCATTGCGCAGTGGTGACCGGTGCGGATAGCGATACCGTATTGATCAAGGAAGCTGCCGACGTCGTAGGCGTGATGCTTGCCCAGATTGAAAGCGATGACGCCTGCGCGATCCTGCGGGCCGTAAATCACCAGATCGGGCACCGAGGCGAGCTTGTCGAGCGCGTAGCGCATCAGCGCCTGTTCACGCTGCTGAATCGCCTCAAGGCCGATCTCTTCTACATAGCGCAGCGCCGCGCCGAAGCCGATAATGCCGCCGGTATTAGGCGTGCCCGCTTCGAAACGCCAGGGCGCTTTGTTCCAGGTGGTGCCGACAGGCAGCACCACCTGATCGATCATCGAACCGCCGCCTTCCCAGGGCGGCATCTCGTCAAGCAGCGCTTTGCGCCCGTAGAGAATGCCGACGCCGTTAGGGCCGTAAATTTTGTGGCTGGAGAAGACGTAGAAATCGCAGCCGATATCCTGCACGTCGACCTTGCCATGCATGACCGCCTGCGCGCCGTCCACCAGCGTCACCAGGCCGGCGGCTTTCGCCTGCGCCACCAGCGCTTTGACCGGGTTAACGGTGCCGAGCACGTTGGAGACGTGCGTCACCGCCAGCAGGCGCGTACGGCTGTCAATCAGCCCCGCCAGCGCATCGATCGCCAGCTCGCCGTTGTCATTCAGCGGCAGCACGCGGATCTCTGCGCCGGTGCGCTGCGCCACCATCTGCCACGGCACGATATTGGCGTGGTGCTCCATCTCGGTGATGATCAGGTTATCGCCGGCCTGCAGCTGGCTTGCGCCCCAGCAGTTCGCCACCAGGTTGATTCCCTCGGTGGTGCCTTTGACAAACACGATCTCTTCCGGCGAAGAGGCGTTAAGAAAACGCGCCGCCTGCAGGCGGACGTTTTCCATATCGGTGGTGGCCTGCGCGCTCAGGCTGTGAATGCCGCGGTGCACCGCCGCATAGCCATACTGATAAAAATGGCTTTCGGCGTTAATCACCGCCAGCGGACGCTGGGCGCTGGCCGCGCTGTCAAGGTAGGCCAGCGGATGACCGTTGACCTCACGCTTCAGGATCGGGAAGTCGGCCCTGATACGTTCGAGATCGAAGTTCATCATGAGGCATCTCCAGGGAAACGCGCCGCGATGCGTTGCAGAACCGCCTGACGCAGCGTCTCATCATCCAGCGCTTCGGTCAGTTCGGCCGCAAAAGCGTGAATAATCATCTGCTGCGCCGCTTCTTCTGCGATGCCACGCGAGCGCAGGTAGAACATCTGCTCATCATCAATGCGGCCGATGGTCGCGCCGTGGCTGCACTTCACGTCGTCAGCGTAGATTTCCAGCTGCGGCTTGGTGTCCACTTCCGCCAGACGACCCAGCAACAGGTTGTTGTTGGTCATCTGCCCGTCGGTTTTCAGCGCGTGCTGCGCCACTTTGATGTGGCCGTTAAACACCGCGCGGCCTTTGTCGCGCGAGATGGTTTTATGCAGCTGACGGCTCAGGCAGTAGCCTTTGTTATGCTCCAGATAGCTGCGGGTATCCGCCACTTCCGAATTCATCGGCAGCACCAGGCTGTTCAGCGACAGCTGGGTATTCTCGCCGTTGAGCTGCACGCTGGTGTTGTGACGAGAGAGGCCCGCGCCCAGCAGGAAGCTGGTGCTGCTTACCTGCGCATCGCGACCGATAACGATATCGTTATGGGCGAAGTGGTAGCTGCTGCTCTCTTCAAACGCCAGCTTGATATGTTTCAGCTGAGCATTGTCGCCGACCGCGAAGGTAAAGCGCGCGCCGGTAAAGTGCTGTGCGCCGTCCAGGGTGACGTAATGCTCGATAACCTGCGCCTGCGCGCTCTCTTCCAGCTCGAAATGGTGGCGATGATGCACGGTGTTGAGTGCATCCGCCTGGCCGCTGGTGATATGCAGCAGGTAGAGCGGACGCGCCGCCGTCTTGCCGCGCGCCAGACGAATTGAGGTGACCTCTTCCGCCAGGCTTTCGGTCAGATGCAGAAAGACTTCCGGCTGCACCGGCGCCGGCAGCGGGCGGCGCTCGGCGGCGCGGCTATGCTGAACGGCGAAGAATTCGGTATCGGCCGCGCTCAGCGACGGCTGAAACTGACCGTCGACGAACACCAGACGGATCGCGTCCAGCGGCAGCGCCAGCGCGTCGACCTGCGCCTGACTCAGGCTTTTCGCCTGCGGTAGCGCGAACTGGTGGGCCAGAAGCCCATCCAGCGCGGTGTATTTCCAGTTTTCATGCTTACGCGTCGGCAGACCGACGCGCATCAGCTGTTGCCAGTGCTGCTGAGCCTGCAGCGAGCGAGACTCGCCGCGCGATTCAAACAGATGATGCCACTGCTGCAGGGCATTATCACTCTTCGTCGGTAAGCCAGCCATAGCCTTGCTCCTCCAGCTGTTTCACCAGCGTAAAGTCGCCCGATTTGACGATTTTACCTTTGTACAGCACGTGCACGAAGTCTGGCTTGATGTAGTCCAGAATACGCTGATAGTGGGTCACGATGATAAAGGCGCGCTTTTCATCGCGCAGGCTGTTGACGCCTTCCGCGACGATCTTCAGCGCATCGATATCGAGACCGGAATCGGTTTCATCAAGGATGCACAGCTCCGGCTCCAGCGCCGCCATCTGCAGGATGTCGTTGCGTTTCTTTTCGCCGCCGGAGAAGCCGACGTTGACCGAACGGGTCAGCAGATCTTCCGGCATCTTCAGCAGGTGGATTTTGTCTTCGATAAAGTCCTGGAAGTCGAAACGATCCAGCTCTTCGTTGCCGCGATATTTGCGCACCGCGTTGACCGCGGTCTGCAGGAAGAACTGGTTGCTGACGCCCGGGATCTCGACCGGATACTGAAACGCCATAAAGATGCCTTCGCCCGCGCGGTCTTCCGGGTCGAGCTCTAGCAGATCTTTGCCTTTGAAGCTCACGGAACCGCCGGTGATTTCGTAATCTTCACGGCCAGCAAGCGTTGCAGAAAGCGTACTTTTGCCTGAGCCGTTCGGCCCCATAATGGCGTGCACTTCGCCCGGTTTCACTTCGAGGTTAAGACCGCGCAGAATCTCTTTGTCTTCAACGCTAACCTGTAAATCTTTAATGCTTAACATACTTATTCCTTCACATTGCTTCCGGCAACGCGTGTGACGGCATCAGCCCACACTGTGCTCAAGGCTGATGGCTAACAGTTTTTGCGCTTCCACGGCGAATTCCAGTGGCAGCTCAGAGAAAACGTCTTTACAGAAGCCGTTGACGATCATTGAGATCGCATCTTCTTCGCTGATACCGCGCTGGAGGCAGTAAAACAGCTGATCTTCGCCGATGCGCGAGGTGGTCGCCTCATGCTCCAGCTGAGCGGTGTTGTTGCGGGTCTCGACATACGGGAAGGTATGCGCGCCGCAATCGGGGCCGATCAGCATCGAGTCGCACTGAGTAAAGTTACGCGCGTTGGTCGCGGTCGGCATGATTTTCACCAGGCCGCGATAGGTGTTCTGGCTCTTACCGGCAGAGATACCTTTGGAGATGATGGTCGATTTGGTGTTTTTACCAATGTGGATCATCTTGGTGCCGGTATCCGCCTGCTGACGGCCGCTGGTCAGCGCCACCGAGTAAAACTCGCCGATGGAGTTATCGCCGCGCAGAATACAGCTCGGGTATTTCCAGGTAATGGCGGAGCCGGTCTCGGACTGCGTCCAGGACATTTTGCTGTTCTCGCCTTCGCACAGCGCGCGCTTGGTGACGAAGTTCAGAATGCCGCCTTCGCCTTCGCCGCCCGGGAACCAGTTCTGCACGGTGGAGTACTTCACTTCCGCGTTTTTATGAATAATGACTTCCACCACCGCCGCATGCAGCTGATAGGTGTCGCGCACCGGCGCGGAACAGCCTTCGATGTAGCTGACGTAGCTGTCTTCGTCGGCAATCAGAATGGTGCGTTCGAACTGACCGGTTTTCGCCGCGTTGATGCGGAAATAAGTCGACAGCTCCATCGGGCAGCGCACCCCTTTCGGGATATAGACGAAGGTGCCATCTGAGGCGACCGCGGAGTTCAGCGCCGCAAAGAAGTTATCGTTGGCCGGCACCACGGTGCCGAGATACTTCTGCACCAGCTCAGGGTGTTCCTGAATCGCTTCGCCGAACGAGCAGAAAATGATGCCCTGCTCTGCCAGCTTGCCGCGATAGGTCGTGGCAACGGAAACAGAGTCGAAAATCGCATCGACCGCCACTTCGCGACCTTCGCGCACCGGCACGCCCAGCTGATCGAACGCCTTCTCAACTTCCTGCGTCAGATAGGTGTTGGTCTCTTCGATGCCCGAGGACTGCAGCGCGCCTGGCTCAGAGGCGCAGCTATCGTCGCAGTTGCCGCATGAAGGCGCCGAGTAATAGCTGTAATCCTGATAATCCAGTTTGTCGTAATGCGCTTTCAGCCAGTGCGGCTCTTCCATTTCGAGCCAGGCGCGAAAGGCTTTAAGACGAAACTCCAGCATCCACTCTGGCTCGTTACGTTTAGCCGAGATCGCACGCACCACATCTTCGTTGATGCCGTGCGCCATTTCGTCGGTTTGCAACTGGGTAAAGAAGCCCTCTTTGTAGTTGAGCTTGCCTTCCCACATTTGTACATCGTCAGATGTTTCGCTGTGTCGTGACATATTTCACTTACTCGACGCCAAAGCTTTCACCGCACCCGCAGGCGTGTTGAGCTTTAGGGTTATTGAATTTAAAAATCTGGTTCAGGCCTTCGCGGACATAATCCACTTCCGTACCGTCGATAAACGGCATCGCCTGAAGCGGCACGTAGAGCGTTGCGCCGTTATGGGTAAACTGCAGATCGTCGTCGGCAGGCTCTTTCACCAGATCCATGACGTAGCCGAAACCGGCGCAGCCGGATTGCTTCACGCCGAGATGCAGACCTTTAACGTCAGGATCTTGCGCCACTAGGCTAAGAATTTGCTTTGCCGCGGAATCAGTCAGCGTGACCCCTTTCCAGACGAAATCATCAGGAGAGAACGTTGCTGCATTTACAGATGCCATGTTGTTACCTCGTAAGTCCGGACCTTTTCAGGCTATCCCCCTATGGTAAGGATCTGGGCGATCACTTCAACCTCTTGTTTTGCAGGGATAATCATCTTGTGCTCTTTTTAATCGCTGCTTTATTAAGCATAGCTGCTTAGCAGACCTTTGCGGCGAGAGCGCGCACGCCAATATCAGCAGCCTAACCTGTTAAAAATACGTAAAATTTTTTTCAGCTAGTTATTAATAATTTCTTATTGATAGGTTACGCCTTTATCAGATGCGCAGAAATTGTTCTTGCCGATTTTATTAACAGGCTAAGTAAATCGTTAAAATTTTCGCGCTGCGCAATTGCAATCCGCACTCAGTTGAATATGATAATTATTATCATTCAACATCCGAGGTGGCGCCATGACGCTCTCCGTCTCTGCCTGGCTGCAGCGCAAAATCGACGACTATAGGTTTTCCGTACGCGATATCACCGTTGATTTCTATCTGGCGCAGGCAAAGCTTAACCGGGCCGACTCTACCATTCATCAGCTGCGCCAGTTCAACGACACCTGTCTGGATATGGCCGAAATCTGCCAGATCAACGGAGACGATCAAAGTTATCTGCACGCCATGGGTAAACTTCACCACCGGCTGGTGCAAGAGATGGGCAACAGCGAGCGCGACAGGCTGTTCCGCATCCAGGCCTGGCAGCTGGCGCGCCTCTCCCTCACCCGCCTGTGCCATCAGCTGGCGCTGGTCGGAGAGTGGGACAAAGCCACCGCGCTGCAGAGCGACTTCGTGCGTCACGCGGGCTGGACATTCTAATCCAGCCGCGTCGTGACGTCGCGCACAATTTCGTTACATCAATGCCAGCAGCGCCTGCAGCGGATGCCGCATGCCGTTGCCTTCCAGCCTTTTAACCTGGCTGCGGCAGGAAAAGCCGGTCGCCAGGCAGCGCTGGCGCGGCAGTTTCTGCAGCTGCGGGTGCCACGACAGGCCATAAATCCCCAGCGAGTTGTCGAGATTCTTGCTTTCATGGCCATAGGTGCCCGCCATGCCGCAGCAGCCGACGTTTATATTCTCCAGCCGCGCGCCGAAGCGCGTGAAAATCTCCTGCCACTGGTTCGGCGTGTTGGGCAACGCCGTCACTTCGGTGCAGTGCGCGAACAGATACCAGCTTTCGCCGCTGCCCGGCACGGCTTCGCGGGTGCTGACCACCTCGCGTAGCCACTCATGCACCAGCTGAACGTGAAAGTCGCCGCGCTTGTCGCCGAGCGTCTGCTTATATTCATCGCGATAGCAGAGCACCGTCGCCGGATCGACGCCGACCATCGGCATGCCGAGCTTCGCCACCCGATTCAGGAAATCAGCGGTTTTTTCGGCGGTGCGCGCAAAGCGCTGTAGAAAGCCTTTAACGTGCTGCGCCTTGCCGTTCGGCATAAAGGGCAGCAGCACCGGCCGCAGGCCCAGCTTTTCAATCAGGCGAATAAAGTCGGCGATCAGCTGCGCCTCATAGAAGCTGGTAAACGGGTCCTGCACCACCAGCACCGTTTCGGCGCGCTGCGCTGGGCTCAGCGCCTCGAGTTTCTCCAGCGTCATGCTCATTGCCGGATGGCCGCTCAGCTCCTGCTTCAGCGAAGGCGACGACAGCAGCGGCAGATCGACCATGCCGATATGGGTTTTGCTTAGCTCACGCAACCAGGGCTGACGTAGAAAGAAGTTGAACGCCTTCGGCGCTTTCGCCATCAGCGGCGCATAGCTCTCGACTGCCGCCACCAGATGGTCGCTTACCGGGCGCAGGTAGCGCGTATGGTAGAGCTGCAAAAAGCGGGCGCGAAAATCGGGCACGTCGATTTTGATCGGGCACTGGGTCGAGCAGGCTTTACAGGCGAGACAGCCGGACATCGCCTCATGCACCTCATGGGAGAAGTCATATTCGCCCTTGCTGGCGTGCCAGCTGTTGCGCACGCGGCCAATCAGGGCGCGCAGCGACAGACTGTTTTCCGGCAGCTGCTTTTCCAGCTGCTGCGGATCGACGCCCTGCTCCGCCAGCAGACGCAGCCATTCGCGCGTCAGAGTGGCGCGTCCCTTCGGCGAATGGATGCGGTTGCGGGTAATCTTCATGGAGGGACACATCGGGCTGCGCGCATCGAAGTTGAAGCAGAGGCCGTTGCCGTTGCACTCCATCGCGCCACGCCACTCGCTGCGCACCGTCAGCGGGATTTGGCGATCGTAGCTGCCGCGCTTCGTCGCGTCGACCTGCATCATCGGCTCGTTGCTGTCGAAGGGAGTACAGATCTTGCCGGGATTCATACGGTTATCGGGATCGAACGCCGCCTTGATGCGGCGCAGCTCGTTGAACAGGGTTTCGCCGAAGAACGCCGGGCTATACTGCGCGCGAAATCCTTTGCCGTGTTCGCCCCAGAGCAGTCCGCCGTAGCGCGCGGTCAGCGCCACCACCTCATCCGACAGGGTTTTCATCAGCATCTCCTGCTGCGGATCGCACATGTCCAGCGCCGGACGCACGTGCAGTACGCCCGCGTCGACGTGGCCGAACATGCCGTAGCTCAGGCCGTGGCTGTCGAGCAGCGCGCGAAACTCGACGATATAGTCGGCAAGGTGCTCCGGCGGCACGGCGGTATCCTCGACAAAGGGGATCGGCTTGGCGCGCCCTTTGGCGTTGCCCAGCAGGCCTACCGCTTTTTTCCGCATGTTATAGATGCGCTCGATACCGTCGAGATCCTCGCAGAGCTGGTAGCCGATCACGCCGCCCTGTCGCTGCGCCATCAGGCTCTCCAGCCGCGCGCAGAGCGAAGCGACCTGCTGCTCGATCAGCGCGCCGTCGTCCCCGGCGAACTCAACGATATTGAGGCCGAGCATCTCTTTGTCCGGCACGTCGGTAATCAGCTCGCGCACCGAGTGCCAGACGATATCTTCCCGCGCCAGGTTAAGGACTTTGGAATCCACCGTTTCGACCGACAGCGCCTGCGCCTCAACCATAAAGGGCGCGTTACGCAGCGCAGAGTCGAACGAGTCATATTTGATGTTCACCAGCCGACGCACTTTTGGGATCGGCGTAATGTCGAGCCGCGCTTCGGTGATAAAGGCCAGCGTCCCCTCGGCGCCGCACAGCAGGCGCGTCAGATCGAAGGTCTGCATATCGTCGCTGAAGACGTGACGCAGATCGTAGCCGGTGAGGAAGCGGTTCAGCTTCGGAAATTTTTCCAGAATCAGCGCGCGCTGCTCGCGGCATCGCGTCAGCACCTGCTGATAGATACGCCCTTCCGGCGTCGCGGTCTGCGCCAGCGTCTCCGCCAGCGCGGCGGCCATCGGCCGGGTATCGAGTATGTCGCCGCCGAGCAGCACCGCGCGCAGCCCCAGCACGTGATCGGAGGTTTTACCGTAGACCAGCGAGCCCTGGCCCGAGGCGTCGGTATTGATCATCCCACCCAGCGTCGCGCGGTTGCTGGTAGAGAGCTCCGGCGAGAAGAAAAAGCCGTAGGGCTTAAGCCAGGCGTTAAGCTGATCCTTGACCACGCCCGCTTCGACGCGCACCCAGCCCTGCTCGAGATTAATCTCCAGGATGCGGTTCATATGGCGCGACATGTCCACCACGATGCCCTGATTCAGCGACTGGCCGTTGGTGCCGGTTCCGCCGCCGCGCGGGGTGAAGATCAGCTCGTTAAAGCGCGCCTCGCCCGCCAGGCGCGCAATCAGCGCGACGTCGGCGGTGGAGCGCGGAAAGAGCACCGCGTCCGGCAGCAGCTGATAGATGCTGTTGTCGGTGGACATTAACAGGCGGTCGGCGTAGCTGGTGGCGGTATCGCCAGTGAAGCCCTGCGCCTTCAGCGCGTCGAGGAATGTCAGCACCCGTTGAACGAGGCCGGGCGCCTGAGAAATCTGTGGGATCATTATTGGGAGACCAGATGTTGTAAACGTTTGCGTTGCTTGTTTTGTCTGAACGTTCCGTTTTAACACATTTTTTTCGCGCTCGCTGTTTTTTCAGGAAAGGGAAAAACCGCTTCTTCCGCCTCTGTTTAAAGGGGCCAAAATAGCTCATCATTAAGTCGGGCCTGATTGCCCCTAATGAAGGATTATTTGAGGTCGTTGTTCCTTATGAAAAACCTGCACCGCACCACGGATATGCCGCAGAGGCTCTTTACGCTGCTCTTTATCCTGCTGATGATCGTCGCCTGCATCTGGATAGTTCAGCCTTTTATACTGGGTTTCGCCTGGGCGAGCATGGTGGTGATCGCCACCTGGCCGCTGATGCTACGCGTGCAGCGCCTGCTGTGGAACCGGCGTTCGCTGGCGGTCATCGTGATGACGCTGCTGCTGTTGCTGCTGTTTATTATTCCCATCGCGCTGCTGGTCAACAGCCTTATCGACAACAGCGCGCCCGTTATCGCCTGGGCGACGCAGGGCCATATGGAGATGCCGTCGCTGCTGTGGCTGAATGATATTCCGGCCATCGGCGACAAACTCTTCTCCAGCTACCACAAACTGGTGGCGGGCGGCGGCTCCGCCATTATGGCGAAACTGCAGCCCTATGTCGGTCGCACCACCGGCTTCTTCGTCGCGCAGGCGGGCCACTTCGGCCGGCTGATGATCCATCTCGGCGTGATGCTGCTGTTCAGCGCCCTGCTGTTCTGGCGCGGCGAACAGGCGGCGCAGGGCATCCGCCACTTCGCCTTTCGCATGGCGGGCCGTCGCGGCGACGCCACGGTGCTGCTGGCCGGTCAGGCGATCCGCGCCGTGGCGCTCGGCGTGGTGGTGACCGCGCTGGTGCAGGGCGTGCTGGGCGGCATCGGCCTGGCGCTGTCCGGCATCCCCTACGCCACGCTGCTGACCGTCCTGATGATCCTCTGCTGTCTGGTGCAAATCGGGCCGCTTATCGTGCTGGTGCCCGCCATTATCTGGCTCTACTGGAGCGGCGACACCACATGGGGAACGGTGTTGCTGATCTGGAGCTGCGTGGTCGGCACGCTGGACAACGTGCTGCGCCCGATGCTGATCCGCATGGGCGCCGATTTGCCGATGATCCTGATCCTCTCCGGCGTTATCGGCGGGCTGGTCGCCTTCGGCCTGATTGGTCTCTTTATCGGTCCTGTCGTGCTGGCGGTCTCTTATCGACTGGTCTCCGTCTGGATGCATGAGGCTCCGCCGCCGCCAGAAGGCGATCTCGCCAGCGTAGTCGAGATTCTGTCCGATCACGACGAAGAACATCTGCCTTCCTGAAATCGGCCTCAGGGCGGTTAACCCCCCTGACTCATTTGCGTGACGTTAATATTTTTTTTCATTAGCGGTTTTTAAGAAAAAACGCAGTTTTCGGCCCTGAGGCCGCATATCAGCCGCGAATAGTTTATTTTTCGCACTGGTTTACCCCGATATTGCGGCTAAACAGGTGACAAAAGTTTACTGGCTTTAAACTAATAAGAGGATTCTTAAAGACTCAGAACCGCGCGATGAATAACATGATTCCTAAGTTTGAAATCAACCTACTGATTTTTAAACAACCTTTTTCCCCTGAGTAAAGTGAAGAATTGCTGTGTGTAGTCTTTGCCCATCCCCTGTGATGGGCTTTTTTTTGGCCTGAAGAAAGTAAAAAGGCCAGCAAAGCTGGCCTTTTAGCGACAATTTACCTAAATAATTATGCGCTTTTGCTTAACTCAGACAGCGACAGCCAGGTTTCCACCACGGTGTCCGGATTAAGCGACAGGCTGTCGATACCCTCTTCCATCAGCCAGGCCGCGAAGTCCTGATGATCGGACGGCCCCTGGCCGCAGATGCCGACATATTTGCCCTGCTTTTTCGCCGCCTGAATGGCCATCGACAGCAGCGCTTTTACCGCCTCGTTGCGCTCGTCGAACAGCGCCGACACCACGCCTGAATCGCGATCCAGCCCCAGCGCCAGCTGCGTCATATCGTTCGAGCCGATTGAGAAGCCGTCGAAGTGCTCCAGAAACTGCTCCGCCAGCAGCGCGTTCGAGGGGATTTCGCACATCATGATGATTTTCAGGCCGTTCTCACCGCGCTTCAGCCCCTGACGGCCCAGCTCCTCAACCACCGCCTGCGCCTGCGCCACGGTACGCACAAAGGGCACCATGATTTCGACGTTGGTCAGGCCCATCTCGTTGCGCACGCGCTTCACCGCTTCGCACTCCAGCGCGAAACAGTCGCGGAAGCTGTCCGCCACATAGCGTCCGGCGCCGCGGAAGCCCAGCATCGGGTTCTCCTCTTCCGGCTCGTAGCGCTCACCGCCGACCAGATTGGCGTACTCGTTCGATTTAAAGTCCGACAGGCGCACAATCACCCGCTTCGGCGCGAAGGCGGCGCCGAGCGTAGCGATCCCTTCAGTCAGGCGGGCGATATAAAATTCAACCGGGCTGTCGAAGCCTTTCATCATGCCGCGGATCTGCTGCTGCAGTTCCGGGGTCTGCTGGTCAAACTCCAGCAGCGCTTTTGGATGCACGCCAATCATGCGGTTGATGATGAACTCCAGACGCGCCAGGCCCACGCCTTCGTTCGGCAGGCAGGCAAAATCGAATGCGCGGTCGGGGTTGCCGACGTTCATCATGATCTTCAGCGGCAGCGCCGGCATCTCGTCTACCTGCGAGCTGGTGACTTCGAAATCGATCAGATCGCTATAGACATAGCCGGTATCGCCTTCGGCGCAGGAGACGGTGACTTTGTTGCCGTCCTGCAAGCGATCGGTGGCGTCGCCGCAGCCCACCACTGCCGGGATGCCCAGCTCGCGCGCGATAATCGCCGCGTGACAGGTGCGTCCGCCCCGGTTGGTGACGATCGCCGAGGCTTTCTTCATGATCGGCTCCCAGTCGGGATCGGTCATATCCGTGACCAGCACATCGCCTTTTTCAATGCGGTTCATCTCGCTGATGTCGTGGATCACTTTGACTTCGCCCGCGCCGATGCGATGGCCGATGGCGCGGCCTTCCACCACCACGCTGCCTGTGCCCTGCAGGTTATAGCGCTCCATCACCTGTCCGTTGGAGCGCACGGTTTCTGGTCGCGCCTGCACGATAAAGAGCTTGCCGGTGTGGCCATCTTTGGCCCATTCGATATCCATCGGACGCTTGTAGTGCTGCTCGATCAGCACCGCCTGACGCGCCAGCGCCTGCACTTCCTCATCGGTCAGCGAGAAACGGTCGCGTTCGCTTTCCGGCACGTCTTCGATGCGCACCTGCTCGCCGTGCGACTGCGAATCGGCGTAAACCATACGCACCTTTTTCGAGCCCATATTGCGGCGCACGATCGCCGGGCGAGCGGCGGCCAGGGTCGGCTTGTGCACGTAAAACTCATCGGGATTGACCGCGCCCTGCACCACCATTTCGCCAAGACCGAAAGCGGAGGTGATAAATACCACCTGATCGAAGCCCGATTCGGTATCGATGGTGAACATCACGCCCGAAGAGGCGAGATCGGAGCGCACCATACGCTGAACGCCCGCCGACAGCGCGACGCCACGATGGTCGTAGCCCTGATGCACGCGGTAGGAGATGGCGCGATCGTTAAACAGCGAGGCGTAAACGTGCTTCACGGCGATGATCACCGCGTCATAGCCCTGCACGTTAAGAAAGGTTTCCTGCTGGCCGGCGAAGGAGGCGTCCGGCATATCTTCCGCGGTGGCGGAAGAGCGTACGGCGAACGATGCCTCGGCATCGTCTGCGGAGAGTTGCTCGTAAGCCTCGCGAATAGCCGTTTCCAGTTCAGGCTGGAACGGAGTATCCACGACCCACTGACGGATCTGCTTGCCGGCTTTCGCCAGCTCGTCGATATCGTCGATATCGGTCTTGTCCAGTAAATCGTAAATGCGCTGGTTGAGGCCGCTCTGATCGAGGAACTGATTAAATGCGTAAGATGTGGTCGCATATCCGTTGGGCACGGAAACGCCCAGCGACGACAAATTCGTAATCATTTCACCCAGAGAGGCGTTTTTGCCTCCCACGCGATCGACATCATGCATGCCAAGCTGGTTATACCAGAGCACTAACGGCTGTTCGCCTGTAATGGACATCGAGATTATCCTTTTAAGAATGAATGGGCACATGGAAAATTTAGCTATTCGCAAAATTAGCCTGGCACAATGCGCAATTAATGACTAAGTGTTGAATCGTTAAAGCGCGCAAGATTTAGCACTTTAGGAATTATTCCGATAATTGCGCCACGTTGCGCAAATCCGCTATTTTGCGCTAAGGCTATGATGTTGCTTGTTTTCGCTATTTTTCATCATCTTATCAGCTATTTTTGTTGCGCAACTCCCTGCCGTGTTATTTCCCGGCGCCAGGCAGCAATGGCGATTCAGGCGAAGTTAAAACGTCATTTCATTATTTAGCGGCGTCGGTTTTCGCCGTCGCAGACGAGAAAAAACGAAAAGTTCACAAAATTTAAACATGGATTTTTTATTTTGTTCTGACCGCTAATTAAAGCTGCTAACCTGACGCTATCTCTCTACGCATAAGGTAAAGGCCATGAGCAGCGAAAGAAGCGTTTTCTATATTTCCGACGGCACTGCGATTACCGCAGAGGTGCTGGGCCATGCGGTGCTGTCGCAGTTTCCGGTGGGCTTTAATAGCCTGACGCTGCCCTTTGTCGAGAACGTGCAGCGCGCCCAGGCGGTGAAGGCGCAGATCAACGCGCTCTATCAGAAAAGCGGCGTGCGCCCGCTGGTGTTTTTCTCTATCGTCACGCCGGAAGTGCGCGACATCATTACGCAGAGCGAGGGCTTCTGTCAGGATATCGTACAGGCGCTGGTAGCGCCGCTGCAGGAAGAGCTGGGGATGGCGCCCGCCCCGGTGGCGCACCGCACCCACGGTCTCGACGCCAGCAACCTCGGCAAGTACGACGCGCGCATCGCCGCGATTGACTACACCCTGGCGCACGACGACGGCATCTCGCTGCGCGGGCTGGAAGATGCGCAGGTGATCCTGCTGGGCGTGTCGCGCTGCGGCAAAACGCCCACCAGCCTCTATCTGGCGATGCAGTTCGGCATCCGCGCCGCCAACTATCCTTTTATCGCCGACGATATGGATAACCTTAAGCTGCCCGCCGCCCTGCGCCCGTTTCAGAACAAGCTGTTTGGCCTGACTATCGATCCCGAGCGACTGGCCGCCATTCGCCAGGAGCGGGCGGAAAATACCCGCTACGCCTCTATGCGCCAGTGCCGGCTCGAAGTCGGCGAGGTTGAAGCGCTGTTTCGCACCCATCAGATCCGCTACCTCAACAGCACCAACTATTCGGTTGAAGAGATCGCCACCAAAATTCTCGACATCATGGGACTGACGCGCCGCATGTACTGAGACGCTAGCGGCGGCGGCTTGTAAAGCGCCGCTGCCGTCGCACAAAATATCATTTCAGTTTATAGGCTTGCATTCGCAGACTAATAATTTATTGTGATCACCATCACTTCCCGGTATGTCACCGCTGCGAAGAAAAAGCTTTCGAGATGCTCATGAACAAAACTGATGAACTGCGTACGGCACGCATCGGCAGCCTGATCACGCCTGCCGCGTTAGCCGCCGAACACCCCCTTTCCGCCGATGTGGCGGATAACGTCACGCGCGCACGTCAGCGCATCGCCCGCATTCTCACCGGCGAAGACCCACGCCTGCTGGTGATTATCGGCCCCTGCTCCCTGCATGACCCGCGTGCGGCGCTCGACTACGCCCAGCGGCTGAATGCGCTGCGCGAGCGCTACGCCGACCGCCTGGAAATCGTGATGCGCACCTATTTCGAAAAACCGCGCACCGTGGTGGGCTGGAAAGGCCTGATCTCCGATCCCGATCTGGACGGCAGCTTTAACGTCAACCGCGGCATCGGCCTGGCGCGTCAGATCCTGCTCGATATCAATCGCCTGGGGTTGCCTACCGCGACGGAATTTCTCGATATGGTCACCGGCCAGTTTATTGCCGATTTAATTAGCTGGGGCGCGATTGGCGCGCGTACCACCGAGAGCCAAATCCACCGCGAGATGGCCTCCGCGCTCTCCTGCCCGGTAGGCTTCAAGAACGGCACCGACGGCAACGTGCGCATCGCGGTGGACGCGATTCGCGCCTCACGCGCCAGCCATATGTTTTTGTCGCCCGATAAAGATGGCCAGATGACGATTTACCAGACCAGCGGCAATCCGCACGGCCATGTGATCCTGCGCGGCGGCAAAGCGCCTAACTATCACGCCGACGACGTGGCCGCCGCGGCCGCCAGCCTGCGCGAGTTTAGCCTGCCGGAACAGTTGGTGATCGATTTCAGCCACGGCAATTGCCTGAAGCAGCATCGTCGTCAGAAAGAGGTGGCGGCCGAGGTGGCGCAGCAGATCCGCGCCGGCTCGCGCGCGGTCGCGGGGGTAATGATCGAAAGCTTTATTGAAGAGGGCAATCAGAAGGTGGTCGCGGGCGAGCCGCTGGTTTACGGCCAGTCGATTACCGATCCCTGCCTCGGCTGGCAGGACAGCGAAGCGGTGCTGTCGCTGCTGGCCGAGGCGGTGAACAGCCGCTTCTGAGCCGTTAGCTGGAGCAGCTGACCTCCAGCGATTTTCCCCAGTCCGGCGGCCGCTGACGATACTCAGCGGCCGTTTCGTCGCTAAAGGGCTGCTGCAGCGCCTGATGCAGCCGCGCCAGCGCCCCGCTCTCGCCTTGTTCCGCCTCGTCGATCGCCTGCTGCGCCAGATAGTTGCGCAGCACCAGCGCCGGATTAGCAGCCTTCATCCGCTGCTGTCGCGTCTCATCGTCCACTTCTTCCTGCTGCAAACGCGCGCGATAGCGCTGATACCAGCGATCAAAGGCGTCGCGATCCATAAATTCGTCGCGCAGCGGCGAGCGCGCCTCCTGCTGCTGCGTGTCGCTCAGCAGACGGAACGTCAGGGTGTAGTCGCTACGCTCCTGAGTCATCAGCGACAGCAGTTCCACCAGCAGGTCATTGTCGCCGCCGTCGGCCTGGCTAAAGCCCAGCTTCGCCCGCATACGTTCGCCCCAGACGCGCATCAGCTCCGGCTCATAGCGGCTCAGCGCCTGCTTAAGCTGATCGACGCTCAGTAGGCCGGAAAGCGCATGCGCCAGCCGGTTAAGGTTCCACAGGCCGATCATCGGCTGATTTTCGAAGCTGTAGCGCCCCTGATAATCGCTGTGGTTGCAGATAAAGCCGGGCTGGTAGTCGTCCAGGAAACCGTACGGGCCGTAGTCGATGGTGAGCCCCAGCAGCGACATGTTATCGGTGTTCATCACGCCGTGCGCAAAGCCTACGCTCTGCCACTGGGCGATCAGGCGCGCGGTGCGCTCGACGACGTCGGTAAACCATAAAAGGTATTTATCCGCTTCGTCGACCAGATGCGGCCAGTAGTGGCGCAGCGCATAGTCCGCCAGCTGTTCGACTTTTTCCTGCTGCTGGCTGTAGAAGAAGTGTTCGAAATGGCCAAAGCGCAGATGGCTTTCCGCAATGCGCATCAGGGTCGCGCCGCGCTCGGGCGATTCGCGATAGACCGGCTCGTCGCTGATGGCGATAGCGAGCGCGCGCGTGGTGGGAATGCCCAGATGGTGCAGCGCTTCCGAGGCGAGAAATTCGCGTACCGTGGAGCGAATCACCGCGCGCCCGTCGCCCATGCGCGAATAAGGAGTCAATCCTGCGCCTTTCAGGTGCCAGTCGACCTTGCCGCCCGCGTCGAGGCGCTGCTCGCCCAGCAGAATGCCGCGCCCGTCGCCAAGCTGACCGGCCCAGACGCCGAACTGATGGCCGCTGTAAACCTGCGCCAGCGGCTGCATGCCCGGCAGCAGCGCGGCGCCGTGCCAGACGCCATGGCCTTCGCCGGCGAAAAGCGCCGCATCGACGCCCAGCGTCTGCGCCAGCGGCGCATTGTGGTAAAACAGGCGTCCGCCCTTGAGCGGCGTCGGTGCCTGAGGGGTATAAAAACCCGGCAGCTCGCGCTGCCAGCTGTTATCAAACAACATAGACTCTCCCGAGCGGCAGCCCGGCGAAACCAGAGCCGCCGTCGCTGTGAATAACCGGATATCGGGCCGTCCCGCTGCAGACGCGGCCGCGCGAGACACCGCAAGTATAGTGGTGGGGAATCAAATACAACAGGCGGGCTTAGTCAGGGGCGCGGCATTCTCTGGCAATCAGCCGCGACAGCGACTCCGCCTTCACCGGCGGGAAAAGCGCGCCCTGCAGCACGGCGTGCGGCAGCGTAGCGGTTTTATCAAGCAGCGCGCTGTCGTCGATGCCGCAAATAATCATCAGCTGCGTATGGCTGCGAAAGTTATCGGCGATGCTCTGAATAAAGGGCTGGAATGAGGCGCGTTTCGCCAGCGACTGAATAAATTGTTTATCCAGTTTGATGCAGTCGAACAGATTATCGTAGACCGCGCGGGTCGACGATTTACCCGCCCCGAAATGAGATAATGATAAACGGAACTGCTGTTTTAGCGCAGAAATAAGAGGGTCATTAATTCCGTTTAAAAGCTGCGGAAACGTTTCGCTGAGGTCGAGTAATAAAAAAGGAAGCTGTTTAATTTTACGTATCAGCAATTCACTCGCCAGCAGCGTGCGCGCCAGATTTTCATCAATACGCATTAATGCCAGCACATGATTTTTATCAAAGAAGTCGCGGTATTGTTCCAGCAAACCGATCTGTCGCTGCAGCAGGCGCAGCCTCTGCGTCTCATCAAGCTGCGGCAACAGCAAGTCCTGCGGCAAGGTGACAGGCGCAGTATCATGGACGAACTGGCTAACCAACTCGACAGCCGCCAGCTGCCCGTTAATTGTGCAGGCAGGATAAAACCAAATTTCCGACTGATAGTCGGCAGATAAATGAACTTTCATTTTTACAGCCAGATAAAGTGGCGACTGGCGCATCGTATATCATCGAAATCGGGCAGGCAATAGTACCAAACGCGGGAAGAGATGGACATCTTTGCCGTTAAATTTCGCTTTGCCCGCTGCGCCAGATCCCTAAGCCAAATAACGGTAGCGTATAATACCCTTTACCAGAAAATTAACTCTCCGCCCTATTGATATAATTATTTCCCGGCAGCGTAAAGTGCCATTTTAAATAAGAGTTATAAAACCTCCCATTTGTAGCTGCTATTTTCTCTGCTATTCCGACGCGCGCCGCTCGGGGCGATTATTAATTTGCCTTAAATACGCCGCGCCTGCCAGAAGGCTTTGCGCCAGTAGACGTTGTCGAGCGAGGAGCGGATCACGCCCTGGCTGGTAGAGGCGTGAATAAAGGCGTTGTCGCTGTCGTAGATGCCGACGTGCAGGCCGTTTTCGCCCCGGCCAGTTTTAAAAAAGACCAGATCGCCCGGCTGCAGCTCATCCTTGCTGATGCGCGTGCCGATATCGCTCTGCGCCCGCGTGCTGCGCGGCAGCTGCAGATCGAACCTGTCGCGCATGGTGAGATAGACAAACCCCGAACAATCGACGCCGCCGCGGCTCATGCCGCCGTAGCGATACGGGGTGCCGCGCCACTGCCCCAGCTGCTCGTTGAGCTGCGCCACCACCATAATGGAATCCGACAGCCGGCCGTTGACCGGCGGCGCGCGGTGGCCGCTGCATCCCGCCAGTATCAGCACCAGTAAAATCACGCCCATCCGCATTCGCGCGCATCTCCTTTAATCGCAACGGCCTCACTCTAGCGTCAGGCGTGCAGCCTGGCAAGACGCGACGTTCAGGGTTGGATGGTCAGCAGCGGCTGGCCGTCCAGCTCCAGCTGGCGGAACGGAATCGCGTAGAGGTCGCTGAGGCGCTCGGGCGTGAGGATCGATGCGGCCGCGCCCTGTGCCACCACGCGACCCTGCGCCATCAGCCAGACGCTGTCGGCATGGCGCAGCGTATGGTTAAGATCGTGGCTGCTGGCGATGACGCAGACGCCAGCGCGCCGCAGCCCGACGATCAGGTTATGCACGGCATTTTGCTGGGCGACATCGAGTCCGGTCATCGGTTCGTCCAGCAGCAGCACTCGGCCCTGCGGATTGAGGGCGGGATCGATCTGGGCGAATGCCGCCGCCAGCCTGACGCGCTGCCACTCACCGCCCGACAGCTGCGTCAGCGGCCGCGCCAGCTTGTCCTGCAGCCGCAGCGTCTCCAGCAGCCCGCTCAGCGCCCCGTCCGCCCGCGCGTCGCTCAGGTGCAGACGCAGATAGTGGTAGACCGGCATAAAGCCGGGCGCTATCTGCTGCGGCAGCCAGGCGCGCACCCGCGCCAGCGCCGCTCCGCGCCATTCGCGCAGCGGGCGCTGCAGCAGTTGAATTTCCCCTTCGCCCGGGAGCATTCCCGCCATCAGCGCCAGCAGGCTGCTTTTGCCCGCGCCGTTAGGCCCCACCAGGTGCAGCAGCGTGCCGGCGCCCACTTCGGCGGAAAAAGGCGCCAGCCGTCCAGGAACGGCGGCGTCCTTAAGGCTCAGAACCATTTATTGCGCCAGCGCCTGCTGAATGCTCTGCTGGATAACGGCATCGTCCGGCGTCATATCCGGCGAGAAACGCTGAACTACATTGCCCTCGCGGTCAATCAGGAACTTTTCAAAATTCCATAGGATATCGCCAGGCGCTTTGGGCGCGCGGCCTTTGCTTGCCATGCGCTCGTAGAAGCCGCTGCCTTCCGGACGCACCGCCTCCGGCTGCGCCGCCACTAGCTGCGTGTAGAGCGGGTGGCGCGCCGGGCCGTTGACGTCGCCTTTGGCCAGCATGGGAAAGGTGACGCCGTAGGTGGTGCTGCAGAAGGTTTTGATCTCGTCGTTGCTGCCCGGCTCCTGCTCGAGGAACTGATTGCAGGGAAAACCGAGCACGCTAAAGCCCTGTGCCTGATACTGCTGCTGCAGCGCCTCCAGCTGCTCGTACTGCGGCGTAAGGCCGCATTTCGACGCCACGTTAACCACCAGCAGCACCTTGCCCTGCCACTGCTCCAGCATGGTTTTTTCGCCGTCGATGGTGGTTACTTCTGTTTGATAAAGGCTCATGAAAGTCTCCTGTAGAGGATGCAGAAAGCCAGCCGAAGCTAGCGCGAAGATTTGACTAACAGCGCGATAAACAGCGGCGCGCCGAGCGTGGCGGTCACCACGCCGATCGGCAGCTCCGCCGAGGTCAGCGCCAGGCGCGCGATAATGTCGGCGGCAAGCAGCACGCCCGCGCCCGCCAGCGCCGAGGTCGGCAGCAGATAGCGATGGTCGCTGATGCCGCTGAGCCGCAGCAGATGCGGGATCACCAGACCGACAAAACCGATCGCGCCCGCCATGGCGACGCTGACGCCCACCAGCCAGCCCATCGCCAGCACCAGCGCATTACGCCAGAAAAAAAGCGACAGGCCCAGCTGCTGCGCCGAGGTTTCGCCGAGCGCCAGCAGATTGAGCACCCGCGCGGTGGCGATCAGCCCAGCGGTAACCGGCAGCAGCGCCAGCATCATCCAGCCGTAGCGCCAGTCGATGCCGCTGAAGCCGCCCATCATCCAGTACATCAGCTGGCGCAGGTCGAGGCTGGTGCTGAAGTAGACCGCCCAGGTCATGATGGCGCTGCAGATGATGCCGAGCGCCACGCCGGTCAGCAGCAGCCGCGCGACGGAGAGCTGCCGGTGCGCGAAATGCAGCAGGATCAGCGTGATCAGCAACGCGCCCGCCATCGCCGCCAGGCTCAGGCTCCAGAGCGACCCGCTGCCGAACAGCACCCCCAGCACCAGGCCGATGCCGGCGCCGTTAGAGACGCCGAGCAGGCCTGGCTCCGCCAGCGGGTTGGTAAACAGCGCCTGCATCACCACGCCGCACACCGCCAGCGCCGCGCCGACCAGCACGACCGCCAGGGTGCGCGGCAGGCGCAGCTGCCAGACGAACAGCTGGCCGCTGTCGCTCAGCCACTGCGCTGGCGCGATCCAGCTATCGCCCGCGCACAGGCTGAGCACCATTAACGCCAGCAGAAGAAGGCACAGCGCCGTGAGCGCGCGACGGCTGCGGCGATCCGCCTGATAAGCAAGCTGATCCAGCAGGGACATAGTTGGGGATTCGTTGAGAAAACAGAGATTTGATTGTAGAGAGATTGGTGGAAAAAGAAAGGCTGGCATTGGCGGCGCCGTTGGGCGCCGCCTTGAGGGTTAGCCGTGCTCCGGGCGCGGCGGCAGCGGCTCGCCGTGCGGCTGACGCTCGCTGTGCGACGGATTATCGCGTTTCGCTACCGACCTGCCGCCTTCGGGGCGCTGCGCCTGCCAGCCGTTGCCGTTCCAGTAGCCGTGCGGCCCTTTCAGCCCGACGTTGCGGCCGTGGTGCGTCTGCCACCATTTCGCCGAGCGCCAGTCGTAGCCGTCCCAGTAGTAGCCGCGATGGTCGCGATCGCCGATATGGACGCTAACGCGCGGCGGATTGTCATGGTGCGGCGCATTGGCGCTCGCCAGCAGCGGCATCCCCAGCAGGAGGCTTAAAAACAGTGCATTTTTTTTCATCAGGGCGATCTCTTGTTGTCTCTCGCCGCAGTTATAGCAAAAGCGCCTCGCACGTCACTATCGGCGCAGGCGGATTTTCAGCTTATTTCCCGTATGCTTACAGAATGCTGACAGTATGAAGAGATGCGGCAGAAAGAGGAGAACGCGCACGGCGCGGAAATGAAAAAGGCCGCGTAAGCGGCCTTTTTAGAACACTGAAATCGGTCAGTCGTTATCTTTCGGGGAAGCGTTTTCGACGCGGCTTTTCAGCTTCTGACCCGGGCGGAACGTTACCACGCGGCGCGCAGTAATTGGAATATCTTCCCCCGTTTTTGGATTCCTGCCTGGACGCTGATTTTTATCGCGCAGGTCGAAATTACCAAACCCAGACAGTTTTACCTGTTCACCATTCTCCAGAGCGCGGCGAACCTCTTCAAAAAACAGCTCCACCAGCTCTTTTGCGTCGCGTTTGCTCAGCCCAAGCTTCTCAAACAGGTACTCTGACATTTCAGCTTTTGTAAGCGCCATAGGTTCAATCCCTCAAGGTTGCCTGGAATCGCTCTTTTAATGCCGCAACGCATTTGCCAACGGTCGCGGCAATCTCCTCTTCTTCGAGTGTCCGGCTGGTATCCTGCAAAATCAGGCTGATGGCGAGGCTCTTGAAACCCTCTTCAACACCCTTACCGCGGTACACGTCAAACAAGTTTACGCCAACTACCTGATTTACGCCAACTTTCTTACACTCGGCGATGATATCTGCTGCGGGGACGTTTTCAGCCACAACCACAGCGATATCGCGACGGTTCGCCGGGAAGCGTGAAATCTCGCGCGCTTCAGGCAGGACGCGGTCTGCGACCTTATTCCAAAGCAGTTCAAAGACTAAGGTGCGGCCGTTGAGATCCAGCTTACGTTCCAGCTCAGGATGAACCACCCCGATAAATCCGATTCGTTCTTCATGCAAATAAATCGCCGCGCTCTGCCCCGGATGCAGCGCCGGATTCGCTTCCGCGCGGAAGCGAATGTCGTCCAGCTTGCCGGTTAAATCGAGCAGCGATTCTAAATCGCCTTTCAAATCATAGAAGTCAACCGCCTGACGCGCCAGATCCCAGTGCTCTTCATTACGATTGCCGCTCAGCACGCCCGCCAGCATAAGATCCTGACGAATGCCTAAATTCGCCTGGGTATCAGGCACAAAGCGCAAACCGCTCTCAAACAGGCGCACGCGGCCCTGCTGGCGGTTCTGGTTGTAGACCACGGCGCTCAGCAGGCCGGTCCACAGCGACAGGCGCATCGCCGACATATCGCTGGAGATAGGGCTTGGCAGGATCAGCGCCTCTTCGCCCGGATGCAGCAGCTGCTGGATTTTCGGGTCGACGAAGCTGTAGGTGATCGCTTCCTGATAGCCTTTATCCACCAGCAGATTTTTCACGCGCTTCAGCGAGAGATCCGCCTCGCGATGCTGGGTCATCACCAGCCCCGCCTGCACCGGTACGTCCGGAATGTTGTTATAGCCGTAGATGCGGGCGACTTCTTCAATCAGATCTTCTTCAATCGCCATGTCGAAGCGCCAGCTTGGCGCGACCGCTTTCCACTCGCCCTGGCCTGGCGTCACCTCGCAGCCGAGACGCGTCAGGATGTCGGTCACCTGCTCGTCGGCGACGGCGTGGCCAATCAGGCGGTCCAGCTTCTCGCGGCGCAGCGTGATGGTGGCGCGCGGCGGCAGCGCCGCGTCGTGCGTCTGGTTGATAACCGGGCCGGCCTGGCCGCCGCAGATATCCAGCAGCAGCTGGGTCGCGCGCTCGATAGCCTTGTGCTGCAGCGCCGGATCGACGCCGCGCTCGTAGCGGTGCGAGGCGTCGGTGTGCAGGCCGTGACGGCGCGCGCGACCGGTAATCGCCAGCGGATCGAAATAGGCGCACTCGAACAAAATGTTCTGCGTCTCTTCGTTGACGCCGGAATGCTCGCCGCCGAAGATGCCGCCCATCGCCAGCGCTTTATGGTGATCGGCGATCACCAGCGTGTCGCTGTTGAGCTTCGCTTCGCTGCCGTCGAGCAGCGTCAGGGTTTCGCCCTCTTCCGCCATGCGCACCACGATGCCGCCGTCAATGCGGTCAAGGTCGAAAGCGTGCATCGGCTGGCCCAGCTCAAGCAGCACGTAGTTGGTGATATCTACCACCGGATCGATAGAGCGAATGCCGCAGCGGCGCAGCTTTTCACGCATCCAGAGCGGGGTAGCGGCTTTAACGTTGATGCCTTTCACCACGCGGCCGAGGTAGCGCGGGCAGGCGTCGGTGGCGTCGACGCGGATCGGGAAGGTATCGGAGATAGCGGCGGCCACCGGCTCGATTGACGGCGCGGTGAGCGGCAGACCGTTCAGCACCGCCACGTCGCGCGCAATGCCGATCATGCCGAGGCAGTCGGCGCGGTTCGGCGTAACGCTGATCTCAATGGTGTTGTCGTCGAGCTTCAGATAGTCGCGAATATCCGTACCGATGGGCGCATCGCCCGGCAGTTCGATAATGCCGCTGTGATCGTCGGAAATGCCCAGCTCGGAGAAAGAGCAAAGCATGCCTTCAGACGGCTCGCCGCGCAGCTTCGCCGCTTTAATTTTAAAATCGCCCGGCAGTACGGCGCCCACGGTAGCGACTGCTACCTTCAGGCCCTGACGGCAGTTCGGCGCGCCGCAGACGATATCCAGCAGGCGATCGCCGCCGACGTTGACCTTAGTGACGCGCAGCTTGTCGGCGTTCGGGTGCTGGCCGCACTCGACGACTTCGCCGACCACTACGCCGTGAAACGCGCCGGCAACCGGCTCCACGCCGTCCACTTCCAGACCGGCCATGGTGATCTGTTCAGAAAGGGCAGCGCTGTCCAGAGCCGGGTTTACCCATTCACGTAACCAGAGTTCACTGAATTTCATTGGATAACCTGCCCTTATTTAAATTGTTTGAGGAAACGTAAGTCATTTTCGAAGAAGGCGCGCAAGTCGGTGACGCCGTAGCGCAGCATGGTAAGACGCTCCATGCCCATGCCGAAGGCGAAGCCGGAGTAGATTTCCGGATCGATGCCAACGTTGCGTAATACGTTCGGATGCACCATGCCGCAGCCCAGCACTTCCAGCCATTTGCCGTTTTTGCCCATGACGTCCACTTCTGCCGAAGGTTCGGTGAACGGGAAATAGGAAGGACGGAAACGGATCTGCAAATCTTCCTCAAAGAAGTTGCGCAGGAAGTCGTGCAGCGTGCCTTTCAGGTTGGTGAAGCTGATGTTCTTGTCGACGATCAGCCCTTCCATCTGATGGAACATCGGGGTATGCGTCTGGTCGTAGTCGTTGCGATAGACGCGACCCGGCGCGATGATGCGAATCGGCGGCTGCTGGTTTTTCATGGTGCGGATCTGCACGCCGGAGGTCTGGGTGCGCAGCAGGCGCGTGGCGTCGAACCAGAAGGTGTCGTGATCGGCGCGCGCCGGGTGGTGGCCCGGGATATTCAGCGCGTCGAAGTTGTGGTAGTCATCCTCGATTTCCGGGCCGGTCACCACCGCGAAACCCAGCTCGCCGAAGAAGGTTTCGATGCGATCGATGGTGCGCGTGACTGGATGCAGACCGCCGTTTTCCGTGCGGCGTCCCGGCAGCGAGACGTCGATGGTCTCGGCGGCCAGACGGGCATTGAGCGCGGCGGATTCCAGCGTCTCTTTGCGCGCGTTCAGGCGCTCCTGCACCTGCTGCTTGGCGTCGTTGATCACCGCGCCCGCAGCCGGACGCTCTTCCGGCGGCAGCTCGCGCAGCGTGGTCATCAGCTGCGTCAGGTGGCCTTTTTTACCGGTATATTCGACGCGCACCGCGTCAAGGGTGGCGATATCCGTCGCCTCGTCGATAGCGGCTGTGGCGCGGGCCACCAGTTCTGCGAGTTGGGACATGGTTTCCTCTTCTTCCAGGCGGGCTGGTCATTTCTCGTTGGGACGTTGCCGTCATGCTTCGCCAGAAACACGAAAGCCTCCACGAGGGAGGCTTTCGGCGCGATTTTTCGTTTCTTTTCTATGCGCAAAAGCCCCTGAGTGTCAGGTGCTAAAGTAAAAAAAGAAACGGAAAATAGCAGCATTCATGCTTGCGTTACCTTGCTGTGACTCTGAGGGCACTATTGAAAAGCCCTGCGGTGAAAATGTCAATCTTTTGCTTGAGTTACAGGCAATAAAAAAGGGAGCAAGCTCCCTTTTTCATCTGACTTACGCCAGAGCTGATTTTGCTTTTTCGACCAGTGCGGTGAACGCCACTTTGTCGAATACAGCGATGTCAGCCAGGATCTTACGGTCAATTTCAATGGACGCTTTTTTCAGGCCATTGATGAAACGGCTGTAAGAAATGCCGTTCTGACGCGCTGCAGCGTTGATACGCGCAATCCACAGTTGACGGAACTGACGCTTACGTTGACGACGGTCACGGTAAGCATACTGACCAGCTTTGATAACAGCCTGGAAGGCAACGCGGTATACACGTGAACGTGCACCATAGTAGCCTTTAGCTTGTTTTAAGATTTTCTTGTGACGTGCGCGAGCAATTACACCACGTTTAACGCGAGCCATGTGAGCTCTCCTGTATCAATATTCTGTGATGCCTTTATCCCCTGCCGGCCAGCGGCCGTTATGCAGAGTCGTCGAGGCAGATTTATAAAAAAGTTAACTTATGCGTACGGCAGGCAGGCAACAACCAGACCCAGATCGCCTTTAGACACCATGCCTTTCGGGCGCAGGTGACGTTTACGCTTAGTTGATTTTTTAGTCAGAATATGACGCAGGTTTGCGTGCTTACGCTTGAAGCCGCCAGAAGCGGTCTTCTTGAAGCGCTTAGCGGCGCCACGTACAGTTTTAATCTTTGGCATTTTAAAAATATCCACTTCGCATTGTTAATAAAACGAATCAGACAGGCGAACAAAGAGCCGCACAGCGCGAACGCTGCGCGGTCGTTGCTACTTGAAAGCCTACTGTTTCTTCTTGGGAGCGAGCACCATGATCATCTGGCGGCCTTCGATCTTCGATGGGAAGGATTCGACCACTGCCAGTTCTGTCAGATCTTCTTTGACGCGGTTAAGCACTTCAATGCCGATCTGTTGGTGCGCCATCTCACGACCACGGAAACGCAGCGTGATTTTGGCTTTATCGCCTTCTTCCAGAAAACGAATCAGGCTGCGGAGTTTTACCTGATAGTCGCCTTCATCTGTGCCAGGACGGAATTTGATTTCCTTAACCTGGATAACTTTTTGCTTCTTCTTCTGTTCCTTAGAAGATTTGCTTTTTTCATAAAGGAACTTGCCGTAATCCATAATACGGCACACCGGCGGTTCGGCGTTGGGGCTGATTTCTACTAAATCAACACCCGCTTCTTCAGCTTTTTCAATAGCTTCGCGAAGGCTGACAATACCAATCTGTTCGCCATCCACGCCAGTTAAGCGTACTTCAGTGGCACGGATTTCACCGTTGATTCGATTCGGACGCGTCGGTTGTACTCGTTTTCCGCCTTTAATAACCTTATTCCTCTAATTGGTGAAGATTGCGGCTGCGAATCTCTTGTTGCAGCTTCTCAACAAACACATCGATGTCCATCGTCCCGAGGTCTTTACCGCGGCGGGTGCGAACGGCTACTTTGCCTGCTTCCACCTCTTTGTCACCGCAAACCAGCATGTAAGGGACGCGACGTAATGTGTGCTCGCGGATTTTAAAGCCTATCTTCTCGTTTCTCAAGTCTGCTTTCACACGAATGCCAGCATTCTGCAATTTGCGTGTCAACATGTCGACATATTCCGCCTGCACATCGGTGATATTCATCACCACCGCCTGCATCGGCGCCAGCCACGTCGGGAAGAACCCAGCGAACTCTTCGGTCAGGATGCCGATAAAGCGCTCCATCGAGCCAAGAATCGCGCGATGAATCATTACCGGGGTCTGACGGTCGTTGTTTTCGCCCACATAGGTGGCGTCCAGACGTTTTGGCAGGGAAAAGTCTAGCTGAACTGTGCCGCACTGCCAGGCGCGGTCGAGACAGTCATATAACGTAAATTCAATTTTCGGGCCGTAGAATGCACCTTCTCCGGGCTGGAATTCAAACGGAATTTCGTTTTCATTCAGCGCGGCGGCTAAATCTTCTTCAGCACGGTCCCACATTTCATCGGTGCCGATGCGCTTCTCAGGACGCGTGGAGAGCTTCACCACGATCTTTTCAAAGCCGAAGGTGCTGTACATGTCATAGACCATGCGAATACAGCTGTTCACTTCGTCGCGCACCTGATCTTCGGTACAGAAGACGTGGGCATCATCCTGCGTAAAGCCGCGTACGCGCATCAGGCCATGCAGCGCGCCTGACGGCTCGTTGCGGTGACAGCTACCGAACTCCGCCATGCGCAGCGGCAGATCGCGGTAGGACTTCAGGCCCTGATTGAAGATCTGTACGTGACCCGGACAGTTCATCGGCTTGATGCAGTATTCGCGGTTTTCAGAAGAGGTGGTGAACATCGCCTCTTTGTAGTTTTCCCAGTGCCCGGTTTTTTCCCACAGCACGCGGTCCATCATAAAGGGACCTTTCACTTCCTGGTACTGGTACTCTTTCAGCTTGCTGCGCACGAACACTTCCAGCTCGCGGAAGATGGTCCAGCCGTCATTATGCCAGAAAACCATGCCCGGCGCCTCTTCCTGCATATGGTAGAGGTCAAGCTGCTTGCCGATCTTGCGGTGGTCGCGCTTCGCCGCTTCTTCCAGACGCTGCAGGTAGGCGTTGAGCTGCTTCTTGTCCGCCCACGCGGTGCCGTAGATACGCTGCAGCATTTTATTGTTGCTGTCGCCGCGCCAGTAGGCGCCCGCGATTTTCTGCAGCTTGAAGTGGTGGCAGAAACGCATATTCGGCACGTGCGGACCGCGGCACATGTCGACATATTCTTCGTGATGATAGAGGCCAGGACGATCGTCATGGCTGATGTTCTCATCCAGAATCGCGATTTTATAGCTCTCGCCGCGCTCGGCGAACACCTCGCGCGCCTGCTGCCAGCTAACGACTTTTTTCACCACGTCGTAGTTGGTTTCGGCCAGCTGGTGCATGCGTTTTTCCAGCGCGTCGATATCTTCCTGCGTCAGGGTATGATCGAGATCGACGTCATAATAGAAGCCGTTGTCGATAACCGGACCGATCGCCATTTTCGTATTGGGCCACAGCTGCTTAATCGCGTGTCCCAGCAGATGCGCGCAGGAGTGGCGAATAATTTCCAGACCCGCTTCATCTTTAGCGGTAATGATGGCGACGGAGGCATCTTCGGTGATGGGATCGACCGCATCCACCAGCTGCCCATTAACGCGTCCGGCAATACAGGCTTTCGCCAGGCCAGGACCGATGTCCAGCGCAATATCCATCACGCTTACCGCGCGGTCATAACTGCGCTGGCTGCCATCAGGAAGAGTAATTACAGGCATTTAATATCCTTAATTGCAGTGGTAAGCCACACGAAAGCTTACATACAACATTGAGTAGAATTGATTGCCCGGCGCGATGTCAGACCCACATTGTCGGAATGACGCCGGGAATGGTAGTGCGCCGCTGATGATAACAGCTTTGAGCGATGAGCAAAACCCGCCCTCTCGCCGCTAAGTCGAGGAACAGACGAAAAAAAACCGCAGACGGGCTGCGGTCAGGAAGCGATGACGCCGTGAATTACATCGCGTAGGTCAGCATGATGCTGGTTTTGGTGTCGGTGCGATCGGGCGCGGACTCGGGCGGGTTGTTGTTCCAGGTCACGTTGTACGCCAGCTTCAGCGCAAAGTGATCATTGATGCCGACCTGCAGACCCGTTTCCGAGTTGACGGTAGTGTCTTCGCCAAAGCTGCTCAGCACAGATACGCCCTGAATGAACTTGGTGTTGTCGGTCAGCTGCCACTGATAGCTCAGCGCGCCGTAGCCCAGCGCTTTGGTTTCGCTGCCGCCGTCGTGGAAGTCGTCATAGCGCACGCCCGGACCAAATTCCGCACGCAGCGAATGAATCGGCCCGCTCAGGATCTGACGACCGTAACCGGCGGTCAGCACATCGCGCGAGTCATAGCCGTTAAAACGGTCGCTCAGCCAGCTCGCCTGACCAAACAGGTAGTCGAAGCTGTTGAGGTTGTAGCGCGAACGGCCGCCGATGCTGTAGGTTTCAGAAGAGCGCTCGTCGTTGGACGAGGTGTTCGCCGCGTTGCCCCACAGGCTGTAAGCCATAGAGCTCTGATACCACGTCATATTGGTTTGCGCAGTCAGCGAGGAGCTGGTGGTGTTGCCGGTCTGCGCCAGATAGCCTGCGGAGGCGCTGCCGTCGAACGGTTTTTTCGCCGTTGAAGGATCGTCCATCGCGGTGAAAACGGTGTTGTCCGCCAATGCCTGGTGGCAAAATGCGCCGGCGGAAAGCAAAAGAACGGCTGAGAGCTTGTGAAGCACTTTCATTTATTGTGACCCGTACGACAGTTTAAAAAACAGTGAGTGTGAAGAGTTTTCCCGGCCAATCAATGCAATTTACGGTAAATATTGTAAATAAATATTAACCTGCCTGAAACAGGCTTCATACACGCTATCCCGCTTGATTATTGGGAGTTTTCTCATTAACGGCGCGTATTATAGAGGGCGGCCAGCTGAAAAACAGCTGAGTTGCTACAAGATTTTTCTGACCGCCTCGTCAGGGGCTTTACTCTGGTTTACTTTTATTCCTGCCGTAATTAACCGCTTTATCCTGTTCATTATTCGCGCATTTTTTCGTCATGGTCTACGCTGAGCACAGTCATGCCGCACAGAGGTGAAACATGAGCGACGATCTTAAGCGTTACATTGTCACATTTCACTATCAGGAATCGGGCCTCGGCGATATTCAGGCGCTCAACAGCGCGATGATCGCCGCCGGCTTCAGCACCACGCTCAACGATGACCAGGGCCACCCGCATGAGCTGGGCACGAATAGCTTCGGCCTGGTCAGCGCCCTGCCGCAGGAGGAGCTGCAGCGCCAGGCCACTGCCGCAGGCGAAAGCGTGCTGCATCAGAAACCCGACGTCGCCGTAACGACGCTGGAGGCGTTTTTACGCGATGCGACGCCGTAGCCGCGCTCGCCATCCGTTCCGGTAAGCTGTGCGCAAGCGCGGGTTTTCAGCGATATTCACGCGATATAATCGTTTTTATGTCGCAGACCACTCTGACTGACACCGCAGCCTGACAGGTTAAAAGAGGATCGCCCAATGTGGAACGCTATTAGTCGTCTGTTAAGCGAACAGTTTGGCCATGCCGAAATTACCGAACGCCACGAGCTTCCCGGCGGCGACGTTCATCCCGCCTGGCGCTTGCGCTATGGCGAGCATGAGGTCTTTATGAAGTGCAACAGCCGCGAGATGCTCACCCTTTTCACCTGGGAAGCCGATCAGCTGGCGCTGCTGGCGCGCACCCAAAGCGTGCGCGTGCCGGCGGTCTACGGCGTCGGGCACCATCGCGATCAGAGCTTTTTGCTGCTGGAGTATATCGCGCCGCAGCCGCTGGACGCGGAAAACGCTTTTCAGCTGGGCCAGCAGCTGGCGCGCCTGCATCAGTGGAGCGAACAGGCGCAGTTCGGCCTCGACTTCGACAACAACATTACCACCACGCCCCAGCCCAACAGCTGGCTGCGCCGCTGGTCGGTTTTCTTTGCGGAGCAGCGCATCGGCTGGCAGCTGCAGCTGGCGGAAGAGAAAGGCATCGCCTACGGCAATACGGAAGAGATCGTTAACTGCGTGCAGCGCGCGCTGGCCACGCACCAGCCGCAGCCTTCCCTGCTGCATGGCGATCTCTGGCCGGCCAACTGCGCCGGCAGCGCCAGCGGTCCCTGGCTGTTCGATCCCGCCTGCTACTGGGGCGACCGCGAATGCGACCTGGCGATGCTCGGCTGGTTTCCCGATCTGCCGCGACAGATCTATGAGGGCTATCAGTCGGTCTGGCCGCTGCCGGACGGCTTCTCGCAGCGGCAGCCGGTCTACCAGCTCTACTACCTGCTTAACCGCGCCAACGTCTTCGGCGGCAGCTGGTTGAGCGAGGCGCGCTTCGCCGTCGCGCGCCTGCTGGAAGAGGACGCGCTGGCGCAGCGTCAGGCCAGACCGGCCTGACGCGTTAAAGAAAGCCGAGCAGCGACAGCACGAAGTAACCGGCGACGGCGATCACCACCGGCAGGATATAGAGCGGAAAGATTTGCAGGAAAATCGTGTGGTGCGGCACGCGGATTTTCTCTTCCAGCTGCTGGCGCGTGCGGGCGTCGCTGCCGCGCGCCTGCTCAAGAATCAGCTGATCCTCAATGCCCTCTTTAATATGGCGCGCCTGACGCGCCATGCGCGAACCGGACGCTTCCAGCGCCAGACCGACGAAAATCAGAATATAGATAATCCAGAAGCCGATATTCATCTGACCGTGAAACTCCGGCACCGGCGAGTTACGCCAGAAGAAGCCGAGGAACGGCGTATTGAAGCGGATCATATCGACGATGACATGGACAAAATCGAGCATCACGGCGTCGATGCCCGGTTGTTTTTCGCTGTGCCTGAACATAAAGCCCAGCACTGAAATCACGGTCGACAGCAGCGCGAGCAAAAAGATCGCCCAGCCAGCCACTCGCTTAAGGATGGCAATGCGGCCAGCCTGTTGATAAGTCATGGTATCTCCTGTACCTGAATCCCGTTTGCAGCCAGTCTACCTGCCTGTGGTTTTTATTTCCCGTAAAAAGCGCCGCCCGCGCCACTTTCGCGGCGCGCGCCAGCCCATGATAAGGTAGCGCAAATTCTACAAGGAGCCAGCCGATGAGTTATACCCGCCCCGTTTATGCCGCCCTGTTTGATATGGATGGCCTGATTATCGACTCCGAACCGCTGTGGGATCAGGCAGAACTGGATATCTTCGCCACGCTCAACGTCGATCTGTCGCGCCGCAGCGAGCTGCCGGACACGCTCGGTCTGCGCATCGATCAGGTGGTGCGCATGTGGTATGAAACCCTGCCCTGGTCAGGCCCGGATCAGCAGACGGTCACGGCGCGCATTATCGCGCGCGCGCTGGCGTTGATTGAGGAGCAGCGGCCGCTGCTGCCTGGAGTGAAACAGGCGCTCCAGCTCTGTCGCCAGCGCGGGCTGAAAACCGGTCTGGTCTCCGCCTCGCCGCTGATGATGCTGGAGCGCGTGCTGGCGCTGTTTGACCTGCGCGATGATTTCGACGTGCTGGTCTCCGCCGAGGCGCTGCCCTACAGCAAACCGCATCCGCAGGTCTATCTCGACGCCGCCGCGCGGCTGGACGTCGATCCGCTCAACTGCGTGACGCTGGAGGATTCGGTTAACGGCATGATCGCCACTAAAGCGGCGCGCATGCGTTCCGTGGTGGTGCCGCCCGCCGCGCTGCGCGAGGATCCGCGCTGGTCGCTGGCCAACGTAAAGCTGGACGATCTGACCCAGCTAACCGCAGCGCATCTGCTGGGCGATTCCGCACGCTAAACCCTGTGCGACGACGCGAACGCGCCGCCTGTTCGAACCCGCCCGCCGCCGGCGGGTTTTTCTTTGCGGCATGATCCTCCTCTCAAATAAATAAAACAGCGTTTCATTTTTATTGAATTGATCTCTCACTCCTCCTAAGATGCCCTCAGACGCCCTGCGGGGCCTATGCACCTGTTTCGCCAGAGGGGACCAGAATGGACGTTCGTCAAAGCATTCACAGCGAGCATGCCCGTCAGCTCGACACCGCCGCGCTGCGCCGCGAATTTCTGATTGAAAAGATCTTTGAAGCCGACCGCTATACGCTCACCTACAGCCATATCGACCGCATTATTATCGGCGGCGTGATGCCGGTCGCCGACGGCGTGACCTTCGGCAACGAGATGGGCAAACAGCTGGGCGTCAGCTACTTCCTGGAGCGCCGCGAGCTGGGCGTTATCAATATCGGCGGGCCAGGCACCATCGAGGTAGACGGCAAGGTCTGGGAGATCGGAACGGAAGAGGCGCTTTACGTCGGCAAAGGCGCCCAGACGCTGAGCTTCCGCAGCAGCGACGCCTCACGTCCGGCGAAGTTCTATTTCAACAGCGCGCCCGCGCACAGCCGCTTTCCCGATAAAAAAGTCGGCAAAGAGGACGCGGTTCGCACCACGCTGGGCGATGCGGCGACCTCAAACCGCCGCACCATCAATAAATATCTGGTGCCGGACGTGCTGCCGACCTGTCAGCTCACCATGGGCCTGACCCGCCTGGACGAAGGCAACCTGTGGAACACCATGCCGTGCCACACCCGCGAACGTCGCATGGAGGTCTACTTCTACTTTGATATGAACCCGGACAGCGCGGTGTTTCATATGATGGGCCAGCCGCAGGAGACGCGTCATCTGCTGGTGCATAACGAACAGGCGGTTATCTCGCCCAGCTGGTCGATTCATGCCGGCGTCGGCACCGAACGCTACACCTTTATCTGGGGCATGGTCGGCGAGAATCAGGTATTCGACGACATGGATCATGTCAACATCCGCGATCTGCGCTAACAAAGGAGGCGCTCTCATGATACTCAACGCATTTAATCTGGAAGGGAAAATCGCGCTGGTCACCGGCTGCAACACCGGGCTCGGCCAGGGGATGGCGCTGGGGCTGGCGCAGGCCGGCTGCGATATCGTCGGCGTCAACCGCGAGGATCCCACGGAAACGCAGCAGCGCGTCGAAGCGCTAGGCCGTCGCTTCTGGTCGCTGCAGGCGGATCTTATCCGCACCGAACAGGTGCCGGGCGTGGTGGAGAAAGCCGTGGCCGCCGCAGGCAAAATCGACATTCTGGTCAACAACGCCGGGATTATCCGCCGTGAAGACGCGCTGAACTTCAGCGAACAGGACTGGGATGACGTCATGAACATCAACAGTAAGAGCGTCTTCTTTCTGTCGCAGCAGGTGGCGCGCCAGTTTATCGCACAGGGCCAGGGCGGCAAAATTATCAACATCGCCTCGATGCTCTCTTTCCAGGGCGGCATTCGCGTTCCCTCCTACACGGCGTCAAAAAGCGCGGTGATGGGCCTGACGCGACTGATGGCGAACGAGTGGGCGAAACACGGCATCAACGTTAACGCCATTGCGCCGGGCTATATGGCGACCAACAATACCGAACAGCTGCGCAGCGACGAAAGCCGCAGCGCCGAGATCCTCGGACGCATCCCCGCCGCGCGCTGGGGCGTGCCGGAAGATATGATGGGGCCGGTGGTTTTCCTCGCCTCTTCAGCCTCTGACTATGTCAACGGCTACACGCTGGCGGTCGACGGCGGCTGGCTGGCGCGCTAGCGTCTCGCAGGTCATAAGTCGTGGCCTGATAGCCTGCGTTCTCTGTCTGCGGCTGACAAACACGACGAAACGGCGGCGCAATGCCGCCGTTTCGCTAAAAAAATTCACGCTTCGTTACAGCGTCACAACTTCTCATTTACTGGATAAATCCCTATACTGGATGCATCGACAGTTTGCAGCCAGGTTTTATCATGACGGGCGAAGGCCACGTAATTTTCGCTATTGCCACCGCTATTTTCGCTAAGCGCGCGGAGCTGACGCCCGTGCTGGCGCAGGCCGACTGGTGGCATCTTATCCCTGCCACGCTGCTTACCTGCCTGCTACCCGATATTGACCACCCCAAATCTTTGCTCGGCCAGAGGCTAAAGTGGCTCTCCTATCCAATAGCACGCGCGTTTGGTCACCGGGGCTTTACCCACAGCCTGCTGGCCGTTGCGGCCAGCCTGTGGCTGTTTCAGATAAACGTACCCGATGACTGGCTGCTGCCCGCTGACGTACTACAGGGAATGACGCTGGGTTATCTCAGCCATATCGTTGCCGATATGCTGACGCCCGCCGGCGTGCCGCTGCTGTGGCCGTGCCGCTGGCGCTTTCGTCTGCCGATCCTGAGAAGCCAGAAAGGCAACCAGCTTGAGCGCACGCTCTGCCTGATACTGGTCGGCTGTTCGCTGTGGTTTCCGGCAGGCGCGCCCTCATTTGGTGCGCAGGGTTGGACCTCTCAGCTGTTCGATACGCTACAAAATGGCGTCTCTCGCCTGATTTCCACCCAAAAAGCGCATTAAAGCAGCAGAAAACGCCGTCTGGTTATAAGGCATTCCATTTGGATATAAGTCGACGCCCGAGTGAGCTGGTAACATACCGCCACTTAATTCGTGCGTCACAATATCTGGCGTTTCGGCGCTAATAGCTGTCGCCGGGCGTGTCTTTCGGGAGCCAACATGGATCTACCTCTGATTCTCAATCTCGCAGCCTTCGTCGCGCTGCTGCTGCTGCTGTCGCGCCTCGGCCGTGATAGCTGGAGCCTGTCGAAAAAAGTGCTGGTCGGTCTGGTGATCGGCGTGCTGTTCGGCCTGGCGCTGCAAACCATTTACGGCGCGCAGAGCGACGTGCTGAAGACCTCTATTAGCTGGTTCAATATCGTGGGCAACGGCTACGTGCAGCTGCTGCAGATGATCGTGATGCCGCTGGTGTTCGCCTCGATCCTCAGCGCCGTCGCGCGCCTTCATAACGCCTCGTCGCTGGGCAAAATCAGCCTGCTCACTATCGGCGTGCTGTTGTTTACCACCGCGATCTCCGCGCTGGTCGGCGTTCTGGTCACCGGCCTGTTCCACCTCAGCGCCGAGGGGCTGGTGCAGGGAGCGCAGGAGAGCGCGCGTCTTGCCGCAATCCAGAGCAACTACGCGGGCAAAGTGGCGGACCTCACCGTACCGCAGCTGCTGCTCTCTTTCGTGCCGAAAAATCCGTTTGCCGATCTGACCGGCGCCAGCCCAACCTCGATCATCAGCGTAGTGATCTTCGCCGCCTTCCTCGGCGTGGCCGCGCTGCAGCTGCTGAAGGATGACGAAGCCAAAGGCCAGCGCGTGCTGGTGGCGATCGATACCCTGCAGTCCTGGGTGATGAAGCTGGTGCGTTTGATCATGAAGCTGACCCCCTACGGCGTGCTGGCGCTGATGACCAAAGTGGTCGCCGGTTCCAACCTGCAGGACATTATCAAGCTGGGGGGTTTCGTCGTCGCCTCCTACCTGGGTCTGGCGATTATGTTCGGCGTGCACGCGCTGCTGCTGTCGGTTAACGGCATCAACCCGCTGCGCTTCTTCCGCAAGGTCTGGCCGGTGATCACTTTCGCCTTCACCAGCCGCTCCAGCGCCGCAAGCATTCCGCTTAACGTGGAAACTCAGACGCGTCGCCTGGGCGTACCGGAATCGATCGCCAGCTTCTCCGCCTCTTTCGGCGCGACAATTGGTCAGAACGGCTGCGCAGGCCTCTACCCAACCATGCTGGCAGTGATGGTTGCGCCGACCGTCGGCATTAACCCGTTCGATCCAGTCTGGATCGCCACGCTGGTGGGTATGGTTACGCTGAGCTCGGCAGGCGTGGCGGGCGTAGGCGGCGGCGCGACCTTCGCCGCGCTGATCGTGCTGCCGGCGATGGGTCTGCCGGTGACGCTGGTCGCTCTGCTGATCTCAATCGAACCGCTGATCGATATGGGCCGTACCGCGCTCAATGTCAACGGCTCGATGACCGCTGGCTCCCTCACCAGCCGCTGGCTCGGCATGACCGACAAATCGGTGCTGGAGAGTGACGAGCACGCGGAGCTGGCGCACCGCTAAGCGCGCGTTGTATGACGATAAACCGGGCCATCGCGCCCGGTTTTTTTATGTCCGCGCTTCACAATCCGCCCCCTTTATGGCGACGCCGTTAAGAAAGCGTTAAGCGTGGTAAAGAGAGGAAAAAGTCGCGCCTCTGCGCTTGTTTTCACAGCGTAAAAAGAGAATGCTTCAGGCAGTTATCGCAGGAGAAAACCCATGAAAAAAGTTATCGCCTCGCTGCTGGCGTTAACGCTGTTGTCGCCAGCGCTTGTCTCTGCTCACCCCGGCGGCTGGGGTCCCGGCCCGGGTCCACACTGGGGCGGCCACGGCCGCGGCTGGGGCGGTCCAGGCCCGCTGCACTTTTTGCCGGAGGCGGCGACCGCGGTGCTGATCGGTGGCTTGACCTACTACATGCTCAACGGCGCTTACTATCAGCGTCAGGGCGAAAATTATGTGGTGGTGCAGCCGCCAGCCGAGCCGGACGGCGCGCTGCGCGTGCTCGACTTTAACGGCCGTCGTTTTTACGTGCAGGAGGGCCACTACTATCAGCGCGATATCAGCGGCAACTATATCGAGGTGCCGCGTCCCGCAGGACTCTGAGCAGCCATAACGAAAAACGGCCCGTCAATGACGGGCCGTTTGCTTTCTGTTCTGTCGCTTTGCGGCTTACTGAGCAGCCTGCGGATCGGTATCGTACTCTTTACAGCTCTGGAAACCGTAGTTCATAACGCGACCGGTGTCGCTGTAGCTCACGAAGTAGGTCTGCGGTTTGCCGTCACGCTCGCCCAGCACATAGGTCTGACAGGTGCCGCGTGCGTGAACCATAGTGATTTCAGTAGAAGCCGGGCCCGCAATCTGGCGAACCTGATCGCGCGTCATGCCTTTTTTCACATCCTTAACCACGGGCTTGCTCACGTAGCTCTCAGCACGATCGTAAGCCGTACAACCAGACAGTGCGACCAGCGTCAGCGCCGCAGCGATACATCCCATTGCTTTATTCATCGAGTTGTTCCTCATTGTATTGTCCATGTAAGCTTAAGCCTGGAACAGAAATGCAGATTAATCAACTTTATGGCGCATTTTTAAGTTCAGTCTGAACTGTCAGGCTAGCGTAAAAAAGCTGTCCTTAATGGGATCGCCCCGTATAATCCGGCGCGAGAATAAGCACTCTCAAAACTACTTTTTGGAGGCAGGATGAACCCACAGCGTGAGGCGCGCGACGCGCGGCATCGCACGCGCCAGGATGAGATCATCGCGGCGGCGCGGCGCTGTTTTCGTCAGTCAGGCTTCCACGGCGCCAGCATGGCGCAGCTTGCCAGCGCCGCCCGCCTCAGCGTCGGGCAGATCTATCGCTACTTTCCCAGTAAAGACGCGCTGATCGAAGAGATGGTGAAACGCATCGTCGACGGCCGCGTGGCGGCGATGAGCGCGCAGAGCGACGCCAGCCATATCGCCGATATGATCGCCCGCCGCGAAACCCTACACGACGAGGATGAGATGCTGATGCTGGAGGTTGCTGCCGAGGCGAGCCGCAATCCGCGCGTCAGCGATATCCTGCAGGCCGCCGAGACGCGTCTTTTTCACAACGCCTGTGAAAAAATGCGCGCGGACTATCCGCACCTTACCGAGCCGCAGCGCGCCGCCTGCGTTGAAGTGCTGGCGGTGCTGATAGAAGGCACCGCTTTTCGCCGCCTGACGACGCAGAAAGCGTCAGCGGATCTGCTTCATACCCTCTACAAACAGATGATCCACAACTTAGTTAACCCCTCAGAGGACAAATGACACCTGCACGCAATAACCGACTGGTCTATGCCGTCACGCTGGGCCTGCTGGCGGCGCTCGGCCCGCTCTGCATCGATCTCTACCTGCCTGCGCTGCCTGAACTGGCGCGCGATCTGCAAACCTCGACCGCCACGGCGCAGCTCAGCCTTACCGCCGGCCTGCTCGGCCTCGGCGCCGGGCAGCTGCTGTTCGGGCCGATGAGCGATAAGTTCGGTCGGCTGCGTCCGCTGACGCTTTCGCTGGCGCTGCTGTTTATCGCCTCGATCGGCTGCGCGCTGGCGCAGGATATCCACCAGCTGCTGCTGGCGCGCCTGTTCGAAGGGCTGGCGGGCGCGGGCGGCGCGGTGCTGTCGCGGGCGGTGGCGCGCGATATGTACAGCGGCCATGAGCTGACGCGCTTCTTCGCGCTGCTGATGCTGGTGAACGGGCTGGCGCCGATCGGCGCGCCGGTGCTGGGCGGCGTGCTGATGACGCTGCTTAACTGGCGCGGCATCTTCGTGGTGCTGGGCGTGACGGCGCTGCTGCTGATCCTGCTGGCGCGCTGGAAGCTGCACGAAACCCTGCCGCCCGAGCGCCGCAGCCAGGGCTCGGTCTTCTCCGCCTGGGCAGCGCTGGGCCAGGTGGTGGTTCATCGTCCCTTTATGGGCTTCTGCCTGACGCAGGCCTTTATGATGTCGGGCATGTTCGCCTATATCGGCGCCTCGCCCTTCGTGCTGCAGCAGATTTACGGCCTGTCGCCGCAGGCGTTCAGCTTCTGCTTCGCCGCGAACGGCATCGGGCTGGTGATCGCCTCGCAGACCAGCGCGCGCCTCTGCCCGCTCTGGGGCGAATATCGCGTGCTGAAGGGCGGCCTGACGATGGCCTTTGCTGCCTCCAGCCTGCTGCTGCTGGCGGGCCTCCTCGCCGCACCGCTGCCGCTGGTGCTGGTGGCGCTCTTTTTCACCATCGCGAGCAACGGGGTGATCGCCACCACCGCCTCGTCGCTGGCGATGCAGAGCCAGGGCCATCGCGCCGGCAGCGCATCGGCGGTCATCGGCGTCTGCATGTTCTCATTCGGCGCGATCTCGGTGCCCATCACCGGGCTGGGCGGCACTTCGCTCGTCAGCATGACCGGCACCATCTTCGGCTGCTTTATGCTGGCGATCCTGATGTTTATTTTCCTGGCGCAGAAACCGGCGCCGCGCGAATAAACTGCCTGATCTGGCAACAGTTAACCGGAAACAACTGGCGCTTTGGCTTGTTGTTTTCGCCGATGCGCGTTAGCTTTAATAAATGGTTCGCACGGGCCAACAGGCCACTGTCTTGAGGAGAGATTCATGTCACTGCAGCAGGAAATCATTACAGCACTCGGCGTTAACCCGGTTATCGACCCGCAACAGGAAATTCGCCGCAGCGTCGATTTCCTCAAAAGCTACCTGAAGCGCAATCCGTTTCTGAAGACCCTGGTGCTCGGCATCAGCGGCGGCCAGGACTCGACGCTGGCGGGCAAATTGTCACAGCTGGCGATTAGCGAACTGCGCGAAGAGAGCGGCGACAGCGCCTACGCCTTTATCGCGGTGCGCCTGCCCTACGGCGTCCAGGCGGATGAGCAGGACTGTCAGGACGCGCTGGCGTTTATCCAGCCCGATCGCTCGCTGGTGGTCAATATCAAAGAGTCGGTGCTGGCCAGCGAACGCGCGCTGAGAGAAGCGGGCGTTGAACTTTCCGATTTCGTGCGCGGCAATGAAAAAGCGCGCGAACGCATGAAGGCGCAGTACAGCATCGCCGGCATGACCAAAGGTCTGGTGGTGGGCACCGACCACGCGGCGGAAGCGATTACCGGCTTCTTCACCAAATATGGCGACGGCGGCACCGACATCAATCCGCTGTTTCGCCTCAACAAACGTCAGGGCAAGCTGCTGCTGAAAACCCTGGGCTGTCCGGAACACCTCTACCTGAAACGCCCTACGGCGGATCTGGAAGACGATCGTCCTGGCCTGGAGGATGAAGTGGCGCTCGGCGTGACCTACGAGATGATTGACGACTACCTGGAAGGCAAAAGCGTCGCGCCGGAAACGGCGAAGATCATCGAAAACTGGTATGTGAAGACCGAGCACAAGCGTCGTCCGCCGATTACGGTGTTCGACGACTTCTGGAAATAATGCCCCCTTTTCCCCTGCTGCCCGGCAGGGGAAATTTTATCCCGCCTCAATGTTCACCGATTAACCCGCTGGCGAAAGCCTGAGCAGCCTGATATGCTGTATGAATACACAGTTACAGGAGTCTGTCTTGGTTCGACGTGCCGCCACGCACCGCCTCGAGTTCGACGCGGCTGCCATCTACGAATATCCCGAACACCTGCGCGAATGGCTGGAAGGTTTGCCCAATCAGCCCGGCGTCTATACCTTTCACGGCGACAGCGAGACGCTGCCGCTCTATATCGGGAAAAGCATCAATCTGCGCTCGCGCGTGATGTCGCACTTCCGCACGCCGGAAGAGGCGCGCATGCTGCGCCAGGCGCGCCGCGTCAGCTGGATCCCTACCGCGGGCGATCTCGGCGCGCTGCTGCTGGAAGCGCAGATGATCAAGACGCAGCAGCCGCTGTTCAACAAGCGCCTGCGCAAAAATCGCCAGCTCTGCTCGATTCAGATCGCCGAGGGCAAGCCTGAGGTGGTCTACGCGCGCGACGTCGATTTTTCCCACTCCCCCAACCTCTTCGGCCTTTATCGTAGCCGCCACAAGGCGCTGGAGACGCTGAAGTATCTCGCCGACGAACATCAGCTCTGCCACGGGCTGCTGGGGCTGGAAAAGCTGAGCGCCAACCGAGCCTGTTTTCGCGCCGCGCTGCGCCGCTGCGCCGGCGCCTGCTGCGGCCGTGAAACGCTGGACGATCATCAGGCGCGGCTGCTGGAAGCGCTGGAGAGCGTGCGGGTGATCTGCTGGCCGTGGCAGGGCCCGGTCGCGCTGATCGAGGAGGGAAAACTGATGACGCAGATCCACGTGATCGACCACTGGTTCTATCTGGGATCGGTCAGCGATATGGAAGAGGCGCGTCGGCTGAAGCGCGCGCCGAGCGGCTTCGACCATGACGGCTATAAAATTTTGTGTCGACCGCTGCTTTCCGGTCATTACCCCATCGAACCGCTATAAAAAAACCGCCGACGCTGCCCAGACATTCTGCTTGTCTGGACAACATCGGCGGTCTTACTGCCTTACCTCAGCCGGTTATTCAGCGGCTGGCGGCGCCATTTTCTCGTCGTGCGGGCCTTTCTCGGTCAGACGCTTTTCAAAGTTAGCGTTGTACTGCTTCTTCTGCTCCGGCGTCAGCACGTTATAGAGCTTGTTCTGCGTTTCCATCATCGCCACCGCGCGCTCTTTCGCATCGGCGGTCATTTTCTCTGCCTGCGCTTCCGCTTTCGTGCGGTCAAAGGTGTCAGAGGCGATAATCGCGTGACCGGCGCGGCGCTCTTCCAGCGACGGACGTTTAAAATCTTTATGGCTCTCTTTCATGATGTCGCGAATCTGGGTCTTCTGCGCATCGGTCAGGTTCAAACCTTTGAACATCATCATGCCGTGGTGCATCGGCGGCTTATGCATCGCTTTTTCGCTACCGGCCGGCGGCGGCGTCAGGTTGTCGGCCGCTGCATGGACCGCGCTTGCCGCACCGAATGCCAGGGTAGAAGCGAGAATCAGAGAAGTCAGTTTACGCATAATAGTTGTCCTTATCATTCAGTTAATGACGACAGCAGCCTGTCGCGTCTTCGAGAACAAGATTACGCTGCTGAATGTCAATCTCTCAGAGAGTGAGTAAAGCCGTGAAAGCATAAAAGACAAAAATCGGGCAATCATGAAGAGAATAAGAAGAATCAGGTGAGGAATTGCAAAAGAATATGAATTCAAAGCGGATTTGGCAGGAATTATGGAGGAGTGTAAGGGTTCCGGCAGCAAAGCGGAAGGAAAATTCTCCGCCTCGCTGCCGGACAGGATGTCAGCCCGGCTGCGCCTCGACGGGCGCGTCCTCCTCTACCAGCATCAGACCGGCGCGCAGCCCCAGCGCGACGGCGGGATTGGGAAACAGCACATATTCGCGCGCCTGCTGCACGACGTAGCGCGTGGCGCCATCCTCAGCCAGCAGCGCGCCCTGCGGGAAGGCGGTAAAATTGCGCGTCTCCGCATCCATATGCAGACGGAACTGCTCGCTGAGGCGGGTAATCTGCTGCGCCACCCGATAGCGGCGCGGTTTCTCTCGCGCCTCCGGCAGCGGTTCGCCGCTCAGCAATGCCGCCAGCGCCTGCTGCGCGGCAGCAAACTGCGTCAGGTCGTTGGCACCGAACGGCAGAGCCTTGCCCAGCTCCAGCGTGCAGCTGGCGGCGCGGAAGTTTGCGCAGCTGAAATGGGTAAAGGTGCCGCCCGACGCCGTGTGAAAGACCAGCGCCTCCAGCCCTGCCGCCGTCAGCCAGTGGATAAACGGTGCCGGCCAGGGATGCGGATTGAGCGGCAGCACGCCGAAGCGGGTATGCCAGGAGCCGCGAATGGCGGTGTGCAGATCGAGATGCCAGCGCGGCTGCTCCGCTTTGCCGCCCTCCAGCCAGAAGGCCTCCGTCGCCTGCTCCAGACGCAGCGCGCGCCGCGCCTCGTCGCAGTCGTCGATCTGCTGCCAGCGGCCGCCGAACAGGCGATTCACGTCATGGCGCAGGTAGCGCTTGCCGGCGCGCAGCGCCGCAGGATTGCCGAGGATCGCCAGCACGCGATGACGTAACGGCATCTCGCCGCGCAGCAGCGCGCTGATAAGCGCATTCATCATCTCTACCGGCGCGGTCTCATTGCCATGAATGCCGGCCGACAGCACCAGCGCCTGCTGCGGCTCGTCGAGCGGGTCGAGCTGAAGAATGCCGTGGTCGATCCATCGCCAGCGCAGCCAGGGCGTTTCGCCGCACAGCTGATGTGGCGCCTCGCCTGACAGCGTCTGCTGAAGAAAATCGTGCATTAAACCTCCTTTCTGCGATATCAGCGCCGTTCCCGCTACTGCTGAAACGCGTAAACGTTGCCCAGGTCCAGCAGCCGGGTCAGCTCGTCCAGCGCCTCGCGGCCCTCGGTTAACAGCTGAGGGTCTGCCAGATCCGCCTGCGTCAGGCGATCGCGGTAGTGGCGATCTACCCAGTCGTTAAGCGTGACGAACAGGCGATCGTTCATCATCACCGCCGGATTCAGCGCCTGCCGCTCCTGCGGCGTCAGCACCACGCGCAGCCGCAGACAGGCGGGACCGCCGCCGTTTTGCATGCTTTCGCGCAGGTCAAAGCTCGCCAGTTCGCGCACCGGGCCGCCCTGCTCCACCAGCTCGCTCAGATAGCCCCAGACGCCGGGATGCTGGCGCGACTCTTCAGGCAGCACCAGCAGCATCGCGCCATCGTCGCGGCTCAGCAGCTGACTATTGAAGAGATAAGTGCTGACCGCGTCCGCCACCGAGATGCGGCTTTCGGGCACCTCGATGGCGGTAAAGCCGGGTACGCGACGCTGCAGCGTCGCCAGCAGCGCAGGCTGATCGACGAACGCCCGCTGATGGAGGAAGAGCGCTTCGCGGTTGCTGACCGCAATAACGTCGTTATGAAACACCCCCTGGTCGATGACCTGCGGGTTCTGCTGGGCAAAGATCGTGTGGCGCTCGTCAAGCTGATGCAGCCTGGCCACCGCCTGGCTCGCCTGCAGCGTCTGGCGCGCGGGATAGCGTCCCGGCGCGATGCCGCCGTTGTCGTCGCGTCCGTAAACAAAGAGCTGCAGGCTGCGTTCGCCATACTCGGCACCGAGGCGGTTATGGTTCGCGGCCCCTTCGTCGCCGAACAGCGCCACCTGCGGCAGCGCGTCGTGCACGTCGAAATGCTGCGGATCGCGGAAGATGGCGCGCAGCAGCCGGGCGGTCTGCGGCGCCTCCATAGCGCGATGGAATTTGTTGTTCAGGTTGGCGACGGTGAAATGCACGCGCCCGTCGGCGCTGTCGGCCGAAGGCGACACCGTCGCCGCGTTGGCCACCCACATCGCCGAGGCGGAGCTGACCGCCGACAGCAGCCCGGGCGACGCTTTCGCCGCCTGCGCCAGCACCTGTTCGTCGCTGCCGCGGAAGCCGAGCTGACGCAGCAGCGGCAGGTTCGGCCGCTCGTGCGGCGGAATCACTCCCTGCACAAAGCCTTTGTCCGCCAGCGCCTTCATCTTCAGCAGCCCCTGCTTCGCCGCGAGGCGCGGGTTCGACGGTTGATGCTGGTGGCGCGTCGAGGCCTCGTTGCCGAACGACAGCCCGGCATAGTGGTGCGTCAGGCCGACCAGCCCGTCGAAGTTCGCTTCTGTGGTTTTCATGCCTGCTCCTCGTGCGCGGAGAAATCGAGCCCTGGCGAAAGCGCGGCGGGCAGCGTCAGGTCGGGCGTCTCCAGCGACGCCATCGGCCAGGCGCAGTAGTCCGCCGCATACCAGGCGCTGGCGCGATGGTTGCCGGACGCGCCGATGCCGCCAAACGGCGCGCTGCTCGCCGCGCCGGTGAGCGGCTTGTTCCAGTTCACGATCCCGGCGCGCGCCTCCAGCAGCAGCTGGTCGAACTGCGCGCGCGACGGCGAGATTAAACCGCACGACAGGCCGTAGCGCGTCTCGTTGGCGAGGCGAATCGCCTCATCGAAGCTGTCGTAGCGAATGACGTTAAGCAGCGGGCCGAACACCTCTTCGTCCGGCAGGCCGCTGACCTGGGTGACGTCGATGATGCCGGGAGTCAGCAGCGCGTTGCTGCGCTGCGGCCAGCGCATCTCCAGCAGCGGCGTGCCGCCGAGCGCGACGCGCTGCTGCCAGGCCTGATAGATCTTTTCCGCCGCCTCGACGGAGATGGCGCTGCCCATAAAGGGCTGCGGCTCGGCGTTCCAGGCGCCGGGCTGCAGCCGCGCGCTGACCTCCAGCAGCCGCTGCAGGAAGGCGTCGCCCGCCGCGCCGCGCTTCACCAGCAGACGGCGCGCGCAGGTGCAGCGCTGCCCGGCGGTAATGAACGCGGACTGAATAGCGATATGCACCGCCGCGTCGATATCCGCCGGATCCTCGACGATCAGCGCATTGTTGCCGCCCATCTCCAGCGCCAGCATTTTCTCCGGCTGGCCGGCGAACTGGCGGTGCAGCTGATAGCCGGTTCCCGCGCTGCCGGTAAAAAGCACGCCGTCGATCTGCGTCTCCGCCGCCAGCGCCTGTCCGGTGGCGCGCGCGCCCTGCAGCAGCGCCAGCACGCCGCGCGGCAGCCCCGCTTCCAGCCAGAGGCGCACGGTTTTCTCCGCCGTGAGGGGCGTCAGCTCGCTCGGCTTGAACAGTACGCAGTTGCCCGCCAGCAGCGCCGGCACGATATGGCCGTTAGGCAGATGGCCGGGAAAGTTGTAGGGGCCGAATACCGCCAGCACGCCGTGCGGGCGATGGCGCAGCGAGCTTTCGCCCTCGTGCTGTTCGCCGGTGCGCGTATGGAAAGCCTTCACAGAGATAGCGATCTTATTGATCATCGCCTGCACTTCGGTCAGCGCCTCCCAGCGCGGCTTGCCGGTTTCGGCGGCGATGGTTTCCGCCAGCTCGGTTTTGTGGCTCTCCAGCAGCGCGGCGAAACGCTCGGCCAGCGCCTGACGCTCGGCGAAAGGTCGGCGCGCCCAGCCTGGAAACGCCTCGCGGGCGGCCGCCGCAGCCTGCGCGATCTGCTCCGCCGTGGCGGCCTCGCCCTGCCACAGCGTCTCGCCGAACACCGGATCGATTTTACGCAGGGTATCGCCGCGGCCCGGCTGCCATTCGCCGTTAATCATGTGCGTCATGCTTTTTTCTCCTCGCCGCCCAGCGTCACCACGCGCAGGCTATCGCCTGGCTCAACGTGCAACGCCCTGAGCTGATTCTCATTAAGTACCACGTCGTGCTGCTCGATGCGCGCTGGCAGCAGCGCGACGCGGAAACGGTGATAGTCCAGATTCGCCACCAGACAGAGCGGCGCATGTTCGTCCGGCTCGCCGAGCGCGGCGCTGCGCACATGGCTTTTGCGGATGGCGCGAATGTCGTCGATTTCGCACTCCAGCGTCGGCCCACCGTCGAAGATGTCGATATAGTTGCGATAGCGGAATCCTTCCGCCTCCAGCACCGCGCGCGCGGGCGCGGTCTTCTCATGCACCTGACCGATCACCGCCCGCGCCTCTGGCGACAGGTAGTCGATATAGAGCGGATGCTTTGGCATCAGCTCGGCGATAAAGGCCTTCTGGCCGGTGCCGCTGAGGAAGTCGGCCTTGCGAAACTCCATCGAGAAAAAACGGCTGCCGACGCTCTCCCAGAAAGGCGAATGCCCCGCGTCGTCGCTGACGCCGCGCATCTCCGCCACCACGCGATCCATAAACTGATGGCGAAAGTTGGCCATAAAGAGAAAGCGCGACTTCGAGAGCAGATAGCCGTTTTTGCCGTCGCGGTAGTCGGGGTCGAGAAACAGCGTGCAGAGTTCGCTGCTGCCGGTATGGTCGTTACTCAGCGACAGCGTCGGCAGCGCCGCATAGACGTTCAGCTCTTTTGAGGCGTGTACCTGGGTGCCGACGCGAAAGTTGTACCAGGGCTCCTGCAGTCCGACCGCCACCTCAATGGCGCAGATGCCCACGGCGCGATTATCTTCGCTGTCGGCCAGCACGAAGACATAGCCCTGTTCGGCGCGCGGCAGCGCGCCCTGCCAAGTTTGCAGCGAACGCTCGATGCGCGCCTGCAAAGTGGGGCTGTCGACCGGCAGCGAGGTCAGTCCGCCACCGGTTTTGCCGGCCAGCGTCAGGAGCTGCGGCAGATCGTCATGTTCAACAGGACGAATCACCATCATGATGTCGATCCTCGCGCCAGGTGTTCACAGGCCACGGCAAAGCGCGCCATGCCGGTTTTGACTTCCTCTTCGCTGATATTCAGCGCCGGCGCGAAGCGCACCACGTTAGCGCCGGCGATTAGCACCATCACGCCCTGCTCAGCGGCCGCCAGGTTAAACTGCTTCGCTTTACCGGCATAGTCCTCGTTCAGCACCGCGCCGATCAGCAGGCCCAGGCCGCGTACCTCTTTGAACAGATGCAGCCGCTGGTTAATCTCCTCCAGCGCCTCGACGATCCACTGATGGCGTTCAGTGACGCCCGCCATGGTCGCAGGCTGGTTGATCAACTCCAGCACCTTGCCCGCCACCGCGCCCGCCAGCGGATTGCCGCCGTAGGTGGTGCCGTGGGTGCCGACATTCATCACCTGCGCCAGATCTTCGCGGGTCAACATCGCGCCGATAGGGAAACCGCCGCCCAGCGCCTTGGCGGTGGTGAGCACGTCCGGCGTCACGCCGTAGTGCATATAGGCGTAGAGCGAACCGGTGCGACCCACGCCGCTCTGCACTTCGTCAAAAATCAGCAGCGCCTGGTGCCGATCGCACAGCGCGCGCAGGCCGCGCAAAAAGGCGGGATCGGCAGGCAGTACGCCGCCTTCGCCCTGAATCGGTTCGACGATCACCGCGCAGGTGTTGTCGTCGATCAGCTGCGCCGCCGCTTCCAGATCGTTAAATGGCGTATGGCGGATATCGGGCGGCAGCGGCGCGAAATCTTTTGAGTAGGCGGGCTGACCGCCAGCGGAAACGGTAAACAGGGTGCGGCCGTGAAAGGCGTTATTAAAGGCGACGATGCCGCTTTTATGCGCGCCAAAGCGATCGTGCGCCGTTTTACGCGCTAGCTTCAGCGCCGCCTCGTTGGCTTCGGCGCCGGAGTTGCAGAAGAAGACGCGGTCGGCGAAGGTGGCGTCGATCAGCTGCTTCGCCAGCCGCAGGATCGGCTCGTTGGTGTAACCGTTGCCGGTATGCCACAGGCGCGACGCCTGTTCGGTCAGCGCCTGCTGCAGCGCCGGGTGCGCATGACCCAGTGCGTTAACCGCAATGCCGCCGGCAAAGTCGATATACTCTTTGCCGTTCTGATCCCAGAGGGTCGAGCCCGATGCGCGTACCGGTACAAAGTTCGCTGGCGCATAGACCGGCACCATCCATTGATCGAAATCGTGACGCGAAACCTGCAGTGACATAACTGTTTCTCCTGCCTTCCCGCCCGGCGCACCGGTGAGTAAAGCGAATGTTTTAAATTTGTGAAATTCGGGTGAACACAGCCCTACTGTAAAGTGCAGCTTGCGTGCCAGCAAAGCGAATAAATGCATAAAAGAGGGAGTACAACGAAATATCAATAACTTAGAATCACGTGATATTCACTTTTAATGCATATATAGTGAATAATTTCGTGAGCACCGCGCCTGCGCCGCATATTCCGCAGCAGATTTATGCAGTTGCCGGAGTAAATATTGCTTTTGTGATCGCTCCTGACTTTTATGTTCAAATTCAGGCAAAAAACGCACTTTATAAGTGCAGCGCGCTCTGTTTCAGGGCAGATCGATCGCATAAAAGCGGGAATCAGGTTTAATGCCAAAGGAAATAAGTCTGGTCAGGCTGAGGCCATACTCCCGTGTGGAAAAACGCCAGACGGTTTATTAACCAGGTTTCAGTAAATAAATAGCAGGGGTTAAAACAATTATTACTGACGTTATTATCAATGCAGCAATAAGAATTAATGATGGTCACTTAATTTGTAAGCAAGCTAATTATTAGAGCATTACTCTTAGTCTGGCATTTGAACTTTTCCGGTAAAGCTTGATTTTCATTTGGGATTAGCTAGCCGTTCACAAAGGTGCATACGCATAAAGAAACCTCACTAAACACCGAATAAATTCATTATAAAATCAATATCTTGTGATTAAATTCTTTCATTAACCCTTTTACAGACGATAATTGCCGCTGCGCCGAAGAGAACAAAAAACAAACAGCACAAACAGTAAAATCGCTTTTGAAATATTTAGTTACACTTATTGCACTAGGTCAACTTATCCTTTTGTGTCATTTTTCTTTCACCCCAGATAGCGGGGAATAATAACTAACAAAGACAGGGTAAATATAAATGATGAAGCGCGCGTTAGCGGCGGCAGTGGTGTCGTCTCTTGTTGGAATATCTGCCGGCCAGGCAGCGGAGATTTATAATAAAGATGGCAACAAACTCGACTTAGTGGGAAAAATTAACGTCTCGCACCTGTTTTCCAACGACAGCAGCAACGATGGCGATACCTCTTCCTATACGCGCCTCGGCTTTAAGGGCGAAACCAAGATTACCGACCAGCTGACCGGCTATGGCTTCTGGCAGTATCAGTACAGCCTGCGCAACTCGGAAGGCAGCGACGCGCAGAACGGCAACCGCACCCGTCTCGGCTATGCCGGACTGAAGTTCGGCGACGCCGGTTCGCTCGACTATGGCCGCAACTACGGGCTGGTCTACGACGCGTTCGCCTATACCGATATGCTGCCCTTCTTCGGCGGCGATTCCGGCTACACCGACGCCTTCCTGGCGGGACGCTCCACCGGCCTGCTCACCTGGCGCAACAAAGATTTCTTCGGCCTGATTAAAGGGCTGAGCCTGGCCGCGCAGTATGAAGGCAAAAACGATCGCGCCGGCAACACCGACGGCGTGCGCCGCTCCAACGGCGACGGCTACGCCCTTTCCGCCAGCTACGCCTTCGATTTCGGCCTGAGCTTTACCGGCGCCTACGCCAGCCTCGATCGCACCGAAGCGCAGAACGCGGCGGCGCGCGGCGACGGCGACAGAGCGCAGAACTGGGCGACGGCGGTGAAATATGATGCGAATCAGATCTATCTGGCGGCGATGTATGGCGAAACCCTGAACGCCACGCCGATCAGCGGCGGCTTCGCCAACAAAGCGCAGAACTTCGAGGCGGTGGCGCAGTATCAGTTCCTGAACGGCCTGCGCCCGTCGATAGGCTACGTCTCATCTAAGGGCAAAGAGATTGAGAATATCGGCGACGCCGACATCTTCAAATATGTTGCAGTGGGCACCACCTACTACTTCAACAAAAACATGTCGACCTACGTGGAGTACAAGATCAACCTGCTGGACGACAACAACCCGCTGGGCCTGAAGACCGACGATATCACTGCCGTCGGCCTGATCTACCAGTTCTGATAAGGTTTTACCCTCACTCTGCGCCCGGTCCGTGTCAACCGGGCGCGCAGGGCCGCGCAAGCGGCCTTTTTTTGCTCCCCGCAGAGGCGCGCCGCCAGGGTCAGGTCAGACGGTAGTAGGCGTCGGGGCGCAGCGGCGTCGGCAGCGTCTCCTCTTCCCCCGCCATTTCCCGCAGGCTGATCTCGATATTGGCGCAGATCGCATCCATCGGCAGATGGTTGTTTTGATAGCCGAATGGCATCTCCAGCTCTTCCGCCAGCGTATCGAGCGACAAAAAGGTGTAGGAGATAAACATCGACACCAGCGGCGTCATGTAGTGCAGATCGGGCGCCAGCGCGAACGGCAGCAGCGTGCAGAAGAGATAGACGGTGCGGTGCAGCAGCAGGCCGTAGGCGAACGGCACCGGCATGCTTGCCAGCCGTTCGCAGCCGCCGAGCACCGCCGCCAGCTGATTCAGGCTCTCGTCGATATTGCTCCACACCAGATCGCTGATTTTGCCCTGGCGACGCTGATCCGCCAGCCAGTGCGAGAGCTGAAGGTGCAGCATATTGGTCGGCGAGCGGCGCGACAGCACCCAGTCGGCATCTTCTCCGAGCAGCCTCTGCAGATCGGCGCGCGCGTCGCTGCGCCGCAGCTGGTGCTTCAGGCTGTAGCAGAACGCCAGCAGCAGCGCCTGAATGCGCGGCGCCTCTTCAGGAAAGAGCGCCAGCACCTGACGCTGTAGCGTGCGACAGGCGATGAGCAGCGCGCCAAAAAAATGGCGCGCCTCGCTGAAGCGCGCGAAACAGACGCTGTTGCGAAAGCCGAGAAACACCGCAATGGAGACGCCGAGCAGGCTAAAAGGCGCCAGCGTCAGCTTTATGCCGAGCGTCTCGTACCAGTTGAGCAGCCAGAGCGCGAGCAGCGACATCAGCAGGTTGAGAAACAGGCGAAATGAGATAACAGGCAGCACAGAGCCGTGCCAGGCGAACAAACGAACGAACCAGTGGCGATGGGGACGAACGATCATGATCTGCAGGTGACAAGGGATTTTGCGGCGATTCTGCGACTTTCCCGTCCGCCTGACCAGCTATTAATTGTGACAATTGTCACAATTTACTCTCCTTAAGCAGCTCGCTGCATCACGCTTTCCTCAACAGCGCCTCAGGGCGCCATAATATCGAAGCGATCGGACGCCGCACCGGCATCGACCTGCATCGGCGGCTGCACCTTCAGGGTGATCCAGTTCGAGGTGACGCGCTGCTGCTTATCATCCTCCAGCGTTACCGACAGCCGGTACTCGTTGCTGGCGCCTGGCGAGTCGTCCCAGGCGGGCACGATCAGGCTCCAGCCCTGCGGCTGGCTGTTATTCGCGGGCGGCGTCAGGCTCAGCGCCTGGGTATCGCCCTGCCAGCTCACCGCCTTGATCGGGTTGCTGTGGCGGATCTGCAGCTTCAGCGGCAGGCTTTCGCCCGGTGTCAGCTGCCACGGCGGCGTGGCGAGAAACACCGACAGAGTTTTGCGCTGGCGAAAATCGAGCACCGGCGTATCGGAACGGGTGACGCGGTCATAGCGGCTGCCGCGCAGCGAACGCGCCTCGGCGACGTTGCTCGCCTCCAGCTGCTTGCTCAGCGCTACGCCGAAGCGATAGTTAAGCTTTAACCCCAGCTGATCCTGCGTCTCGCCCGCGCTGCTGGTCTTGTGGCTGGCCGACAGCGTCACCAGCGGCACTGGCGTATAGGAGAGGCCGAGCGACAGCGCGGAGGGGTTGTGATAGCGGTTGCCGCTGTGAAAGAGATCGACGTTATCGCCGAGATACTGCTCCCAGCTCAGCGACACGCCGAGCTGACGATAGAACGGCAGATAGCTCTGGGTGGTGATATCGTAGCCGCGCGCCATGCGCTGCTGCTCGGTGTCGCCGCTGTTCTTCCAGCTGCCCACCGGGTGATAATAGTTGGCGGAGAAGCGCAGATTTTCGTTCCAGGCTTCAGTACCGAGCGAGGCGCGCTGCTGGCCGATATCGAAGCTGCGATCGAGAAAGGCGTTATAGCCGAGTAGCCAGTTCGGCGTCACCCAGCGCTGACCCAAACCGACATTGCCCACCAGCCCGTCGCTGGTGTCGCGCACCCCCACCTGACTAAAGGTGAGATGGCTGCGCTCGTCCGCCAGCGCGGTGAAGAGATCGCCGCCGGTGCCGGTAAAGCTGCCCTGCATATTCACCATTAGATCGAGCTGAGCATTGCCGTAGGGCGACAGCAGCGACTGCCCTTCACTCTCAACGCGATTCGCCACCTCGTCGCGAAAGTGGTTGAAAGCCCAGACGCCCGCCTGCTGGCCAAAACTGGTGCTGTTGTCGCCGTTCAGGCTCGCTTCGCCGATGTCTTTGGCGATAGCGGCGAGCCGCTTATTCCACTCGTCGTCACTCTGCGCGTTGCCCAGCGACGGCAGCGCCGCCAGCTGCTGGTTAAAGCGTGCCGGATCCTCGAAAGGCGTCTCCGCCACCGAGGCGGTGCCGGTGAAAGCCTGCGCCGCAGGCACAGCGGAAAGGATCGCCGCGACAAGGGGCGAAGAGGCAAAAAAAGAGTGGGCAAAGCGGTGAAAAAACATAGCGTCTTATCGGATTTTTCGGCTGATTAACGAGACCTGTCTCACAAAATGGCTTGAATTTACTTTAACACATCGTGATGAATTTGCAGAGAATGGCGGGAAAATGCGGAAAAATCAGGGGAAAAGCTGGATAAACTCAGATTTATCCAGCCTGAAGAGGGCGTCAGGAGAAGATGAGTCCGCCGTCGACGTTGATGGTCTGGCCGGTAATATAGCGCGCGTCGTCAGAAGCGAGAAACGCCACCAGCCCGGCGACATCCTCCGGCTGGCCGGCGCGCTTCAGCGGAATATTCTCGACCCACTCCGCCATCAGCTCGCCCTTGCCATATTTTTTCTCATCGGTGCTGAGGATTTCGCCCCAGACGCGGTCGTTGTAGTCCCACATCTCGCTCTCGATAATGCCGGGACAGAAGGCGTTTACGGTGATATGCCAGGGCGCCAGCTCCAGCGCCAGGCTCTGGGTAATGCCGATCACCCCCATCTTGCTCGCCGCGTAGTGCGGCGTGTAGATAAACCCCTGGCGCCCCTGGCCCGAAGAGGTGTTGATCAGGCTGCCGCCGTTCTGCTTCACCATATACTTCGCCGCCTCGCGACAGCAGAGCCAGACGCCGGTGGTATTTACCGCCAGCACCTTGTCGAAATCCGCTTTCGGCATGCCGTCGAAGCGATCGATGGTGATCACCCCCGCGTTCTGAATCGATACGTCGATGCGCCCGAAGCGATCGAACGCCTGCTGATAGAGCTGCTGGACCGCGGCTTCGTCGGTGACGTCCGCCTGCAGCGCCAGAATATCGCTGCCGTACTTCTCCTTTAGCGCTTCGGCGGTGGCGAACACCCGCTCGGCGTTGGAGACCATCACCAGGCTGGCACCGTCGCGCGCGAAGCGCGCCGCGATGCCGGCCCCGATGCCGCGACAGGCGCCGGTAATAACTACGGTTTGTCCTTGAAAATTACGCGTCATGTTGCCCTCCGCTTATCCATGACTGACTTCAGATACCGATGTCGACTGCTGCTTTTTTTCATGGCGACGCAGCAGCACCACTTTGCTTTGCAACCGTTGCTGGAACTGATCGATCACTACGGCGGTAACAATCACCAGCCCCTTGATCACCATCTGCCAGAAGTCGCTGACGCCCATCATCACCATGCCGTCGGCGAGGAAGACGATCACGAAGGCGCCGATAATCGAGCCGGAGACGCGGCCGCGGCCGCCCGCCAGCGCCGTGCCGCCCAGCACCGTGGCGCCAATGGCGTCCATCTCGAACATATTGCCGGTCATCGGATGGGCGGTTTGCAGCTGCGACGCCACCACCAGCCCCACCAGCCCGGCACAGAGGCCAGAGAAGGCGTAGACGAAAATCTTCACCTTCACGATCGGCACGCCCGCCAGCCGCGCGGCTGATTCGTTGCCGCCGGTGGCGTAGATATAGCGCCCCAGCGGCGTTTTGCGCGTCAGATAGAGCCCGAGCAGCAGAAAGCCCACCATCAGCCAGATCGGCAGATAGATGCCGAGCAGCGTGCCGGAGCCGAGAAAGGCGAAGCCGGTATTGCCAAGCGCCGGCAGGCCGACCAGGTTGGCGTAGGTGCTGCCGTCGTTGAACAGCAGCGCCGCGCCGCGCGCCACATACATCATGCCCAGGGTGCAGATAAAGGGCGCGACGCCGAGCCGGGTGATCACCGCGCCGTTCACCAGCCCGATAACCACGCCGAACAGCGCCACCGCGAGGATCACCTCCGGCACGTTAAGGAACAGGGTATTGCCGTTCCACAGCGGCACGCCGCTGGTGAGCAGCGCGCCCGCCACCATGCCGCAGATGCCCGCCACCGCGCCCACCGAGAGATCGATGCCGCCGGTGAGGATCACCAGCGTCATGCCGATCGCCAGCAGCCCGGTAATGGCGACGTGCTGAGTCATAATCAGCAGGTTCGACGGAGTGAGAAAGTTCGGCACCATGACGCTGAAAAAGCCGATGACGATCAGCAGCGCGATAAAGGTGCGCGCTTTCAGCAGGTACATATAGAGCAGGTATTTTTGGTTCATCATCTCTCCTGCGGGCGATCGACGTCGCCCGTCATGCCTGGTAAACCGGCGGCTTAGTCATGCGGCGTCGAGGCCGTAATCAGTTTTTCGCGCGTAACCTCAGCGCGGGGTAAATCGGCGGTGATACGGCCGTCAGCCATCACCAGCACGCGGTCCGCCAGCGCCATCACCTCATCCAGTTCGGAAGAGGAGAACATCACCGCCAGTCCCTGCTGCGCCAGCGTGCCGATCAGGTGATAGACGTCGGTTTTCGCGCCGACGTCGATGCCGCGCGTCGGCTCGTCCAGCAGCACCACCTGCGGCCCGGTCATCAGCGCCTTGCCCAATACCACCTTTTGCTGATTGCCGCCGCTCAGCGAGGTAATCGGCAGCTCGGGATCGCTGACCTTGATCGCCAGATGCTGGATCATCTCGTCGACGCGCCGCTTCTCTTTGGCCGGATGCAGCAGGCGCAGCGCGCGGCGAAAGCCGCGCAGGCTGAGGTCGGTCAGCGTCATGTTGGCGGTGATCGACATCAGCTGCACCACGCCTTCGCCCTGGCGATCCTCCGGCACCAGCGTAATGCCGCGCTTCAGCCGCTGCTGAAAGCTGCACCGCTCCAGCGCGCTGCCCGCCAGCTGCACCTTGCCCGACTGGCAGTGCATCAGGCCGATCAGCCCTTTGAACAGCTCGGTGCGCCCGGCGCCCAGCAGGCCGTAAATGCCGATCACTTCTCCTTTGCGCAGCGAGAAGCTGACGTCGTTGAGCCGGTAGCCGCCGTTCTGATGCAGCGCGGTCAGACCGTCCACCTCCAGCACCGTTTCGCCCTGCGCCGCCGCCTGATAGTCGAAGTGCTTTTTCTTGTCGCCGACCATCTGTTCGATAATCCAGGGCACGCTGGCGTCGCGCACCTCGCGCTCGCTGATAAAGCGGCCGTCGCGGAAGATGGTGATGTGGTCGCCGATCTCCATCAGCTCCTCCAGCCGGTGCGAGATATAGATGATGGTGACGCCGCGCCGCTTCAGCTGCTCGATAACGTTGAACAGCACCTTTACCTCCGACTGGCTGAGCGCGCTGGTCGGCTCGTCCATAATCAGCACGCGCGTATCTTTCGACAGCGCCCGCGCGATCTCCACCAGCTGCTGATGGCCGATGCCCAGCTCGCCCAGCGGCGCGTAGGGATCGACATCCAGCTCCAGCCGCTCCAGCAGCGACTTCGCCAGCGCATACTGATACTTCTCGTTGATCACGCCGCGCTGGAAGAATTCGTTGGCGATAAAGATGTTGTCCATCACGTTCATGTTGGGAAACAGGTTCAGTTCCTGAAAGATAATGCTGATGCCCTGTTTTTCCGCCTGGTGCGTCGAGGAGAGCGATACCGGCTCGCCGTCGAGCAGGATTTCGCCGCTGGAAGGGGTCTCTACCCCGGCCAGCATCTTCATCATGGTGGATTTGCCCGCGCCGTTTTCGCCGATCAGCACGTTGACCTTGTTGCGATAGACGCGGTAGTTGACCTGATCGAGCGCGGTGACGCCGGGATAGATGCGCGACAGGCCGCGCGTCTCGATAATCACCTCGCCATCAGCTTGTGGATGCTGCATAACCGCTCCTTACTGCCGCGCGATGGCGACAGGCGTCACGTTCGGGATCTGCTGCGGCACATCCCAGCTGCTGAATACACCCGTCAGCTGCACCTTGTCGCCCACTTTCGGCTTGAAGGCGGTCATCATGCTGGAGGCCTGCTGATTGATGGCGCGGCCGTAGTCGCCGAACAGCACCTGATCGTTAAAGTCCTGATAGCTCGCCCCCTTATAGGCGTCGCGCAGCGCGGTGCCGGGAATAATCGGTCCGGTCTGCACCGTGATGCTGGCGCCAGAGGCGTCTTTGACCGTCATGCGGCCGCTGCGCGACGTGGTATTAACCGCCGTCACTTCGCCGCTGACGCTGACGCTAAACACGCAGGGGTTTTCCGCCTGGCTGCGATAGCCCAGCGTGCTGCAGGCGGTGTCGAAATCTTTCGCTGCCTGCAGCGCCTTCAACAGTTCGGCCGCGGGTTTCGCGTCACGCTGCACCTGCGGCACCAGCTGTTCGCGCCAGGTCTGGGCGATATTCGCCATCTTCGGGTTCGGCGGATTTTTCAGATCTGCCAGCTCCTGCTGCGACACAATGCGGCAACCGCTGAGCACAATCATCGGAAGCAGAAGCCAGAGTCGTCTGTCCATGGGGTTCTCCTGACGCCCGTCCAGGACGGGCGCCGCTGCAAGGGGGTTACGACTTAAAGTTGAAGTCCTGCACGCCGCTGGCGTTATCCGGCGTAATCAGGATGCCGCGGAACATCACGCGCTGCTTCGCTGGCTTGACCCCCTTTTGAATAAAGTTATCCAGATCGGTGACGCCCTGCGCGGCGATCGCCTGCGCCTGCAGCATCACCGTCGCTTTCAGCGTGCCCGCCTTCACCGCGTCGCGCTCGTCGTTGCTGCCGTCGATCCCCACCACGGTGACGTCGTTGCGGCCCGCCGCCTTCAGGGCAGCGATCGCGCCCAGCGCCACGGGTCCGTTGCCGCAGATCACCCCTTTCACATCGGGATGCGCCTGCAGAATGCTGTCCATGATGCGCTTGCCGTCGATCAGGGTGCCTTTCGCATCCTGGCGCGCCACGCTCTGCATATCGGGATACTGGTCCAGCACCTGATGGAAGGATTTCGAACGCGTCACGCAGTTGTTGTCCGCCAGGTTGCAGGTCAGCTCGGCATATTTGCCCTTCTCGCCCATCTTCTCGACGAACACGGTGGCGACGTCGGAACCGGCCTGGAAGTTGTTATGGGTGATCTGCTCCAGCGCCACGTCGTCGACCGGGATCTCTCGGTTGATCAGCACCACCGGAATACCGGCCTCTTTGGCCTTTTTGATCGCCGCGACGCTGGCGGTGGAGTCGGCGTTGTCGAGAATAATGCCCTGCACTTTTTTGCCGATGGCGGCGTCGATCAGCTCGCTCTGCTTCTTCACGTCTTCGCCGTGCGACAGCACCGAGGTTTTGTAGCCCAGCTCTTGCGCCTTGAGGTTGGCGCCCTTGGCTTCCGAGGCGTAATAGGGGTTATCCAGCGAGTTGACGAGGATCATGATGGTGCCTTTCTCCGCCGCGAAGCCGGCGCTGGAGAAGAGGCTGGCGGCGATCGCGGTGCACAGCAGGGAGCGGATTTTCATGGCGATATTCTCTCTTCTATTTGTAGGGGGTAAGGCTTTGGGGCTGGTGCTGCATTACCAGATAGTGAAACCGCCATCGATCATCAGATCGGCGCCGGTAATCATGTCGCTGCCGTTGCTGGCGAAAAACAGCACGGCGGCGGCGATTTCGTCGGTGTAGGCGAAGCGGCCTAACGGGATCAGCTTTTTCATCTCTTCGCCCTTCTCGCCGCGCCAGGCTTTTTCGCCCATCGGCGTCAGCACCACGGTGGGCGACAGGGTATTCACGTTAATGCGGTGCGGTGCGAACTCTTTCGCCATCACTTTGGTCATGCCGAGCAGGCCCGCCTTCGCGGAGGTGTAGGCGACGTGATTGTCGATGGCGATTGAGGCCGCCTGCGAGGCGATATTGATGATTTTGCCCCCCTTGCCCGCCGCGACCATGCGTTTGCCCGCCGCCTGCGCGCAGAGAAACGGTCCGGTCAGGTTGACGGCGATCTGCTTCTGCCATTCGGCGAAATCGGTTTCCAGCACCGGCTGCAGCATCACGTAGCCGGCGCAGTTGACCAGGATATCGATCTGGCCGTAGTGCTGCGCCACCTCGTCGAACGCGCCCTCAACCGACGCCGGATCGGTGACGTCGCAGGTGACGAACTGCACCCTGTCGGCGTCGAAGCTGTCGCGCAGGCTGGCGACCTTTTCCGCTTCGAAAGGGGGATAGAGCAGCGCCAGACGCGCCCCTTTCGCCAGCAGCATTTCGTTGCTCGCCATAGCGATGCCCCCGAGCCCGCCGGTCACTACCGCCACTTTGCCGCCAAGATCCATCGCGCTGTCGACGCCGTAGCGCAGGTTTACGTCATATTCGCTGCTCATCTGTTCCTCACTTGTGTCGTTGCCGGCGGCCGCTCCAGTTAAAACGGATTTTTTCCGGTCTTACGGGATATTTGATTTTCGAACAAAAATATAAGCTATCGAATCGCAATGGTATGTGGGTGAGATCAAATTTCATACACCTCGTGAAAATTATTTTTATCCCTTTGTTTTCGCGTGATATAGCGTAAGCAGCGTAAAACGGGCATGGATAAAGGCGCTATGCGAACCCTGCGCTTTCAAAGGGATGCGGGCTTTTCATTTTCGTTCGAAAATAAATAGCGCACTGGGTCGCCTCGCATTCGCTAAAAGTGCGGGGTAAACTCAGCGTCAGGCATTAATTCGCCGGATATGACCGTGGTTGAGAAGAGGGAGCATTTCGATTGAAAAGCAAAAGTGAGCAGCTTGCCGATATGCAGCAGCGCCGCGAAAAGATTCTGGAGATGATCCGCGAAGACGGCACGGTGACGGTTAAGGCGCTGACGGAGGCGTTCGGCCTGACGGAGGCCACTATTCGTACCGACCTGAGAATGCTGCAAAAGCAGGGGTTTGTGCAGCGCTATCACGGCGGCGCGACCCTGATGACCGGCAAGCAGAATACCGGCGCGCTGCTGCTGGAGCGGCAGACCCATCTGGAGGAAAAAGAGGCGATCGGCCGACTGGCGGCGCAGCATATCGAAAACGGCGACACGGTGATTTTCGATTCGGGCACCACGACTACCGCCATCGCCGAGGCGATCGGCCATATTCGCCGCCTCTCGGTGGTGACCACGGCGGTGAATATCGCGCTCAAGCTGGGCGGCGAGCCGGGCATCAACATTCTGCTCACCGGCGGCACCTTTAAATTCCCGACCCTCTCCACCTCCGGCGAAAAGGCGGCGAGCTTTTTTGAAAACGTGCTGGCGCAGAAGCTGTTTCTCGCCACCGCCTGCATTTCGCCGCGCCTCGGTCTCAGCTTCCCCAGCGAAACCGACATCAAAGTGAAAATGGCGATGATCAACTCCGCCAGCACGGTCTACGTGGTGGCGGACTCCAGCAAAATCGACAAGGTGTCGATGTTCGCGCTGCCCTGCGACTGGAGCCATATCCACTATCTGATCACCGACGACGGCATTAGCGCGGCGCAGATCGCCGCCTTTGAGGCGCTCGGCGTTAACGTGCTGGTGGCGTCGCTGCCGCAGGCGCAGCGGCGCGCGGTCTAGGCCTGCGCGGCGGCGGCCTGCCGCGCCGCGGTGGCGTAGCGCACCACCTCGCCGACAATTAGCAGCGACGGCGAGACCGGCCGCTGCTGCGCTACCGTCTGCGCCAGCCCGGCCAGCGAGGTGATCAGCACCCGCTGGTCCGCGCGCGTGCCGTTCTCGACGATCGCCACCGGGGTATCGCCCGCGCGCCCCTGCTTCTGAAGCTGGGCGGCGATCGAGGCGCTCCAGCGCAGCCCCATATAGAACACCAGGGTTTCGTGCGGGTCGCCGCAGGCCCGCTCCGCCAGCTGCGGCTCGCCCAGCTTGCCGTGGCCGGTGATCAGCCGCAGCGACTGGGCGCAGTCGCGGTGCGTCAGCGGAATGTTGCTGGCGGCGGCGCAGCCCACGGCGGCGGTGATGCCCGGCACCACCTCGCAGCGCACCTGCGCCTGCTGCAGAAACGCCAGCTCTTCGCCGCCGCGTCCGAAGATAAAGGGATCGCCGCCCTTCAGCCGCACTACTTCGCGGCCGCCGCGCGCCAGATCCGCCAGCAGCTGGTTGATCTCGCCCTGTTTCATCCCGTGACGGCCGGGCTGTTTGCCGACGTCGATGCAGAGCGCCGAGCCCAGCACCTCCGCCATCACCGCCTCGCTCACCAGCCGGTCATAGACCACCACCTCCGCCTGATGCAGCAGCCGCAGCGCTTTCACCGTCAGCAGCTCGACGTCGCCCGGTCCCGCGCCGACCAGCCAGACGTGTCCCTGCCCGTCGCCGCTCGACAGCAGTTTATTCAGTGAATCGATAGCAAAGGTCATAGCGTTCTCCGTTACGCCGTGGCTGGCGTGAATAACAGTTGTTTCAGTTCAGGAATGCAGGAGCCGCAGTTGGTGCCGCACTTCAGCGCGGCGCCGAGCGCCGCAGGCGAGTCGCAGCCCTGCGCCATCGCCTGCCGGATCGCTGTTTCGCCGACGCCGAAACAGCTGCAGATGATGCGCCCGGCGTCGCTGCCCTGCGCGCTGCTGCCCGCCAGCAGCGCAAAGCGTCCGGCGGCGTCGGCGGGCGGCGCGCGAAAGGCCGCGGTGATGAATTCATGGTCGAGCGCAGGCAGCCGCGGCGCGGCGTAGAACGCCAGCTGCAGCTCGCCCTCGCGCCACGCCAGCAGCCGGTACTCTCCCGCAGCGCCCACCGCCTGCTGCAGCTGCATGTTCTGCGTCGCCAGCTGCGCCTGCGCCCAGTCGCGCGCGGCGCCGTCACCCGCCAGCGTCAGCCGCTGCGCGCCTGCCTGCGGCGCGCGCGCCCAGTAGCGCAGCCCGGAAGGCGCCTCGATATCGCGCTGCCACAGCCAGCCCTGCCAGCCGGTATGCAGCGGCTGGATACGCACCGCCGTCTGCTTCAGCGCCGGCTGGCCCGACGCGGGGCAGCAGCGCGCCGCTACCAGCGCATCGACATTGCTCTGCAGCGCGAACTGACGGTTCCAGTGCATCGGCGCAAACAGCTCGTTAAGACGCATACCGCTGTCGATTCGCACCCGCGCCGCCATCCAGCCGTGCGCCGACTGCACCCGCGCCAGATCGCCATCGGCGAGGCCCCAGCGCTGCGCCGTTGCGGGATGCAGCGCGATAAAGGGCTCGTCGATATGCTGCATCAGGCGCGGCACCGCGCCGGTGCGCGTCATGGTATGCCACTGGTCGCGAATACGTCCGCTGTTCATCAGCAGCGGATAGCCTTTGTCGCCCGCCGTCTCCAGCGGCGCGGCGCAGGGCAGCAGCCGCGCTTTGCCGTCGGTATGATAAAAGCGGCGATCGCCGAACAGTCGGGCACAGCCGTCAGGGAAGCGCGCGTTGACCGGCCACTGCACCGGTTTCAGCTGCTCCCAGGCGTCGTCGCTGAGCTGCGCCAGCCCGCTGATGTCGAAAGCGCGCTGGCCGTAGTTTTCAAAGCCGGAGAGCGCGGCGTGCTCGCGAAAAATCTCCGCCGGATGCTGCCAGCCGAAGGCGTCGCCAAAGCCGAGTCGCTGCGCCACCTGCGCCAGCAGCCACCAGTCGGGCTTCGCTTCACCGGGCGGCGGCACAAAGGCGCGCTGGCGCGAGATGCGCCGTTCGGAGTTGGTCACGGTGCCGTTTTTTTCGCCCCACCCGAGCGCAGGCAGCAGAATATCGGCAAACGCCGTGGTGTCGGTGTTCGCCATCACGTCGGAGACGATCACCAGCGGGCAGGCGGCCAGCGCCTGCGCCACGCGGTTGCCTTCCGGCATCGACGCCGCCGGATTGGTGCCGAGGATCCACACCGCCTTCACCTCGCCGCGCGCCACCGCCTCGAACAGCGCGACGGCGGTGAGGCCGGGCCGCCGCGCCACCGTCGGGCTGCGCCAGAAGCGCTGCAGCCGGTCGCATTCGGCATCGCTGAAGCCCATATGCGCCGCCAGCTGATTCGCCAGCCCGCCCACCTCGCGTCCGCCCATGGCATTAGGCTGTCCGGTCAGCGAAAAAGGCCCGCAGCCCGCGCGGCCCAGCTTGCCGCTCAGCAGATGGACGTTAACAATGGCGTTGTTATGGTCGCTGCCAGCGGCCGACTGGTTAATGCCCATACACCAGAGCGTGAGCACGCGATCGCTGGCGGTAAACAGCTGGTAGAACTGCGCCAGCAAGTCGCTATCCAGATCGCAGGCCGCCGCCGCACGCGCCAGCGTCCATGACTGCGCCGCCGCCAGCGTCTCCTCGACGCCGTTCAGGTGCGGCAGCATGCTACTGTCGATGGCGCGATGCTGCGCCAGCCAGTTGAGCAGACCGCTGAACAGCGCGCCGTCGCTGCACGGGCGCAGCGGCAGATGCAGATCCGCCAGGTCGGCGCTCGCGGTGCGGCGCGGATCGATCGTAACCACGCGCATCGCCGGGCGCTGCTGCTTCGCCTGCGCCAGCCGCTGATAGGCCACCGGATGGGTCCAGGCGGCGTTAGAGCCCACCAGCACCACCAGATCCGCCTCGGCGAAATCCTCATAGCAGCAGGGCACCGCGTCCGCGCCGAAGGCGCGCTTGTAGCCCACCACCGCCGAGGCCATGCAGAGACGCGAGTTGGTGTCGATATTGGCCGCGCCGAGATAGCCCTTCATCAGCTTGTTGGCGACGTAGTAATCCTCGGTGAGCAGCTGGCCGGAGGCGTAGATCGCCACCGCCTCCGGACCGTGCCGCTCAATAATGGCGCGCAGGCGCGCGGCGGCGCTCTCCAGCGCGTGCTCCAGCGCTACCGGCTCGCCGTCCACCCGCGCCCGCAGCAGTCGTCCGCTGGCGTGCAGGGTATCGCCCAGCGCCGCGCCTTTGACGCACAGGCGTCCAAGATTGGCCGGATGGCTGTCATCGCCGGCGACGGCGCCGTCGGCGCCTACGCTGACGCCGCAGCCGACGCCGCAGTAGGGACAGGTGCTCTTCATGAGGCTTCCGCCATCAGGTTGAGCGGCCGGTTCGCCACCCAGATGCGCCCCGCTTCCAGCTTCACCGGCCAGCAGCGCAGCTGGTGCTGCGGGTTGTCGAGACTCTGCCCGTCGCGCAGGCGCACGCGCTGCTTGTAGAGCGGCGAGATCACCACCGGCTCGCCCGCCACGTCGCCGAGGATGCCGCGCGACAGCACGCTGACCTCGCTGCCCGGCTCGCGATCCTCCAGCGCGTAGAGATCGTCGCCGAAGCGGAACAGCGCGATGCGCTCGCTGCCGAGACGCGCCCCGATGCCCGCCTGCGGCGGCACCGCCGCGAGATCGCACAGCGCGCTCCAGGGTTCGGCCGGCAGCTCGCGCAGCGCAATGCGCGTCGGCGTCGCGGGCTGACGCTGATCTCGCACCCGATCGTAACGCAGCGCCTCGTCCGTCCCCGCGCCGTTTACGGCGGGGGTAAAGAGCGCGCGCCGCGACGGATCCGCCAGCGTGGTTTGCCATTCGCACTGGTAGCTGTCGACGACGCGCTGCATCTCCGCCTCCAGCGTCGCCGCGATGCCGAGGCTGTCCTCCATCACCACCTGACGCAGATAGTCGAGCCCGCCGTCGAGATTATCCATCCAGACGCTGGTGCGCTGCAGTCGGTCGGCGGTGCGCACGTAGAACATCAGGATGCGGTCGACGTAGCGGATCAGCGTTTCGTCGTCGAGGTCGCTGGCGAAGAGATCGGCGTGGCGCGGCTTCATGCCGCCGTTGCCGCAGACGTAGAGGTTCCAGCCTTTCTCGGTGGCAATGACGCCGATATCTTTGCTCTGCGCTTCGGCGCACTCGCGGGTGCAGCCCGACACCGCCATCTTGATCTTGTGCGGCGCGCGCAGCCCTTTGTAGCGATGCTCCAGCGCGATGGCGAAGGCGGTCGAATCCTGCACGCCGTAGCGGCACCAGCTGGAGCCGACACAGGATTTCACCGTGCGCAGCGATTTGCCGTAGGCGTGGCCGGTCTCAAAGCCCGCCGCCAGCAGCGCTTCCCAGATAGCGGGCAGCTGATCCAGCCGCGCGCCGAAGAGATCGATACGCTGGCCGCCGGTGATTTTGGTGTAGAGATCGTAGCGCGCCGCCACTTCGCCGATGGCGATCAGCCCCTGCGGCGTGATCTCGCCGCCCGGCACGCGCGGCACCACGGAGTAGCTGCCGTCTTTCTGAATATTGGCGAAGTAGCGATCGTTGGTCTCCTGTAGCGGCAGATGCGCCGGCTTCAGCAGGTAGTCGTTCCAGCAGGAGGCGAGCAGCGACGCCGCCAGCGGCTTGCAGACTTCGCAGCCGTGGCCGCGCCCGTGCGCCGCCAGCAGCGCCTCCCAGCTTTTCAGCTCGCCGACGCGCATCAGGTGATAAAGCTCCTGCCGCGAGTACGCGAAATGTTCGCAGATATCCTTTTTCACCTCGACGCCGAGGGTCGCCAGCTGGTTCTCCATCACCTGTTTCACCAGCGCCGAACAGCCGCCGCAGCCGGTGGCGGCGCGGGTGCACTGCTTAATCGCCGCCATATCGCCGCAGCCCGCCTGCACCGCGGCGCAGATATCCCCCTTGCTGACGCTGTGGCAGGAGCAGACCTGCGCGCTGTCCGGCAGCGCCGCTATCCCAGGCGCCCGGCTCGGCGTCCCAGCCAGCGCGGGCAAAATCAGGCTCTCCGGCGCGGCGGGCAGCGCCATCTGGTTAAGCATCATCTGCAGCAGCGTGCTGTAGTCGGCGCTGTCCCCTACCAGCACGCCGCCCAGCAGGGTTTTGCCCTCGCCGCACACCACGATTTTCTTGTATATCCCTTTAGGCTCGTCGGTCCAGTAGTAGCTCTGGCTGCCCGGCGTGCGCCCGTGGGCGTCGCCGAACGAGGCGACCTCAACCCCCAGCAGCTTGAGTCTGGTGCTCATATCCGCGCCGGTAAACAGGCTCGTCTCGCCGGCGAGGTGTCCGGCCAGCGCGCGCGCCATCTGGTAGCCGGGCGCCACCAGGCCGAAAATCTGCCCGTTCCACAGCGCGCACTCGCCGATGGCGAACACCGCCTCGTCGCTGGTCTGGCACAGATCGTTGATGGCGATGCCGCCGCGCGGGCCGAGGGTTAATCCCGCCGCGCGCGCCAGCTCGTCGCGCGGGCGGATACCCACCGAAAAGAGCACCATGTCAACGTTGAGCGTCTCGCCGTCGGCGAACCGCAGCGTCAGGCTGTCGTCCGCCTCGCGCACGAGGCTTTCCGTCTGCTTCGCGGTGTGCACCTGCACGCCGAGCGCGTCGATTTTACGCCGCAGCATCTGTGCGCCGCCCTCGTCCAGCTGCACCGCCATCAGGCGCGGCGCGAATTCGACCACATGGGTCTCCAGCCCAAGCTGGCGCAGCGCGTTGGCCGCCTCCAGCCCCAGCAGGCCGCCGCCAATCACCACACCGCGCCGGCTGCGGCGCGCGCAGGCGGCGATGGCGTCGAGATCGTCCAGCGTGCGGTAGACGAAGCAGCGCGGGTCGTCGTGGCCGGGGATGGGCGGCACAAAGGGACGCGAGCCGGTGGCGAGCACCAGCCGGTCCCACGCCAGCTCGTCGCCGCGGCTGTCGCGCAGGCTGCGCTGCTGGCGATCGATCGCCACCACCCGGCAGTCGCTGCGCAATTCGATGCCGTGCGCCGCAAAAAAGTCCTCGCCGACCAGCGACAGATCGGCGGCGCTTTTGCCGTCGAACCAGGATGAGAGATGAACGCGGTCATAGGCGGGCAGCCGCTCTTCGCCGTAGACCACGATGTGATAGCGCTGGTGCAGCGCACGCGCCACCAGCTGTTCGAGGAAATGGTGGCTGACCATGCCGTGACCGACCACGGCTAATACCGGTTTACTCATCATCGGGCTTCCTGCAGCCTGCGGCTGCGTTTCGGGTGAAGTATCAAAAAGGGTGTGCAGCGCGGCGCTTTCGCCCGCCTGCAGTTTCGCCAGCAGCGGCGCGGCCTGGCGACAGTCGCCGTAAAGCAGCACGCCGCTCAACCGGCCGTCGCGCAGAAACAGACGGCGGTAGTCGCCGGCAATCGGATCGAAGCTGACGCAGCTCTCCGCCTCGCGGATATCACCAGCGCTAAACAGCGAAATGCCGCTGACCTTAAGGCGGGTGCCGTCGACCTGATGGCGAAAATCAGCAACCGGCTGCCCCGCCAGCTGCGCCGCCAGCACCTCCGCCTGCGCCAGACAGGGCGCTACCAGCCCGAAGGTCTCGCCGCCTATTTCACAGCACTCGCCGAGGGCGTAAACGCCGGGCAGCCCGCTGCGCAGCTGGCGATCAACGATGATGCCGCGATGACAGGGCACGCCCGCCGCCGCCGCGACGGCGATCTCCGGCTCGACGCCGATGGCGATCACCACCTGCGCGGCAGGCAGCGTGCGGCCGTCGGTGAGCAGCACGCCGCTTTCCGTCACCGCCGCCAGCCCGCCGTTAAGCTCGACGTGCAGGCCGCGCGACGTGAGCTGCGCGAGGAGCAGCGCGCCCGCCTGGGCGTCGAGCTGGCGATCCAGCAGCCAGCTTTTGTGGTGCAGCAGCGTGACTTCGCGCCCCTGGGCGCGCAGCGCGGCGGCGGCCTCGATGCCGAGAAAGCCGCCGCCCAGCACCACCACCGGCCCTGTTTCGGCCAGCAGCGCGTCGACGTCCGCTTTGCTGCGAAAGCCAAAGACCTGCGGCCGGTCGACGCCGGCTATCGCGGGCAGCCGCGGGCGCGATCCGGTCGCGAACACCAGCCGATCCCACGCCAGCACACGCCGATCGGTCTCAAGCCGCCGCGCCACGAGGTCGATCTTTAGCACCGTTTCGCCCGCCAGCAGCGTGACGCCGTGCTGCTGGTACCAGGCCTGGGTATGGATGAGCGTCTCCTCGAAGGGTCGCTCGCCCGCCAGCACCGGCGAGAGCAGCACCCGGTTGTAGTTGCCGTGCGGCTCGCGCCCGATCACGGTGATGGCGTAACGATTCGGCGCGAGGCGCAGCAGGCTCTCCACCATGCGCATCCCCGCCATGCCGTTGCCCACTACCAGCAGCCGTTGCGTCATAGGCGGCTCCTCAGGCTGCGGTCTGTTTTTCATACAGGAAGTGCAGGATCTGCTGACGCAGCTGGTGGTAACGCGCCTCATCCGCCAGCGCGACCCGCGAGCGCGGCCGGGCGAGATCGATGGTCAGGATTTCGCCCACCTTCGCCGCCGGGCCGTTGGTCATCATCAGCACCCGGTCGGAGAGCAGCACCGCCTCGTCGACGTCGTGGGTGATCAGCACGATGGTGGTGTTCAGCTCCTGCTGGATGCGCATGACGCTGTCCTGCAGGTGCGCGCGCGTCAGGGCGTCGAGCGCGCCGAACGGCTCGTCGAGCAGCAGCACGCGCGGCTTCATCGCCAGCGCGGCCGCAATGCCGACGCGCTGCTTCATGCCGCCGGAGATCTCGCCGGGGCGTTTGTGCATCGCATGGCTCATCTGCACCCGGTTCAGGTTGTGCTCAATCCACTCCGCCATCTCCGCGTTGCTCATGCGGCCTTTAAACACCTGCCGCACCGCCAGCTCAACGTTCTGCCAGGCGGTCAGCCAGGGCAGCAGCGAATGGTTCTGAAACACCACCGCGCGCTCCGGGCCGGGCCCGGCGATTTCGCGGTTGTCGCACAGCAGCACGCCGCTGCTCGGCGCGGTGAGTCCGGCGATCAGGTTGAGCAGCGTCGATTTGCCGCAGCCGGAGTGGCCGATCAGGCTTAAGGTCTCTCCTTCGTGAATGTCGAACGAGACGTTATCCAGGGCGAGAAAGTCGCCGCCCGCGGTGGTGAAACGCTGGCTGACCTGCTGAACGCGAATAATCGGTGACATAGCGGCTCCTTATTTATCCCAGCTAAAACGGCGGGCCAGCAGCATCAGGCCCTGCTCCAGCAACAGCCCCACCACGCCGATAATCAGAATGGCGATGAGGATGTTCTCGACGTTGAGGTTGTTCCACTCGTTCCAGATCCAGAAGCCGATGCCGAGGCCGCCGGTGAGCATTTCAGCGGCGACGATCACCAGCCAGGCGATGCCGATCGAGAGACGCACGCCGGTGAGCACCGCCGGCAGCACGGCGGGAAACAGAATGCGGCGCATCACCGTCCACTCCGACAGCTGCAGCACGCGCGCCACATTGAGATAGTCCTGCGGGATGCGCTGTACCCCTTCGGCGGTGTTGATCACCATCGGCCAGATCGAGCAGATAAAGATGGTCCAGCTGGAGGCGGGCTCGGCGCGCTGGAACAGCAGCAGGCCGATCGGCAGCCAGGCGAGCGGACTCACCGGACGCAGCAGCGCGATAATCGGGTTGAACATGCGCGCCACAAAGGTAAAGCGCCCGAGCAGAAAGCCGGCGGGGATACCCACCAGCGCCGCCAGGCCAAAGCCGACGGCGACGCGCTGCAGCGAGGCGAGCACGTTCCAGCCGATGCCCTGGTCGTTCGGCCCGGCGTTATAGAAGGGATCGGCAAACAGCGTCAGCGCCGCCTGCCAGGTGGCGTACGGCGTCGGGAAGCCGCTGCTCCACAGCGCGGCGATCTGCCACACCAGCAGCATCAGCAGCAGGCCGCACAGCGCCGGAATAAGCCGCTGCATCAGCGGCCGCAGGCGCGGCGGACGGACCGCGCTTTTCGGCTTCAGGTTAAGGGTGACGACGGTGCCGGGTTCGACGGCGGCTGGGGCGCCGATCTGCGCAACTTTTTTCATCTCTGCCTCTCTTAGCGTTTCAGGGCGAAGCCGGCTGCGTAAGCGGCAGGATCGCTGCCGTCCCACACTTTGCCGTCCATCAGGGTGCTGCTGCGCAGTTCGCCTGGCGGCAGCGCGACGTTGCCGACGGCGCTCGCCGCCTGTTTGTAAATGTCGATGCGGTTGATCTGCCGCGCCACCGCCAGATAGTCGGGATCGACGCTGAGCATGCCCCAGCGCTTCATCTGCGTCAGAAACCACATACCGTCGGAGAGCCAGGGAAAGCTCACCGCGCCGTCGCCAAAGAAGCGCATGGCGTGCGCGTCCTGCCAGCTTTTGCCGAGGCCGTTCTGGTACTGGCCGAGCATGCGCCCCTCCAGCGTCTCGACTTTGGTGTTGATCCAGGCGCGCTGCGCCAGTACGGCGGCGGTTTCGCGTCGGTTGTCGTCGGAAGCGTCGATCCAGCGCGCTGCCTCGAGCACCGCCGCGGTCAGCGCGCGGGCGCTGTTAGGGTTGCTTTTCACCCACGCGGCGCGGGTGGCGAGGATCTTTTCGGGATGATCCGGCCAGATCTGCTGCGAGGTGGCGGCGGTGAAGCCGATGTCGTCGCTGATGGCGCGCTGGTTCCACGGCTCGCCGACGCAGAAGCCGCTCATATTGCCGATCTTCATGTTCATCACCATCTGCGGCGGCGGCACCACCAGCGTGCGAACGTCGTCGAAGGGATGAATGCCCACGCTGGCGAGCCAGTAGTAGAGCCACATGGCGTGGGTGCTGGTGGGAAAGGTATGGGCGAAGCTGAAGGCGCCTTTCGGCTGCGCCGCCACCGCCTGCTTCAGGCTGGCAGCGTCGGTCACGCCCAGCGCCTTAAGCTGGCTGGAGAGCGTAATCGCCTGGCCGTTGTTGTTGAGCGTCATCAGGTTGGCCATGTCGTGCTGCGGCCCCGCCACGCCCAGCTGCAGCCCGTAGATCATGCCGTAGAGCGCGTGGGCGGCGTCCAGCTCGCCGGAGGTAAGCTTGTCGCGCACCGCCGCCCAGCTCGCCTCTTTGCTCGGCTGCAGCGTCAGGCCGTACTTTTTATCGAAGCCCTTCACCGCCGCCATCACCACCGGCGCGCAGTCGGTGAGCGGGATAAAGCCGACGCGCAGGCTCGCCTTCTCCGGCGCGTCGGAACCGGCGGCCCAGACGGCGTTGCGCAGCCCCGGCAGCAGATATGCGCCGCCAGCGGCGGCGCCGGCGAGTAACAACTTGCGCCGTGAGGCGGAAAAAGAGGAGTGGCTCATCGCTCGCTTCCTGAAAAAAGAGAATAAAAAAAGGCGTCCGACCGACATGCCTGCGCATGCGGATGGACGCCTTTATCCAAAGCACTGTTTCGCCGCCGTTGGCGAAAGAAGTGCGAATTCCCTGAAAGTACAGCAAGGAGCGTGCCAGGTCAGGAAACCCGCGCCGGCGCGGCTTTTTGCGCGGTGAAACGGGTCGGATGCACTTTGCTAACGCAGCCTGCGCACAGCGGTTGTGCATCTACCTCTGGAGAGGTAGCCGCGCTGCGCCTCTTACTGCGTCGCGGGCGGCTGCGCCATCGCGGCCACCGCCAGCACCGCCTGAGCGATGTCGATAACGCGTTTATTCTGGTTCATGGCGCTTTTGCGCAGTGCCTGCCACGCCGCCTGTTCGCCGTAGCCGTGCTGCTGCATTAGCCAGGCCTTCGCCTGATCGATTACCCGCCGCTCTTCTAAGGTAGCGCGCATGGTCGCCAGCTCATCCGCCTGACGCTGCAGACGCTGCGCCTGCTCGCGCACCAGCGACAGAACCGAGCGGCCAAGCTGATGCGCCAGGCCGTCGCTGTGCAGCCGGGTCTGCTCTTCCGGCAGCCAGTCGGCGCCGGCGATATAGAGGCTGAAGCTCTGATCCGCCGCCAGTACGGGCTGCGCGGCTTCGCTCTGCGCCGCCTGAATCGCCTGACGGCAGCGCGTCATCAGCGTAACGGTAAGGTGATCCTCCAGCATTTTCATCTGATCGATGCGGGCACTAAGCAGCGAGAACCAGCGTAGCGTGCCCGACTCCTCCGCCTGCCCGAGCGTGCAGGCGATGCGCCGCAGTCGCTCCACTTCCCGGCTGGCGGACGCCAGAGGACGCCAGCGGGCCAGCGCGTCGGCGTCGGCAAACTGGCTGAAGGTGGCGAAACTCTGCTCCTGCGCCGCGATCAGCGCCACCATGCGCTGACGCTGCTCTTCGCTGAAGCGGCCAGCGGCGAAACCTGCCGATCCGGTAGCGCGCTCCTGTCCCGCCAGCTCTTTGCCCTGCATAAAGCTGAACAGCGCAATCAGCGCGCGGGAAATATCGGGATGGCTGGCGGTATCCGCCGCCTCGAACACCAGGTTCAGCAGGGTGCGGATCACCTGGTTGAACGCCTGCATCGACTGCGCCTGATCGCGCTCGCCCGCCAGCATCTGCGCGCGCAGGCCAGGCAGCGCCGCCAGCGCCTGCAGCGCGGCGGCAATCAGATTGCAGAAGCGGCTGTCGCCGGGATGGGCGGCGGCGGGCGGCAGCGCCCGGGTAAAGCGTCGGATCGCCGCGCTCACCTCGTCCTCGCGCGCCAGACGCTCCTGGGCAAACAGCCGCCCCTGCGAGCAGATCCAGATATTGCTGGCGCCGCGCTCGCGCTGAAGCTGATGGATCAGCTCGCTCAGCGCCGCAATCAGCTGGCCGGTGTGCAGCAGCCGTTGCAGGCTGGCGATGTCGCTGTCGCGCGATGCCTGGAGGTATGCCAGCGCGTCGGTCATGGGGATCACCTTTTGATCAGAGTCGCCTTATTTGGGCAAAACAAAGCAAAAGCCATGCCGGTTTATAGAAAAAGTGCGATCGCTCTCACCCGGATATTCTGAAAAGAGCGGCCGTTGAAGCGCCGGAAAGGTCATCACAGAGAGCTAAAGCAATTAAAAAAATTTAATAATTTCCTATTCCCGGTGGCCCATGACAAAATAGCGTGCTTCATAATTCATCACGTTACGTCATTCATTTGTAAATTTCGCTTAACTGAACTACCCAGCGACCTTTTTCGGCATCTTTGCGCGCCGCGCGCCAGGCTGGCTAGCATGGCTTTAGCAACAGCGCAATGGTTTGAATTCTCAAAAGTCTTAGGTAGACTGGATGCAGTACTATCCTGATGTAATTTGTCTGTTTTTTTAGCTGATGCTGTGAAGGCATGATGCAGGTTGCGGGTCGTCATCAGCGTGACGATGGCGACGTATTATGCAGTTACTCTGATGAAATCGAGGAACATGGTGAAAAAGAGTCTTGCGTTAATGCTGCTGGCGACATTGACCCTGGCGGGCTGTAAAGCGCCGCCGCCGTCTGTCACCGATGACACGCTGGTCACCAGCGAAGTCAATGGCGTTAAGTTAGTGCATCGTCATGCGGTCGCCGCGCCTGCCGAATTTACCCCGGTTAATGAAACCTGGCGCGCCCTCTATGCGGCGTCGGTGATGACCACGCCCGACTACGGCGGCAAAGTGGTGCGTTATCTTGAAACCGGCAAGCCGTTCGAAGTGCTGGGCAGCGTCGAAAACCACTGGCTGGCGATCGCCGACCAGGCTGACGGCCCGCTGATCGGCTATGTTCCGCTGAAAGCGGGCGTGGAGAGCAGCCGCTACGACGCTACGCTGCGGAGCGATCGCCCGCGGCCGCGCGGAAAAAACAAGCAGGTCTGTGTCGACGTCGGCGGCGCCAGCAAAGCGTGCCGCACCAACGATACCGCGACCTGGATCTTAGACTGATAATGAAATCCGGCGCATATTGCCAGTTTGTCATCCCTGAGCTCGCCACTCAGGGATCTGTTCTTGTCTGGAAGAATCCCCGTTAATGACTCAGGAATCGCAGGCCGCAGAGGCGAACGCCTCGGGCAACGATAATCTTTTACTGCAGGCTGCGGCGCCGCTGCTGAACGCCGTGGTGCAGCTTCGCCAGGCGGTGACGCACGACGATCCCGCCGGCCTGCGTCAGTCGCTGATTGATGAAATCCGCCAGTTCGAGCAGCGCTGCAAGCAGGCGGGACTGCCGTTCGAGATGATTATCGGCGCGCGCTACTGCCTGTGCAGCGCGCTGGACGAGGCCGCGGCGCAAACCCCATGGGGCACGCGTGGCGTCTGGTCCGGCAACGGCATGCTGGTTACCTTTCACAACGAAAGCTGGGGCGGCGAAAAATTTTTCCAGCTGCTGTCGCGCATTTCGCAGAGCCCGACTCAGCACCTCTGGCTGCTGGAGGTGGTGCACTACTGCCTGCTGCTCGGCTACGAAGGCCGCTATCGCGGCAGCGACAGCGGACGCGTGCAGTGCGACGCCATTCGCAAGCGTCTCGCGAAGCTGATCGAGGAGACGCGTCAGCCGCAAAGCGAGAGCGCCAGGCCGCTGGTCGAGGTGCATCCGCTGGTCAGCAGCATCTCGCGCCCGATGATCCCGCTCTGGGCCTGCGCTACCGTCGCCGCGCTGCTCGCCTGCCTGCTTTACAGCGCGCTGAACTGGCGGCTCGGCAACGACGCCGAACCGCTGCTGCGCGCCATTTATCAGACGCCGCTGCCGCAGATCACCGTCGGGCGCCGTCCCTCTTCACCGCAGGCGCTGCTCGATCTACGCCAGCGCCTTAACGACGTTATCGCCGCCGGCCAGCTTGAAGTCAGCGACGGCGCGTTCGGCAGCAAGGTGATTATTCCCGCCGACAAGCTGTTCGCCGAACAGGGCACCGCCATCAATCCGGTCGGACGCGCCTTGCTGGCGCGCGTCGCCACGGCGATGAAGAACGTCAAAGGCACGGTGCTGGTGTCGGTCTTTACCGACAATCGCCCGGTGGACAATAGCCGCTTCGCCTCTAGCTATGAATTCTCGTTCGCCCGCGCCCGCGCCGTGACCCAGCTGCTGCAGTCGCAGCTTGCCGACGGCCATGCGATCCGCTCGGAAGGACGCGGCGACAGCGACCCCCTGCTGCCTAACGACAGCAACGAAAACCGCACTCGCAACCGCCGCGTCGAAATTACGCTGTTCGCCGCGCCGGAAACGCTCAGTAATCATCAGGGAACCCAGTAATGCGCGCATCCTTACGCCCTGCTCTCACCCATCGCCTGCTGTGGAGCTTTATCGGCGTGACGGCGCTGAGCTGTCTCGTCTGGATCCTCGGCCCGTTCTGGAGCTGGGGAGAGACCCGCCCGCTCGAGCAGGCGCTGCCGCGCCAGCTGACCGTTGGCCTGCTTTTTTTCATCTGGATTTTGTTTCAGTTTATTCCTTCGCTCTATCGCGCCTGGTTCAACAGCAAGCTGCTCAATAACCTGCAGCAGGCGGGCGCGGAGGATCTCTCCGATCGCCAGGCGACCGAGGAGCTGCTCACCCAGCGCTTCAGCGAGGCGGTGATGCAGCTAAAACGCATGCCCCTTAGCCGCAAAAGCAACAGCCGCTGGCTGGCGCGCATGCAGTCGAGCTATCTCTATCAGCTGCCGTGGTATCTGGTGATCGGCGCGCCCGGCGCGGGCAAAACCACCGCGCTGCTCAACGCCGGGCTCGACTTTCCCCTGACCGACAGCGTCAGCAAGACCGCGATTCGCGGCGTAGGCGGCACCCGCCACTGCGACTGGTGGTTTGCCGACCAGGCGGTGCTGATCGACACCGCCGGACGCTATACCCTGCAGGAGAGCCAGCGCGCGCGCGACGCCGGCGAGTGGCACAGCTTTATCAATTTGCTGAAGCGCTACCGCACGCGCCAGCCGATTAACGGCGTGATCATGACCCTCAGCGTGGCGGATCTGCTGAGCGAATCGGCCGAGGCGCGCTATGCCCAGGCGAGCGCCATGCGCAACCGCCTGAGCGAGCTGCATCAGCAGACCGGCATCCACTTTCCGGTCTACGTTATGGTGACCAAAACCGATCTGCTGAAAGGCTTTATGGGCTATTTCGGCGCGCTGGAGAAGCGCCAGCGCGACGCCATCTGGGGCTTTACCTTTCCCTGGGAGCCGGGCAAGCCGCATAAAGATGACTGGCACCGCAGCTTTCATCAGCAGTTTCACCGACTGGAACAGCAGCTTCAGCAGCAGCTCAGCCACAAGATGGCGCAGGAGCGCGATCTCGGCCAGCGCGCCGACTGTTTCCTCTTTCCGCAGGAGTTCGCCTCGCTGCGCCCGCTGCTGAGCGAGTATCTCGACGTGGTTTTCTCTGACCAGCAGGAGTCGATCGCCTGGAGCGCCCGCGGGCTCTTTTTTACCAGCGGCACTCAGGAAGGTCTGCCCTTCGACCGTATTATGGGCGAGCTAAGCCGCAAGCTGCAGCTGCCGCAGGCGGGCGGTCAGACCATCGCCGCCTGGGACAGCGTCAACCGCAACAGCCCGATCCCCGGCAATAAGGGCCAGAGCTTTTTTATCCGCGATCTGCTCAGCGACCTGGTGTTCCGCGAAAGCGGCCTTGCCGGCAGCAACCGCCACTGGGAGCACCGCAACCAGCTGTTCCACTGGATTGGCTACGGCGTGCTGGCGGGCGCGCTAACCATCGCCTCGGGACTCTGGCTGATCAGCTTTTTCCAGAACCAGCGCTACCTCAGCCAGGTGGCGGAGCGCGTGCCGGTTATCGCCACCCAGAGCCAGCAGGTGATCCATCAGCCGGCGGATAATATTTTTGATCTGCTTCCCTTTTTAAACAACCTGGTGAAACTGCCGCTCTCTGACCACTTTTCACTGGATAATCCGCCGGTTACCATGCGCGCCGGGCTTTATCGCGGCACCCAGGTGAGCGATGCCGCCTGGGCGCTTTATCAAAATGCGCTAAAGTCTTTGCTATTACCGCGCGTCGCGCAGCAGATCACTAACCTGCTGCGAAACGACAAGGGCGACGACAATGAGTACAGCCGTAATGCGCTGCGCGCCTATCAGATGCTTTATCAGCCGCGCAACTACGACGGCGAATTTTTACGCGCCTGGCTGATGCAGAATTTGCAGCGCTCGCTGCCTGAGAACGTCAGCGCGCGCGACCTGCAGCAGCTCGACTGGCACCTCAGTCAGCTGCTGGATCAGCAGATTCAGTCTTCGCCCTATGCGCGCGACAACGCGCTGATGATGCGCAAGCTGGCGGAAAATCTTAAAAATGCGGGTCGTGAAGGCAGCGCGCTGGCCGTGACGCCGGCGGCGGACGCGCAGCGATTGACCGCGCATAGCGAGTAATGATGAGGTGAGTATGGCTGCGATCGTCGCCCCCGGCTGGTACGGGAAGCTCCCCTCAACCGGCGATTTCCTTCGTCACCGGTTGAGCGAGAAACATATCGCGCCCTGGACCCACTGGTTTCAGCAGGGGCTGATGCACTGGCACAGCCAGGAGCAGGCGGCCACCAGCTGGTTTTTACAGGCGCCGGTATGGAACTTCGTTCTGCCGATCACGCCGGGCGTGCAGCAGGTGCAGATGGGCTGCCTGATGCCCTCGTGCGATCGCGTGGGCCGCGCCTGGCCGCTGCTGGCGCTGCGCACCTTTCCGCTCAGCCAGTGGCATCCGGCGCAGCTCGCGATTTCCGGCGACTGGTTTCAGGACTTAGGCGCCACGCTCTATCAGGCGGTGCAGGTGCAGATCGCTCCGGCCCAGCTGGAGCAGCAGATGCAGGCGCTGCCGCCGCTGCTGGTGCCGGAGAAGCAGCGTTCCGACATTATGGACGTTATCGGCTTTAGCGACCTGCCCTGCACCCTGAGCTGGCGCGAGGTGGCGGACCGCTTCGATCCCCAGCAGCATATCAGCTACTGGTGGACCAACCGCTGCGACGGCTTCGCCCATGCGACCCACAAGCACAGCGGCAACCTGACGGCGCAACTGTTTTTATTACTTTTTAACCCGGCGGCAGGTACTCAGCCGGGACGTAACGGCCTCTATCCGCCAATGTTCGAATAACGGCCTTGCGTTTGCCCATCAGACACGGGATGACTCATGCAATTTACCATTGTGCAGTGCAATACGGATGTTCCGGTAAAAACCGTGGCGTTTCAGCCGCCCGGCGGCACCATCGGCCGCAGCCAGGATAACGATCTGGTATTGCCGGACGAATCGCGCGCTATTTCGCGCCTGCAGGCGCTGGTGCACCTTTCCGCCGACGGCGAGTGCCGCCTGACCAACCAGGGCAGCGTGACCGCGGTGGTGCATAACGGCGTCGCGCTCGAACGGGGAATGCAGGTTCAGCTGCGCCATGGGGATGCGCTGCAAATTGGCGAATATCAGCTTGCCGTGCAGGATCCGGCGCGCGCCGACGCGGCGAAGGACGATCCGCTGGCGCTGTTCGTCAGCGAGCTGCAGCCAGAGGGCGATCCGCTGGGCATGTTTGAGGTCGAACCCACGGAAAGCGTTCTCTCTGCGCCGCCTGCTTCGTCGCGCCACAGCGATGCGCGGCTGGCGATCGATCCGCAAAAAAGCGAAGCGCCGCGCCCGACCGGCATCGCATTGCAGGATCAGGAGAAGCTGATCGCCGCGCTGCTGGAGGGCATGGGGCTGAACAACGGCCACGCCACGCCGATCGACGAAGAGCAGATGCGCGTCACGGGACGGATGCTGAGCCTCTTCTCGCAGGGCACGGTCGCGCTGCTGTCGTCGCGTCAGATCCTGAAGCGCGGCGTCAAGGCGGATATGACGATGATCCTGAACGAGGCGAACAATCCCTTTAAAATCCTGCCCTCCGGCAAAACCGTGCTGATGCAGATGTATCAGAGCCAGATGCCGGGCTTTATGCCGCCGGAGCAGGCGGTGCGCGACGCGCTGGTGGATCTGCAGGCGCATCAGCTCGGCATGATCGCCGGTATTCGCGCCATTATCGCCGCTATGCTGCAGTCGTTTAACCCGCAGCGTCTGGAAGAGCAGGCGCGCAGTGAGGGCGTGCTGCCTAAACTCCCCTTCTCCGTCGCCCGAAAAGCCGCGCTCTGGGACTACTTTACGCGTAACTATCAGCGCACCGCCGGCGAGATCGAAGATGACTTCCACACCCTGTTCGGCGAAGCCTTTCTGCACGCCTACGATGTGGAGGTAAACCAGTACAAAGATTCGCAGACCCGGACGGACGACGCATGAAGATTGTATTTGCCAGCCGCTGCCAGCAGGGGCTGCGCGACGAGAACCAGGACCGCACCGGCGCGGAGATCACTGACGAGAAAGCCTGCTTTGTGGTCTGCGACGGCGTGGCGGGCCTTGCAGGCGGCGATCGCGCCGCGCAGCTGGTGCGCGACACCCTGCTCGCCGAGCTGCGCGACCAGCCGCGGCTGACGCCGGAAAATACGCACGCGGCGATTGAGCGCTGCCGCGCGGCGCTGCGCGAGGCGCAGACGCAGCAGCCCGGTTTCTCCCGCATGAGCACCACGCTGGCGGCCCTGTTTATCGATCGCCCGCAGCGGCGCGCCTGGTGGGCGCACGCCGGCGACAGCCGGGTCTACCACTTTCGTCACGGCACGCTGTTCGACGTCACGCGGGATCACAGTCTGGCGCAGCAGTTAAAGGATGCGGGCTATGAAAATACCGGCATTAACAGTAATTTACTCTATAATGCGCTCGGCGCGGATCCGGCGCGTCCGGTGACCTTTTCCGCCGAGCTGGCGCTGGAGGATGGCGACGCCTTTCTGGTCTGCACCGACGGTTTCTGGCTTAACCTGACGGCCAGAGAGATGGAGCAGGCGCTGCGCATGGTGAATGCCTGCGAAGAGTGGCTGGCGCTGATGGAAAAAGCGGTCAGCCGCAGCGTGAAAAAGGATAATCTCAGCGCGCTCTCTGTGTGGATCGGCGAACCTCAGGACGCCACGTTGCTTTATTCTGCGGCGGATTCGGCACGTTTTCTGCCGCCCCGCGACTGATACCAAGGATCCTTATGAAATTGTGGTTGTCCGGCATTGCGACCTTGCTTATCGCTTTCAGCGCGCAGGCCGAAGATTATCGCGTGGTTTACTCCCCCAGCCTGGCGCTGGAGGTGTTTATCGACGGCGTAAAAAGCAAAGCGCCCGACGACTGGTGCAAAGAGTCGCTGCCGCTGCGCATCGTTTCGGGCAAAAGCACCGATTCCGCCGTGCTGACGACTTTTTTGCCGCGTGTCGGCACGCTGCTGGCCAACCAGTGCGGCACGCTGGATGAGCTGCCCTGGCAGATGACCAACAAAGAGGGCGGCGTGCTGGCCAGCGGCAGCGCCAGCAAGCTGCAAAACTGGCGGCCGATCGTGATGGCCGACGCGACCGCCAGCGCCAGCGCCGCCAATGCCGCGCCGCTCGATCTGTCGCGTCCGGCCAACAGCGCGCCGCTGCAGCATTTCGATCTGCCCGGCGGCTGTCGCTTGCGCACCTCGTGGGACGCCGACGGCCAGTCGCTGTTTATTCCCGACGTCGCGCAGGCGCAGTGCCCGCACGACGGCTGGCTGGAAGGCAAAAGCGCGTTAATCTTAGCAAGCAAGGGCAAAAACACGCCTCTGCCGGTCACCTTCTATCAGGGCTACCCTATCGCGAACCTGCAAATCTCCGGCAACTCGCTGCAGGTAGTGGCAGCGAATAAAGAGCGCATGATCGTGACGCGCGCCGATGCCGCGGACAGCTGGCTGGTGCTGCCTTTCGACGAGGCGAGCCACGTCTGGCGCTTTAACGGCGCGCTGCTGGTGAAAATGGATAAAAATACGGCGCAGCAGGATCCGGACGCCATGAAATCGCGGGTGGAAACGTTGCGTGGTCTTTGGGGACCGCAGTTTATGCCACAGCAAAAAGTGAATGTGTTACTGATCGACACCCTGCACGCCGATCTGGTTGATCCGGCGATAGGTGCGTGGCGTAACATCAATTAATTACAGCGCAGCCTGGCTGCCAGGCGGTGTTCAGAGAGTTCACTATGTCGGCAAATGATAATCAGAAAGCGGTGCCCAACGCGCTCCCTGCGGGATACCGATTTAACGAGTTTGAAATCAAGGAAGTGATTGGCGGCGGCGGATTTGGCATCGTTTACCGCGCCTGGGATCATCAGCTTGAACGCACCATCGCCATTAAAGAGTATATGCCGGTGTCGCTGGCGGTGCGCGCTGAGGATCTGTCGCTGGAGCTGCGCGGCGAACGCTATCAAAAGCTGTTTAACGCCGGCCTGACCAGCTTTATCCAGGAGGCGCGTCTGCTGGCGCGCTTCAACCATCCCGGCCTGCTGCACGTGCTGCGCTTCTGGGAGCAGAACGGCACCGCCTATATGGGCACGCTCTACTACAGCGGCATGACGCTGAAAGAGTGGCAGCAGACCAGCCCGGATGCCGTGAGCGAGGCCTGGATCCGCCGCCTGCTGCCGCCGCTGTTCGGCGCCATCAGCACCATCCATCAGGCAGGCTATCTGCATCGCGATATTTCGCTGGATAATATTCAGATTCAGGAAAACCAGCTGCCGGTGCTGCTCGACTTCGGCTCGGCGCGCAAAGAGATCGGCAACCTGTCTGACGAAACCGAAATTATGCTCAAGCCCGGCTTCGCGCCGATTGAGCAGTACAGCGAAGAGGGTGAAAACGAACAGGGACCGTGGACCGATATTTACGCGCTCGGCGCGGTGCTGCACAGTCTGATCACCGGCAATCCGCCGCCGGTGAGCGTGGTGCGCTGCATTGAGGATAACTACCAGCCGCTGGTCGAGCGTCAGCCGCCCGGCTATTCGCTGCCGATGCTGCACGCGGTGGACTGCGCGCTGGCGATGAAGCCTGCCGATCGCCCGCAGTCGATTGACGCCTTCGCGGCGCTTATCGATCTGCCCGTCAGCGACGTGGAGGCGGTGGTCAATAGCCTGCAGCCTGCGCCGGAGCCGTCGCCGGTCGCTGCTGCGCCCGCCCCGACGCCCGTGGTCGAGAAAGAGGAAGAGGAAGTAGCGACGCCCGCGCCGGTGGTGATGGCGGTGAATCACGCCTCGGCCAGCGTCGAGCCGGTAACGCCGCGCAACGTGCGTCGTCTGTCGCCTGGGCTCGTAGCGCTGGCGGCCGCGGCGCTGCTGGCGGTAGTGGTGGTCACCTGGCTGACCAACAGGCGCGACGCAACGCCGGAAAACGCGACGCCTGCGGTGGCGCAGAACCCCGTGGTGAATAGCGCGCCGCCGGCGACGCCCGCTGCGCTGGCGACGGTCTACCTCAAGCTGGAGCGCGGCGCCAACGTGGTGCTCAACGGCCAGCCGGTGGAGGTGAAAACCGGCAGCAACGGGTTCGCCGCGCTCAACCTGGCGGCGGGTCAGTATCGTATCGAGGTGCATTCAGGCACCAGCATGCGCGCGCAGTCGCTGGTGATCGACAAGCCAGGCACCTGGCTGCTGAATCCGGGGAATTAGCGCGCTTTCGCGGCGTGGATGAGCACGCCGCGAGCCTTACCCTTTAGCCCTGCGCGCAGCGAACGCCCGCCTGCAGCGCGCGCACCTGGTGCGCCAGGCGGCTTAAACTCTCCTCCTCCATGCCGCGCTTCGCCAGCTCTTGCTCAAGCGAAAAAAGATACTGCGCGTTGCTGCCCAGCGGACCGCTCGCCGCTGCGATCAGCGGCGCGATCGCCTCAGGACAGGAGTCCGATTCGTAGAGCGGATGGCGCGGATCCATAATAAAGGCCAGCGCGGTGACGCTGCGCCCATCCTCCAGCGTTGATTCGCACCATGTCGGCAGATAGCAGCCGGTGATCATCTCGCGCTTCCACAGCAGCTCCAGCTCTTCATGCAGGCGCGTCTCCGGCAGGCGAAACGCCAGGCCGCTGGTTGAACCGCCCTCTTTCAGCGCCAGCATGCGGCCAGGATGGGAGGAGGTGCCGCGTCCGGCGATCAGGCGCAGGCAGAAGGCGCGATGCCAGCCGTCCAGCGTGCCGGATGCAACCTCGTCCGCTTCAAAAACAGGATTCCACATCAGTGAACCATAGCCGAAGATCCAGACCGGGCTCTGGTCGGGACGGCAGGCGAGCGTGGCCGCCAGCGACGCGGCGCGCTGTTCGCAGCTCCAGAGCAGGGATTCTTCAATATCGCCGAATGACGTTTTGCAGTCTGCTTTTAATAAAAATTCTCGGGTTAACAATGCGACCTCCTGACCTTTTTAACGTCCTGTCCGACGGGCTCCCTTATAAAATCGGCTAGCGGGCGACATTCTTGAGCCGCAGCATGCACTGACAGTATGCATTTTCCGCACCGCTTTCAAGGCCGCGGCCAGGCGAGAAAGTAAAAAAGCGCCGCGTCAGGCCGGCCGCGCCGGCCCCCTTCCCATGGCTACTTTTTAGGGTGCCACTTATCATCGTCTCCTTTTTCATACTCTTTTTTCACCGCCGACCAGGCGACTTTATGCGCGACCTCTTCCTGAGACTCATCGCCGCGTCGCTCATCTTTGTCTTTATACTGATCCCAGGCGCTGTTGAACGCCTTCTGATAGATCTCCTGCGCATGCGGCGGCAGTACATGTTTCACGTTATCCGGCAGCGCTTCGCGATTTTTGTAAGGCATTGCATTTCCTCCATTAAGGGCCCGCTTTAAGCCTGGCGTATAGAGAAAAAATTACAACCTTGTTATTCAGCCTACCCTCTCATAAAAATCAGGCGAAGCGCCTGAAAACCAACATTAGCAGTGTGATAATTTGCGTTTAATAGCCTGATTATTGCTTAAGTCATGTGTTTAATATGATGAATAGAAAGCGATAAAAGAGGATGAATACTATTTTTGCTAAAGTCGGCCTTTATTGTTAAAAAAGTAAAAACCGGTAAATTTTACCCACGTTAAGCGGTGAAAAGTTACACTTTCAGATGTAATAAAAGTTCTACTATTTTGTGAAACCCCGTTGGGTTTCGCCGACGCATTTCTCTGAAGAGGATGGTGAATGACCACACATGAAAAAACACGTCACAAAGAGTTCTCGCTGATACTTCCTCTCGCCGCCCTGGCCGTGCTGTTTTTCTTTGGCGGACAAACCTCCCTGCCCGCGGTTATCGGCATCAACCTGCTGGCGCTGGTGGCGATCCTCAGCAGCGCCTTTAGCGTAGTGCGCCATGCCGACGTGCTGGCGCATCGGCTGGGCGAGCCCTACGGCTCGCTGATCCTCAGCCTGTCGGTGGTTATCCTCGAGGTCAGCCTGATCTCCGCGCTGATGGCCACGGGCGATGCCGCGCCGGCGCTGATGCGCGACACGCTCTACTCTATTATTATGATCGTCACCGGCGGGCTGGTGGGTTTCTCGCTGCTGCTGGGTGGGCGCAAGTTCGCCACGCAGTATGTGAATCTTGCCGGGGTAAAGCAGTATCTGATCGCCATCTTTCCGCTGGCGATCCTGGTGCTGGTGTTCCCCAACGCGCTGCCGGGCGGCAACTTCACGACCACGCAGGCGCTGCTAATCGCGGCGATTTCAGCAGCGATGTACGGCGTTTTCCTGCTGATTCAGACGCGCACCCATCAGAGTCTGTTTGTTTACGAGCATGAAGACGACAGCGACGATGGCGACCCGCACCACGGCAAGCCCTCGGCGCACAGCAGCGTCTGGCACACCGTCTGGCTGATCGTGCATCTGATTGCGGTTATCAGCGTCACCAAAATGAACGCCAATACGCTGGAGCATTTGCTGTCGGAGTTTAATGCGCCCGCGCAGTTCACCGGCTTCCTGGTGGCCCTGCTGATCCTCTCGCCGGAAGGCCTGGGGGCGCTAAAGGCAGTGCTGATGAATCAGGTCCAGCGCGCCATGAACCTCTTTTTTGGCTCGGTGCTGGCGACTATCTCGCTAACCGTGCCGGCGGTGACCATCATCGCCACCCTCACCGACCAGCAGCTGGTGTTCGGCCTTGAGCCGCCGCAGATGGTAATGATGTCAGCGGCGCTGATCCTGTGCCATATCTCGTTCTCAACCGGGCGCACTAACGTGCTGAACGGCGCCGCGCACCTGGCGATTTTTGCCGGCTATTTGATGACGATCATGCTCTGAAATAACGCTTTTCAGGCCACACGTAAATTAAAACGCGGGTGACGGAAAGCGAAGAGCAAAGCGTCCCGCGCCAGGGACAAAAACGCCGGGAGCGTTTTTGAACAACGCAGCGCGTTGGCCCGGCCACGGGCGCACCTCAGGGATGAGGTGCGTATCCACGCGGGCCGAGCGGCAAAGATGCCAACTGCGTCTTTGCGATCGCTTCCCGTCACCTGGGGGCAGTTTGGATATCGAAAATTATTGTACATTAAGGCTAAAAATTGACCACCAAGCCCCAGAAGGGGCTTGGGAAGATCCTTCTGGGGTAAATAGGTTGCTTACCAACTACCGTAAGGATATTTTTTCCCTTTGATAAAATCCTCGGTATCTTTTCCGTACTCATAGCCGTTAGAAAACCGCGTTATTCCTTTGCAAATATCTAATTTATCCCCTGATACGGTTTTCAGCACTGATGGGGTGACGCGGTAATTAGGCTCAGAACCACTTCCCTGTAACCAGACGGCCACTTTCCCCTCCGGAGCCAGACCAATTTGTAATCTGTCGTAATACGCAGTTCTTCCCCGGTAATCCCGGTACTCACTCGGCCTGAGCATTTTCTCCAGTACAGGTTTAGGGATCGTCAGGTGAGTTTCATACACTTTTCTATCGATAATCGAGTCCCAGCAAAAAATAATATGTCTGGGAGGTCGTTTAACGTGATTCCAGTAGCCACCAGGCGCACGGTCTTTGTCGTTCCACTCGCCGATAACTTCGGGCAGGTCGGGCGTGCTGTTCAGCGTGTTAAAGCGATAGTCCTTTCCATCAGCGTCAAGAATAGCGGCAAATGTCACCACTGCTGGCAATGCGTTAGGTGTGAAAAAGTTAAAAGTCCACTCTGCCGGTACATTGCTTTGCGCGGCTGTGTCGGACAAAGATTTCCCCTGACAGGCCGTCAGCGCCAATAAAAGAAGAAGACAAGCCACACAGATTATTTCCATATTCTGTTCCCGTCCATATCATAGACCGTACGCTGCCAGCGCTCGTCCGGCCGGTTGGTGAACGTCACCAGCTTCGCCGGTTTGACCGCACCGCTTATTATTCCCTGGCCGTCTCTCACCACGCTGTTCCAGTTGGCTGAGCAGTGAATATATTTTTCGGCCAGCATCAGAATTTGTGGCGTGATAAAGCCGGGGGCAGGTTGTCCTCTCCTTATGGCTCGGCCCATTACAATCGCTTTTTCACACAGGCTGTTGAGTTCTGGCCGGAGTGACAGGTTGTCGTCTTTAGGTAAAATAGGGGAAAATTCTACCCCGGCATCCTGTGCCGCATCGAGCATCACCCGCAACACTACCTTCGACCAGTCATTACGCGTCGGACGGTCAATAACCAGCGCGGCACCGCTGCGTTTCTGTAGCGCTCCGTAACGGTCTGCTGGCATTCTGTCGTCATGCCAGGTATCAACATTCACCTCCACCGCGTTCAGCAGTGGCGCTATCGCCGGATAGCCGTCCATCGCTGTAAGCTGCGCACAGGTCTGTTGATAAATCCGCGTATCCGTGTCGGGGGTGGAAAGGGGAACGGTTTCAAACTCCGGGCGGGTAAGGAAGTAGACTTCATGCTCGTCGGGGTTATAGCCGCCGCCAATGTCGGAGTGCGCACCGGGCAAAGCCAGTTCCGGCCACGCCGGTTTTACGCTGTTCAGCGCGAAGTTAAAGCGGCATTCGTGTTGCGCGGTGATGTGAAACACTTTGTCTGCCACGCCTGGACGCAGCACCAGATTGACATCCCCGGTATCGGCACTGTGCGGGTTGAGGCCGTTGACCGGTGTTCCTATGGCCGCTACGGTATCAAATATCCCCAAAAAACGGGTTTTGCCCCCGGGCGTACCGGAAAATTCAATACCTTCCAGCCCGGCCCTAATCGCCGATATAATGGCACGGTCCTGACTGAATACCCGGTTGGCAAAGTGGCGCGCCGCCGCCGCTCCCCGACTGAAGCCAAAAATATCAAACTGCAGCTCTTTAATGGTGCAGAGACGGGCGTCAGCATGCTGGAGTAAATACCCCTGAATACCGGCAGTCAGTGCTGCGACTGCTTTATCGGTTTTTCTCACTACGCCAGTATCGCCTCTGCCTGTTCCCATTCCGTAAGTGCTGTCGCCAGCCCCGTCTTCCGTACCGATACCTTCGATGTAAATAGCGTATTGACCGACTCCTGTATCGGGCCTGATATCCTGTCTATACAGTGTATTCAACCAGTGTACGTTGCTGTAGTAACCGATATAGCTCCCTGCAGCAGTACCCCTGTAGCCACGTTTTAGTCGCACGCACTGGGAATACGCAGATCCAGCATCAGCATCATTCATCCCGAAATGTTCACCGGAACAGGCGGCCTGACGGTCGCCGCTGTTATTCGCATTGTTGCCAGTGCCATCAAAGAATACGCCGATCGTCAGCGTGATTTTCCGTTTCTTCTTCGCCGCCTGTGCACGCTGTTCAGGCTCTGACTCCTGGGCTTGTTTTTTCGCGGTCTCAGCCCGTTCGTCCACCCGTCCGGCGTTGCAGTCGCTCTCGTAGGTGTGCGTCTGGACTGACGGAATAAACCGGGCGCGGCACGGGCAGGAACTGTAGCTGTCCAGCGAACCCGCCCACTCTTTCAGTTCTCCGCCCACCTCATAGGTGTCCCCCATACCGCCGCACACGCGGAACCGCCCCTCATGCTTCCCGCAGGTCACCGGGTCGCCCGCCCTGGCCTGTTGCCGTTCGATGCCACCGATTTCGTAGGTGTCGTCAGATGCACCCGAAAGGATCCGCCCACCACAGGTGGTTTTATCCAGGTGGTACAAAAAAAATCCCTTTGCCATAATCCCTCATGAATAATATGGTTATAAAACCAGCGCATCATACCTCAATCATGACTTAACCAAAATCTCCGGCTTCTGGTTAGCAGTACAACACCTGAATACGGCAGATTTGCGAAGGGCTGTACTCTTATGCGATATCTGGTTTCGTTAAAATTACCGCACTAAATAATTTATTAACGAAACTATATGGTAAGGAGGCAGATTCTTTCTCTATCGGAAAACAAGAAGCTATTTATTAAAGGGAAAGCAGACCAGTAACCGGCACTTCAGTCACTGATATCAACAACCAGCCGGAACCTGAAAGAGATCGAAACTCACTTGCGTGAAGTGCTGCGTCTGGCAACCTCGATAAGCAGGAAACCGTGACGGCATTCCTGATGCTGAAAAAGCTTGCCAGCTACCCCCAGGCAAAACGGGCTGGCCAAAGCACTGAGAAAAATTGGCTGTACTGAACGAACTCTGTTTATGCTCGACTGGTTCCGCGATCCTGCACTGCGTCGGTGGTTACACGCGGGACTGAATAAAGGTGAAGACCATAACACGCTGGCGCGAGCGGTATTTATGCACCGGCTGGAAGAAATCAGGGACTGAAAACCGGAAAATCAGAGCTATCGCTCCAGTAGACTAACGCTGCTGACGGCTGCTATCTCGCTATGGAAAGAGCGGTCGATGCCCTGAAGCGTAAAGTGGTGGAGATCAACGAGCAACGGCTCTCGCATTTGTCCCCGCCAGGCTGGGAGCACATCAATCTAACAGAAGATTATATCTGGAAAAGCAACCGGATCCTGGCTTCCGGTAAGTTTCGTCGGCTGAGGCCAGCTAAAGTCGAAAGGTCAAAAAACAGCCTTAACGTACAATAATTTTCGATATCCAAACTGACCCCTACCTGCGTTAGCCCCCATGCGGCAGACGAAAAAAAAGAGCGACCAACGTCGCTCTTTTTTAATTCGCCGCCTGAAGCGCCAGTTACTTGCTGGTATCCAGCTCAGGGAAGCTCTTCACCAGGTCGTCAATCGCCTTCATCTGCACCAGGAAAGGCTCCAGCTTATCCAGCGGCAGCGCGGACGGGCCGTCGCACTTCGCGTGATCCGGATCCGGATGCGCTTCGATAAACAGACCGGCAATGCCGACCGCCATACCGGCGCGCGCCAGCTCGCCCACCTGAGCGCGGCGACCGCCGGAAGCGGCGCCGAACGGGTCGCGCGTCTGCAGCGCGTGGGTCACGTCGAAAATAACCGGGCTGTTGTTGGTAACTTTCTTCATCACGTTAAAGCCGAGCATATCAACGACCAGATTGTCATAGCCGAAGTTGCTGCCGCGATCGCACAGAATCACCTTATCGTTGCCGCCTTCCGCGAACTTATCCACGATATTGCCCATCTGGCCCGGGCTGACGAACTGCGGCTTTTTCACGTTAATCACCGCGCCGGTCTTCGCCATCGCTTCTACCAGGTCGGTCTGACGCGCCAGGAAGGCGGGCAGCTGGATCACGTCGACCACGTCGGCCACCGGCTGCGCCTGCGCCGCCTCGTGCACGTCGGTAATGATCTTCACGCCGAACGCCTGCTTCAGCTCCTGGAAAATCTTCATGCCTTCTTCTAGGCCGGGACCGCGATAGGATTTAATGGAAGAGCGGTTCGCCTTGTCAAAAGAGGCCTTGAACACGTACGGAATGCCGAGCTTGTCGGTGACCTTCACGTAGTGTTCGCAAATACGCATGGCGAGCTCGCGCGATTCCAGCACGTTCATGCCGCCAAACAGCACAAATGGCAGATCGTTAGCGACCTTGATATCACCAATAGTGACGACTTTCTGAGTCATGCCCTTTCCTTAATGGTGTGGTGCGCTTAGTGCAGCGTCACCTGTTTCTGTTCAATTGCGTGAATTTGTACTTTGATCATCTCGCTGACCGGATCCTCGGGACACTGCTCAACGAAATAGGTTAAGTCGTTTAGCGCAATATGATCGCACTCCAGCTGCGCGTAGATCAAACCGCGATCGCGGATCTCGTAAGGGTCGTCCGGATCGATCTGCAACAGCACCTGACTCACGCCCAGCGCCAGCTCCATCTGCTTCTCCTCCATCAGCGCCGCCTTCATGGTGTCGAGCATCTTGCGCATCACGCTGATGGTCTTCGCCTCTTCCAGATCGTCGTCGTAGAGCTTTGCCGTGGGGCTGATGTTGCCCTTCAGCCACACTTCCAGCGTGTGGGTATCCAGCGTCTCGCCGTTGAACGGGTTGATGAGCCACATCTCGCCGTCGATCCAGTCGGCGCGCAAAATCAGCTGCGTGGGAAAAATAACCGGCATCAGCGGAATGTCGAGCGCCTGCGCGATATGCAGCAGGATCACGCCCAGCGACACCGCAGTGCCCTGACGCGTCTTGAGCACTTTATCCAGCCATAGCGCGTCGGAAAGGTTATAGATGCCGCTGGCGCCGCCGAAGCCCCACTGGCGATAGAAAAGCTCCAGCAGCTTCTCCAGCTGCATGTCGGCGTCCTGTTCGCTGCTCACATAGCGGCGGGCTTCCGCCACCAGCGCCGCCAGCTGCTCCTGCACGGACGAGGCGGGAAAATCGGCGCGAATCGCGCGGGTGGCGCCAATCACCGCTTCACACAGCGGCGTCTGGCTAAAATCTAATTGCTCTGTGGAGGTCATACTATCCCCAATAACGGCATTTTGGTCACCGCCAGCTTAATCACTGTTACCAGCGCGACCAGCGCGACCAGGAAAGCGATCCAGCGCGTACGGCTAGTGCGCGGGCGACGACTCAATGCCACGGAACCTAAGGCGATGTAGATAATAACGCCTAAAAGCTTCTCCGTCAGCCAGCTTCCTTGCGGCGAGAACGGGTAAAAGTGGGTAATCATCACCAGCAGCACGCCGGTCAGCAGTAAGAAGGTGTCGTTAACGTGCGGCGTAATGCGCACCCAGCGGCGCTGCAGCAGCGCTGAGCCGCTGCGCAGCCAGTAAAAACGCAGGATAAAAAGCGCAATGCTGATAAACACCGTCAGCAGATGCAGTTGCTTGATAAGCGGATAGTAAGCGGCCATGTAACGTCCTTTTTAAGAGGGAATGCGACCGAGCGTGACGCGCGGATTGCCGCCGTAGTCATTCACGGTCGCGACCTGAAGAAAATCGTGCTGCTGCATCAGCGCGCGCACCGCCGCGTCCTGCTGCCAGCCATGCTCCAGCAGCAGCCAGCCGCCGGGCGCCAGCCACTGCGGCGCCTGGGCGATAAGCAGGCGCAGATCTGCCAGCCCCGCCTCGTCGGCCACCAGCGCGCTGCGCGGTTCGAAACGCACGTCGCCCTGCGACAGATGCGCATCGTCTGCGTCGATATAGGGAGGATTACTGACGATCAGGTCGAAGCGCGCGGCGGGCAGCGCGTCGAACCAGTGGCTCAGGATGAACGTGACGTTGGGGATCGCCAGCCGGTCGGCGTTGCTTTGCGCCAGCGCCACGGCGGCTTCAATACGGTCGACGCCCAGCACCTCGCAGTCGGGCCGTTCGCTCGCCAGCGCCAGCGCGATGGCGCCGGTGCCGGTGCCGAGATCGAGAATGCGCGACGGCGCGGCGGGCAGGTGCGCCAGCGCCTGCTCTACCAGCACTTCGGTGTCGGGTCGCGGGATCAGCGTCGCGTCGGAGACGCGCAGCGGCAGCGACCAGAATTCGCGCTCGCCGATAAGATGCGCCACCGGCTCGCCCTGCACGCGCCGCGCCAGCAGCGCGTCGAGGCGTGTCAGCTGTTCAGGCAGCAGCTCGGTCTCGCCGAAGGCCACCAGCCAGCTGCGCGATTTGCCGGTAACGTGCCCCAGCAGGATCTCCGCGTCGCGCTTCGGACTCTCGCCGCACTGTAGCGCGGCGACAGCCCTTTTCAGCCAGCATTGAAACTCCATTACTCCTGACCAGCCAGCGCGGCCAGCTGATCGGCCTGATGCTCCTGCACGATCGGCTCAATCAGGTTATCCAGCTTGCCTTCCATGGTCTCGTCAAGGCGATAGATGGTCAGGTTGATGCGGTGATCGGTCACGCGCCCCTGCGGGAAGTTATAGGTGCGGATGCGGTCGGAGCGGTCGCCGCTGCCCAGCAGGTTGCGGCGCGTGCTCGCCTCCGCCTCGTGGCGCTTCGCCATCTCCGCGGCGCGAATGCGCGCGCCCAGCACCGCCAGCGCTTTGGCTTTGTTTTTGTGCTGCGAACGCTCATCCTGACACTCCACCACGATGCCGGTCGGCAGGTGGGTGATGCGGATGGCGGAGTCGGTGGTGTTGACGTGCTGGCCGCCCGCGCCGGACGAGCGGAAGGTGTCGATCTTCAGATCGGAGGGATTGATCTCCGGCAGCTCCGCTTCCGGCACCTCCGGCATCACCGCCACGGTACAGGCCGAGGTATGGATACGCCCCTGGGATTCGGTTTCCGGCACGCGCTGCACGCGGTGGCCGCCCGATTCGAACTTCAGACGGCCATAGGCGCCGTCGCCGGTGACGCGAGCGATGACCTCTTTATAGCCGCCGTGCTCGCCCTCGTTGGCGCTGACGATCTCTACGCGCCAGCGGCGGGCTTCGGCGTAGCGGCTGTACATGCGGAACAGGTCGCCGGCGAAAATCGCCGCCTCGTCGCCGCCGGTGCCGGCGCGCACTTCGATAAAGCAGGCGCGTTCGTCGTCAGGATCTTTCGGCAGCAGCAGCACCTGCAGCTGCTGCTCCAGCCGTTCGCTCTCGGCGCGCGCCTGCTGCAGCTCTTCCTGCGCCATATCGCGCATCTCGGCATCGTCCAGCATCATCTGGGCGGTTTCGATATCTTCCTGCGTCTGCTGCCACGCGCGGAAACATTGGGTCACGTCGGTTAACTGCGCATATTCGCGCGAGAGCGCGCGGAAGCGGTCCTGATCGGCGATAACGCTGGCGTCGCCGAGCATCGCTTCCACTTCTTCGTGGCGCTCCTGCAGCGCTTCCAGTTTGGCAACAATAGAGGTTTTCATGTCGTGATGGGATTCTCGTCACAGAGGGCAACAGCCCGGGAGTCTACTCGAGACCGAGGCTGTCGCGAAGCAATTGCAGGCGTTCAGTGTCGCCGTCGCGGGCGGCCTGCTGCAGGGATTTGGTTGGTGCGTGAATTAAACGGTTGGTCAGCTTGTGCGCCAGCTCCTGCAGGACTTTCTGCGGATCGGCGCCCTGCTGCAGCGCAGCCAGCGCGCGCGATTCGAGATCGGCGCGCACGCTTTCCGCCTGAGAGCGGTATTCGCGAATGGTCTCGACCGCGCTCTGGGCGCGCAGCCAGGACATAAATTCGCCGCTCTCCTGCACCACGATGCTTTCGGCCTGTACGGCGGCGGCTTTGCGCTGCGCCATATTCTGCTCGATGATCGCCTGCAGGTCGTCGACGCTGTAGAGATAGGCGTTAGGCAGTTTGCCCACTTCCGGCTCGACGTCGCGCGGCACGGCGATATCCACCAGCAGCACCGGTTTGTTGCGGCGCGCTTTCAGCGCGCGCTCCATCATCCCTTTGCGGATAATCGGCAGCGGGCTGGCGGTGGAAGAGATGACGATATCGGCGTCGGCGAGGCGGGCATCGATGTCGCCGAGGCCGATCACTTCCGCGCCGACCTCTTCCGCCAGCCGCTCGGCGCGCTCGCGCGTGCGGTTGGCGATAATCAGCTTCTGCACTTTATGCTCGCGCAGGTGGCGCGCTACCAGCTCAATGGTTTCGCCCGCGCCGACCAGCAGCACGTTGACGGTCGAGAGGGATTCGAAGATCTGGCGCGCCAGCGTACAGGCGGCGAAGGCAACCGACACCGCGCTGGCGCCGATTTCCGTTTCGGTGCGCACGCGTTTGGCGACCGAGAAGGTTTTCTGGAACATGCGCTCCAGCTCGCTGCTCAGCGCATGGCCGCGCTGCGAATCGGCGAAGGCTTTTTTCACCTGGCCGAGTATTTGCGGTTCACCCAGCACCAGCGAGTCGAGGCCGCTCGCCACGCGCATTAAATGGCTGACCGCCGCGTTGTCCTGATGCCAGTAAAGACTTTGACGCACGTCCTCTTCATTGAGATGGTGATAGTCACACAGCCAGCGCACCAGGCGCTCCTGCAGATCCGCCTGCTGCTCTACGCTCAGGTAGAGTTCGGTGCGGTTGCAGGTAGAGAGAACGACGCCGCTCTGCACCATGGGCTGGGAAAGCAGGCTGTCGAGCGCCTGTTCCAGCACGTCCGGCCCGAACGCGACGCGTTCGCGCAGCGCGACAGGTGCAGTTTTATGATTGATTCCGAGAGCGAGCAGCGTCATGGCGATAAAAGTTGGGATGTCCCAATAATGTCAGGGTTTTGTGATGCGCATTCTACAAGATGCGGCAGATCATGAAAAGCCATACAAAGGCTATGACTGTAATAAGATTAAACTGATCGTGCGCAATTTTACTGTAATCGGCATTGACGGTTTATAAGCGGATCGCTAGCGTTAACCGTTACGAATTAAAAACGTGTCCGAGGAGATGACCACGTGATGACCTATTCACCACGCACTATGTTGCGCCTTTTGCCGCTGGCGAGCGTTCTGCTCACCGCCTGCGCTGTTAATCAGCCTCAGGGCCCAGGCCCGAGCACGACCGCGCCGCAGTGGCAGCAGCATCAGCAGGAAGTGGCGAAAGTCACGCACTACCAGACACGCGGCGCCTTCGCCTATCTTTCTGACAAGCAGAAAGTCTACGCGCGCTTTAACTGGCAGCAGACCGCCCCGGACCGCTACCGCCTGCTGCTGACCAACCCGCTAGGCAGCACCGAGCTGCAGCTCGACGCTCAGGGCGACACCGTACAGATCGTGGATAACAAAGGCAAACGCTACGTCAGCAACGACGCGGAGAAGATGATCTCTCAGCTGACCGGCATGGATATTCCGCTCGCCAACCTGCGCCAGTGGATGATGGGCCTGCCGGGCGACGCCAGCGACTATCAGCTCAACAGCAACTATCAGCTTAAAAGCCTGAACTACAGCAGCAACGGCCAGAAGTGGCAGGTCGCGATTCAGGATTACGACAGCAAATCTACCCCGCCGCTGCCGGCGAACCTGGAGCTGCGCGAAGGCGACCAGCGCATCAAACTGCGTATGGATAGCTGGACCCTGCAATGATCACCACCTGGCCCGCTCCGGCAAAGCTCAACCTCTTTCTCTATATCACCGGCCGTCGCGCAGACGGTTACCATAACCTGCAGACGCTGTTTCAGTTTCTCGACTACGGCGACAGCCTGCATATCACGCCGGACAGCAGCGGTCGCGTCAGCCTGACTACGCCGGTGGACGGCGTCGCCCATGACGACAACCTGATTGTTCGCGCGGCAATGCTGCTGCGCCAGGCGGCGCAGGCGCAAAACCGGCTGCCGGCCGGCGCCGGCGCGCAGATCGCCATAGAAAAGCGGCTGCCGATGGGCGGCGGGCTGGGCGGCGGTTCCTCGAACGCCGCCACCGTGCTGGTGGCGCTCAATCACCTGTGGGGCGTCGGTTTCTCTCTGGAGGCGCTGGCGGAGCTGGGGATTAAGCTTGGCGCGGACGTGCCGGTGTTCGTCAGAGGTTTTGCCGCTTTCGCGCAGGGCGTCGGCGAGCAGCTCCAGCCCGCCGATCCGGCGGAAAAATGGTACCTGGTGGCGCATCCCGGCGTAAGCGTGCCGACGCCGCTGGTGTTTAACGATCCGCAGCTTACGCGCGATACGCCGGTACGTTCGCTGGCGGCGCTTTTATCGACACCCTTTCACAATGATTGTGAGGCAGTGGTAAGAAAACGTTTTCGCGAGGTTGATGAGCTTGTTTCCTGGCTGCTAGAATACGCGCCGTCGCGCCTGACTGGCACTGGCGCTTGCGTGTTTGCCGAATTTGACACCGAGTCAGCCGCTCGTCAGGTGCTGGAACTCGCCCCGAAATGGGTATGCGGATTTGTCGCGCGAGGCGTTAACGTCTCGCCTCTGCATCGCACCCTTTCCGGGCTGTAAGCGCATGTGTGACAGTGTCACCCTGTTCCAGACGCTGCACGCTGTGCATTAACACACCCGTATGAACCTGCGCTGCGGTATGCGCCGGTTACCGTAACGCCGTTCATTCTCTGGACGCCAAGCCTGAGGTTCTTCTCGTGCCTGATATGAAGCTATTTGCTGGTAACGCCACCCCGGAACTAGCACAACGTATTGCCAACCGCCTTTACACCAGCCTCGGAGACGCCGCAGTGGGCCGTTTCAGCGATGGCGAAGTGAGTGTACAAATTAATGAAAATGTACGCGGTGGTGATATTTTCATCATCCAGTCCACCTGTGCTCCCACCAATGATAATCTGATGGAACTGGTTGTGATGGTCGACGCGCTGCGTCGAGCTTCTGCTGGTCGTATTACCGCGGTTATTCCCTACTTCGGCTATGCCCGCCAGGACCGCCGCGTGCGCTCCGCTCGCGTGCCGATTACCGCTAAAGTGGTCGCGGATTTCCTTTCCAGCGTTGGTGTCGATCGCGTTCTGACGGTCGATCTTCACGCCGAGCAAATCCAGGGCTTCTTTGACGTCCCGGTTGATAACGTTTTCGGCAGCCCGATCCTGCTGGAAGACATGCTGCAAATTGGTCTGGAAAACCCGATTGTGGTTTCCCCGGACATCGGCGGCGTCGTGCGTGCTCGCGCGATCGCCAAACTGCTCAACGATACCGATATGGCTATCATCGATAAACGTCGTCCGCGCGCGAACGTTTCTCAGGTGATGCACATCATCGGCGACGTGGCGGGCCGCGACTGCGTGCTGGTCGACGATATGATCGACACCGGCGGCACGCTGTGCAAAGCGGCGGAAGCGCTGAAAGAGCGCGGCGCGAAACGCGTCTTCGCCTACGCGACTCACCCGATTTTCTCCGGCAACGCGGTGGAGAATCTGCGTAAATCGGTTATCGATCAGGTCATCGTCTGCGACACCATCCCGCTTTCTGAAGAGATGAAATCGCTGCCGAACGTTCGTACCCTGACGCTTTCCGGCATGCTGGCTGAAGCAATCCGCCGTATCAGCAACGAAGAGTCTATCTCGGCGATGTTCGAGCACTGATTTTCGTTTAATAAAAAACCGGGCCATGCGCCCGGTTTTTTTATGGCTAAAGAACGGATCAGTGGTGCGGCGTGCGGCGGCAACGCTCGTCATAGTGGCGGTGCCAGAAGTAGCGGTCTTCGATCCTTTCGCGCCCGCTGACGCGCGCGCCAGCGAGCCACAGCAGCGCGCCGATAAAGATGCCGAGGATAGCGCCCTGCGCCAGCAGCGCCGGCATTTGAATGCTCGGCAGTTGATTAAGCACGGAGAAGATGATGCTGGAGACCATCACCACCAGCCCCACGATCATCAGGACGTTTCCTGCTTTTCGACAATGTTGATGTTTCATAACTCACCTCTGTCCATATGAACAAGCCAAACAAACCGCACATAATGTTAACTTGTCATAAGTTTAGGCAATGACCTGCGAACGATTTGCGTCCAGGATCACAAACCCTAATAAAGGCTGACCTAAATTTACCTTCAGAAGCTTGATTTAAATAACAAAATAATTAATCACGCGACGTAACCATATCGCTGTAGCTAAGTTTGTTCTCTTCTCTGCCGCGAAGTACACTAACGCCTTTTCACCACCTGAGCAGGATAATCATCGTGAGCAGCATTAAACTGATTGTGGGCCTGGCCAATCCCGGCGCGGAGTACGCCGCCACGCGGCATAACGCTGGCGCCTGGTATCTCGATTTGCTGGCGGAGCGTCATAATCAGTCGCTAAAGGAAGAGGCGAAATTCTTCGGTTATACCGCGCGTATCAGCCTGGCGGGCGAAGATGTGCGTCTGCTGGTGCCGACTACTTTTATGAACCTCAGCGGTAAGGCCGTGGCGGCGATGGCGACCTTTTTCCGCATCGCGCCGGAAGAGATTCTGGTGGCGCACGATGAGCTCGATCTGCCGCCAGGCGTCGCGAAGTTCAAACAGGGCGGCGGCCATGGCGGCCATAACGGCCTGAAGGACATCATCAGCAAGCTGGGCAACAACAATAACTTTCACCGCCTGCGCATCGGCATCGGCCATCCGGGCGACCGCAACAAGGTGACGGGATTTGTGCTGGGCAAACCGCCCGCCAGCGAGCAGAAGCTGATTGACGACGCGATTGATGAAGCGGCGCGCTGTACCGAAGTGTGGCTGAAAGAGGATCGCCTGAAGGCGATGAACCGGCTGCACGCGTTCAAGGCGAGCTAAACGCCCTGCCCGCGCGATTTCTGTGTATAATGCGCCAAATTTTTTCGTTTCCGGCAATGCCTGCAGCAGGCGTTGCACCTCAAGTTAGAAGGGTAACCAACCATGGGATTCAAATGCGGTATCGTGGGCCTGCCGAACGTCGGTAAATCCACCCTGTTCAACGCGCTGACTAAAGCGGGCATCGAAGCGGCTAACTTCCCCTTCTGCACCATTGAGCCCAACACCGGCGTGGTGCCGATGCCGGATCCGCGCCTTGATCAGCTGGCGGAGATCGTCAAACCGCAGCGCCTGGTGCCGACCACCATGGAGTTCGTCGACATCGCGGGCCTGGTGAAAGGCGCGTCGAAAGGCGAAGGCCTGGGCAACCAGTTCCTGACCAACATCCGCGAAACCGAAGCGATCGGCCACGTCGTGCGCTGCTTCGAGAACGAAAACATCATTCACGTCGCGGGCAAAGTGGATCCGGCGGAAGATATCGACGTCATCAACACCGAGCTGGCGCTCTCCGATCTGGAAACCTGCGAGCGCGCCATTCAGCGCGTGCAGAAGAAAGCCAAAGGCGGCGACAAAGACGCGAAGGTCGAACTGGCCGCGCTGGAGAAGTGCCTGCCGCATCTGGAAAACGCCGGTATGCTGCGCGCGCTGAAGCTGGACGCCGATGAGAAAGCGGCGATCCGCTACCTGAGCTTCCTGACGCTGAAGCCGACCATGTATATCGCCAACGTCAACGAAGACGGTTTCGAGAACAACCCCTATCTCGACCAGGTGCGCGCCATCGCTGAAGCGGAAGGCTCCGTGGTGGTGCCGGTTTGCGCCGCCGTTGAGTCAGATATCGCCGAGCTGGACGATGAAGATCGTGCCGAGTTTATGGCCGAGTTAGGTCTGGAAGAACCGGGCCTGAACCGCGTGATCCGCGCCGGTTACGCCCTGCTCAATCTGCAGACCTACTTCACTGCTGGCGTGAAAGAAGTGCGCGCCTGGACCATCCCGGTCGGCGCAACCGCGCCGCAGGCGGCGGGCAAGATCCATACCGACTTCGAGAAAGGCTTTATCCGCGCGCAGACCATCGCGTTTGACGACTTTGTCGCCTATAAAGGCGAACAGGGCGCGAAAGAAGCGGGCAAGATGCGTTCAGAAGGTAAAGAGTACATTGTAAAAGATGGCGATGTGATGAACTTTTTGTTTAACGTCTAACGTCTTTTTTAGGGCAGTATTGCCCTAATAGTCTGAAAAAAATCCACGCAATTGCGTGGATTTTTTATAAAGCATGATATTGAAACCGATTATGCTTTTAGCTTATTTTCAATCAATGTCATAAAATATGATGTGTCGCTAACTGTATCATGGTTCTTACTGTGATCGGCTTCATCAACAAGCTTCATATACTCGATAAAATGGGATTCTTCGAATTTAACGTTCATTTTTTCTCGGAGAATATTCAATTCATCTAGGCGCTCTAACCTCCTTATATGAAGTTTGAGACGTTCATTTTGACGAGTCACCCCCAATGTACGATCAATTATTAATGGTAATAATGTCAAAACGAGAGACACGATAAAACCATAAAAAACTTTATTATCCGTGCAATAAATAAAAACAAACAAAAGCACAAACGAAATAAAAAACACAATATAGGCGAACGATTTATAATTTAACTTACGATGCCTAATAATTTCATTCGCATCCTGCAGACTGTACTTACAGTTGAAGCACCTCCACTGCAAGAGTAATATGAAAACAGAAATAATAACCCCAAGCAGCAAGTAGCCACTGAAGGATATACTTAAGGTTACAAGCATATTATTCACTTTCTCCCCCCCAACTTTCTTCGTTAAACTCAGACAAAAGAAAAAGGTGAAGACCATAAGGAACGGAATAGCGTAAAGCGGAACTCTACGTATTAGAAAGCGAGGCCAGTACGACAAATATTCTTTTTCCCGTAAATTTTCCAACTCTTTCTTGAGCTTAGGTTGTAACCCATCAGCATCCGAATAATGTAAGTAAGGCGATGTACCACTCACGATAAAATCCTCTATTCAATAACTTCAAATACATTTAAATGATTACGCTGAAACTGCTCCAAACCGTACAGACGCAGCCTTTCCAGCCAATATTCAGCCATCGTTCGGCTTATGCCGCGTTCAATCGCAGCCTCCCGCAGTAGTAAAAACTCCGTTCGTAATGTCGTAGGCATAATCCCTGGATCGTCAGTATTGACTAAAACTCTGACAGGACCACGGCGCAATCCATAGCGATTGAATTCAGCACCTAGTTTCAACAATTCTTCATCCGGAGGATTCCAACGAAAAATAGGATGCTCTACATGCTTTTGGAATCGCGCGATATATACGTTGGATGTTGGGTTGGTTTCGATAATCAACCCTTTGCGATCATAGCGATCAAGCAAATAGTCCTGCAATGCATGCATAAACTGTAGCTCTACCGGTGTATCAATATCTTGGAGGATATCTTTATCGCCGCTTGCCTCCTGGCGCAGTTTGCTGCGGTTCCCTAGACCAATCAACTCCTGCATGCTCCATTCGTCCGCAACCCGCACAACCACTAGCTGGGGAGGGAGATCTTCAAGCAGGCTGGAGTGTCTTTGCTGATAAAGCTGCGCCGCCACACTGTCTTTATCACTTAACGTTGACCAGTCTGGTAGTGCGCATTTCTCCTGCGAGGTTAACGGCACTCCACCGTGGAGTTGTTGTAGACGATACGAGCAATTACGTCGCAGAAGCCAAGCCCGGTAGAGCGTATCAGGCGTGATATTCTTAAGAGTTGGTTCATCCCCGCTAGCTCGTTTATCCGCCACGCTACTATCTATTTGAGGTAGTCTCTCCTTGCACCAATCACAACGCGCGACAAAACGCGCAATGCGCCGCTCAATAAGAGGTAATACCGCCTGAGCAAGTGGCAACGAACCCGACAAAACTGTGGCATAGTGCCACTGCCAGACAAGATTATCTAAATGCTCATCCAGCGGAAGTATCATTTCTCCATGCCGCTTCGCCCAGAGCGCAGGTTCAATTCCCAGCGCGAGAGCATGGCCCAACCGGTCCCCCTCTCGCATCTCGCAGAAGCGCACCGTTTCATCGATATGGCGCAACCCCGACGCAGGATGCGCGTAATCCTCCCCTGCATGGATGCTAAAATGAAAGCCCGTACTAGCACGAAGCCCGTCGGGCACCGGATATAGCCCGCTGCGCAGCCATCTTAGCATCGGCGCAAAACATGCAATTTTCAGGGCATTCTCATCCCCTGCAACATCCAGCCCCCGAAACCAGTTCGACGGCTGAAAATTAAAGTGTGGGTTACGTTTCCCCCCTAAATAAACGGGGTGATTCCAGCCACTGTGGCTGTAAAGCTTTTGCAGCAATTGCTCTGCTTGTGCCCAGTTTTTCTGCAAATCAGCCGTTGGTCGCTTACCGCGGCTTGTGCTTTTAGAACGCGAAAAGTGTCCACAAAAATGCCATCGCTCGAGCGCTTCAATGTAGCGCAGCGTGCATTCGTCTGGCTTAATATCATGTTCACCAAAAACATACGGCGGAGAAATGGGGGGGATACCGAGAGTGTTGAGCAGTGTTGTGGAAAACCCTGTCACCATTTTATGGCTGAAAGCATTCGGGGATGCCTTTACTTCGGCCATATCGTCTTTGCCAGCAAACAGATAACGCATATTTCTGCTGTCAGTTTTCTTGCCCGAGCGTAACGCGCCAGCGAAATAGCGCTCGGTAAAACGCGTAAGCCCCTGCCCGTCCATAATAATGCGACGCCGAAGCGCATTAACCGTAAGCCAAAAGCAGAGTATTGCCGTGCGCTCCAGCGGATGGGTATCCTTCAGCTGGTAAGAGTGGCAAAGATAAAGCTGCAGCCATAGCCAGCGTGAAGGATGTTTTTGATGTGAGGCATGCGCCAGCTGGCTTAATAGCAAGCCGGGACCGACGTTTTCTGCGCCGCGGTTCTTTTTAGCAAGGATTAGCCAGTCCGGGAGGTTCTGACTTTTCTTCATCGGGTCATTTAAGGTCGCATATTTCTCGTAAACCGTTTCAAACTGATCGGAAAGTAACAGTGAAAGCAGTGACTTTGCCCGAACCAACAGCGGCGTTAAATCATCATGCTCTTCATACGCCCACAACGATGTTTTATTGCTCTTTGGCAGTTGAATCTCTTCAAAAAGATAACTATCCAAGAGATTATCTCCCGTAGTCACCCCCCCCAGATGGACGTGCCCCTCTGCATAAGGCTTGCCCGTACTGGCTGGCGGCGCGAAAAACGGATTCTGAGCCATCACCACCCGAGTGATGTCCGACAATCGCGGAAGAGGACTTTGCTGCAGCCAGTCGCTAAGACGCCACCCTGCAAGCAGAGCCGGATCCAGTTCTGCCGCCATCCGCACGTAATCTTGTACCTTATTCTCGCGGTAGTAGAGCAAATCACCATTACGCAGCAGCAGCTGTTCTGCAATGACATCAAGCCAGGGCAGTTCCGGGCTGGTCAACAAACCATTGTCACAGATTTTCCCCATCAGCTGACGCACGTCGGTCAATCGATAAGTGCGAGGATAACGGCGATCAATGCTCTCTACGAGCAGCTCATAGCACTCCTCCTGCAATGACGACCATTGCTTAAAATCCGTCGGCGGTGATACCAAGCTCCCCCAAAAGCGCCGTGAAAGGCGCTCGTCGGTGAAAAAACATCCTGCAGCATGTTCACTCAGCGATCGAGTTAACATTATTTTTCACCTTCAGGGAAGGATTCACTGTATACCTCTAGCAGAACTTTCACTGTATTATCGTTAGGAGATAACTGTTGTTTAACCGAGTTGATAAATTGCTCAAGCTCTTGAGATTGACGTAATATCTCTAGCCGCTCTTTGATGATTTCTTTCGTCAAGTTTTGCGTTTCGTCGATATCTAATTTATCAATGATAAATCGCCGAGCTTTAGACAACCTTCGTTGCGATGTTGTTTTTTTCACAGTGCTTTGATTTTTTTGTGGCTGTTTAAAATCCGCTAATAATACTGCATCTATCCATCGTTTGAGAGGGTGTGAACTCAGAACATAGCTGACGGTTCTACTCATTTCACCAAAAAGCTTTCGGTTATGAGCACTCCGACTTGTCGGCCCTTGGTGCAAGTTCTGTTCAGGTGTAAACGGCCCGAGATTTGCACGGAAATTAGAATGTTGATAGAAGTTCTTTAATGAACTAATATTGGTCGTCGCCACTACATCTGGCAAACCAAACAACTCACCTTTTTCAAAACTACCAAATGCCGACCAAGTTGAATAAAAAACACGACCTACAATATTGATTGCCTGAGTAATATCCTGCATACCATTTTGGTCAATAGCATTACTCGCAACTTGGCTATAGACTTTATTAAAAACCTTATACACCATCCAAGGCGATACATTTAACTTATCAAGATAATTTTCTTTTCGCCAAACTTTAATATCCTCATAAAGCAACTCTAATGAGTTATCTAATTTATCTTCCTGTTCATAAGTTTCTTCTTTTTCAAAATCATCCGCATTACCTCCAGAATCCCCCCCCTCAGGCTCATTAATTTTTAGCTTTTTAGTCGGCGCAAGGGCGCTGGCAGAATAAAAAGGTGGTCTATGAAGAATTCGCTGCAAGTCTGATAAGTTCAGATCTGATATCAAGCTGGCGATGATAATTTCAAAAATGCGCCCGATATTGAGAACAATTGACTGCCTGGCATTGGTGTAGAAATTCCTTTGTGTTAAAGCACTAATCAGAAAAATTGCCTTATCTTTTATCTCTTCATTAGCATCATTACTCTCAACATCTTTCCAATATTTCCATCTTAAAGCCGAGTTAATTCCCGTCTCTGCAATAGGATAAGGCAGAATTGTCATTTTACCCTTAACTACAGAAAGCCAGCCTTCAGGTAAACTTTTTGATAATTGAGACTCCCAATCGGACAAACTTTCCCCTGGATCAAAAATGGAATATTCAGGTCGCTCCTGCAGCAAAGGTTGAAAAATTACGGTATCAAATATCGAGGTATTACGATTTTTACCATTTCGCCATTCAGTCCATTTTAATTTAGACTCAAGTGTTAAATAGACAGGACCAGCCTTTGGTTCGAACCGAAAATAGCTCAGCAACTTGTTAAGCCAATTAATATCGTCTACTAATTTAGCGCTCTCTTTGATTTTGATTGTTGCTTCAGAATTTTGAGAATTCCAAGCCAGATACTTTTCGCTAAAGACTTTGTAAGCATCAGCATAATCTCGCTTAGTTTCTTTACTGAGTTCTCGGTGTTTCAAAGCAAAAGCTTCAAGCACAGTTTGTGGAACATCAGGCATCTGCCACCAGCGGCGAACGGAAAGTGGAGTATCTTTATTTTTAAGTTCTGGAGGGAGTTCTGTTATCAAATCGCCGCAGTGATTAATAAACTGCGTTAGGGCACGTATCGATGGGATAGGTAACGGTAAATCGCTGCCCTCTAAACCGTTTACCGGCCCAGTAATAAAAATCTTAAGCCACGCCATGAAATTGCGTAGAGGTATACCATCTTTATTCAGAGTGACATTGATACCGTCTTGCTGCCAGTAATCGCTCACGGCGGGCATATTGAGTCTACGAGGCAATGGCAAAATTTTACGTTGATATTCAATAGCTAATTCCTTAGCGATATCATAAGACTTCTTACGCTCATAAGACGAATCTTTATTCAGCCGGCCATGAAAATCACGCCAACAGACTTCATCATATAGGCGACGATCTCCGCTCACAATAGGCAATACGTACGGAGATGTAAGATAACGACGCAGTATTTCTAGGTTCTCAAATGCTCGATTAAGCGAAGTGTCTACGTCATCAATCGGCAGTATCAGTAATTTTTTTCCAATCAAGTCCAATGCAGATTTCAAAAATTCTTCAACACAATTTGCCAAATGCTTGCTGCCATATAATGAGCGAATTTTATCCATCCCTCGCTGACTTTGCTGCAAATCAACAGATTCCAAACCGTGGGCTAACTCCTCAAGCTTTTGAGTGAAAGCTCTAGACTTATTAATGTCTCGACCCTGTGCAGCTTTGATCTCCTTATCTTGAAGTACAGCAGCAACAATAATATGTAAAAACAGCGATTCACCATCTTCAAGCAGCGTCGGGTCGATAGGGTCAAGAATGTGAATTTTTGCAGCAAGATCATCATCATTACTCTTTAAGTAATCACTTAAATTCACAAGTACCGAGGTTTTCCCCGTTCCCCTTTCACCGTCAATAGATATCGCTTTATGGCTGCGCGTTTCGTTGAGCGATTCCGAAGTTTTCGGTACATTATCAACAGCCTTTGCTATAAAACGAGCTAGCTGTTCATAAATGTTACGGGGGAGTAACGTATCTGGATCCTTAAGAACCGCCGACTCTCCGCTGTCTAATGGTATGTGTATCTTGTTCACAGTAATCCCTTTAACGGTCGTTTTGATATGAATACAGGTTGTGAACTATAGATTCTGATGAAAAAAAAAATAAAATCAAGATAGGAATGAGAATATTCTTAAAAACATATAAATCCTGAATTGTTTCATATCGTGAGAATCGGCAGCTATAAAAGATTGAATTTGGCCTGTTCACCAACAGTTGACGCATCATTATTTGTTATGAAAAGAAATGGTACTAGTCAATCCAAATGCGCAAAAGTTGATTCGTGCTTTGATAACTAACCGCAGACAGCATCAGCGAAGGTGAATACAATAATAGGTATTAAAATCATGGCTAATAATAAAAACATTTTATAACAAACACATAAAAACAAAATATCGGTTTAATAGCTATAAGCTTCTGCTGTTTCAGGATGCTCAATTCCCCCTGAAAACTCGGCTCACGCCCGCTCTGCTGGGCCGCTAAACCCCAGCGCCCTGCTTACCGTTAAAAAGGTTTTCAATTCGCGCCGGAAAGGGATAATACCCCACCGCTTTCCGACAAAGGACCGACGATGCGCGACACTCCGCAAGGCAACCTGACCCGCAAAAAACATATGAAGCTCAGCACGCTGGTCACGCTGATGATCGGCGCGGTGGTCACTTTCGTGCTGCTCAGCGTGCATCTGCTCTACTTCTTTCAGATCGGCAATGCCACGCAGAAGCAGCTGGAAGATAAGGCGATGGCCGTGGCGCGCACGCTGGCGGACGTGCCTGCCATCCAGCAGGCGCTGAGCGGGCCGCCGGACGCCGGCATTATCCAGCCCATCGCGCGCGCGGCGCAGCAGCACAATAGTCTGCTGTTCGTGGTGGTGACCAATATGCAGGGCATCCGCTACTCCCATCTTAATCCGGCGCTGATCGGGCAGCACTTTATCGGCAACGACATCAATCCGGCGCTGCAGGGCAAAGAGAACGTCTCGGTCAATCGCGGCTCGCTGGCGGAGGCGCTGCGCGTCTTTACGCCGGTCTATAACGCGCAGCAGCAGCAGATCGGCGTGGTGTCGATAGGCATCTCGCTGGAGGCGGTCAGCGATCAGATTAACCAGAGCCGCTGGAGCATTATCTGGACCATCCTGATCGGCGCGCTGGCGGGCGCGCTGGGCACGCTGGCGCTGGTAAAAACCCTGAAGCGCATCCTCTTCGGGCTCGAACCCTGGGAGATCTCCTCGCTGTTCGAGCAGCGCCAGGCGATTCTGCACTCGGTCAAAGAGGGCGTCATCGCAGTGGACGCTCATGCCGAGGTGTCGTTGATCAACGAGGCGGCGCAAAAGCTGCTGACGGAGGAGAGCTCCGGCAGCATGGAGGAGGCCAGCGTTATTCACGCTCAGCTGCAGGAGACGCTGGCCACCGGCCGCGCGCGGCGTGACGAAGAGCTGAATATCAACGGCCATGTGCTGCTGAGCAACACCGTGCCGGTCTATAGCCAGCAGCGGCTTATCGGCGCGGTCTGCACCTTCAGAGATAAAACCGAAATCACGCAGCTGCTGCAGCGCCTGAGCGGCATGGTAAACTACGTCGACGCGCTGCGTGAGCGCTCGCATGAGTTTATGAATAAGCTGCACGTGATCCTTGGCCTGCTGCACATGAAAAACTATGCGCAGGTCGAAGCCTATATTTTAAAAACGGCGAACAACTACCAGACCGAAATCGGTTCGCTGCTCGACAAAATTAAGTCGCCGGTGATTGCCGGCTTCCTGCTGAGTAAAATCAATCGCGCCTCGGACAGCGGCCATCGCCTGACGCTGAGCGACGCCAGCTTCCTGCCCGATATCGGCAACGAGCAGCAGATCGCCGTACTGATCACCGTGCTCGGCAATCTGATCGAGAACGCGCTTGACGCGCTGGGCAGTGAACACAACGGCGATATCCACGTGATGCTGCACTACCAGAACGGCTGGCTGGCGTGCGAAGTCAGCGACGACGGGCCAGGCATCCCGACCGACCAGCTGGATGCTATCTTTGACAAAGGCTTTTCAACCAAAGGCGAGGATCGCGGCGTCGGGCTCTATCTGCTGAAGCAGCAGACGGAAAGCCTTGGCGGCAGCGTCAGCGTGGAGTCGGAACCCGGCGTGTTTACCCAATTTTTTGTACAACTTCCCTGGGATGGAGGCAACAAAACCGCATGATCAATGTGTTAGTGGTCGATGATGACGCTATGGTCGCCGAGCTGAATCGCGTTTACGTCGGGCAGGTGCCGGGCTTTCACTGCGTCGGCACGGCGTCGACGCTGCAGCAGGCGAAAGAGATGATCCTTCACAGCGAACCCGCCGTGGATCTGGTGCTGCTCGATATCTATCTGCAGCATGAGAACGGGCTGGATCTGCTGCCGGAGCTGCGCGAGGCGAAGCAGCCTGTCGAGGTGATCATTATTTCATCCGCCGCCGACGCCGCCACCATCAAAACCTCGCTGCACTACGGCGTGGTGGATTATCTGATCAAACCCTTCCAGTTCCCGCGTTTTGAAGAGGCGCTCACCAACTGGCGGCAGAAGAAGTCGCTGATGGATAACCATCTCTACTATCAGCAGGCGGAAGTCGACCAGTTGATCCACGGCAATCCGCCCACCACCAACGACAGCAAACGGCTGCCGAAAGGCTTGACCCCGCAGACACTGCGCACCCTCTGCCAGTGGATCGACGCCCATCCCGGCAGCGAATTCTCCACCGACGAGCTGGCGGCGGAGGTGAATATCTCGCGCGTCTCCTGCCGCAAGTACCTGATCTGGCTGGCGCAGATCAACATTCTCTTCACCAGCATTCACTATGGCGCGACCGGCCGCCCGGTCTATCGCTACCGCCTGCAGCCGGAATACCATTCGCTGCTCAGGCAGTACTGTCAGTAGTCAGCTGATAGCGACGGTCGTGCAGACGAAACGCGAACTGACGCGACGAGGAGCAGATCACCTGCTGGTCGCGGGTAACGAAAATCGCTTCGATGTGCGGCGCGTCGCGCAGCGCCTTAATGCTCTGCTCTACGCCCAGCCCGTAGAGCAGCGTGGTGTAGATGTCGCCATCTATCGAGCGGTCGGAAATCACCGTGACGCTGAGCAGCTCGTTGTCGAGCGGATAGCCGCTGCGCGCGTCGAGGATGTGATGATAGAGGCGGCCGTCCAGCTCGAAGTAGCGCTCGTAGACCCCAGAGGTCACCACCGATTTCCCTGCTACCTCAATTACGCCAATTAAGTCGTCACCCTGGCCGAACGGGGTTTTCAGCCCCACCGACCAGCCGGCGGTCTGCGGCGGCGCGCCAAGCGTCTGCACGTTGCCGCCGAGGTTAATCAGCGCCCTATCCACGCCCTGCTGGCGCAGAAAGCTGCGCACCAGGTCGGCGATATAGCCTTTGGCGATGGCGCCCAAATCGATCTCCATGCCTGGCTGGCGCAGAAACACGCTGCGCCGCTCAGGATCCAGCACGACCTCGCGCGGATCGGTCAGCGCCATCAGCTTCTCCAGATCGCCCTGCGGCGGCACGCTGCGTCCCTGAAAGCCGATCTTCCAGCGCTTGACCAGCGGTCCGATGGTGAAATTGAACAGGCTGTGCGGCGGCAGACTGACCTGGTGCGCGCACTGAATGAGATCGAACACTTCTCGGCTGACGCAGACCGGCTCTTTGCCTGCGGCGTGGTTGATCGCCATCACCTCGGAGTGGGCGCGGTTGACGGTGAGGATATTCTCCTGATGGCGGATAAGGCGGAAGACCTGCGCGGCCAGCGCCGCATTATCGTCAAAGAGCTTAAGAAGAATGGGCGAACCCATCAGTACTGCGGAATAGGCGTAAACGCCTTCGTCGGCTGACATACTCGCCTCGGCTGTCAAAGTGGATCCGGCAACGGCGCGCCGGGTAGGATTGCCCGGTGCACCGTCGCCGACAGCGGACTAGCCGCGCGCCAGGGCCGCCGCGTTACGTCCGGCAAGAATACCAAAGATAATGATATCTGCCACGGCGTTGCCGCCGATACGGTTGGCGCCGTGGATGCCGCCGACCACTTCCCCTGCCGCCCAGGCGCCGCGAATCACCTGTTTGTTGCTGTCGAGCACCGCGGTGTCGGTATTGATGGTCACGCCGCCCATGGTGTGATGCACCCCAGGCGCGACGCGAATGGCGTAGAACGGCCCCTGATTCAGTGGATGACGCAGCGCGGTGGTGCGCCCGAAATCCTCATCCTTCTGATCCACCACGAACTGGTTGTAGCGCGCCAGCGTCTCCTCAAGGGTGGTGTGCTCCATATTCAGCTTCACCGCCAGCTCGCCCACGGTCGGCGCGCTGATAACGAAGCCCTTGGCGATATACTCATCGGCCGCTTTATTGTTCGCCCGCACCTGTTCGTCGAAGACCACCCAGGCGCTTTTCTCCGGCAGCGCGATAATCTGCGCGGAAACCTTGTCGCGGGTCTCCATCTCGTTGAAGAAGCGTTTGCCCTCCTGCGACACCAGAATAGCGCCGCCGCCGCGAATCGATTCAGAGATCAGATACGAGGTGGTCTGCTCGACGGTGGGATGGATCTGGATTTCGCCCATATCGACCGTATCCGCGCCCAGCTTCTGCAGCATGGCGATGCCGCTGCCGGTCGCCCCTTTGTGGTTGGTGGTGACGAAGCCGTCCAGCTCAGGGCGGTATTTCACCACCATCTCGCGGTTGGCGCTGAAGCCGCCGGTGGCGACGATCACGCTTTTCGCATAGAGGATGCGGCTGTCGTAGTACTCATCCACCACCTTCACGCCGGTTACCGCGCCGTTCTCGGTGAGGATTTCAGCGACCGAGGTATCCAGCAGCACTTCGATATTGCGCTTGTTGATGTTTTTCACCAGGCCGCTGATCAGGTAGCCGCCAACCGCCGAACGGTCCGCAGGGCGGTGCGTGCGGTCGATGCTCATGCCGCCGGTGATAGTGATATCGTTCAGCTCGATGCCGTGATCCGCCAGCCAGTCGATCGCCTCTGGCGCCAGCTCGACGAACTCGCGCAGCAGCACCGGGTTGTTTTTATGCTGGCCGCCTTTCAGCGTCTCCTGATAGAAGAGCTCTTTGCTGTCTTTGATGCCCTTCATCGCCTGGAAGCGGGTTTCCGCCGCGTTCATGCCCACCGAGGCTTTGATGGTGTTGCCGCCGATAGTCGGCATCTTCTCGATGATGACCACGCGCGCGCCTTCGTCGTGCGCCTGAATCGCCGCCGCCAGGCCTGCGCCGCCGCTGCCGATCACGACTACGTCGTAGTTCTGCGGTGCGGAAGGATTACCGCCCTCTTCAATTACATACTCTTTGCTGGAGGTGGAGAGCGCGCGCGATACCGCTTTTTTCAGCGCCTCGCTCTGGGTAGTGGCGCCGCTGATGGCGTCAACGTGCGGGCTGTTGGCCACCAGAATGCGGTTACGCAGGCTTTCAAAGGTCTCGGTAAAATCAACGTCCAGCGTATCGTCCGGCACCATTGAAATATCGGTGATGCGGTCGGTATCCAGGGTGACGTTGATTTTCAGCTTCAGCGCTTCCGCCTCGACTTTCTCCTGATAGACGCCCGCCTTGTATTTGCGGCCCGGCGCGCTGACTTCGCGGATCATCGCGTCCACCAGCGAGAAGCGCCACAGCGGTTCCGGGATCATCAGCGCTTCGCGCTGGGTGCTGTCAATATAGAGGTCGAGATGCTCGTTGTTCAGCACGCGATCCGCCCAGTCAGGATAGGCGATGCAGGCTTTGCCGATCGCCACCAGATCGTAGCCGTGCTCCAGTGCCATCTCCACGTCGGCTTTATTCACCACGCCGCCGACGCCGATAACCGGCACCTTCGCCAGGCGTTCGGAACGCTGCGCGATATATTTGTCGATCAGCGGCATCGGGTCGCGGGTATCGACGATCGAGGGGCGCAGCAGCTGGCCCATGGAAAAGTGCACGTAGTCGAGGCCGCGCTCCGCCAGTTTTTCCAGCAGATAGAGTGTGTCGGCAAAGCGAATGCCGGGCACTTCGATCTCTTCCGGCGAGAAGCGATAGCCGATAATGAAGGTGTTGTGCGCGATGCGCTCCGCCATTTTATGGGCGATATCCAGCACCGCCAGCGGGAAACGGGCGCGGTTTTCGCGGCTGCCGCCCCACTTGTCGTCGCGCTGGTTAGAGTTAGGGGAAAAGAACTGCTGGATCAGATAGGTATTGGCGCCGTGCAGCTCCACGCCGTCGAAGCCCGCCTTGATGGCGCGGTTCACCGCGTCGCCGAATTTAGTGATCATCACTTCAACTTCGTCGGCGGTCAGCGCCTGCGGCGTGGTCGCGCCTTCGCGCGGTGCGGCAATGGCGCTGGGGCCCACCGGCGTTTTGCCGCCGATCAGCCCCGGTTCCACCATACGGCCGCCGTGGTAAATCTGCAGAATAGCCGTCGAGCCCTGCGATTTAATCGCGTCGGCGATTCGGGCAAGTCCGGGGATCTTGTTGTCGCTGTCGATGCCGATAGCGCCGGGAAAGGCGGGGCCTTTGTTATCGATAAAACAGGATTCGACGATAACCGTACCGAGCGTGCCTGCGCGCGCGCGATAGTACTCCACGAGCTCGCTGGTCACGGTACCGTCGTAAAATCCCGTACAGGTGGTCATCGGCGCCATGACCAGACGATTTTTTAATACCGCGCCGTTGGGCAAAGTCAGCGGATTTAAAAGCGGGGTGCGAGTATTCATTTAGATTAACTCCGGAAATTAAAAGCTGAGAAATTCTGCGGACGAGGCACTCTGGTGATTATTAAAAGGTCCGGCTTAATGCCACTAATATACCAGTTACTTTAGCTACAAAAGAAATGAATATAGTTATAAAACTTTTAAAGGAGCGGAGTTATTTATTTTGCAATGGCTGAGATTTTAGTTATAGTAATGTTAGCGAAAGCGCTGAAAAAATCAAATTATTGTTATAATATAAAATTAAACTATACTTTTCAACAAGGTAAAAGCGGTGAAATTTGCAGAAAAAAGCGCCAGTAACGCTATTTGTCGCTTCGGAATCTTCTTAAGAGTGCAGATCGGATTTTAAAGACTTTAATCCAGTTAAAAGGCAAACTCACTCTTTGATCTAGATCAAAATTTACTATTATGGCAGGCGCATCATATAGCCACGACGCAAAAGTTTATTTAATAAAGTTGTCACATGAAGACGTTATTCAATAAGGTTTTGCTGAAGGCGTTCTACGCGCACTAATAATAAACGGTGCATCAACAAAGCCGACACTCTCTTCTTTATAACTTGCAGACCCTCACTATGAACATGAAAACGACGCTGAACGAAGCCGCGCAACCTGCGCCCGTCCCGCCGCCGGGACAACACAAACGCTGGATCATGCTGGCCCTGCCCATCGTGGTCGCCGTCCTGCTGATGCTGGTGCCGACCCCCGCCGGGCTCGAGCCCTACGCCTGGCACTTTTTCGCCATCTTCGTCGGCGTTATCGTCGGCCTGATCTTCGAACCGCTGCCGGGCGCGGTTATCGGCCTGACCGGCGTGGTGGTCATCGCCCTCTTCAGCCAGTTCGTGCTGTTTAGCCCCGCCGAGCTGGCGAAGCCCGGCTTCAAGGTCGCCACCGAGGCGTTTAAATGGGGCGTAAGCGGTTTCGGCAACTCCACCGTCTGGCTGATTTTTGGCGCCTTTATGTTCGCCGCCGGCTACGATAAAACTCAGTTCGGCCGCCGCCTGGCGCTGATTCTGGTGAAATATCTTGGCCGTCGCAGCCTGACGCTCGGCTACGCCATTACCTTCGCCGATCTGCTGCTGGCGCCTTTTACCCCGTCAAACACCGCGCGCAGCGGCGGCACCATCTACCCGATTATCGCCAACCTGCCGCCGCTCTACGGCTCTAAACCCAACGACCCGAGCGCGCGCCGCATCGGCTCTTACCTGATGTGGGTGGCGATTACCGCCGCCTGTATCACCAGCTCTATGTTCCTGTCGGCGCTGGCGCCGAACCTGCTGGCGCTGGCGCTGGTGAAAAGCGTCGTCGGCTTCGATATCTCCTGGGGCATGTGGTTTATCGCCTTCCTGCCGCTCGGCGTGCTGCTGATCCTGACCATGCCGCTGCTGGCGTACTGGCTCTATCCGCCGGAAGTGAAGGTCAACGACGAAGTGCCGCGCTGGGCCACCGCCGAACTGCAAAAGCTGGGCAAACTGTCGCGCAACGAGATCCTGCTGCTGATTTTCGTGGTGTGCGCGCTGCTGATGTGGATTTTCGCCACCGCCTGGATCGAGCCTGCGATGGCTGCGCTGCTGGTTATCATACTGATGCTCTGGACCGGCGTGCTGAACTGGAGCGACATCACCAGCAACAAAGCGGCGTGGAACACCTTCGCCTGGTTCGCCACCCTGGTGGCGCTGGCGGATGGCCTGGCGCGCGTCGGCTTTATCGCCTGGCTGGGCAAAGAGGGCGGCATGCTACTGCAGGGTTACGACCCGCAGGTCTCCGCGGTAGTGTTGCTTGTCGCCTTCTATCTGCTGCACTACCTGTTCGCCAGCACCACGGCGCACACCACCGCGCTGCTCCCCGCAATGCTGACCATCGCCGCGGCGATCCCGGGCATCAATATGCCGGTGTTCTGCCTGATGCTCTGCACCTCGCTTGGCGTGATGGGGATTATCACTCCTTACGGTACCGGCCCCAGCCCGATTTACTACGGCAGCGGTTATCTGCCGACCAAAGACTACTGGCGTCTGGGCACCATTTTCGGCCTGCTGTTCCTGGTGCTGCTGATGCTGATCGCCTATCCGTGGATGGTGATGATGTTCTAAAGCAGGCGACGAAACAGGTTAATAAAGTGTAAAATCCTTTCCCTTCAGCTTACGCCAGCCGCGTCCCGCGCGGCTGGCGAAATAAAAACCAACAATATTTGCGGCTGTTCGTCTCGCGCTGCGCGAGCCGTCGCCGCCGCATAAGTGAGCCGAGATGTCGAACAAACCTTTCTACTATCAAGAGCCCTTTCCGCTGTCCCACGATGACACCCAGTACTATCTGCTGACGCGCGAGCACGTCTCCGTCACCAGCTTCGAAGGCGAAGAGGTGCTGAAGGTCGATCCCAAAGCGCTGACGCTGCTGGCGCAGCAGGCGTTTCACGACGCCTCTTTTATGCTGCGTCCGGCGCACCAGCAGCAGGTCGCCTCTATCCTTGCGGACGATGAAGCGAGCGAGAACGACAAATATGTCGCCCTGCAGTTTCTGCGCAACTCGGAAATTGCCGCCAAAGGCGTGCTGCCGACCTGCCAGGATACCGGCACGGCAATCATTATGGGCAAAAAAGGGCAGCGCGTCTGGACCGGCGGCGACGACGAAGCCGCGCTGTCGCAGGGCGTCTACAACACCTTTATCGAAGACAACCTGCGCTATTCGCAGAACGCCGCGCTCGACATGTATAACGAGGTGAATACCGGCACCAACCTGCCGGCGCAGATCGATATCTACAGCACCGACGGCGACGAATATAAGTTCCTCTGCATCGCCAAGGGCGGCGGCTCAGCCAACAAAACCTATCTCTACCAGGAGACCAAAGCGCTGCTCTCGCCCGGCAAGCTGAAAAACTATCTGGTGGATAAGATGATGTCGCTCGGCACCGCCGCCTGTCCGCCCTATCACATCGCGTTCGTGATCGGCGGCACCTCGGCGGAGGCCACGCTGAAGACCGTGAAGCTCGCCTCGACCCACTATTACGATAGCCTGCCGACCAGCGGCAACGAGCATGGCCAGGCGTTCCGCGATCTGGCGCTGGAGCAGGAACTGCTGGAGGCGGCGCAGCAGCTCGGCCTCGGCGCGCAGTTCGGCGGCAAATATTTCGCGCACGATATCCGCGTTATCCGCCTGCCGCGCCACGGCGCCTCCTGTCCAGTGGGCATGGGCGTCTCCTGTTCAGCGGACCGCAATATCAAAGCGAAGATCAACCGCGACGGCATCTGGATTGAGAAGCTGGAGGATAACCCGGCGCAGTATATTCCGGAAGCGCTGCGTCAGCAGGGCGAAGGCGGCGTGGTGAGCGTCGATCTTAACCGGCCGATGAAAGAGATTCTGGCGCAGCTCTCCGCTTACCCGGTTTCTACGCGTCTCTCGCTGAGCGGCACCATTATCGTGGCGCGTGATATCGCCCACGCGAAGCTGAAAGAGCGCATCGACAGCGGCGAAGGGCTGCCGCAGTATGTGAAAGATCACCCGATCTATTACGCCGGTCCGGCGAAAACGCCAGAAGGTTACGCCTCCGGCTCGCTTGGCCCGACTACCGCTGGCCGCATGGATTCCTACGTCGATCTGCTGCAGTCGCACGGCGGCAGCATGATTATGCTGGCGAAGGGCAACCGCAGCCAGCAGGTGACGGACGCCTGCCAGAAGCACGGCGGGTTCTATCTCGGCAGCATCGGCGGCCCGGCGGCGGTGCTGGCGCAGCAGAGTATTAAAAAGCTGGAGTGCGTGGAGTATGCCAAGCTGGGGATGGAGGCGATCTGGAAGATTGAGGTTGAGAACTTCCCGGCGTTTATCCTCGTGGACGACAAAGGCAACGATTTCTTTAAGCAGATTCAGGACAGCACCTGCGCGCGCTGCGTGAAGTAAACCTTAAATACCTTGTAGAAGGCGTGACCTTTGTGCTCACGCGGCTGGCAGGATTCGATCGCAAAGGCGCTTTACGCATCCCTGCTCGCTCGGCCCGCGACATCCATGTCGCGGGACGCTTTGCTCCTCGAACCCTGCCAGCCGCGTATTAAGCCTCAGAGCTGCCTGCAAGAATCTGTTTCAGGCGTATTGTGCTCGTCTAATATTACGACGGACTACCAGAAACGCGGCACTTCCGCCGCATCGCTCGCTTCTCCCGCCCGCAGTCGAGCGGCACCATCGCCATCGCGCAGCGAGACCGGCAAATTAACCGCAATGATGCTGTACTCCACGCCGTCCAGCACCTCGTCATGTTCAGTCAGCACGTTATAAAATTCGTTCATCAACATTCCTTATTCAGTTCGGCCTCAGGCCCGTCAGGAACCACCGTCCTGACCATGCCATAGCAATCTTACGCGGTTATGACAGTTAACAATGGGTCGAAAAAACGCGAAATGCGCCGGGATTAATATGAAACAAAAACGGCGCGTTGCCCAGAGAGCAGCGCGCCGCAAAGCGCGAAATCAGAAGAAACCGAGCGGCTGAACGCTGTAGCTCACCAGCAGGTTTTTGGTCTGCTGATAGTGGTCCAGCATCATCTTGTGCGTCTCGCGTCCGATGCCCGACTTTTTATAGCCGCCAAAGGCGGCGTGCGCCGGATAGAGGTGATAGCAGTTGGTCCAGACGCGCCCCGCCTTGATGGCGCGGCCGACGCGGTAGGCGCGGTTGATATCGCGCGTCCAGACGCCGGCGCCCAGCCCGTAAATCGAGTCGTTGGCGATGGCGATCGCTTCCGCCTCATCCTTAAAGGTGGTAATGCCGACCACGGGTCCGAAAATCTCCTCCTGGAAGACGCGCATGCTGTTGTCGCCCTTCAGCAGCGTCGGCTGAATGTAGTAGCCGCTGGCGAGCGAGCCTTCCAGCTTCTCTACACCGCCGCCGGTCAGCACCTCCGCGCCCTCCTGACGAGCGATCTCCAGATAGGAAAGGATCTTGTCGAACTGCTGCTGCGATGCCTGCGCGCCGACCATGGTTTCGCTGTCCATTGGATCGCCGCGCTTAATGGTTTTGATGCGCTTCATCACCGCCGCCATAAAGGGCTCGTAGATCGACTCCTGCACCAGCGCGCGCGACGGACAGGTACACACCTCGCCCTGATTCAGAAAGCCGAGCACCACCCCTTCGGCCGCCTTCTCGATAAAGCTCTCTTCCGCCTGCATGATATCTTCGAAGAAAATGTTCGGTGATTTGCCGCCCAGCTCGACGGTTGAGGGGATCATGCTCTTCGCCGCCAGTTCGAGAATATGGCCGCCGGTCGCCGTGGAGCCGGTAAAGGCAACTTTGGCGATGTCGGGATGGGAGGCCAGCGCCTCGCCCGCCTCTTTGCCGTAGCCGTGCACCACGTTCAACACGCCGGGCGGCAGCAGATCTTTAATCAGCTCGACAAACAGGGTAATGCTCAGCGGCGTCTGCTCGGCCGGCTTCAGCACCACGCAGTTGCCCGCGCCCAGCGCCGGAGCCAGCTTCCACGCCGCCATCAGCAGCGGGAAGTTCCAGGGGATAATCTGCGCCACCACGCCGAGCGGCTCATGGAAATGGTAGGCGGCGGTAAACTCATCGATCTCGGCCGCGGTGCCCTCCTGGGCGCGCACGCAGCCGGCGAAATAACGGAAGTGATCCACCGCCAGCGGCATATCGGCGGCCAGCGTTTCGCGCACCGGCTTGCCGTTATCCCAGGTTTCGTTCACCGCCATATATTCCAGATTTTGCTCCAGCCGATCGGCAATCCTGAGCAGCGCCAGCGACCGCTGCTGCGGCGAAGTTTTGCCCCAGGCTTCGGCGGCGGCGTGCGCCGCAGCGACGGCATTGTCTACATCCGCCTTGTCCGAGCGCGGGAATTCCCCTGCGACCGAACCGTTGACCGGCGAAGTGTTGGTGAAGTAGTTGCCGTTCACCGGCGTCACGAATTCGCCGTTAATGAAGTTGCCGTAGGTTTTCTGCAGCTGAATCAGAGAACCCTGTTCCCCGGGAGAGGCGTAACGCATGGTGAATCTCCTTAACATGACCGGAATCGAAACAACAATGAAACTTGCTGTTAACAATGAATGAACAAACCCAGCCTGTCAGATGTTGCAGTCGGAAACTGTGACCGCCGCAAAGGAAAAGCGCGCCGTCCGTGCGCACGGATAATTCTGAGAATAAGCCGAGGCGCGGAAAAAAAGCGAAACCTCAGGCCGGAACAGGGTCAACAGAGAAGGTTAATCACAGGAGAGAGTGACATGCTGGCTTCGGCTTTTACCCTTATGCGCGCAAAAGCAGACTTTATTCACCAGTTTATTCGCCATCCGCGCAAGATGGGCAGCATTACACCCTCGTCGGCGGCGCTGTGCCGCGCCATGAGTGACAGCGTCTGCTGGCGCAGCGCGCTGCGCGTCGCTGAACTGGGTGCGGGCGACGGCGTGCTGACGCGTCATCTGCTGGCGCGTATGCAGCCGCAGGCGACACTGGATGCGTTTGAGATCAGCGCGCCGCTGGCGGATAAGCTGCGCGCGCTGGAAGATGCGCGCCTGCAGGTGCGCAGCTGTTCGGCGGCCTGGTTATCAGGCGAGTATGACGCGATCTTTTCCGGCCTGCCGCTGCTGTCGCTGCCGCCGGCGCTGCGCGACGACATTCTGCGCGCCGCGTTCGACGCGCTCGGCCCGGACGGCGTTTTCGTGCAGTTTCAGTACACTTCGATCACCCAGCCCGATCTGTCGCGCTACTTTATCTGGCAGCGCCAGCGGGTGCTGAAAAACGTGCCGCCCGCCTGGGTTTATCGCTGTCGGCGCAGCTACGCGCCCTGAGCCTGATTCGCCTGCGGGCGCGTCTGCAGCCAGAATGCCGTCAGCAGCTGCCGCGCCCAGTCCGCGCCTTCGATATCCGCATCCGCGACGCTATCGCTGACGTCCGGCGGCAGGCAGGCGCTCATAATATGGCGTGAGAATTCCGGGTGAAACTGCACCGACAGCGCCTGCGGCGAGTAGCGCAGGATCTGACAGGCATCTTTCTCGGAGGTGGCCAGCACCTGCGCCTGCGGCGGCGGGACAATCACCGACTGGCGGTGCGACAGCCAGGCGCTGAAGCGTTCCGGCAGCGCCGAGAGCAGCGCGTCGCGCTGCATCGCCGCTTTGCACGTCAGCGGCAGCAGGCCGCGCTCCCAGCCGTTGGGGTTGTCCGCCACCTTGCCGCCCAGCGCGTAGGCCATCAGCTGGTGGCCGTAGCAGACGCCCAGCAGCGGCAGCTCAGCGTCAATCGCCGCCCTTACCCACGCCGCGCTGCGCTCGCTCCACTCGGCGTGGTCGGTCACCATCGCCCAGGATCCGCTCAGGATAGCACCGCTGATCTGATCAAACTGCGGCAGCGATTCGCCAAGGTGCGGACGCACAATGAGATAGTCATCAGGTTGCAGATCAAGCGCGTCAATAAACCAGCGCGGCTGTTCGCCAATGCGTTCAACCACGATGGCAGGCGGCACTTCCAGTTGAATCAGCGCAAGGGGCAAAGAGGAGGTGGAAGTCATACCGAATGGGTTCCCAGGCAGATTAGCGTCTCGGTGAACCAGTCTGACAGCAAAGCGGCAGCCTGTCTTATGATTTTCCTGCTGCAGTCATAACAGAAAAATATTTGTCATCGCCTGTCGGCCTCTCCCCGCTTCGTGCCATCATTAGGCGTGGCGAAAAACAACAGCGAAGGACGGGATTGTGGCTCTGCGGCATTTTTTTCTAATCTTGATGGTGGTCTCTATCTGGGCATTCAATAACGTGGCGGTGAAGTGGGGCCTGCTGGAGCTGCCGCCGCTGTTTCTCACCTGCATGCGCTTTGTGGTAGTGGCGATTGTGCTGATCCCCTTCTGCCGCATCACCCGCGAGCAGCTTCCGTGGCTGCTGGCGCTCGCCTTTACCTTCGGCTTTATGCACTTCTCGCTGCTATTCGTCGGCATGCGCTATACCGATGCTGGCACCGGCGCGATTGTGGTGCAGCTCGGCACGCCAATCGCCATGCTGCTGGCGATGGTCGTCCTGAAGGAACGGTTGAGGGCGATTCAGCTGGTCGGCATTGCCATCTCCCTGTGCGGCGTGGCGGTGCTCTCCGGCAGCCCGACCATCCCCGCCTGGTGGGTGCTGGCGATCCTGCTCTGCAGCGCCACCGGCTGGGCGGTCAGCAATCTGATTGTGAAAAAATCGCCGCCGATCAAGCCGCTGACCATGACCGGCTGGATCGCCTTTCTGGCGGTGCCCATCGTCGGCCTGTCGAGCTTCGTAATGGAGTCGCACCAGTTTTACGCCCTCAGCCAGGCGGGATGGCGCGGCTGGTTCGGCATTCTCTACAGCGCGCTCGCCTCGTCGATTGTCGCCTATACCCTCTGGTACGGGCTGCTGAAGCAGTACAACGTCAATCTGATTATGCCCTACTCGCTGCTGACGCCGGTGCTGTCGGTGCTGATGGGCATTCTGGTGCTGGGCGACAGCCTCAACAGCTTTAAAATCATCGGCGCCTCGCTGGTAGTGTGCGGCACGGCGATAGCGGTCATCAATCTGCGCAGCCTGCGCATGCATGCGCGCTTCCCGCGTCTGCGCCGCCGCTGAAAAAGCGGTGCTATGCTCTGGATACCGTCTGTTTCTGGAGAATGATTATGGATTATCAGCTTGCCGCGTCGCTGTGGCAGCAGCTACGGCAAGGATTGCGTGGCCCCGGCGACGCAACCGCCCCGCCCACTTTTCTTGATACTGCAACCTTCTCATCCGCTTTCGCCGTCAGCGAGCTGGCGGCCACCAGCATTGGGCTGGCGACCCAGGCGACGGCAGATTTCATCGGCGTCCGCCAGCTGGTGAGCGTCAATGTACGCCTCGCCTCGCGCTGGTTTCAGACCAGCTTCTTTCCCCGCAATCGCCCCGCGCCCGCGCTGTGGGACGCCTTTGCCGGCGACTATCGCAGCGCCGACGGCTGGATCCGCCTGCATACCAACGCGCCGCAGCATCGCGCGGCGATGGAGCGCGTGCTGGGCCAGCATCACGACCGCGACGCGCTGGCGCGACAGGTGGCGCGCTGGCAGGCTGACGCGCTGGAGCAGGCAGTGGTCGACGCGGGCGGCTGCGCCGCAAAGATGCGCAGCGAGCAAGCGTGGCAGCAGCATCCGCAGGGCCTGGCGGTGCGCGAAGAGCCGCTGATCGCCTGGCGTCGGGGCGCCGCCGCGCCCGCGCGCAGCTGGCCGATGCTCGCCGCGCGGCCGCTGCTCGGCGTTCGGGTGCTGGATCTGACGCGCATCATCGCCGGGCCGGTGGCGACCCGCTTTCTCGCCAGCCTCGGCGCGCAGGTGCTGCGTCTCGATCCGCCCGGCTGGCGCGAGCCGACGCTGGATGAAGAGATCGCCTGCGGCAAACGGCGCGCCGTGGTCGACTTTAAAACGGCGGCAGGCCGCGAGACGCTGCGCGAACTGCTGCAGCAGGCGGACGTGCTGGTGCACGGCTATCGCGCCGACGCGCTGGAACAGCTGGGATTCGACGCCGAGACGCGTGCCCGGCTGGCGCCGGGTCTGGTGGACGTTAGCCTGAACGCCTGGGGCTGGCACGGCCCGTGGCGCAACCGCCGCGGCTTCGACAGTCTGGTGCAGATGGCGTGCGGCATCGCCGAGAGCGGCATGCGATGGTCGCAAAGCGAGAAGCCGACGCCGCTGCCGGTACAGGCGCTGGATCACGCCACCGGCTATCTGATGGCCGCCGCGGCGCTGGAGGGGCTGCGTCAGCGCCACGCTACCGGCTACGGCGTGGCGGCGCGGCTGTCGCTGGCGCGCACCGCCCTGCTGTTGCAGCAGCATCCCTGTCGGGACGCGCGCCTGCCAGCGGGCATTAAAGCGCATGCGCACGACACGCTGCCAACCGTTGAGCTGACGCCCTGGGGCATCGGGGAACGGCTGCGCGCCGCCGCGCGGCTGCCCGGCACGCCCCAGCTCTGCGCCACGCCAGGTTGCGAGCCGGGTACGCATCCGGCGCGCTGGTAAAAAGGCGCGGCGTTACGCTTCGCCGCTCTCTTCGCCGGCCTCGTTCAGCTCGTCCCACATCGCCTGGATAGCTTCGCGGCTTAGCATCGCCAGCGTGCGGTAGAAGGCGGTGGTGGCGTGCGCCTCGACCTTGCCGAGAAAGGCGCCGCACCAGGGCAGCAGATAGCTGTCGAACAGGGCGCACTGCGCCGCGCTCTCATCTTCCGCGGACTGATCTTCCAGCCAGGAGGCCGCCAGCATCAGCACGCCGAAGTGGTCGGCGGGCGCGTCGCTGAGCGGCATGCCGCGCGAGGCGAGAAAAGCGCGCACCTCCGGCTCCGGCTTGCCTTGCGGCCACTGCGACGCGTAAGGCGGCACCTTACAGTCGGGGCCGACGAACAGCGCATTGTAATCCGCCGCCAGCGCCTGCGGATCGCTGTTCTGCTGCAGGCGCTGCAGCAGCTCGTCCTGCTCCAGCGGCCACTGCGCGCCAAGTTTGCCCTCGCGCAGCAGCGTAAACAGCGGAACCAGCAGCGGATCCTGCGGCTGACGGTTAAACAGGGAGCCGATCACGCGGCAGAGAATGGAAAACTCGTTCATGCACTATTCCAGAGGCAAAAGGGTTAGAAATCCGCCAGTTCGGCAATTTTTTTGCCGGTGCGCTGCTCCAGAAAATCGAGCAGGCGGCGCGGCGTGACATTTAACACGCGATCCTCGGGAAAATCCACTGCGCGCGTAATACGCAGGCAGTGCTCGAAGTCACCCAGCGTAAACGCGGTGTGGGAATCGGAGCCAAACGCCAGTTTTCCGCCGGCGTCGCGCACCGCTTCGGCGATGGCGCGGCAGTTCGGCTCGCTGCCGGGACGTGAGGTGGTAAAGGAGGAGTTGTTGATCTCCAGCGCCACGTTGTAGTGCGCGGCCGCTTCTGCGACGGCGCGGATATCGACCGGGAACTTCGGGTTGCCCGGATGGCTGATGATATGCGCCACGCCGTTCGCCATGGTGGCGATCATCGCATCGGTGTGATGGCTCTTGTCGCGCGGCGTGTAAACCGGCTCGTGAAAGCCGGCGATAATCAGATCCAGCGAGCCGAGCATCGGGCCGGAGCAGTCGATTTCGCCCTGCTGATTTTTAATATTGGCCTCGATACCGCGCAAAATGCCGACGCCGTCGATGACGCGCGGCCAGATTTTCATATTGACGAAGTGCCAGTAGTGCGGCGCGTCGGCCATATCGGGGCCGTGATCGGTAATGGCGAACAGCCTGATGCCGTTGTTTTTCGCCTGCGCGACATAGTCGTGCAGCGTGCTGTAGGCATGAGTACTGGCGACGGTATGCATATGCAAATCAACGGGGTACATTATTTTCTCCTCTCTGCCGCCCGCTCGGGCGGCCAGTAAGTTAACCGGAATTCAATAGCCGCGCTGGCGATCGACGCAGCCCGAGGGCCGTTCGCCCGCCTCGATGGCGCCGATGGCGCGCGTGACGGCGTCCATCGCCTCATCCGGCAGGGTCAATGCCGCAATATGCGGGGTCACGGTGACGCGCGGATGACGCCACAGCGGATTCTCCTGCGGCAGCGGCTCCTGCTGGAACACGTCGAGCGCGGCGGCGCGCAGCTGCCCGCTCTCCAGCGCCGCCAGCAGATCCGCCTCCACTACCTGCGCGCCGCGCGCCATATTGAGGAAACAGGCGTGCTGCGGCAGCTGGCTCAGGGTGCGCGCGTCAAACAGGTTGAGGGTTTCCGGCGTGGTGGGCAGCAGATTGATCGCCACCTGCGCGCCGCGCAGAAAGTCATCGAGGCTCTCGCGTCCGGCAAAGCTCTCGACGCCCGGGATGTACTTCAGCGTTCGGCTCCAGACGCGCAGCGGAAAGCCCCAGGGCCGCAGCGCCTCGATAACGCTCTGCCCCAGCACACCCGCGCCGAGCACGCCGACGCGGAACCTCTCGCGCGTGGTCGGCGGCAAAGGCTGCCACTGCGCCTGCTGCTGCTGTCTGGCGTAGTCGTCGAAGCGGCGGAACCAGCCGAGTACGCAGTAGAGCGCATACTCCTGCATCTGCCGCGCCATGCCGCTATCTTCCAGGCGGACCAGCGGTACCGACGGCGGCAGCATATCGGGATAGCGCGCCAGCCGGGCGAGAATATCGTCTACGCCCGCGCCCATCACGAATACGCCCCGCAGTCCGGCGCGATGCGCCAGCATCTCGCGCGGCGGCTGCCACAGGATAGCGTAATCGGCGGGCGCGTCGTCGCCGGGCTGCCAGCGCCGGACCCGGGCCTGCGGCAGACGCCGCCGCAGGCCCGCCAGCCAGATCTCGCCGTCCTGAGTCGGGTGATACCAGATAATATCCATCTCAATCCTCGTTTTTTGCCCTCAGCCTCCGGTAAAAGCGGCGCCAGGGCAAGCAAAAACCGCCACCCCGCCGCCAGGCTCACGCCTGGTCTGCTTCACATTTCCGCAGCGTCGTCGCGCCACGTTGTCAGATTGCGACTAAAGTTGTTTGAGTGGTCAATGCGTTACGCGCGGCCGCCTTTCGGACAAGGAGAAAAACCGATGAAGAAAACTGTCGTAACCGCGCCTGTCGGGCGTCAGGGAGTCGCGCCAGTGCTGCTGACTCTGCTGCTGGGTCTGCCTGCGCTGACGGCGCACGCAGACGATAACTCACGTATGCTCAGCAGCCAGCCGCAGCCGCCGGATGTTCGGCTGGGTCCATTATTTAACGCGGTGCAGCAGGCGCAGTTCTATCCCGACCAGAAAACCTTCGCCGACGCGGTGCCGAAGTTCGATCCCGCATCGATTCTGGCTGACTGGCAGATGCAAAAGAATCAGCGCAATTTCGATCTGAAGCGTTTTGTCGCCAGCAACTTTACCCTGCCCGCCGCAGGCGAAAAATATGTGCCGCCCGCCGGCCAGAGTCTGCGCGCGCATATCGACGGCCTGTGGCCGGTGCTGACGCGCACCGCCAAAAGCGCCGGGCGCTACGATTCGCTGCTGCCGCTGCCGAAACCCTATGTGGTGCCGGGCGGCCGCTTCCGCGAGGTTTACTACTGGGACAGCTATTTCACTATGCTTGGCCTGGCCGAAAGCGGCCACTGGGATCGCGTGCAGGATATGGTGGATAACTTCGCGTGGGAGCTGGATACCTACGGCCATATTCCCAACGGCAACCGCAGCTACTACCTCAGCCGCTCGCAGCCGCCTTTCTTTAGCCTGATGGTCGATCTGCTGGCGACGCACGAAGGCGACGCGGCCTACACTAAATATCTGCCGCAGCTGCAGAAAGAGTATGACTACTGGATGGCGGACAGCGATAGCGTCGCCGCCGGTCAGGCGAGCAAGCGCGTGATCAAGCTGGCGGACGGCACCGTGCTTAACCGCTACTGGGACGCGCGCGACGCGCCGCGCACCGAATCCTGGCTGGATGACGTCAATACCGCGAAAAAAGCGCCGCAGCGCGACAAAGGCGAACTCTACCGCGATCTGCGTGCCGGCGCCGCGTCCGGCTGGGATTTCAGCTCGCGCTGGTTCAGCGACGCGCATAACCTCGCCTCGATCCGCACCACTCAGCTGGCGCCTGTCGATCTCAACAGCCTGATATTCCATCTGGAGCAAACGCTGGCCAAAGCCTATCGCCTCGATAAGCAGCAGGATAAGGCGAAGCAGTTCGCCGATCTGGCGGAGAAGCGCCAGGCGGCGGTGAACCGCTATCTGTGGGATGAGAAACAGGGCTGGTACGCCGACTACGACAGCAAAACGCGCCAGGCCAGCCCGCAGCTGACCGCCGCAGCGCTCTTCCCGCTCTATATGCAGCTGGCCAGCGACAAGCAGGCCGATCGCACCGCCTCGGCGGTAGAGAAACAGCTGCTGAAAGCGGGCGGCCTGCTCACCACTACGGTGAACAACGGCCAGCAGTGGGACGCTCCTAACGGCTGGGCGCCGCTGCAGTGGGTGGCGGTAGAAGGTCTGGAGCACTACAACAAGCCGCAGCTGGCGCAGCAGGTCGGCATGCGCTTCCTGCAGAACGTCCAGACCACCTACGACAAAGAGCATAAGCTGGTCGAGAAGTATGTGGTCGACGGGCCGAACCTCGGCGGCGGCGGCGGCGGCGAATATCCGCTGCAGGACGGCTTCGGCTGGACCAACGGCGTGACGCTGATGCTGCTCGACAAGTACTGTCCGAAAGAGAAAACCTGCAACAGCGCGCAGGATATTCCTCAGGCCGCGGCGACCACGAAGTAACCTCCCCCAGACGAAGGGCCGCTGCCGGCCCTTCGTTTTCTTTTTTGCCTTCTCCTGTTCAACAAACCTTGAAACATTTTTCACATATTGATAATAATTCTCACTCTGATTTTGAGAATCTTTATCATACATGTGCCGCCTGCCTAAGGCGGACCGAACAAGGACAGGACATGACGCTGCCGTTTCCCCCTCACCGCTGCGCGCTGCTGTGCGCGCTGGCGATCGCTCTGCCCGCCGCCAGCCTGGCGGCCGACACGCTGACGGTGACCGCCTCGCCGCAGGAGAGCGCCGACGGCCCAACCCAGGGCTATCTCGCTACCACCAGCGCAGGCGCCACCAAAAGCGATCGCCCGCTGCTCACGACGCCGCAGTCGGTCTCGGTGATTACCCGCCAGCAGATCGACGATCAGGGCGCGATCGATCTCAATCATGTGCTGAACTATACGCCAGGGGTTTTCTCCAACTTCGGCGGCGCGGCGACCCGCTACGACACCATTTCGCTGCGCGGCTTCCACGGCGGCGACGTGGATAATACCTTCCTCGACGGTCTGCGCCTGATGAGCGACGGCGGCAGCTATAACGTTTTGCAGGTCGATCCCTGGTTTCTGGAGCGCGTCGACGTGATTAAAGGCCCCTCTTCTGCGCTGTACGGCCAGACGGTGCCGGGCGGGCTGGTGAACCAGACCACGCGCCGCCCGCAGTTCAGCGAAGCGGGCCACTTCCGGCTGACGGCCGGTACCCAGGATACGCGCGGCGCGGCGTTCGACTACACCAACGCCATCAACAACGAGTGGGCGTTTCGCCTGACCGGCATGACGCGCAACAGCGATACTCAGTATGACCACACGCGCGAGGAGAAGTACGCGCTGATGCCGCAGCTGATGTGGCAGCCTACGGAAGATACGCAGCTGCTGCTGCGCGCCTATCTGCAAAAAGATCCGTCGGGCGGCTATCACGGCTCGGTGCCGGGCGATGGCGCGCTGAGCGCCCACAACGGCGCGAAGCTCAGCACCGGTTTTTACGACGGCGATCCCTCTCTTGACCAGTTCAAGCGGCGCGAACAGATCTACAGCTATGATTTCCAGCACCGCTTTAGCGATGTCTGGTCGTTTTCCTCGACCGGCAGCTACAGCCACTCCAACGTCGATCTCGACCAGGTTTATCAGGTCGGCTGGCAATCGCCCGGCAGCGCTATCCTTAACCGCTACTATTCCGGCGAGCGCTCGTCGCTCTCCGCCTGGGCGACGGATAACCGCGTTACGGCGGAGTTCGACACCGGGGAGCTGGCGCATCGCCTGTCGATCGGCGCGGAGTATCACCGTTACAAGAACGATTTAAGCGACGCGGGCGACGCGGCCAGCGCGCTCAACGCCGATACCGGCGCGGCGCTTGGGCCGATGCCGGACTATAGCTGGACGCGCGAGACGCGCCGCTACTACCAGACCGGCCTCTACCTGCAGGATGAGATGACGTGGGATCGCTGGCATCTCGATCTCTCCGGCCGCTACGACCGCATCGTCGCCGACAACAGCGGCACGGCGCGCCGGCAGGACGATCACGTCAGCGGGCGCGCGGCGCTGCTCTACGCCTTCGACAACGGCGTCTCGCCCTATGTGAGCTACAGCCAGGCGATTACGCCGACCGCGCTGACCGGCACCGACGGCAACCTGCTGCAGCCGACCACTTCGGAACAATATGAAGCGGGCATAAAATATCAGCCGGCAGGCACGCGCGATCTCTATACCCTGGCGCTCTACGATCTGACGCAGAAAGATGTCGCCACGCGCAATATCGTCGACTCCACCTATACGCCGACCGGCAAAGTGCATTCGCAGGGCATCGAGCTGGAGGCGCGCAATCAGCTGACGTCGCGCCTGAGCACGGTGGCGGGCTATACGCTTAACCACCTGCGCTATAAGGAGACGCTGGACGGCAATGATGGCCACACGCCATACGTGACGCCAAACAGCATGGCCTCGTTCTGGGGCCACTATCAGTTTGACGCCGGCATCAGCGCGGGCGCAGGCGTGCGCTATATCGGCAAACAGTGGGCGGACAATGAGAACAGTCGACGCGTGCCGTCGGTGACGCTGTTCGACGCTTCGGTGCGCGCCGACCTCGGCGTCTGGAACAGCGCGCTACGCGGCGCGTGGCTGCAGGTCAACGCGAATAACCTGACCGATCGTCACTATGTGGCAGCCTGTTACGGCACGGGCTACTGCTACTGGGGCGCGGAGCGTTCGCTGCTGGTGTCGGTGGGATACGATTTCTAGCGGGGAAAGTAAAACGGGACGACAAAGTCGTCCCGTTGCAGTTCTTACGCTATGCGTATTAGCTACGGACTTTACGGTAGATAAACAGCACGACAAGGGCACCGATTACCGCGACCACAAAGCTGCCGAAGTTAAAGCCGTCTACTCGGCCGAAGCCAAACAGGGTACTGATCCAGCCGCCGACTACCGCACCGATGATACCCAGAATAACGGTTACGATAAAACCACCGCCATCTTTACCAGGCATGATCCATTTAGCGAGAATACCGGCGATTAAACCAAAGATGATCCATGAAATGATACCCATCTACTGCTCCTTCCTTTTTGTTTAGGTTGTGACCGCCTGATTAATCAGGAGAATTACAGAGCTAAGTATAGACCGGAAATTCTCTAATGCAGGATAAACCGCGACAAAAATTGACTTAAAAACCTAAAGCTTCCGCGCCCACCGCCGATAACGCAGAGAGAATAAAGCATCAGATAACAGCAAATTTGCCCTCTTTTGGAGCCAGTAAGTGAAAGAAGCCGACAAAGAACAGTATCTCAAACGTGGCACGCTGGCGGTTCTCGGCGTGATAAAGGATTTGCTACGATTTCAGACGCCTTTAATGGTCACTTTTTCGCGCGGTCAGTTTATCAGCCGTATGCTGGATGCCGACGAGGATCGCATTGTTTTCGACCTCGGCAGCAATAATCTCGACAACGAGTATGTGCTTTCCTGCAACGATGTGAGCATCTTCGCTGAAACCTACGGCGCCAAGGTAGAGTTCAGCCTCGCGTCGCTGGAGAGAACCACCTTCGAGGGGTTGCCCGCCTTTAGCGCGCCGCTGCCTGACCTGCTGTGGCAAATTCAGCGCCGTGAGTTTTTCCGTATCTCCGTGCCGCTCGATCCGATCTTTTACTGTCACAGCGAGTGGCCCAACGGCAAGAAGGTGCGTTTCCGCCTGCAGGATCTGTCGCTGGGCGGCATCGGCGTGCTGGTGGACGAGGCGCTGCCGGACGGCCTGAGCAGCGGCGATAAGTTTAAAAAGCTGCACGTCGAGCTGGGCGAATATGGTCAGTTCGAGGTCGGCGCGCAGCTGCTGCATATCGGCGAGCGCAGCGTGGTGACCAGCAAAAACGAAACGCGCGTCACGCCGCGTCTCAGCTTCCGTTTTACCGCCATCGAGCCGTTGCAGGAGCGTCAGCTGCAGCAGGTTATTTTCGCCCTTGAGCGCCTGGCGCGCGACAAAGCGAATCGTTTTCAGTAATTTTTCAGTGATTTGCGCTGCCTCCCGGCGCATCCAGGCTATGCTTCTCCTTGCTCTCTTTTTTAAACCGGCTCCCAGCAAGGAGAAACTCCCCAATGGAAAACTGGCTCTCATCCGGCTATTTTCAACGTCTTTTTCTGAATCAAACCTTCTGGATCAACAGCGCTATCGTGGTTGCGGGCACGCTGGTGATCTACTGGCTGCTGCGCAGCGCCATCCGCTTTATCTCCGGCCGCATCGCGCGCTACAGCGAGCAGCGCCGCGTGCGCTTCACCTCGATTCTGGTGGAGATCCTGCGCAGCACCAGCCAGCTGCTGCTGCTGATCTTTTCGCTGCTGATCGCCCTGCGTTTCGTCGACGTGCCCGCCAGCTGGGACGGCTTTATTTCTCACGGCTGGTTCCTCGCGTTCGCCGTGCAGTTGGCCATGTGGATCGACTGCGGCATCCGGCTGTGGCTGCATAATCTGCTGCGCGATCCGGTGCACGTGCGCAATCCGGTGACCACGGTGATCCTCGGTATTCTGCTGCGCGTGGTGGTGTGGGTAATGATGCTGCTCGCCATTCTGTCGAATATGGGCATCAATATTACCGCCCTGGTGGCGAGTCTCGGCGTGGGCGGTATCGCCATCGCGCTGGCGATTCAGACAGTGCTGAGTGACGTTTTCGCCTCGCTGGCGATCGGCTTCGATAAGCCTTTCGAGCACGGCGATTTTATTGTATTCGGCGATATCGCCGGCTCTATCGAGCATATTGGCCTGAAGACCACGCGCCTGCGCAGCCTGAGCGGCGAGCAGATCGTCTGCTCCAATACCATTCTGCTGCAGCAGACCATCCACAACTACAAGCGGATGCAGCAGCGGCGCATCGTGTTTCGCTTCGGCCTGAGCTACGGCACGCCTTCGGCGCAGGTGCGCGAAGTGAGCAATCTGGTGAAGTCGATTATTCAGGGCATCGAGCTGACCCGCTTCGACCGCGCGCATTTTTTCGCGTTTGAGGATTCGAAGCTGACCTTCGAGGTGGTCTATTTCGTGCTCGACGCCGACTACAACAAATATATGGATATTCAGCAGGAGATTAACCTGCAGCTGATGGCGGCGCTGGAGCAGCGCGACGTGCGCTTCGCCTTCCCGATCCGTCAGGTGGAGTTCAGCGGCGGTCGCATTCCGCCGGTGGAGATGCTGCGCGCGGATAATGACGAGGAAGAGGCGCGGCGGGCCTGATTTCTCAAAACCGCACCGCTGCTTCAGGGGAAAGGTCGTTTCGGCCGAAGAGCAAAGCGTCGCGGGCCAGGGATGACCCGCGCCGAGGCGCAGGGATGCTTTATGCCGTCTTTGCGATCGGCCGAAACGTCCTTGCCCCTGCTTCTGCCGCTATAGCAGCTCCAGTTTTTTAAACGCCCTGGTTCCCCAGCTAATTTAGCTCGCTGCGTGCGAGCCTGTGCCAGGTCAAGGGCGCTTCGCTCGATCGCAAAGACGCAAAAAGCGTCATCCTTGACAGCTCGGCCCGCGACATCCTTGTCGCGGGACGCTTTGCTCTTCGGGCGAAGCGCCCTTTCCCTTTGGCTATAGTGCGGCTGTGAGATGCGCGGTGAGACCTTTTTGAGATTTCAAACGTCATCAGGCTCTTACTGAGGCGGCTGAAACCGGCAGCGCGCCACCGCCTCCAGCCAGCCCTCGTAGTTCTCCCGCATCGCCTGCGCCTGCTCGCTGCGCGGCTCGACGCGCGTGCCGCCCTGTAGCGCCTGCATCTCGCTGCCCTGCTGCCACCAGCCGAGCACCTTGCCCGCCAGCAGCGCCGCGCCGAGGGCGGAAACCTCCGCCGTAGGCGCGCGCAGCAGCGGGCGCTGCAGCACGTCCGCCTGCAGCTGCATCAGCCAGTCGTTGGCAGTCGCGCTGCCGTCCACGCAGAGCGCCGACAGCCGCTGGCCGCTCGCCTGCTCCATGGCGAAAAAGACGTCCGCGATCTGATAGACAATCGACTCCAGCGCCACGCGCGCCAGTACCGCAGGTGTCGCCGCATCGGTCAGGCCGCACACCATGCCGCGCGCCCGCAGATCCCACCAGGGCGCGCCCAGCCCGGAGAGCGCCGGGACAAAATAGATGCCCTGACTATGGTCGGTGGTTTGCGCCAGCGCGGTCAGCTCGCGCGGGTCCTGAATGCCAAGCATCTTGCCCAGCCAGGCGGCGCCGGAACCGGTGTGGGTGATATTGCCTTCAAAGGCGAAACGCAGCGCGCCGTCGTGCCAGGCCACCGTCGTGCTGAGACCGTTATCGGTGAGCAGCGGCGTCGCCATCGACATCATCAGCGAAGAGCCGGTGCCATAGGTCGCCTTAACCACCTCTTCGTCGCCGCGGCGCTGCGCCTGCAGGGCCGCATGGGAATCGCCGATGCGCGCCAGAATCGGCGTGCCCGGCAACAGACCCGGAATATCGTTAATCGCCACCGCGCCCTGCGCGCTGGCCGACGGCACGATAGTCGGCAGCGCGGCGCGCGGCAGCTGAAACAGACGCAGCAGCTCCTCGTCCCAGTCATTGCTGTGCAGGCTATAAAGCTGAGTGCGCGCGGCGTTGGCGTGATCGGTAACGAACACCTCGCCCGCGCTGAGCTGCCAGGCAAGCCAGCTGTCGACGGTGCCGATGCAGAGTTCACCCGCCGCCGCGCGCGCCGCGCCGTCCGGGATCGCCGCCAGCATGCCGGTAAGCTTCGCCGCCGGAAACATCGGATCCACCGCCAGCCCGGTCAGCCCGGTAATGCGCGAGGCGTTGCCCGCGGCGCGCAGATCGCGACAAAATGCTTCTGAGCGCCGATCCTGCCAGCTCACCAGCGGCGTAAGCGGCTTGCCGTCGCGCCGCTGCCAGATCAGCACCGACTCGCGCTGATTGCTGATCGCCACCGCCGCCACCGGCGCGCCGCCGCACTGCGCCAGGCAGTCAACTACCGCCTGCTTCACCGCCTGCCAGATAGCCAGCGCGTCCTGCTCCGCCAGCCCCGGCTGCGGATGCGACAGCGTCAGCGGCTGACTGCCGCGCGCCACAACGCGGCCCTGGCGATTGACGGCGATCGCCTTGGCATTGGTAGTGCCTTCGTCAATCGCCAGAATAAGGGCGTCTTCCATGGTCAGGCTCCCGCGCAAATGCGCACTGCGCTGTTGACGACGCTTGCGGCGTCGATGCCGTGATACGCACGCGTGGAGGCGCGATCGCCCGCGATGGCGTACTGACCGTCTGGGATACCCAGGCGCAGCAGCGGAATGGCGCAGCCCCCTTCCGCCAGCACTTCAGCCACCAGACTGCCGACGCCGCCGTTAACGTTGTGCTCTTCCACGCTGATCACGGCTGGATAGTGATTTAGCAGGTTGCGCAGCTGTTGGGTATCGCAGGGTCTGATGGATGGAACGCTGATCACACCCGCCGAGATCCCTTTCTCCGCCAGCTGTTCCGCCGCGTGAACAATCTCATGCACCGTCGAGCCCATCGCCACCAGCGCGATATCCTTGCCTTCGCGCAGCTGGTCGATTTTACCCGGTTCGAAGCGGTAATCCTCGCTGTGCAGCTGCGGCAGATCTTTGCCGTCGAGGCGGATATAGACCGGGCCGACATGCTCAAGCGCATAGTCGATGATCTGGCGACACTCCAGCGGACAGGCGGGCGCGTAAATTTCGATGTTGCCGAAGCCGCGCATCACCGCGATATCGTCGATGCTGTGGTGTGTGCTGGCGAGCGGACCGTAGCTGGCGCCGGCATTAAGGCCGAACAGCTTCACGTTGGTGTTGTTGTAGCAGACGTCGACCTTGACCTGCTCGTTGGCGCGCGACACCAGGAAAGGCGCGGCGTTACAGGTCACGGCGATCTTGCCGCCCAGCGCCAGCCCGGCGGCGGTGCCGACCAGCGTCTGCTCGGCGATGCCGACGTTCACCAGCCGGTCGGGAAAGGCTTTAATAAAGGGCGAAATTTTTGCGGTTGAGGTGGAGTCCGCCACCACCGGCACCAGATCCACGCCGCGATTCACCGCGTCGATAAAGGCGGTCACCATTACGCTGGCTAAATGTTGTGCATTACTCATCTTTCAGTTCCTCCAGTGCCAGTTCGATCTCTTCGCCTTTCGGCACGCGGTGATGCCACTCCGCTTTACTCTGAATAAAAGAGACGCCGTAGCCTTTTTCGGTATGCGCCACGATGACCTGCGGCTTGCCGTTCTGCGGCAGGCTTTCAATGGTCTCGACCACCTGCGCCATGTCGTTGCCGTTGCACTCCGTGACCTCCAGGCCGAAGGCGCGCCATTTTTCCGGCAGCGGGTCGGTGTTCATAATGTCGCGCGTCGCGCCCGCCAGCTGCAGCTTGTTCTTGTCGTTGATGATGATCAGGTTGTCGAGGCCGTAGTGCGCCGCGACCAGCGCCGCCTCCCAGTTGCTGCCCTCCGCCAGCTCGCCGTCGCCGGTCACCACGAAGATGCGCCGCTTGCTGCCATCTTTTTTCGCCGCCAGCGCCAGCCCCACCGCTACCGGCAGGCCATGGCCGAGCGCGCCGGTATTCAGCTCCACGCCCGGGGTTTTCTGCCGCACCGGATGGCCCGGCAGATGCGAATCAGCATGCTGATAAGTGGGCAGCCAGTCGACCGGAAAATAGCCCGCTTCCGCCAGCACGCAGTAGTAACCGCCGACCGCATGGCCTTTGGACTGGATATAGATGTCGCGCTGCGGATCCTCGGTGCGATCCGGCGCGCAGTCGAGAATGCGGAAATAGAGCGCGGTCAGAATATCCGCCTGCGACAGATCCGCGCCGGTATGACCGCCGGCCGGGCTGCCCGCGTTAAGCTGGATAATGCGGCGGCGCACGGCGCGCGCCTTACGCTGCAGTTCGTCGACCGGAAGTTTGAAAGGATTCATACATCACCTCTGAATTAAAAATCATGATCGAATATATATTCGAAGGGGGTAAAAAAAGGGGGTGCAGCAAAACGACCCGCCTGCACCGCCACCGATTAACTTTTTGCCTCTGCGCCCTCCTCGATCAGCGCCTTCTGCGCCACCACCGCCGCTTTCTGCTGCATGCGGTTTTGCATCTGGTCGATGATGACGGCGATGATGATAACGATGCCCTTGATCACCATCTGCCAGAATTCGCTGACCCCCATCATGATCAGGCCGTCGGCGAGAAAGCCGATCACAAAGGCGCCGACCAGGGTGCCGAGAATGGTGCCGCGCCCGCCCGCCAGCGAAGTGCCGCCCAGCACCACCGCCGCAATGGCGTTCATTTCGAACGAGGTGCCGTTGGCCGGATGGCTGGCAACCAGCTGCGACGACACTACGATGCCCGCTATCGCCGCGCAGAAGCCGGAGAGCGTATAGACCCAGATTTTCACCTGCTTCACTTTGACGCCGGAAAGCTCCGCAGCGCGCTCGTTGTCGCCGATGGCGTAGACCTGCCGGCCGAACGGCAGGCGACGAGCGATATAGGCGATCACCAGCGCCAGCACGACCATCATCCAGATGGCGTACGGCAGGCCGAGCAGCGATCCGGCGCCGATGCGGTCGAAGCCGGTGTTGCCGAGCAGCGGATTGCCCTGCAAGCCGGGGAAGGTTTCGCCGCCCGAGGTGAGCATCGCCGCGCCGCGCAGGATATACATGGTGCCAAGCGTGCAGATAAAGGGGGCGACGTTGTAGCGGGTGATGATCCAGCCGTTTGCCGCGCCGATCAGGCCGCCCACCAGCAGCACCAGCGGCACAATCACCCAGACGCTGGGAAAGATGGCGATGCCGAACATCGGCAGCACGATCCCTTTGGTGATCAGCCAGCCGGCGATCATGCCGCACAGCCCCAGCGTCGCGCCGATCGAGAGGTCGATGCCGGCGGTGATAATCACGAAGGTAATGCCCAGCGCCAGAAAGGCGTTGATGGCGATATGCTTCACCATAATCACCAGGCTGCCGAGCGCGAGAAAGTCCGGCACGGTGATCGCGAAGAAGCCGACAATTAAAAACAGCGCGATAAAGGTGCGCAGCTTCAGCAGCAGCAGGATGATGCTCTCGCGCGAGTTGAACGCCTTCGCCGGTTGCCCTGCCATCGTCATAGCGTTATTGCCTTTCATGCTCAGAACCCCTGTGCGCTTGCTTTCACCAGCGCTGACTCTTCCGCGTCGCCGCGCGGAATATCAGCCGTAAGTTTGCCGCCCGACATCACCAGGATGCGATCGGCCACCGCCATGATCTCTTTCAAATCAGAGGTGGAGAAGAGCACCGCAATGCCCTGCTCCGACAGCTGCACCATCATGCGAAACACTTCCCCCTTGGCGCCGACGTCGATGCCGCGGCTCGGCTCGTCCAGCAGCAGCAGGCGCGGATTGGTCAGCAGCGAACGGCCGATCACCACTTTCTGCTGATTGCCGCCGCTCAGGGCGCTGATCGCCACCTCCGGCGAGGAGATTTTGATCGCCAGATTGCCGACGGTGCTGGTCACCGCCGCCCGCTCTTCCTGCTGGGCGATGGCGAAGCGGTGCGTCAGGCGGCGCCACAGGCTGGCGATGGTGAGGTTGCTCGCCACTGACGAGCCCGGAAAAATGCCGGCGCGCTTGCGATCTTCCGGCACCAGGCTCATGCCCATGCGGATGCGCTCGGCGGGCGGCAGCCGCGTCGGCACCGGCTTGCTGTCGAGCCAGATTTTGCCGAGGTAGTTGCGTTCGCTGCCGAGCAGACACTCGAAGAGTTCGGTGCGCCCCGCGCCCATCAGCCCATAGATGCCGACGATCTCCCCGGCGCGCACGTTAAAGGAGACGTCATCCACCAGGGTGTTGCCGTTGGGGCTGACGCAGGTAATGTGCTCCGCCTCCAGCACCGCCGCGCCGAAGGTGCGTCCGTCCGGCAGAAAGTTGCTCATCGGCTCGCTGCCGAGCATTTCGCGCACGATCCAGGGCACGTCGATATCGCTGACCTGCGCTTCCGCCTGGAAGCGGCCGTCGCGCAGAATGGTGATCACGTCGCCGATCGCCATCAGCTCTTCGAGGCGATGCGAGATATAGATCAGGGTAACGCCCTGTCGCGTCAGCTCGCGGATGACGCGGAACAGGATCTCGACTTCGGTTTTGCTGAGCGCCGAGGTCGGTTCGTCGAGGATAAGAATATCGGCGTCTTCCGCCAGCGCCTTGGCGATCTCCACCAGCTGCTGCTGCCCGACCTTGAGATTGCCGACCGGCTCTTTCGGCGAAATCGGCTGGTCAAGGCGCGCCATCAGCGCGGCGGCGCGGCGCTCCTGCTCCGCTTCGTTAATGGGGCGAATGCCGCGCTGCAGCTCGCGGCCAAGAAAAATATTCTCAGCCACCGACAGGTTTTCAAACAGGTTCAGCTCCTGATGCACCATGCCGATACCGAGCTTTGCGGCGGCGCGCGTGCTGCTCAGCACTACCTTTTCGCCGTTGAGGAACAGCTCGCCGCTGGTGGGCTGCTGCACCCCGGCGAGGATTTTCATCAGGGTCGATTTGCCCGCGCCGTTTTCGCCGATAATCACGTTGACCTTGCCGCGCCAGACGCGGTAGTCGACGTGGTCCAGCGCCAGCGTGCCGGGAAAGAGCATGGTGATATTGCTGGCCTGCAGGATGATGTCGTCGCTCATGGCGCCTCTCCCTGCTTCAGCTCTACCGCCATCACGTCATTCACCACGCCGTGGCCCATCTCCACCGCCAGCAGCGCCTGCGCCGGTTTGCCGACCCAGCTGGCGTCGACCTTCGGCAGCTGCTGCACCGCGTGGCGGTTAAGCGCGCGGGTCAGCTGCGCGTACTGCACCTGATTGGTGAACTCCTCGAAGCGGAAACCCGCCGCATCGCGCAGCGCGTTGCTGCGGATCACCGGCCCGAGGCTCACTTTGACCGGCTTGCCGTTCAGGGTCAGCGTCAGGGTGCGCTCGCGGCTGTTGCTCTCGTCCACCGCCTCGACCGTACCGCTGGCGCGCACAAAGACGCTTTCGCTGCCGCCCGCCTTCACCGTCCCGCTTTTGGTCTCCATATCCGCCCAGCTCATGGCGCGCTGCTGCGCGGCGTCGAGTACCCGGCTCTGCCAGCTCGCCTCCGCGATCTGCTGCGGCGTCTGGCTGCTGTAGCTCGGTTTCGCATGAGGATCTTTCGGCATGATCGGGTTGCCGCTGGCGTCGAGATCCACCACGGTACAACCGCTTACCGTCAGCGCCAGGGCTATCACCAGCATCGCTCCGCTCCGTTTCATGCCGCCTCCGGTCACTTCGCCAGGTTAAAGTTTTTCAGCTTCGACGCGTTGCTGTCGTCAATCAGCACGCAGTCCATCAGCTGCTTCTCTTCTTTCTGGGCTTTACCGTTTTTCAGGTAGTAGTCCGCCTGCTCGACCGCCATCTGCGCCTGCGCCCAGCCCGGCTGCAGCACCGTCGCCTTGATGTTGCCTTTGTTGATAATGGAGTCGCGGGTATAGTCGCTGCCGTCGAAGCCCACCACGATAACGTTGGTTTTACCCGCCGCCTTCAGCGCCGCCTCCGCGCCCAGTGCCATGGTGTCGTTGCCAGAGATCACGCCGACGATGTTCGGGTTCTTCTGCAGGATGGTCTCCATGCGGCTGAACGCCTCGGTCTGGCTCCAGTTGGCGCTCTGCTGCGCCACCATCTTCATGTCGCCGTAGTCGTCCAGCACGTCGTGATAGCCCTGCGAACGCACGCCCGCGTTGGTGTCGGACTCTTTGCCCAGCAGCTCGACGTAGCTGCCTTTGCCGTTCAGCAGTTTGGCGAACTTCTCCGCGCCGAGCTGCGCGCCCTGATAGTTGTTGGAGACGATCTGCGCCACGGCGATGCCGGTTTTGTTGATTTCGCGGTCGATAAGGAAGGTAGGAATGCCGGCATCTTTGGCTTTTTGCACCGGGCCGACGGTGGCGTCCGCCCCGGCGTTATCCAGGATGATCGCTTTGGCTTTGCGCGCGATGGCGGTTTCGATCAGCTGGTTCTGTTTGTTGACGTCGTCGTCGTGCGACGCCACCAGCGTGGCGTAGCCGAGCGCCTTAGCCTTTTCCAGCGCGCCGTCCGCTTCCGCTTTGAAAAAGGGATTGTCGTGCGACGGGGTGATGATCGCCAGCAGGCCTTTATCGGCGGCGAGCGCGGCGGTCGAGAGTGCCATCAGTGAAGCCAGTAGGGTAATTTTGACGAGAGGTGCGTTCATCGGTTATTCTCCGCTTGAATAAATATTCAATTGCGATTTTATATGCAAGATGACTATGCACCCGCTTCAGGCGGGCGCGCAACCCCGATTGTTTAAAAAGCGAAAAGGATCACAAAATGTCCCGCGTTGTGATTTCCCGCATCCTGGTTAACAATACCAGGCCGACACAGAGAGGAAGGATGAATGGCGAAACAGGATGAGCAACGGCTGATGGTGAAGATTGCCACGCTTTACTACAGCGAAGGGATGAAGCAGTCAGATATCGCGCAGATGCTGAAGTTGTCGCAGTCTTTTGTCTCGCGCATTCTCAACCGCAGCGTGAAAGAGGGCGTGGTGAAGATCAGCGTCGTGCCGCCCGCCAATATTTTTCCGGCGCTGGAGAAGGCGATCGAGCAGAGCTACGGGCTGCCGCAGGCGATTGTGGTCGACGTGCCGGAAAACGCCTCTTCACAGCAGATCAAGCAGGCGATCGGCTCGGCGGCGGCGCACTATCTGGAGACGCGGCTGCGCGCCGACGAGCTGATCGGCATCTCCTCCTGGAGCGGCACCATTCGCGCCATGGTGGATGCGCTGCACCCCTTTAACGCCGCCTGCAAAGGGGTAATCCAGCTGCTGGGCGGCGTCGGCGCCAACGGCAACGTGCAGGCGACGATTCTGACGCAGAATCTCGCGGCGCTGCTGAACTGCCCTTCCTGGCTACTGCCTTCGCAGTCGATCGAGCACTCGGTGCAGGATCGCCAGCGGCTGGCAGCCAACCCGGACGTTGCGGAGGTGCTGGAGAAGTTTGATCAGGTGGATCTGGCGATCGTCGGCATCGGCGATCTGGAGCCGTCGGCGCTGCTGCGTAACTCCGGCAACTATTATGACGAGGAGATGCTGCGCACCCTGGCGAAGCGCGGCGCGGTAGGCGATATCTGCCTGCACTACTTCGACGCGCAGGGCGAACCGGTGCTGAGCGCGGAAGAGGATCCGGTCATCGGCATGGAGCTGGCGCAGGTGCGCAACTGCGCGCAGGTGGTGGCGCTGGCGGGCGGCAAAGAGAAGGCGCACGCCATTCGCGGCGCGCTGCGCGGCGGCTACGTCAACGTGCTGATCGTCGATTACCCCACCGCGCGGCTGCTGGTGGAGTAAAGCGTTAAATGGTGCGGTACGCCGTGGTGACCTTCCACAGGTAGCGCGGCGCCTGCGCGGCAGGATGCTTGTTCTGAACGTGCTGGTAGAACTCGTCCGGCGACATGGCGTTGATCATGGCGATAGCCCGGTCGCGATCGCGGGAAAAGGTGCGCAGCAGCGCGCCCGCGCCGTTGGCGTAAGAGACGATAGTGGCGTAGCGCAGCGTCAGCGGGTCGCGAATGCCGGAGAGCGCCGACTCCTGCAGGATCTTGATGTAGGCGGCGCCGATATCGATATTTTTCGCCGGATCGCGCAGCTCAGCGTTCGACGGCTGACCGCGGCGCCCCTGCACGCGATAGACTTCCCTGCCCGCCGTCGCGGCTTTAATCTGCATCAGTCCCACCGCATTTGAGCGGCTGACGACGCCGGGATTACCGCCCGATTCGACAGTAATAATGGCGCTGAGCAGTTTCTCATCAACGCCATAATGACTGGCGGCATCTTCGGTGAACATCGCCCAGGTGGCGTTGATATTCGACGGCGGCGCCTGAGTAAGCGGCGTGTTTCGTTGCTTAACGACCTGTTTTGACGGTTCGCTGGCGCAGCCCGCCAGCAGCAGCGCGGAAAGGGCAAGGTATCGAAATTTCACCAATTTTTCATCCTGATGCAGTGTGGTCGCAGGCTATCATACCTGGCGCGCGCCGCAGCAAAATTACCGTTTATCCTAATTGCGTAAAAAACCGTGTCGCGCAGTGACTTCCGTCGCGCTTTTCGTCATCATCGGCCAGTTACTCGCCCGCTAACCGCAGGAATAGCCTTATGATTTCTCGTTCCGTCCATCTCATTTCGCCCTCCGGATATTGTCACAACCAGCCTGCCGCCTGGCGCGGCGTCGAACGGCTGCGCGCGGCGGGCCATCAGGTCGATAATCTGGAAACCATCGGCCGCCGCTTTCAGCGTTTCGCCGGCACCGACGCCGAACGCCTCGCCGAATTCAACCGGCTGGCGCAGCTCGAGGCACTGCCCGACATCGTGCTGGCGGTGCGCGGCGGCTACGGCGCCAGCCGCCTGCTGGCGCAGATCGACTACGTCGGGCTGCAGCGCCGCCTGCTGAATCAGCCGCTGGCGCTGTGCGGCCACAGCGACTTCACCGCGCTGCAGCTCGCCCTGCTGGCGCAGACCGGCCTTATCAGCTTTAGCGCGCCGATGCTGGCCGGCAATTTCGGCGCGGAGGTTTTATCTGATTTTACCCTGTCGCACTTCTGGCAGGCGCTGACTTCGCCTACAGTCAATGTTGGCTGGCGCAGCGAGACGCCGGACGCCGGCGAGTGGCAAGGCACGCTGTGGGGCGGCAATCTGGCGATGATCTGCTCGCTGATCGGCACCCCCTGGCTGCCGCAGTTCGACGACGGCATTCTGGTGATCGAGGATGTGAATGAGCATCCGTTCCGCATCGAGCGCATGCTGATCCAGCTGCAGCAGAGCGGCATCCTGGCGCGGCAGCGCGCCATCATCACCGGCAGCTTTACCAGCAGCGCGCTCAGCGACTATGACAACGGGTTTGACTTCGCCAGCGTCTGGCAATATCTGCGCGACGTCACCGGCCTGCCGGTGATAAGCGATCTGGCCTTTGGCCACGATGCGGATACCGTCACGCTGCCGCTTGGCACGCGCGCCCGTCTGCGCGTGGCGAATCATCAGGCCGAACTGCAGGCCACTGGCCATCCCGTATTACCCGAGCATTAAGCCGTTCTCAGGGAGATCGCCATTGAAGCCGCTGTACGACGATTTGTGGATCTCCACGCCGGAATTTCCGGAGGAAGATGCCGTTAACGATTTAATGATGCACGGCTTTATGCTGCGCCATCCGCGCGGCAACCTGCTGATTGGCCGCGTGGAGCACCCGCTCGATCATGAGGTGCTGGCCGACGAGGGCGGCGTGATCCGCCACTACCTGACACACTGGCACGAAGCGGCGCCCGGCGCCGCCGCGATCCAGCAGCGCTTCAACAGCGCGCTCTACTGCCACAGCCGCTCTCTCGGCCCCGTCAGCCGGGTGCTGGAGCCGGACGACACCTTCAGCCAGCAGGAGACGCACTTCGGCGACGTCCACCTGCTGCCGACGCCGGGCCATACGCCAGGCAGCAGCAGCATTCTCTACCATTCGCCGCTGGGTCGCAGCTATCTGTTCGTCGGCGACACCCTGACGCGCGATCACCATTGCTGGATTACGGTGCTGGTGGCGGACAGCAATCCGCACGAGCTAAAGCAGTCGCTGGAGTTTTACCGCACGCTGCGGCCCGATGTGGTGCTGATGAGCACCACGCGCGGCCATCTGTCATGGGTCGAGGTGACGCTGCAAAGCTGGCTGGCGGCGATTGACGAGGCGGAGCAGCAGCCGCTGGATATGCGCCAGCAGCCGCCTTTTTGATTACAGCGCCTTGCTGAGATAGTGACGCTGATGGTGACGCGGATAGTTATCCAGGCTGAAACGCAGGCTGTAACCTAACTTTTCATAGAACGGGCGCGCCTGAAAGCTGGCGGTATCGACCTGCGCATAGCGGCAGCCGCGTCGGCGCGCCTCCTCTTCTGCCGCTCTGATCAGCTGGGTGCCGACGCCCTGCCCGCGCAGCGCGTCGCTGACCCACAGCATATCGATACGCAACCAGTTGCCGGTGGTTGAGCCGGTCAGCCCCGCCCGTTTTTTGCCGTGCTCATCAGTGACGAACACGCCGATGGCTTTGATCTCGTCGATATTGATAAAGCGGCTGTTGAAGGCGTTCAGGCCGAGGCGTACCTCATCCAGATCCTGATGCGTGACCGCATCGGTAACGTTCAGTTGCATAGACTCTCCGGCTAAAGCAGGTTAAGAGTGCGGATGGGCGCGATCGTCGTAGGGCTCCAGCGATAACTGGTCGACATCGCGCGTTTCGCTACGGCTACAGGGTAACAGCCGGTTACTGTCGCGGTAAACGAAGAAGGTCTCGTCACTCGCTTTGTTGACGATCAGCTGGTCGCCGTTGCGGAAGCGGGTAATGGCGACGCTGTCGCCGCCCTTTAGGCGGGTATGCTGCTGGCCGGCGGCAATCTGAAAATGGTGCTGCGGCCAGGTAAGCGTGCTCAATCCATAGGCGGCGCGCGAAATGGTCATGGTGGGACGGCCGGGACAGGTGATCTGGAACTGGGTTTCGCTCCAGGCGGGCGCAATGGCGCAGCTCAGCAAACCAAGTGTGAGCAAAGTCGCTTTCATTATCTTCAGACTCCGTCGAAGTTATGCTCTGATTTAGTTAACTATTTTTAGAATAACACAGCAGACGGCAGGGAAAAACGAAACGGCCCGCGCAGGGCGGGCCGAAGTGTGACAAAAGCTGTCGTTAGTTACCGACCTGCGACATATCTTTGATGCTGTCGCGATTGATTTGCTGCTCTTTACCGTAGACGTCTTTGTAGGTGATCATACCGGTGTCGTCATCCACCTTCGGCTTGCCCTGCGCCACAATAGTGCGGCCGTCGTTGGTGTGCAGCACGTGGTCATTCGCGCAGCCGGCCAGCATCAGGCCCGCGCTCAGGATACCGATAGCCATAACTGTTTTTTTCATAATTCCTCCTTCCTGGGTTCGCTTTAGGTTTAGCACAGCCTCGCCAAAGCGAAACCAAGAAGAGGCTTAAAACGCATTGATTCCTAAAGGAGATCCTATGGACCGGCAAGATGCCCTGTTTCAGCGGCTGGCGCAGTCGCCGTTTCGGCGGCGCTTTCATCTGGGCGTAAAGGAGCGTGAATACTGTCTGGCGAAAGGGCCAGAGGTGATCGATCGGCATGCGGCGGATTTTGTCGCGCAGCGTCTGGCGCAGGCGGAGCCGAAGAATGACGGTAAGCAGACGCCGATGCGCGGCCATCCGGTGTTTATCGCCCAGCACGCTACGGCGACCTGCTGTCGCGGCTGTCTGGCGAAGTGGCACGGCATCGCTGCTCATCAGCCGCTGGACGACGCGCAGCAGGCGTGGATTGTCAGCGTGATCCACCGCTGGCTGGTGAGTGAGATGAACCGTTAAAAGCCCGGCGCCGCATCATGCAGCCCCGGGCTGACGTTTATTCCGCCGCAACCTCGGCGGCGACCAGCATTAACGCCAGCGAGGCGTCCTCCTCGTCGTATCCCTGCATAACATCGCGGATCGCCGCCACGCAGGAGATCACCTGCTGCTTCTTTTCCGCTTCAAGCCTCTCGATCGCATGACGGATAATCATTAGACTGGCTTCTTCTTCTTTCATTCAGTTTCCCTTAAATCGCCCAACTGGTGCGCAAAGATGGCAAGAATACCTTTAATGTGCTACTCAAGTCACCCTCTGGCACGTTTAACGCTTAACTATTAATCGAACTGCAAATGGGATGCCGCGCCAGACCTGCTATGATCACAATAGCCGGGACGCAACGCGTCAAAATCAGCGCCACGGGATACCCAGGGATCGAAGCAGGTACAGGATATGTTGCGACTCACTGTTTTCACTTTTATTACGCTGCTTGCCGGCTGCGCGTCCGGCCCAAAAGGGGTCGAGTGCGCTGGCGAAGTCAGCACCATTTACGGCCAGCCGATGGGGCAGACGCAGGCGACGATTTTTGACCTGGTCAGCGCCTTCACCGTCAGCCGCGACGGCGTTAACGTGCAGAGTGGGACACTGCAGTCGCTGGATCGTTTCAAATATGTCCCCTCCGCCGTCACCGCCGAAGGCTACTATGCCCAGCGGCTGTCCGATAAGCAGTTCCGCCTGATCAATCCGCACGACGACACCATGATCACCTGGACGTGCCCTTAGGCGTGCGTCCGGCGGCCAGATAGTTTATTGTCGTGGCTCGTCAGGCTGCAGGCTCACCCTCCATGGAAAAGCGACTGGATAACAACGGCTACATCGATTTCCCCTTCCCCGCCACGCGCAACGAGGACGGTTCGCTGAACCCGTGCGGCATCGATCTTACGCTGCAGACAGAGCGTATCGACGAGATTGCGGTGCTGGCGCAGTCGGCGAATCTGCGGCGTCTGCTGGAGGAGATTAATCTGCAGGATGGGCTGTTTATGACGCTGGCGTGCGACTGGCAGCAGCGCGCCGATGCGGTATGCGGCTTTATCGATTTCGCCTTTCGTCCCGACCTGCCGGCCGCCCAACACGAGACGCTGACCCTCGACCAGGCTTTCGAACGCTACCTGCGCGAGCAGGCGACGCAGCACGATATGCAGCCGGAGGCGTTAATTAACTACGCCCGCTGCGTGCTGGACTGGGGCTGGTCGCCGCTGCGTCTGCGCGCACGGGAGTATGAAAAGGTAACGGTGATGTACTACTGCCAGCAGCGCGACGAGGCGGAGTGGTGCCTCGATCACCTGCGGCATTTCCTGGTGAGCTGGTATCCCGCCAGCCGCCAGGGAGTGCTGGCGCAGCAGGCATAGCGCCTGGCGGCGCGGCCTGAAGCAGGTTTATTCCTTATGCGTCTGCGTCTCCTCCCAGCTTAAATCAAAACGCTTAAGGTATTTGCGCAAGCGATCCGCATCGTTTGGCTGCTTTTTTTGCTGGCGGGAGATGGCGAAAAGCTCACGTCCGGCTTCAGAGAGCGAGGCTGAACGTCGACACACCGCAAGGACCGTTTCCAGCTGCGCGCGATCGAACAGGTCGATCGCCTGCTTAACCGGCAGAGAGGCTTGCGGTTGCTCGGGCGTCTGCCAGGTGTCCTGTAGTCGGCCAATCTCCTCCTCCACCAGCGCTGCGGTAATGCGGCCATTTTCAGCGAGCGTGGCCATCCGCGCGACGCTCGCCCCAAGTTCGCGAAAGTTGCCGCGCCAGGCGGCGGTCTCTGAGCTGGCGAAGCTCAGGTAGCGGGTGCGCGCCTCTTTATCGAAGCGTATCTGGCTGCGATTGTCGCGAATAAAGCGCTGCAGTTCGTAATCGACGTTAGGCTCGATATCCTCCCGCCGCTCAGCAAGGCCTGGCAGCCGGAATGTCCACATATTGATACGCGCGTAGAGATCATCCCGAAAGCGCCCTTCCCTGACCCACTGGCGCATATCGCGGTGCGTACCGGCGATCAGTTGAAAATCGCTGCTCACTTCGCGGTCTGCGCCAAAGGGGAAAAAGCGCTTCTCTTCAATTGCGCGCAGCAGCATCGCCTGTTCATCCAGACCCAGCTCGGCAATTTCGTCCAGAAACAGAATGCCGCCGTCCGCTTCGCGCAGCAGACCCGCGCGCGCAGCCAGCGCGCCGGTAAAGGCTCCTTTCACATGGCCAAACAGGGTAGACATCGCGTTATCGCCGCGCAGCGTCGCGCAGTTCACCGCCACAAACTTTCCCTGCACCTGATGACGAGACTGGCGCAGCTGGAAAATGCGCTCGGCCAGAAAGGATTTACCCGCGCCCGTTGGCCCGGTTAGCAGCACCGGGGCGCTTGAGCGCTGCGCGACGCGTTCAATCTGTTCGATAAGCGCATTAAAGGTCGGGTTGCGGGTTTCGATGCCCGATTTGAGAAAAGAGAGCGAGCTCTGCTGCTCGCGCTGAAAGCGGCTGGTTAAAGTGGCATAGCGACTCAAATCGAGATCGATAACCGAATAGACCCCCTGCGGCGTTGCTTCGCCCGGCTGTCCTGGGCCGGTCTGTAACAGGCTGGCGGGCAGGTAGCGCGCTTCCGTGAGCAAAAACCAGCAAATCTGCGCCACATGCGTTCCGGTGGTGATGTGCACCAGATACTCTTCATTCTCAGTGTCAAAAGGATAGCGCGTAGCAAAATCGAGAAACGCGCTGTACACCTCTTCAAAATCCCAGGGATCATTGAGGCTGACCTCATGCGGGATCACCTTCGTGCGCGGCGAGACGGCGGCAATGTCCTCTGCCAGTCGTTGCGCCAGGCTCAGGTCGCGCGGCTGATGCAGCAGTTCAAAACGGTCAATGGGCAGCTCATCGTGCTGGCACAGCGCCACGCTGGGACGCCACTTCGTCCAGCGATGTTCACGCTTGCCGCGTCTGTCGAGCTGCGTGCCCAGAACGCCGATAACCACGCGTTTTTTCATTTCTTATCCTTTTGTATAAAAGCCTATCCAGCGGGATAAGATTATCGCTCCTGACAGGGTCTGGCAAATCCTCGCTGTAAATTTAAATCTATTAAATTTAATCGCTTAGGTTTATTTTTCACTAATTACTGTTTTTGGCACGCTATTCGCTATATATAACGACACGCATACAGCAATGAAGAAAAAATGATGAAACCTCAATTTGACCTGCTCCAGTCTGGCGCCGGCGCGCCGATAAAAATGTGGACACAAGGGGTCCCCGTCGAGCCAGAAGCCAAACAGCAGCTGCTGAATACGGCCAGCATGCCGTTTATTTTTAAACACATGGCCGTTATGCCTGATGTGCATCTGGGAAAAGGCTCCACCATTGGCAGCGTGATCCCGACGCTGGGCGCCATTATTCCGGCGGCCGTCGGCGTCGACATCGGCTGTGGCATGATCGCGGTACGCACCTCGCTGGTGGCAGCCGATTTGCCTGACAGCCTGCTGGGCCTGCGCAGCGCCATCGAGCAAGCCGTGCCGCACGGGCGCAGCAGCAGCCGAGGCAAACGGGATAAAGGAGCATGGCATGAGACGCCGTCTGACGTCGATGCGCACTGGTCGCGGCTGGCCGGACGATTTAAGCGCCTGACGGAGCGCTATCCGCAGCTGCTGAAAACCAATAACCACCAGCATCTGGGAACGCTCGGCACAGGCAACCACTTTATCGAGATCTGCCTCGATCAGGCCGATCGGGTCTGGGTGATGCTGCACAGCGGCTCGCGCGGCGTGGGCAATGCGATCGGCACGTTGTTTATTGCGCTGGCGCAGAAAGATATGCAGCAACATATTGCCCATCTTCCCGATCGCAATCTCGCCTATTTCCGCGAAGGCAGTCGTCATTATGACGACTATCTGGAGGCGGTGGGCTGGGCGCAGGATTATGCGCACCACAACCGCGAGGTGATGATGAATCGGGTGCTGGCAGCGCTGTCCGCCACGATCACCAAACCCTTCGCCACCCATCAGGAGGCGGTGAACTGCCATCACAACTATGTGCAGAAAGAGAAGCACTTTAATCAGCAGGTACTGATTACGCGCAAGGGCGCGGTGTCGGCGCAGCAGGGCGAGATGGGCATTATTCCCGGCTCGATGGGCGCCAAAAGCTTTATCGTGCGCGGCCTGGGCAATGAAGAGAGCTTCTGCTCATGCAGCCACGGCGCGGGACGCACCATGAGCCGCACTGCCGCTAAAAATCGTTTTACTCTCGACGATCAGATCCGCGCCACGGCCCACGTTGAGTGTCGTAAAGATCGTGACGTCATTGATGAAATACCGATGGCCTACAAAGATATTGATGCCGTTATGGCGGCACAGTCCTCGCTGGTGGAGATCGTTCACACGCTGCGCCAGGTGGTCTGCGTAAAAGGATAAAAGGAAAAGAAGGATGAAAACAGAAACGGGATTACACGGCGTCGACGAGTCAATGCGCGCCCGCGTTCGCGCTGTTCTGGCGCAAACGGAAGCCGAGCACGATATCCGGATAGTGTTCGCCTGCGAATCAGGCAGCCGCGGCTGGGGCTTCGCCTCACCGGATAGCGATTATGACGTGCGTTTTCTCTATGTGCACAAACCTGAGTGGTACCTGCGCGTTGAGTCGCCGCGCGACGTTATCGAAAAGCCCATCGATGCCGAGCTTGACGTATGCGGCTGGGAGTGGCGCAAGGCGCTGGGTCTTTTAAAGCGCGCCAACCCAACGCTGATCGACTGGCTCGATTCGCCCGTTATATACCGGCAGGACGAGGAGGTTATGGCTGGCTTGCGGGCGATCGGCGATCGTTTCTTTTCGCCCGAGCGCGCGCGCTGGCACTACCGCTCGATGGCCCACAAGAACTTCCAGCACTATTTGCAGGACGATGAAGTCAGGCTGAAAAAGTATTTTTATGTGCTGCGTCCGCTGCTGGCGGTGCGCTGGATAGAAGCGGGAAAAGGCGCGCCGCCCATGCGCTTCGATCGGTTGCTTGAAGGAACCGTGCAGGCGGGCCCGTTACTCGAGGATATTGCCGAACTGCTTAGCGCCAAACAGCGCGCCGGCGAGGCGCAATTCGGGCCGCGTCGCCCGGTGCTGCATGCCTTTATCAAGCATGAGCTGGCGCGTGCTGAAGCGAGGCTCGCTCCCCCGCCTCACAAACGAGATGATGCGTTGCTGGATGCGCTGCTGTTTAAAACCGTGATGGGCAAGGTTGCTTAAAAGGGAATGCAGATGAAAAGCTGGCTTAACAGGTTACTGAATAATAAATCAAAAGAAACCTTTCCGATAGTATGGGATGCGCAACTGCCACCCCTCTATACGCGTCTCGAACAGACTTATGAGCAGGCACAACCCCTGCCCTGGGATAATAACGTGCTGCCATGTCAGCCTTTGGGTGACTCGGATGAAGCGTTCTGGGCGCCTGGTGCGCTTGAAGGCACGATGATTTATCACTTCAGTTTCGGAGGCGGCGATATTGGCGCAAAAGAGATTTTGTCGCGTTTGCAGCAGGCGATAGGGAAACCAAATGCAAGAACGATGCGGGCACTGTATGAATTAATCATTCAGGACTCTCCGCTGCCTTACATTGATAAGTTGCTAAAAGCTATCCCAACCGTAGGTGGCATACGAGCAGACCGGCTCAATGAACTGCTATTATTTCTGTGCACCCGCAGTCCGGATCGAAATGCGATAAAGTTTGCGATGGCTCTCATGGCTTTTTTTCCGCAGCAGCGAAATGTGGATGTATTACAGGTGCTGGGACGCCACGATGAGTTCACGCTTTACGCTGTTGTGGCGCTGCGTTCTATGCTCACGCCAGAGCAATATACAGATATCTGGTTCGCAATGGCGCAACGAGTAGACGGTTGGGGACGTATCCATTTGATGGAACGTATGCCTGACACGCTGGATGACAAGATGCGTCGCTGGCTATTACGCGAAGGGTTCTTTAATTCAGTAATGAATGAATACACTGCGGTGAATTGCGCGGTTCACGGCGGATTGTGCGAAGCACTGGCGAGCGAACATGACGATGCTCTTCTGCTGGGTGCGGCTGAGATACTGTACGCTTTGTTAAATGAAGATCCGGTTCCAGGCATGTCGGTGTATGACGACGCCGTGGAAACCTGCCAACGCTATTTACAAAACGTGATTGCTCAGCGGCCAGCTCATCCTTTGCATTACCTTACGGCCAAACGTATTAGTGAGTGGGCACGGCAGGAAGAATCGCTCCATCCCTCACTCTCCGCCCAATTGGTGACAATGAGTGCTGGTATTCTGGCATTAAACCTCTGGGATGAAGTCATCCTGCAGACTCTGGCGGGTGAAGAAGGTTATGCATTCAATCTGGCGATCGAAGTATATCGCGATCGTCAAAAAGATCCCTTTCCCATCCTGTTTGCACGCCAGCGTGATATGCCTGAGTCAACCCTCTGGTATCAACTTATGCAAACTGAGGATATCAACCAGGCAATTCAGGTATGTTCTCTGGCTGAGACGCAGTTTAACCTTAATGCCATCGCGAGCGGGCCGACGCTTAGCAACGGTATAGGACCCAAATGGAACGTTCACCGCCATCTGGATTCGCTATTACAAGAATTAAAGCGCTTTCCGGAAACAGGCTGGCCTTTACTTAAAGCAGCATTCCGGAGTCCAGTGATAAGAAACCGTCAAATGGCGCTCAATGCTCTTGAAGCATGGCCACTAAATAGCCTGTCTGTTCATCTTCACTACATTGAAGAATGCGCTGAAAGTGAACCGTACGAAGAAGTGCAGCAACGACTGAAGGGCCTGCGGGATCGCTTGTGCCAAAACGGCTGACCGACAGGCAAAGTCCGCTTTCAGCGGGCTTTTATTCAGTCGTGAAGTGCAGCTGCGCGGCCAGCGTTTAAGGCTTAACCAGACGGATCGCGTGCTCCAGCATCCGCTGCTCATCGCGCTCGCTGTAGGAGCGGTGCTGCCGCGCGCGTTTCAGCAGCGCGGAAATCTCTTCCCGTTTGGTCTCATGGCCCGATTCGGCCAGCACGACCACCGCATCGCCAATGACCCGGCAGACTTCGTCGTAATCATCTTCATTTAATGCATCGCGCTTCATCGCTCCTCCTGTCAGGCTTCGCCAGTCGTCGTAAAAGAGTATTCAGAAACAGTAGTCAGGATCGTCACGCGCCGCAAACCTGCGGCGGGCGGAACAGCATCTGAGGCTTAGGGCTTCGCTTCGCCATCGGCGCAGCCCTTCTCCAGAGAGCTGCGCCGGTTTTGCCTTACCGGCGGGTTGAGAGCGTTTGCAGCACTTTCAGCTCGGCCACCGCTTCCTGCATGGCGTCCATGCCAGCGGTCAGGGTGCGCAGGCTATCCAGCTGTTTCGTCATGTCTGCGCGTTCCTCGCGCGTGCGATGGCTCATCGCCGCGATGGTATCGGCCGCGTGGATGCTGCGCTCAGCCATATCGGTGGCGGTTTGCACCGTGTTGGTGGCCACGCCGCGAATGCGTGAAATGGTGCTCACCGCATCGTTGATATTGCTTGCTGTGGCTTCCGCCTGCTCTTTAGACGAGTGGGCCAGACGGCGCACTTCGCCCGCCACCACGGCGAATCCCCTGCCCGCTTCGCCCGCGCGCGCCGCTTCAACCGCCGCGTTCAGCGCCAGAATATTGGTCTGGAAAGCGATATTGCTGATGCCATGCGTAATGACATTGATGCCGTTTGATATCTCCTCCAGATCGTCCAGCCCTTCGCCTAAACGGCCCTGTGCCTGCTGGCTCTCTCTGGCGAGATCGCTGATGGCGCGGATAGCGCTTTCAGCCATGGTAAGCGCTTCGTTCTGGCTCTGGGTCGCCGCTTCCAGCACCGGCAACGCCTTCACGATAGGCGCCAGCTCCTGCTGATAATTCACCACGCGCGCCAGCACGCCCGACTGCACGCGGTTCAGCGCCTCCCAGCGACGCAGCGCGCGCTGGGCGTAATGCGCCGCATAGCTGGCATACTCCACGGGAAATTGCGCCATCGCATTGGCGTCGTGATTAAAAAACACCAGCGCAGAGAGGGTCTGATTGATCGGCACGCCCAGGATTTCGCCGAAGCTGGAGAAGCCGGCGGCGGGAATGCCTTTAAAGAAGTGGGCGTCGTGTAGCCGATCGGCGTTGCCTGCGCGGCGCAGTATGCAGTCGTTCATCAGGATCGCCGCCGGTTTGCCGTGGCGCCCGGTAAACGCCTGCCAGTCACGCAGCGTCGCCTGCTTAAAATCGGTTTCGCGCATCAGATAGAGCCGGTCGCCGAATTCCAGGTCACAAAAAAATTGCACGCTGTGGCTCGTCATTTTCGCCACGGAGCGAATAAAGAACGCCTCGCCTACCTTTACGGCGAAGGTCAATCCTTTCAGCCGCTCGGTAAGCTGCTGCTCGTTGCACGCCAGATGTTCCGCCAGCGCCTGGGTAAACGGCTGCTGCTGCCCCTGCTGATTGAACACCGAAGTCAGGGTGCGCGTTATGGGATCGGCTTCCGCGATTAACCAGCTCTTGTTCAGCGGCTCAAAGTTCTGGCTTTTAAAAGGCGCAAAGGATTTGCCCGCCGCCATGCGGCAGAAAACGATCACCGCTTTCCCCTGCAGCACGCGACCGCCTACGCCGATCCAGGTGCCGTCGAAGGTGACGCGCCCGCCCGCCGAGCCGCCAATCGCCAGGCAGGGAAAGCGGCCGCTGTTGTACCAGGCCTGCATCAAAAAGCCTTCCGACGCCGAGAGCCCGTCACAGTAGATCATGGCAAAGGTGCGATCGGCAGAGAGCGGCATGCGCAGCTTCAGCGCGGCCAGCTCCTGCTCAATCGCGCTGATGCGATCGGTCGCCGTATGGGTGTCACTGAGATGCAGGTCAACGATATGGGTTTCATGTTCCGCAATCAGGCTGCGGGGCAGCCAGAGCCAGCTCCCCTCCTGGCCATCCCCTTTGCAGTAGGTGGTCTGCCTGCCGCTGGCGCTGAGCGCGCCGTTAGAGGAGAGCGTAACCACGGTTAAATCCGCCGAGGTAAAGCGCTGCCAGGCCTGGCTGACCTTCTGGAAATCGGCCTCGGGCGGCACGAACGTCAGCAACACCCCTGCCGCGCGCGGGCTGAGGCCTGCCGCAGAGAGCGAGGCCGGCAGGCTCTCGCAGTTAAAAATGCCGTTAGCGGGCTGAGACGCGCCTGCGAAACCTGAACCGAAAAAGCGTTTACCCATTGTCTTGAGAGCAGACATATTATTATTTCCACTGTAATTAAAAGGCGTGCATAGGCTGGTGTTGTAAAAAAAAGAGGGCTAAAAGCAGGTCCGTTCGCAATCAGTACTCATGATCCCTACTCAGCGTTAAAGGATGCGCTGAAGATGCGTTATCGACTCATATGGCGATAGCTTCAGCTATTAATGTGATTGGCATCACTGATAAGAGGAGCTAAATATGCATTGAGAAGAGCGGATTGATCGTTACCAGTGCTTACTTCCGCATTTAATTATCTGCTTCGCGCTTTACCTTATATTTCGCTGCAATTGAGAGTCTTCACATCATAAGCTGACGAATTAAACAGTCTGATAACATTCCCCTTGCCGCAGCTGAATAATAATCTTATTAATATTTAATTACTTATAATAAAAAACATTCCAGCGTGTTAATAAAACCATTACAAGGATAAAGTATACCGACTAAACACGCCGTTGCCGCGAGCGCGGAACAGGGTCTGTTCCAGACGTTAAAATCCTTCCCGGCGACTGTTCATGCGCTGCTCTTTTTTACGCTTGTCATACGGTTTAGCTATTTTATGGCGTGGCCGTTTATCGCCGTGATCATGACGCAAAATTATCACCTGTCGCCGATCGCCATTGGCATGGCGATGACCAGCAGCGCGCTGTTCTCGGTGGTGCTGGGTATGTATGGCGGGCAACTATCGGATCGGCTGGGTCGCCGCGTGATCCTGCTGCTGGGCTGCGCCTTTTCCGCGCTGGGATATATCATCCTGGCGCAGGCCACCGGGCTGGGGCTGTTTATCGTCGGCCTGATGATTATCGGCGTCTCCTTTGCGTGGGTCGATCCTCCTTTGCGCGCGCTGATGAGCGATTTGCTGGGCGATCGTCGTCGCCGCGCGCTTGCTCTGCAAATGCGCTACTACCTGATTAACGTCGCGGCGGTGTTTGGTCCGCTGGTGGGGATCGTCTTTGGCCTGACCTCGCAAAAGGGAACCTTCCTGATAACCGGACTGAGCTACCTGCCTTTTTTCGCGTACGTGCTGCTGTTTATCCCGGCGGGTAAACTGCTGAGCGAGCAGCAGGCTGGCAGCGAGCCGCCGGTAAAACTGAACCAGATGATGGGTATTATCGCCAGAGATAAAACCTATATTGCAGCGCTGCTGTGCAGCATTTTATGCAGCGTGGTGTTTATCCATTATGAAGCCATACTGCCTCAGTATCTGCTGTTGCTTGACGGCCACGCGGCAGTGAAGCTGATCACCCTGATACTGGTCACGAATGCCTGTACCGTGCTGCTGTTTCAGACATTTATTGTGCGGTTTCTGGCGCAGATTAACCTGCCGAAACGCATTCTGTTGGGCGGCCTTATTTTCGCGGTATCGCAGCTCCTTTTTTTTTCCGTGCGTTCGACGGAAATCTGGCTGTGGCTGGCGGTCACCGGCGTCTTTAGCCTGGGGGAGGCGATTCTTATGCCGAACCTGAACATTCTGCTCGATCAACTGGCGCCGGCAAAGCATAGAGGCGCCTACCTGGGCGCTTCTATGCTGTCGACGCTAGGGATCGCTGCCGGACCGTTGCTCGGCGGCGTGATGCTGGCGCTGACCGGCGCCGGCGTCTTTATCTGCACCGCCTTGCTCAGCCTGATGCTCTGCGCCCTTATTTACGTCTTCAGGATCCGCATCCTGACCCGGCTACAGGATGCATAATAAGGCGCGGAGAGCTTTCCTCGCGGTTACGCCTGCTTCCGCTGCCGCAGCGCATAAACCAGCACCACGCCAAAGCAGAGCAGCGGCAGACTATAAGCTACGGCGGTGCTGACATGGTCGGAAATCAGCCCCATGAAATAGGGCATAATCGCCCCGCCGACAATCGCCATAATCATAAACGAGCTTGCCTGTTTGGTGGCCGGGCCGAGATTTTTGACGCCCATGGCGAAGATGGTCGGGAACATCGTCGACATAAAGAAGAAGATGGCGATCAGCGCCACGACTGAGACATCCCCTGCGCCCAGCATCACCACGGCGCAAAGCACGATATTGATCAGCGCATAGGCCGCCAGCATCGCGGCCGGTTTGACCCTGCCCATCAGCCAGGTGGAGAAGAAGCGGCCCAGCATAAAGCAGATCATCGCCACCGACAGCATATAAGAGGCGCTCTGGTTGGTGACGCCGTGCCAGTGCTCGGTGGCGTAGTTAATAAAGAACGCGCCCACCCCAACCTGCGCCGCAACATAAAAGAACTGCGCAATCACGCCGCCGACGAAATGCTTTTGCTGCCATAAGGTCGCGCCGGGCTGCTGCACATGCGCGCTGGCGGCCTCGCGAATATCGGGCAAAGCGGTGCGTTTAAACATCAGCGCAATGGCGATGACCACAAACGCGATAACCACGTAGGTGATTTTGACGCTCTCCTGCGCCGCCTGCTGGCTGGCGTGGGTAAAGAACAGCGAGCCGCCGATCATCGGCCCGACAAACTGTCCGAGACCGTTAAAGGACTGCGCCAGATTGAGGCGTCGCTCCGCCCCGCTGGCATCGCCCAGCACCGTGGCATAGGGATTCGCGGCGGTTTCAAGGCAGCCAAGCCCGGATGCCAGCACGAACAGCGCGAAGAGAAAGACCGAGAAGTTATTGACCATCGCCGCCGGCACGAACAGCAGCGCGCCAAGGGCGTAGAGCGATAATCCCGCCAGGATCCCGGCCTTGTAGCCGTGACGCTGCATAAAATAACCGGCCGGCAGCGCCACGATAAAATAGGCGCCGAAATAGGCCGCCTGCAATAATCCCGATTGCGCTTTGGTGACGCTTAAGGTCTCCTGAAAATGTTTATTGAGTACATCCAGCAGGCCGTAGGAGACGCCCCACATAAAAAACAGGGTGGTAATCAGCATGAACGCCCAGCGCAGGCTAATAGTTCCCCCGACGCCGATATTTTCCGGCGTCTCGACGCGTTGTATTGCCATGGTTATATCCTCGTAGCGTAGAGTCGGTAAGTGTTGTTATTGGTCCTGCAAAGAGAATATTCGCGCCATCGCCGCCCATTTTTCCCCTGCGGGCGTCCAGGGCGTTGGCTGTTGAAACTGCCACATCAGCGCCTCCCAGCGCTGAATATGCGGATCCTGCTCCGACGCCTGAGCAAAAGCCTGCGCGTTAAAGCGTTCGTTTACCTCCATTACCATAAAAAGTCGGGCGCCAAGCCGGTATATCTCCATATCGACGATGCCGTGCTGACGCAAATGGGCTGCCACTTCCGGCCAGATGCGCTGATGCAGCCGCTGGTACTCGGCGATCTTCTCCGTGTCATCCACCAGATCGAGCGCCAGACAGTAGCGCGCCGTTGCGCCGCTCATAACAGCGCCCGATCGAGATGCAGATAGCCGCCGTCGACGCTCAGCCACTCGCCGGTGGTGTGCGACGCACGGGGCGACAGCAAAAATACCGTGGTATTGGCGATCTCCTCCGGCGTGGTCATCCGCTGGCCGAGCGGAATGCGCTGGGTAATTTTCGCCAGTTCGCCCTGCGGATCGGCGAAGCCGCCGATCCAGCGTTCATAGAGCGGCGTCATTACCTCGGCGGGCACCACGGCGTTCACCCGCACGCCGCTGTGACGCAGGGATACCGCCCACTCCCGCGTCAGCGCCAGAATCGCCCCTTTCGCCGCGCAGTAGCCGCTGGTGCCGCCCTGGCCGCTCAGCGCGGTTTTTGAGGCGATATTGACGATCGCGCCGCGGCTCTTTTCCAGCGCGCGCTGGCAGAAGTGCGTCATCTGGTAATAGTGCAGCAGGTTCTTTTCCAGCGAGGCGACGAAAGCGCTGCGTCCCGCCTCCAGCCCGACGCCGTCGTTGACGCCTGCATTGTTCACCAGTCCGTCGATGCGCCCGAACTGCTGCTGTATCGCCTCGACCGCGCGCTGGCAGTTCTGCTCATCGCAGAGATCGGCAATCACGACCTCGGTTTGCGGCTGCAGCTCGCGCAGCGCGGCCAGCCACATCTCATCCGGCTGCGCGTTGGTGACGATCGCCGGGATCGCGCCCTCTTCCGCCAGCAGACGGGAGATAGCGGCGCCGATGCCCGATCCGCCGCCGGTGACGATAACCACCTTATCCTGCAAAAACAGATTCATTCTTCTCTCCTGTCAGGCCGTAAACGTTCGCGGCCGTATCGCCCCAGATAGCCGCCTGTTCGCTGGCGGTGAGCGCAGCCGTCGCCTCGTCAGCCAGCTGCGCCACCGCCTGATACTCCGCGGCCAGCAGGCAGACCGGCCAGTCCGAGCCGAACATCAGCCGCTGCGGACCGAAACGCGCCAGCGCCTCGTCGATAAAAGGCCGCAGCTGCGCGCTGTCCCACTGGCCGTGCGGCGCCTCGGTCACCAGTCCGGATAATTTGCATACCACGTGCGGCATCGCTGCCAGTTCCGCCACCTGCTCGCCCCAGGCGCGCGCGCCGCGTGCAATATCTGGCTTTCCGAGGTGGTCGAGCACCAGCCAGTGGCGATCGTGCTGCGCGGCAAACTGCGTCGCCTCCGTCAGATGACGCCAGGTCACCAGCATTTCCCACACGTACGCCTGCTTTTGCAGCTGCCGCATACCCGCCGCCACGCGCGCTTGCCGCAGCCAGGCGGCGGGATCGCGTTCGTCCTGCACCAGATGGCGGAATCCCCGCAGCCGCGGATGGTGCAGCGCGGCCAGCTGCGACGTCAGATCCGCCGCGGCAACGTCGATCCAGCCCACCACCTGCGTAGCCGGCAGCGTCTGCGCCCACTGCAGCAGCTGCTGCGTCTCCGCCACGCACTGCCGCGCCTGTACCGCAATCGATCCCTGCAGCTGTCGCTGCGCCAGCAGCGGCGCGAGGTCCTGCGGTAAATAATCGCGCTGCAGGCGCGTCATGGCGGCCATGATCCAGGGATAGCGCGCCGCGTCGTAGCGCCAGAAATGGTGATGAGCGTCGATGCGCATCTCAGCCTCCCTGCGCGCGATAGCGGTATTTCTCGCGTGAGGCGGGCACCATTTCGATCGAGAAGCCGGGCGCGGTTGGCGGCATATAGGCGGCGCCGCGGATCTCGCACGGATGCAAAAAATGTTCGTGCAGATGATCGACATATTCGATGACGCGACCTTCATGGCTGCCGGCAATGCAGACAAAGTCGATCATCGACAGATGCTGCACGTATTCGCACAGCCCCACGCCGCCGGCGTGCGGGCAGACCGGCAGCTGATATTTCGCCGCCATCAGCATCACCGCCAGCACCTCGTTGACGCCGCCGAGGCGACAGGCGTCGATCTGCACCACGTCGATCGCCTCGCGCATTATCAGCTGCTTAAAGATGATGCGGTTCTGGCACATCTCGCCGGTAGCGACTTTGACCGGCGCGACGCCCTGACGAATTTTGCGGTGGCCTTCGATATCGTCCGGGCTGGTCGGCTCTTCGATAAACCAGGGCTGGGCGAACGCCAGCTGTTGCACCCAGTCGATGGCGTCGTTGACTTCCCACACCTGATTGGCGTCGATCATCAGCTGGCGATGCGGCCCCAGCACCTCGCGCGCAATGCGCACGCGGCGAATATCGTCGTCGAGATCGCGCCCGACCTTCAGCTTGATATGGGAGAAGCCGGCGTCGACCGCCTGCTGGCAGAGGCGGCGCAGCTTGTCGTCGTCGTAGCCGAGCCAGCCCGCCGAGGTGGTGTAGCAGGGATAGCCCTGCCGCTCGAGCTGAAGGATGCGCGCCGCCTTGCCCGGCTGCTGCGCCGTCAGCAAGGCGAGCGCCTCGTCTGGCGTGATGCAGTCGGTGAGGTAGCGGAAATCGATGCAGCGCACCAGCTCCTGCGGCGACATATCGGCCACCAGCCGCCACAGCGGCTTCTCTTCCGATTTCGCCCACAGATCCCACACCGCGTTGACCACCGCGCCGGTCGCCAGATGAATGGCGCCTTTATCCGGCCCGATCCAGCGCAGCTGGCTGTCGCTGGTGATATCGCGCCAGAACTGCCCCATATCGGCGGTGATCGCTTCCAGCTGGCGGCCGACGATCAGGTGCTCCAGCGCGCGGATCGCTGCGCAGCAAATCTCGTTGCCGCGCCCGATGGTAAAGGTCAGGCCGTGCCCGCTGATCGCCGCGTTATCCGTTTCGATAATGACGTAGGCGGCAGAGTAGTCGGGGTCCGGGTTCATCGCGTCCGACCCGTCGAGATGTTCGGACGTGGGAAAACGGATATCTTCGACGCGCAGTGAGGTCAGTCTGGTCATGCTTCGCTGCCCTCGGTGATCTGGCGCTGCTCGCCCAGCCCGGCGATGCCTAAGCGGATCTCCTGGCCCGGACGCAGGTAAACCGGCGGTTTCTGTCCCATGCCGACGCCCGGCGGCGTGCCGGTAGAGATCACGTCGCCCGGCTGCAGGCTCATAAAGCGGCTGAGATAGCTGATAATGTGCGCCACCGTGAAGATCATGGTGCGGGTGTTGCCGTTCTGATAGCGTTTGCCGTCGACCTCCAGCCAGAGATCGAGCTGCTGCGGATCGGCGATCTCATCGGCGGTCACCAGCCAGGGGCCGATGGGACCAAAGGTGTCGCAGCCTTTGCCTTTGTCCCAGGTGCCGCCGCGCTCGATCTGATATTCGCGCTCGGAGACGTCGTTAACCACGCAGTAGCCCGCCACGTGCGACAGCGCATCCGCTTCGTCGATGTAGCTGCCGCCTTTGCCGATTACAACGCCCAGCTCAACTTCCCAGTCGGTTTTCACCGAGCCGCGCGGAATGCGCACAGCGTCGTTAGGGCCGACCACCGCGCTGGTCCATTTGCCGAAGACCACGGGCTCCTGCGGGATGGCGGCGCCGGTCTCCGCGGCGTGATCGGCGTAGTTCAGGCCGATACAGATAAACTTGCCGATCCGGCCGACGCAGGCGCCCGTGCGCGGCTGCCCGCTGATTTTAGGCAGCTCGCTGAGCGGCAGCTGGCGCAGCCTCTCCAGCGAGGAGGGCAGCAGCGCATCGCCCGCGAGGTCATCGATATAGTGCGACAGATCGCGCAGTTCGCCCTGCTCATCCAGCAGCGCCGGACGCTCGTTGCCCGGCTCGCCTACACGTAATAATTTCATTGCTCCACTCCTGTTAGTTGCTCCAGCCGCCATCGATAATCTGGGCGGTGCCGGTGGTGTAGGCGCTGGCATCGGACGCCAGGTAGGCCGCGAGATAAGCGATCTCCTCAGGCGAGCCGATGCGGCCAATGGGCTGACGCGCGACAAAGGCGTCATAGACTTCCTCTTCCGAGCGCCCTTCTGCTTGCGCCTGGGCGGCGATGCGCTGGCGCAGCGACGGCGAATCGACCGTGCCGGGGCAGATGGCGTTGCAGCGGATGCCGTCGCCGATGTAGTCCGCCGCCACCGAGCGCGTCAGGCCGATGACCGCCGCTTTGGTGGCGCTGTAGGCAAAGCGATTGGCGACGCCTTTGATGCTGGAGGCTACCGACGACATGTTGATAATCGAGCCCCTGCGCTGTTGCAGCATCGCGGGCAGAAAGGCCTGGATCATGTGAAACATCGCGGTGACGTTGAGATCGAGCGCGAACTGCCACTCCTTTTCGCTGCACGCCAGTAGGCTGCCGCTGTGGACGACGCCGGCGCAGTTAAACAGCGCATCGAGCGTGCCGAGCTCCTGCGCCGCCGCGCGAATCGCCTGAGGATCGGTAACGTCCAGCCGATAAGCGCGGATGCCGGGCAGATCCTGCAGCGCGGCCAGATTGATATCGCTGGCAATCACCTCTGCGCCCTGCTGAGCGAAGTAGCGCGCGCTGGCCAGCCCGATGCCCTGCCCGGCGGCGGTGATTAATACGCGTTTTCCGTGTAAATTCATTGCATTTCCTCTGGTCCAAAGATCTAATGGTCAGGCCAATAGAGAGGTGTTTTGCCCTTCCGGAATAGCAAATAACGCTGGCTACTTTTTCGCTGACGCATTACGTTTTATTGACATTTGCGTAACATTGACAAGTGTCCTGACGATTATTTGTGCATCGGGTCACTTAATTTATTTAGACGGGTAGCAGTGCGATGCCGATAAAAAAGATGGAAAACCCCAGGCTTTACAGACAAATAGCTGACCAGCTGATCAAGCTTATCGACAATAACGAGTTTCCGCCCGGCAGTCGCCTGCCAGCGGAGCGCGAGCTGGCCGAACAACTGCAGGTGAGTCGCGCCTCGGTGCGCGAAGCGCTGATTGCGCTGGAGGTGATTGGGCTGGTGGATGTGAAAGTCGGCAACGGCGTGATTGTGAAGGCGCGCTCCCGCACTCAGGAGCCGGTGATGATGCAGGCCGGACGCGATCAGTGGCGCGAGCTGGACGATGAGCTGGGCATCAAGCTGGACTTCTCTACCGAGCTGCCGCCGTTCTCCCTGCTGCAGGCGCGGCGCCTGATTGAGCCGGAGGCGGCCGCGCTGGCCGCGGTGCACGCCAGCGACGAGGAGCTGGCGCTGATCCGCGCGGCCTATGAGCAAAACTGCGAGGATAACCGCGCTCAGTCGCGTACCCATCCCGGCGACCGGCTGTTCCATATCCGTATCGCCCAGGCGAGCGGCAACCCGGCCTATGGCTTTATCATTGGCCATCTGCTCGGCCACCGCTACGGCAGCATGTTCCGTATGCTGCAGGCGCACTATACGCCAGGCGACATGCCTTCTGTCTCGGAATCGGAGCACAGAGCTATTCTCGCCGCGCTGGAGAAACGCGACGGCAAAGCGGCGCGAAGCGCGATGAAAAAACATATCGACCGGGTGATCGCAACGTTTGAGCGGGTTCAGGAGTAAGGGCTGGTGTAAGGGGCTGAAGGACGCGACCAGCCCTTTCCTGCAAACTTGCTTTGACAAAGCTGGTCTGGAGCATATCTCAAACCTTATAAATAAGACGTTTGTTAGTTTTGTCCTTCCTTGCTGAAACGATTTAAGCGAAGCCCGCATTTTCTGCTCTCATTTGTTTCCCGCCCTCTAAATCTGTTTACTTGTTGCACATAAACCTGTGACGCAGATCTGATTTACTTCATCCTCACAACACAAAATTGCGTCAGGTGAACCTCATCACGTTTTCGCGCGGCGGCAATTTATACTCTTGCCCGACTTCAGCTAAATCAATTCAGCAACGGGATGCATAAAAATGAAAAAGACACTTTTAGCAGGCATGGTTATGGCGGCATTCAGCGGTCAGGCAGCAGCGCAGACGTGGGTGCTGACAGATGCTGAAGCCGGTACAGACAAGGGAAACTGGCAGATTAGCAGTAAACAGCTGAAGCTTTCAGGCGACACCTTCAGCTTACAGCAGAAAGTCCTGCACGGCGGCAAGCAGGAAGGTTCGAAAGTGCTGACTATCACCAGCCAAAACGGCCTGACTATCGCCCTGAGCCCGACGCGCGGCATGGATTTACTGCACGTGAGTGGCGATGGCGTCCGACTGGGCTGGGATTCGCCGGTCGACGAGGTGGTCAACCCAGCCTATATCAACCTTGAAAGCCGCAATGGATTAGGCTGGCTGGAAGGATTCAATGAAATGATGGTGCGCTGCGGCTACGAGTGGACCGGGCATCCGGTGGTCAAAGACGGCAGGATTTACACCCTGCACGGCAAAGCAGGCAATACGCCAGCGTCCCGCGTTGAGGTCACCATCGACGAGAAGGCGCCGCATGAAATTCGCGTGCGCGGTCTGCTGAAAGAAAACACCTTTAAAAAAGCGAATCTGGAGACCTGGACCGAGCTACGTTACGTGCCCGGCGCTAAATCCTTTACTCTGCATGACGTGCTGACCAACCGCGGCGACTATCCGCATGACTATCAGATCATTTATCACAGCAACTTTGGCACGCCGATTCTGGAAAAAGATGCGCGCTTTATCGCGCCGCTGAAGTCGGTTTCGCCTTTCAACGATTATGCGAAAACCGGCCTGAAAGCGTGGAATACCTACGACGCGCCGACCAAAGACTTTGATGAGATGGTGTTTAACCTGGTACCAAAGGCGGACAGCAACGGCAAAACGCTGGCGGCAGTGATCAACAGCAAGGGCGACAAAGGCGCCTCGATTGAGTTCGACACCCACCAGCTGCCCCTGCTGACAATGTGGAAGAACACGGACACGCTGAAACAGGGCTACGTTACCGGCATTGAGCCGGGCACCAATTACGCCTACCCAGTCACCATTGAAAAAGAGCAGGGTCGCGTGAAGCAGTTAGCGCCGGGCCAAAGCACCACCTTTGAGCTGACCTATACCCTGCTGAGCAGCGCCAGCGCGGTTAACGCAACCGAACAGCGCATTAAGCAGATTCAGGGCGATGAACAGCCCACGGTGGATGAGAAACCCATCGCCGTAGAGTAATGCCGGCGGGCAGATCGCTTTCTGCCCGCTCTCTTTGCCTTCCCGCCTATCGGAAAAGGCGCGAGCCAGCCTCAAACTCCCGGAAAGCATCGTCAGCGGGCTGATAGCCCAGCACTTCCCGGGTGCGTGACAGATCGAATCGCTTAAAGCGGTTATCGGAAATGCCATAGCCGATAAAAAAGGTAATATCTTCTGCTTCTATCGCGCAGGTAATGAGATTGACCGCGTCCTGCGGACTCAGCCAGGCGCTGTAATCCCGCGCATTTTTCAGCCGCCCGGCTTCTTTTGGCTCAAAGGCGCCGATCCTGAGCGCGACGCAGGAGAGCCCGTGCTGAGTGGCATAAAAGGAGCAGATCGCCTCGCCATAGCACTTGGTTACCCCGTACAGATTGGCCGGCGCGACGGCCATGCCAGGATGGATCTGCACATCAACCGGATAGCCCTCTATCGTCTGGGCGCTGCTGGCAAAAACAAAGCGCCGACAGGCGGTTTTCGCTACGGCTTCCAGCAGCCAGGTGACCGAGAGAAGATTGGCAGGCAGCAGCTGTTCGAATGTCGCATCAGCGTCCGGGATGCCAGCCAGATGCACTATCGCGTCGGGCTTCGCTGCGGCCAGCAGTTCGGTTGCCGCTCCCGGCTTTGACAGATCGGCCGCAATAAAACGGTGCGGAGCGCTCACCTCATAATCTGGCGCCTTCAGGTCGGTCAGCGTGAAATTATAGCTATCGCGCATCGCTTTAAAACAGGTTTGTCCAATGCGGCCGCTGGCGCCTGTAAGGAGGATATTTTTTACTCTCATCGTGCCGGGTTCCTTGTTTTATTAAACCAATCGTCTTGCTGAGGCTGCCCCTGAAAATAGCGAATACGGCGTATTACTGTTCAGTTTAAACGCGCCTGGAAGCCCTGCTATCCCGGCGTAACAAAAAAAGCCTCTGTTTAATAAAGAGCCCCTATGATTTAGGGTAATGACCGGTTATCAGATAAACCTACGCTTTTACAGGAGATCACGATGAAAGCAGTTACGCTCAAGGCGCCCGGCGGTCTGGAAAACATTACCCTGACTGATATTGCCGACCCCGGCAGGCCTGGCAAAGGCGAAATTCGGGTGGCGATTAAAGCCAGCTCGCTCAACTTTCACGACCTGATTGTGGCCAGCGGAGAGTTCCCTACTCAGGATGGTCGCATCTTGCTGTCAGACGGTGCAGGCATTGTGGAAGAAGTAGGAGAAGGCGTTGAAGCGTTCAAGGCTGGCGATCCCGTCGTCTCTACCTTTTTCCCCATCTGGCCAGCAGGCAAACCGCTGCCCGCGGCAGGCAACTTTGCCCATACGCCCGGCGACGGCATCGATGGCATGGCGAGCGAATATGTTGTTCGTCCGGAAAGCGCCTTCACCCATGCGCCGCAAGGCTGGAGCCATACCGAGTCTGCCACCATCACCACTTCCGCCCTGACGGCCTGGCGCGCGCTGGTCACAGATGGTCAGCTTAAAGCGGGCGAAACGGTGCTGGTGCAGGGAACCGGCGGCGTCTCTGTCGCGGCGCTGCAAATCGCTAAAGCGATGGGCGCCCGGGTGATTGCCACCTCCTCCTCCGATGAAAAGCTCGCCGCCGTACGAGCGATGGGCGCCGATGAAACCATCAACTACAAAACCACGCCGCAATGGGGCGATAAAGCGCTCGAGCTGACACAGGGGTTCGGCGTCGACCACGTCGTGGAAGTGGGCGGTCCGGCCACCCTGAATGAATCCCTGAAGGCGGTTAAAGTCGGCGGCCATATTGCGCAGATCGGCATTCTCTCCGGCGATAAAGCGGACATCTCCGTGCTCTCCCTGCTGGCGAAACAGGTCCAGCTTAAAGGTCTGATTGTGGCCAGCCGCCAGGACCAGGTCGATTTTGTGAAGGCGCTGGAGATCATGGGCAAGAAGCCGGTGATTGACCGCACCTTCAAATATGCCGAGCTCGGCGACGCCTTTCGTTACCAGCAGAGCGGCGCCCATCTGGGTAAAATCTGCGTCGAGTGGTGACGGCGTCGGCGATAAGGGCGCCCTCCCTTATCACCTTCCTGTAATGGCACCAGCACGCGCCTCTTGCCGGGCCGTGCTGGCGCCCGAAGGTATCCGCCTTATCCCGCGCCCTTAACCCGCTTTGCCATGGGCCACGTTAGTTGACCGCTTATCCGTGCCGAGAAAAATCAGGAATAGTAAACAGGACATGAGATGACCGACTTCGATTTTCATAAGTTTCTTATTAACGACCTGCCTTATACCTTTCTTTTTGAAGTCGTCATTCGCGTTTTTATTGCCTACAGCGTTGTTTTTATTTTCCTCAAAATTTCTGGCAGACGAGGCGTTCAGCAGCTGTCGCTTTTCGAGGTGGTGATTATATTGACGCTGGGTTCGGCCTCCGGCGACGTGACATTTTATGACGATGTGCCGGTGCTGCCCGTTATCATGGTTTTTATCGTTCTTCTTGCCCTTTACCGTCTGACGACCTGGGGTATGTCGCGATCGACTACGCTGTCGACCTTAATTGAAGGACAAGTCGTTACCCTGATTTCGGAAGGGAAGTACGTATCCAGTAATCTCGATAAACTCAATATTTCTGAAGATGAGTTTTTAATGGAGCTGCGGCATGCGGGCGCAGAGCATCTTGGTCAGATCCGACTGGGACTGGTTGAAGTCGATGGTCAGCTCAGCCTCTATTTTTATAAAGATGAAGATGTCGTTCCTGGCCTTTCCGTTCTGCCAGCTGCGCATCGCCCCTGCTTCACCTTAATCCCTCAGGACGGTTTATATGCCTGTAAGCGCTGCGGTCTGACACAAGAGATGCGTACCGGCGACAAAGGCAACTGTCCGGAATGTGGTCGGGATATATGGTCGCTGGCGCTGCATTCGCGTCGAACATAAACAGCGGGCCGGTTACTCTCGGTCGCCTCGTTTGTCCTCCGGCTATTCACCCGCTACGCTTTCAGCATCCCTTTTTTAGCCAGGAGAAGCCTGTGAAACAGCTGGTAATGATTTTTTTACTCGGGCTCGGCGCGTGCGCCGTTACGGCCTGCGCGCCGCGTCCGCACGACGCGCCAGCGCCGCCACATGCGCCCAGCGGGCAACAACCCCTTGGCGCGCCGGGCGGCAGTGGCCCCGTCGGTCAGCCTCAGTCATAGGATGAAAAAAGCGTCAGCATCCAGCATAACTGCCGGGCTTTGCTACGCTTTTAGTGAATACTCACTCAAAGGAGACGAACAATGTCAGGAAAAATCGAAGATACCGTTAAAGAAGTTGCTGGTGCCGCTGAGCAGCAATGGGGCGAAGCGACCGATTCACCGCGTCATCGCGTTCGCGGTGCAGCGCGCCGTTATTCCAATCAGGCGACCTACGCTGCGCGTGACGCGGCAGACACCATTAAAGACCAGGTTCAGTCCAACCCGCTAGCCGGTCTGGCGGTCGCTGCTGGCGTTGGCGTCTTTATCGGCTTCCTGCTGGGTCGTAAATAATCCAGCGCGCCTTCCCGCATAATGCGGGAAGAACGGGAAGGGACGCCTGTCTCTTCCCGTCAGCGATATTCCCTCTCTGTCTACTCCGCATCACGCCCTACACTTTCAGCACAGCGTAAAAGCTGTCATCCTCTTTTTTCGCGAATGCCTGACTTCGCCGCATTGCCCGTTCGGCTGCCGCTAACTGTCAGCGTTTTTCAGGCTCTTTAAGGGAAAAAACCGTGCTCTGGCTTATCTCAAAATATGCGATTACCGCTTTTATGGTGGTGCTGATATCCGAAACGGCGAAGCGCAGCGATCGCCTCGGCGGGCTGCTGGCCGCCCTGCCGCTGGTTACCGTGCTGGTGCTGATCTGGATGAAGCTGGAAGGTCAGGCGCAGGAGAAGATCGCCGCTCACGCCTGGTACACCTTCTGGTATGTGGTGCCGACGCTGCCGATGTTTATCCTGTTTCCGTTCCTCTACCAGCGCACCGGCTTCTGGCCCACGCTCGGGATCGCCTGCCTTATCACCCTCGCGCTCTTTGCCCTGTGGGCGCTGCTGTTAAAACGGTTCGGCATTGAGCTGATGTAACGGTTACAGCCGCTGCTGAGCATCGCTGTTTTTCAGCGTCATCAGCGCCGGAATCGTGACCAGCGCGGTGGCTATCACGTACCAGGCCGGGATATCAAGATTGCCGGTCTGCTTCATCAGGCCAGTGATAATCAGGCCAGCGCAGCCAGAAAAGATGGCGTTCGACAGCGAATAGGCGAGCCCCAGCCCGGTGTAGCGCATATGGGTGGGAAACATCTCCGCCAGCATCGCCGGACCTGGCCCCGCCAGCATCCCGACGATGCAGCCGGCGACAAACACCACCAGCGCGCGCAGCGCGGTCGAGGTGGTATCCGCCTGCAACAGGTTGAGCAGCGGAAACGCGAGCAGCAGCAGCAAGACGCTGGCCGTGACCATCACGCGGCGGCGGCCGATTTTATCGCTGAGCCAGCCGGCCGGCAAAATGGCGGCGGCAAAGCCCAGGTTGGAAATCACCGCGCTCAGCAGCGCCTGATTGAAGCCGGCGTGCAGCGCCGCCTGCAGATAGCTGGGCATAATCACCAGCCAGGTATAGCCCGCCGCCGACCAGAGCATCACCCGCGCAATCGCCAGCAGAATAATTTTCAGCGTCTGCGCGGCGCTCGCCTGCGGACGAGGCTGCTGGTGCTCGCGAATAAAGCTCGGCGTCTCCTCCATGCTCAGCCGCAGCCACAGCGCAATCAGTCCGAGCGGCAGCGCCAGCAGGAAAGGCACGCGCCAGCCCCAGGCCAGCATTGCGTCGGGGCTGAGCAGCCCCGAAAGCAGCGCCACTACGCCCGCGCCCGCCAGCAGCCCCAGCGCCACGGTAAAAGATTGCCACGCGCCGTAGAGCCCGCGCTTGCCCGGCGGCGCAAACTCGGTCATCAGCGCCACCGCGCCGCCATACTCGCCGCCTGCGAACAATCCCTGCAGGATACGCAAGCCGGTGAGGATCAGCGGCGCGGCGATGCCCAGCGCGGCGCTGGTCGGCGCCAGGCCAATCAGCGTGGTCGCCAGCGTCATCAGCAGCAGCACCGCAATCAGCGTCGGCTTGCGGCCGATCCGATCGCCGATGCGGCCGAAGATAACGGCGCCCAGCGGACGAAAGAAAAAGGCGATGGCGAAAGAGGCGTAGGTCAGGATCAGGCTGCTGAGCGCCGAGGCGCCGTGCAGCTGAAAGAAATTCTGTGCGATGAGCGTAGCGAGAAAGCCGTAAACGGCGAACTCATACCATTCGATAAAGTTGCCGACCGAGCCGGCAATCAACGCGCGTCGCTGACGCTGCGCCAGCAGTTGAGGATTTTCCACAGGCGTATCCTGGTGACGGACCTTTTAATGGGTCAAGTATAGGATTGCGACGCGCGTTCGGCCTCAGCGCGCCGCAAAGCGGCGCGGTTTTTCCATGCGAAATCCCATGCCGAGCAGCCGCCCAAAGACAAAACGCAGGAACGGCCATTTGCGCAGCATGCCCGGCATCGGATTTTTCCCGCCTCCGCTCGGCCGCTTACGGCTCATTTTGATCTGCAAAAACTGGGTAGCAACGGTGGGAAACTGGCGGCGTTTCTGCACCCGGGCCAGATCGCGCAGCGTGACTCTGCCGCGCTGTAGCGGCCGGGTCAGCAGGTTGGCGGCGGCCACCGCATCCTGGATCGCCAGGTTGACGCCGACCCCGCCGATAGGCGACATGGCGTGCGCCGCATCGCCGATGCAGAGCAGTCCGGGCCGCATCCACTTATCCAGCCGGTCGATACGAATCGACAGCAGCCGGACCTGCGACCAGTCGTCGATGGTCTCCAGCCGTCCGGCGTCGAACGGCGACACCGCGGCGATGCGCTGCTTCAGCGCCGCCAGCCCGGCGCGCTGCAGCGCCTCAAACTCCCCTTTCTCGATCGTGAAGCCGCACTGCCAGTAGTCGCCGCGATCGATAACGATAAAGTTATTGCGCGGGCCGCTGTGGCCGGTGCCCATCGCGGGATCGTCAGGCTGTTTGTCGAGCCGGAACCAGATCACGTCGCGCGGCGTGCCGAAGGCGCGGCTGGTCAGCCCTGCCTGCGCCCTGACCGCCGAATGCCGCCCGTCGGCGCCGATCACCAGCTGCGCGCGGATGGTCAGCGGCTGGCCGTCGCGCAGCGCGGTGACGCCGCACACCCGATCCTGCTCGACGATCAGCTCGCTGAGCGTGGTCGAGGTCAACAGCCTGAAGCCGGGAAAGGCGGCGCACTGGTCGGCGAGAAAGTTAAGGAAATCCCACTGCGGCATAAAGGCGATAAAGCGGCAGCGCACCGGCAGGCGCGAGAAATCGGCCATCGTCACCTCTTCGCCGCCCATTTCCGCCTGCAGCTTTTCGGCACGCTGGTGCGGCAGCGCCAGCAGCTTATCCAGCAGGCCCAAATGGTGCATCACCTCCAGCGTGGAGGGATGAATAGTGTCGCCGCGAAAATCGCGCAGAAAGTCGGCGTGTTTTTCAATGACGACCACCTGCAGGCCTGCGCGCGCCAGCAGGTAGCCGGTCATCAGGCCCGCCGGGCCGCCGCCGACGATGCAGCAGTCAGCGGAAAGCGTCTGTGATGGCATGGTTGCTCCTCGGTTAGTGCCTGACAGTGTAGGCCAGCTGTCAGCCATAAAGTACAGACTTATTGCAGGGATATTGCCGTCTGGCTTGAACGATCTCATCTGGCTGCCAGGCTTAAAGGGAATGTCATTCACCCCACCATAAGGAGAGAGCATGTCGAGATTTACAGGAAAAGTGGTCGTTGTCACCGGGGCGGGATCGGGTATTGGTCAGGCTACGGCGCAACAGTTTTCCCGTGAAGGCGCCGCCGTGGTGCTGGTCGGCCGAACCGAGGAGAAGCTGCAGAAGACGCTGGCGATGCTGGCATCAGGCGATCATCTGGTGGCGCCGTGCGACGTCGCGGAGGTCGATCAGGTTAAAGCGCTGCGCGATCGCGTGGCGGAGAAATACGGGCGCGTCGATGTCCTCGTCAATAACGCGGGCAGCGTGGTGCAGGGCCGCATTCACGAGGTGCAGCCGGATGACTGGCACAAGCTGATGAAGGTCGATCTTGACGGGGTTTACTACTGTATTCACCACTTTATGCCCGACCTGCTGAAAACCCAGGGCAACGTGGTCAATATCTCCTCGGTGTCCGGCCTTGGCGGCGACTGGGGCATGAGCGTCTATAACGCGGCGAAAGGTGCAGTAACTAACTTTACCCGCTCGCTGGCGATGGACTACGGCGCTGACGGCGTGCGCGTCAACGCCATCTGTCCCGGCCTGACCTTCACCGACCTGACGGAAGAGATGAAAAACGACGAGGCGCTGATGGAACGCTTCTATGACCGCATCGCGCTGCGTCGCGCCGGCGAGCCGGACGATATCGCCAGCGCAGTGCTGTTTATCGCCAGCGACGACGCGCGCTATATCACCGGCGTCAATCTGCCGGTCGACGGCGGCATTACCGCCTCGAACGGGCAGCCGAAACAGGCATAACGCGCCACCGACGGCATCGCGCTGTGCGATGCCGCTCACCCTCAGGAGAGACTATGAACCAGGATTATCTGATTTTCGGCGCCGGCTATCACGGCGAAGTCAAAAGCTTTGCAGCGGGCCAGGTAGAAGTCGAGGTTGAGATCAAAGCGCCTGAAGAGACCGAAAGCAGCACTTCGCCAAACCGCGAGGAGCTGCAGCGCTATGTGCTGCCGGTCACGGTCATCGCGGTGGACGGCAAACGCTACAACGTGGCGACGGAAGAGAACCCCAGCGAAGATGAGGTCAAGCAGGCGGTCGAGCGCTGGCATGCGCAGCCGATTCAGGCCGACGAACTGCTGTAACCGCCCGAGGCGCGGCGTCACAATCGATCAGACGCCCGCCTCGGCCTTTTGCATCTCCACCAGTACCAGCGGACATTTCCTCACTTTGCAGGCGTGGCTATAGGCCAGCGCGCATACCGAACAGAGATCGCCCTCCGACTCATATTCATACTCCGTGAAATAACGAACGCCGGCGCGCTGTGACTGCGCGGCGCGGAATGACGCTTCAGCCAGAATCACATCCAGCTCCCGGAAGGTCAGCGCGGAGGGATTATGAAATCCCACTTTGATTCGATAAGTAGCCATGGTGAGATTATTCCCGGACGGGGCGTCGGCCGCCAGACGGTAATAGTATTCGGTGTGATAGCTGCGGATTATCAGCGGGATAATCCGCAGCCTGCGCTTATGCCGCGTCGCTGGCGGCGGCTTTATCCGTTTCGCCAAAACGCTCACGCATCAGGGTTTCGATCTGCTCCAGCGATTTACCGCGCGTCTCCGGCAGCATCAGAGCGACAAACGCCAGCGATGCTACGTTAATCGCCGCGAAAATAAAGAAGGTGCTGTTGCCCGCCAGCGCCAGCAGCGGCGGAAAGGCGAAAGCGACCGCCGCGTTGCAGATCCACTGGAAAGAGACGGCGGTGCCGGTGAGCACGCCGCGCACCTTCATCGGGAACAGCTCCGACATCAGCAGCCAGTAGACCGGCGAGATGCACATTTGCATAAAGAACAGGAACAGCATGATGCAGGCGAGCGCAAGCAGGCTCTGCGTCATGTTCTGCGGCATAAAGACCAGCACCGAGCCCAGCGCCAGCTGCGCCGCGATCACCACGCATAGTCCGGTCATCAGCATCGGACGGCGGCCGAAGCGCCCTACCGCGCGGATCCCGGCCATCACCGCCAGTACCGACACCACGCCGTTGCCGATGGTGGCGGCAATAGAGGCGCTGGTGCCCATGCCGGTGGTTTTCAGAATAATCGGCGTGTAGTACATAAAGGCGTTAACGCCGGTGAACTGAATGACGATGCCCATACCGGCGCCGAGCAGCAGCAGACGCACCACCCATTTCTCGCGCAGCAGCTCGCCGGCCGACGGGCCGCGCTCCGCTGCGCGCGCCTGTTTGCGCATCTCCGCCATCTCTTTGCGCACCTCGCGCGGCGTTTCGCGCAGCTTCTTCATCACGCGCATCGCCTCTTTGATGCGCCCTTCCGCCACCAGCCAGTGCGGCGAGGCGGGAACGAAGAAGGTGCCGATAAAAAGCAGCGCGCCGGGGATCATCGCCAGCGCCAGCATATAGCGCCACATTTTCGGATCGTGCAGCAGGTAGCTCATCAGCGCGCTGACCACGTAGGCGAGCAGCTGGCCGGAAACGATCATCAGCTCATTGCGGCTCACCAGCGGCGCGCGATGGCGCGGTCCGGCGATCTCGGCGATAAACACCGGTACGGTAGAGGAGCCGCCGCCAACCGCGATGCCGAGCAGCAGTCGCATCGCGACCATTACCTCGACGTTAGGCGCAACGGCGGTGCCGATAGCGCCGGCGACAAAGACCAGCGCCAGGCTGCGCAGGGTGATGCGGCGGCCGAAGCGATCCGAGACATAGCCGCTAAGGAAGGCGCCGACCGCGGCGCCGAAGATCAAGGACGAGGTCACCAGCCCTTCGGTGAACGGGGTGAGGTCGAGACCGCCCTGCGCGGGCGGCAGCGTCATATAGGGCAGCGCGCCGGAAATAATGCCGGTGTCGTAGCCAAAGGCGAGCGCGCCCATGGTCGCCACCAGCACCACGAAAAAGAGCCGCTGGCGAACGGTATCGGCCGACGGCGCGCTGCTGTCGTTTGATTCAGGTTTATTCTGCTCCACATTCACTCCATGAGTTTTAACATCCTGAATTTGCATATAATTTCACCAACCCAGGCAAGAGTACCAAGTATAGATGCACTTTTTAATTTGTGACGTGCATCACCTAATTTTCCCGCCGCGCGCTGCGATAGCCGCTTTCGCGCCGCGCCCTGCTCCGGCAACTCTTCCAGCGTGAACTATGATTGATTTTCGTATGGCGTCGTAGAGAGCCGGTTGCGCCACCCCTGCATCCTGCGGCGGCAGGCGCGTTCTCTCCGCCAGCGACGTGTCAGATACGTTTCCGTCTTACCTTTTGTTGCCTGCATCGCCGGACCTGGGCCGCGCGGTGTGGTTTATCGATCACATTTGATTCAGACGAGGTTATTGAATGGAGTCAGCATCATTTACTAAAAGCTGGGGCGCTGAATATGTCGCCAACGATGCGGTCCGCTTTCGTCTCTGGGCCCCGGGTCAACACAGCGTTAGCCTGCGTCTTGACGGCAAAGATACGCCAATGCATCCCGCCGAGGATGGCTGGTTCGAACTGCGCACGGACGGCGTCGCGCCCGGCAGCGAATATAATTTTGTGCTGGCCGACGGCACCGTCGTGCCCGATCCCGCCTCGCGCGCGCAAAAAGATGAGGTTAACGGCCCGTCGCTGGTAGTCGATCCCACGCGCTATGCCTGGCAGCATCAGGCGTGGCAGGGCCGCCCCTGGGAAGAGAGCGTGGTCTATGAGCTGCATATCGGCACCTTTACCCCGGAAGGCACCTTCCAGGCGGCAATTGAAAAACTGCCCTGGCTGGCGGAGCTCGGTATCACCATGATTGAGGTGCTGCCGGTATCGCAGTTCGGCGGCAACCGCGGCTGGGGCTACGATGGCGTGCTGCTCTATGCGCCGCACGCCGCCTACGGCACGCCTGACGACTTCAAAGCCTTTATCGACGCCGCGCACGGTCACGGCCTTTCGGTGGTGCTGGATATCGTGTTGAACCACTTTGGCCCGGAAGGCAACTACCTGCCGCTGCTGGCGCCGGACTTTTTCCACAAAGAGCGCGTGACGCCCTGGGGCGCGGGCATTGCCTACGACGTTGACGCGGCGCGCCGCTATATCGTCGAGGCGCCGCTCTACTGGCTGCAGGAGTACCGTCTCGACGGCCTGCGCTTCGACGCCATCGACCAGATCGAAGATACGTCGGAGAAGCATGCGCTGATCGAGATCGCCGAGCGCATCCGCGCGGAGATTTCCGACCGCCCGATCCATCTCACCACCGAAGACAGCCGCAACGTGGTGTTTCTGCATCCGCGCGATGAGCAAGGCAACGCGCCGCTGTTCAGCGGCGAATGGAACGACGACTTCCACAATGCCGTTCACGTCTTCGCCACCGGCGAAACTCACGCCTACTACCAGGATTTCACTCCGCATCCGGAAAAATATGTCGCCCGCGTGCTGGCGGAAGGTTTCGCCTATCAGGGCGAGGTCTCGCCCCACAGCGGCGAGGCGCGCGGCGTCGACAGCCGCGGCCAGCCGCCTGCGGCTTTCGTCGATTTTATCCAGAACCATGATCAGGTCGGCAACCGCGCGCTGGGAGAAAGGCTGATCAGCCTTATCGGCGCCGATCGCAATAAGGTGCTGCTCGCCACGCTGCTGCTCTCGCCGCATATTCCGCTGCTGTTTATGGGCGAAGAGTATGGCGAAACCAATCCCTTCCTCTTCTTTACCGATTTTCACGGCGATCTGGCCAAAGCGGTGCGCGAAGGCCGTGCGAAGGAGTTCGCCGGTCACGCCGGACATGAAGGCGAAAGCGTGCCGGATCCCAATGCCGAAGAGACCTTTACCCGCTCGAAGCTCGACTGGCGCAAGCCGCAGAGCGACGAAGGCAAGGCCTGGCTGGCGCTGTCGCGCCGCCTGCTGGCGCTGCGCCAGCAGCATATCGTGCCGCTGCTCGCCACCGCGGGCGGCCACGCCGGACGCGTGGAGCACAGCGAGGAAGGCTTTATTCAGGTGAGCTGGCGCTTCCCCGCCGGCACGCTGTCGCTGGCGCTGAATATCGGCGAGAAGACGCAGCCGCTACCTGAGCAACCCGGCGAAACGATTTTCGCCTGGCCGGATAACAGCCGCGATCTGCCGCAAAACGCGATCGTCGTGCGGCTGGCCAAAGGAGATGCCCAATGACTATTCCCGCTTCAACCTACCGTATTCAGTTTCGCAACGGCATGACCTTCGATCGTGCGGCGGCGCTGGTGCCCTATATTAAACGGCTCGGCATTACCCACCTCTACGCCTCGCCGATCTTTACCGCCACCCGCGGCTCGACCCACGGCTACGACGTGACCGACGCCAATGCCATCGATCCCGCTATCGGCGGCCGCGCCGGTTTCGACCGGCTGGTGGAGACGCTGAAGCAGGCGGGCCTCGAGCTGATTATCGATATCGTGCCGAACCATATGGCCGCCTCGCTGGAGAACGCCTGGTGGCGCGATGTGATTGAGCACGGCGAGCAGAGCCGCTATGCGCGCTACTTCGATATCGACTGGTCGCGCCGCCTGACGCTGCCCTTCTTAGGCGACAGCTTCGAAGCAGCGCTGGAAAACGGCGAAATCGCGATAAAAGCCGATCCTGACAGCGGCAAACCGGCGTTCGCCTATTACGAAAGCTTTTATCCGCTCTCGCCGGCGAGCTGGCAGGGACGCGAAGCCGATGTGCTGGCGCTCACCGATAAGGCGCAGATCGCGGCGCTGCACGATCGTCAGCCTTACCGGCTGATGTCGTGGCGCGACGCGCCGCGCGACCTCTCCTACCGCCGCTTTTTCGAAATCACCGGGCTGGCGGGCGTCCGGGTGGAAGATCCGCAGGTGTTCGACGACAGCCACCGGCTGATTCTGGAGCTGGTGCATTCGGGCGCGGTCAGCGGGCTGCGCGTCGATCACGTCGACGGGCTGGCCGATCCCAAAGGCTATCTGGAGCAGCTGCGCCAGCATGCGGGAGCGGATTGCTACATCACGGTAGAGAAAATCCTCGGCGAGGGCGAACAACTGCCGGCGGACTGGCCGGTTTCCGGCACCACCGGCTATGAATTTATCGCCTCGCTCTCCGACGCGCTGGTGGATGGCCGCCAGATCGCCGCGCTGCGTCAGGCCTACGATCAGACGGTGGGCGAGCCGGTGGATATGCGCGCCCAGCTGCGCGCCGCCAAGCTGCTGATGGCGGATAAAAACTTCGAAGGCGAATTCACCACCCTGCTGAAGCTGGCGGGCGCCATTGCCAGCGCCTCCGGCGTCACGCTGCCGGAGAGCGATCTGCGCGCCGCGCTGCGCGAGCTGCTGGTGGCGTTTCCGGTCTATCGCAGCTACGGCACGCCGGAAGGCATGCCACCAGAAGGCGCGGCGCTGCTGCAGCGCGTGGCGGAAACGGTGCGCCGCGACACGCCCCGCCTCTCGCCTGCGGCGCTCGACTTTCTACTGCGCGTTATGAACGGCGAACTCGACGCCGCTGTCGCGCAGGACGCCGCCACTTTCCGCACCCGCTTCCAGCAACTGACCGGCCCGCTGATGGCGAAGTCGGTCGAGGATACGCTCTTTTTCCGCCAGCATATGGCGCTGGCGCTTAACGAAGTCGGCGCCGAGCCGCTGCCGCGTGCGTTCTCGCTGGCGCGCTTTCACGATGAGATGGTGATACGTCGCGAGCGTCAGCCGGACGGCCTGACCGGCACCTCGACGCACGACACCAAGCGCGGCGAAGACGCGCGCGCCCGCCTCTATACCCTGACGGAGTCGCCGCAGCGCTGGGCGCTGCATGTGGCGCGCTGGCGGCAGATGAACCGCGGCGCGGTGGTGGCGCTCGACGGCGGCCCGGCGCCGGAACCGGCGGTAGAGTGGATGCTTTATCAGGCGCTGGCGGGCGTCTGGCCCGCATCTGGCGTGGCAGATGCCGCTCAGCTTGCGGCGCTTGAACCGCGCTTTACCGCCTTTGTCGAAAAAGCGCTGCGCGAAGCCAAGCTGCGCACCAACTGGGCGGATGGCGATGAGGCCTACGAAACGGCGGTGCTCGACTATGCGCGCCGCCTAATCTCGCCGGATAACGCCGAGTTCCTCGCCGACTTCAGCCAGGCGCTGCTGCCCTTTATCGCCGCTGGCCTGATCAACTCCCTCAGCCAGACGGTGATTAAGCTTACCGCGCCCGGCGTGCCCGATATCTATCAGGGCAGCGAAGCGCTCAACTTCAGCCTGGTCGATCCCGATAACCGCCTGGAGCCCGACTTCGACGCGCTGCAGCGCATGCTTGACGAACGCGGCGATTTCTCCGCGCCGGAGGGATGGCAAAGCGGCCAGCTTAAACAGCAGACCATCGCCACGCTGCTGCCGCTGCGTCAGCAGTATCACGCCCTGTTCCGCCACGGCGACTATTTGCCGCTGGTGGTCAACGGCACCGAAGCCTCGCATGCGGTCGCCTTCGCCCGCGCCGATGCGCAGCACGCGCTGATCGTCGTGGTGCCGCGTCTGGCTTTCGCCCGTCAGCGTTACAGCGACGCCACCTCGATTACCCTGAAAGAACCCCTGGCACAGCGCCGTTATCGCAACATGTTTACTGGAGAAGAGTGTGAGCTGACCGACCGGCTTAGCCTTGAAGCCCTTAACAGCGGCGCGCCGCTGGTGCTGATCGGCGTCTGACAAGATGAAAAAAACAGGTGATTCAACGCAGTTGTTGTGGATAGCATTTTACTGAATGGAGAGGGATAAATGTCTGAAGCTACAGAGTTTACTATTACGTCGGGATCGGGCCAGCAGCTAGGCGCCAACTATGACGGCGAAGGGGTGAATTTCGCCATTTTTTCCGCCCACGCCGAGCGTATCGAGCTCTGTCTGTTTGATGAGAGCGGCAAGAATGAGATCGCCCGCCTGGAGCTGCCGGAGTTCACCCACGAGGTGTGGCACGGCTATGTGCCGGGTCTGAAGCCCGGCGCGCTTTACGGCTATCGCGTTTACGGTCCTTACGATCCAGAGAACGGACATCGCTTTAACCCCAACAAGCTTCTGATCGACCCCTACGCGCGCGAACTGGCGGGCGATATCGAGTGGAACGAGGCGCACTTCGCCTACGAGCTGCTGCATGAAGATAAAGATCTGACGTTCGACACGCGCGACAGCGCCCCTTTTATGCCCAAGTGCCGGGTCATCGATCCCAACGAGTTCGACTGGCAGGACGATAACCGTCCGAGCATCGCCTGGCCGAATACGGTGATCTACGAGACGCACGTGAAGGGGTTCACCCAGCTGAATTCGGCGCTGCCGGAGGTGCTGCGCGGCACCTATGAGGGCATGGGACATCAGGCCACGGTCGACTATATCAAAAGCCTGGGCATCACTTCGGTTGAGCTGCTGCCGGTGCACTGGTTCCCGGACGATCAGCATCTGCTGGACCGCGGGCTGAAAAACTTCTGGGGCTACAACTCCATCGGCTTTTTCGCCCCTGCGCCGCGCTACTACGGCCCGCGCGGCATTCAGGGCTTCCGCGACATGGTGCGCGCCTTCCACGACGCCGGCGTCGAGGTGATCCTCGACGTGGTCTACAACCACACGGCGGAAGGCAACGAGCTGGGGCCGACGCTCTCCTTTAAGGGCATCGACAACTTCTCCTACTACCGCACCCTGCCTGACCAGCACCGCTACTACATCAACGATACCGGCACCGGCAACACGGTGAATACCTCGCATCCGCGCGTGCTGCAGATGGTCATGGATTCGCTGCGCTACTGGGCGGAGTCGATGCATATCGACGGTTTTCGTTTCGACCTCGGCACCATTCTCGGACGCGAGCCGGAAGGCTTCGACCAGCGCGGCGGCTTCTTCGACGCCATTATGCAGGATCCGGTGCTGTCGAAGCTGAAACTGATCGGCGAACCCTGGGATATCGGCCCCGGCGGCTATCAGGTTGGCGGCTTCCCGCCCGGCTGGGCGGAGTGGAACGATAAATACCGCGATACGGTGCGCGAATACTGGAAAGGCGATAACGTCTCGACCGACTTCGCCGCCCGCCTGCTTGGCTCCGGCGATCTCTACGATCAGCGCGGCCGCCGTCCCTGGGCGAGCGTCAACTTTATCACCGCCCACGACGGCTTCACGCTGAACGACCTGGTCTCCTACAACGAGAAGCACAACGACGAGAACGGCGAGGATAACAACGACGGCCACAACGACAACCGCTCCTACAACTACGGCGCGGAAGGCGCGACCGAAGATGAAGGCATTAACGCGGTGCGCGAGCGCCAGAAGCGTAACTTTCTTGCTACGCTCTTCTTCTCCCACGGCACGCCGATGCTGCTGGCAGGCGACGAGTTCGGCCGCAGCCAGCTGGGCAACAACAACGGCTACTGCCAGGACAGCGAGATCTCCTGGGTGCACTGGGACAACCTCCCCGCCAGCGCGGAGGCGCTGCGCGAGTTTACGCGCCACGTTATCCGCCTGCGCGCCGAGCAGCCGCTGCTGCGCCGCGAGAACTGGCGCGACGGCATGGAGATTAAGTGGTTCAACGCCGGCGGCGGCTTCCAGCAGGAAGAGCAGTGGGAGGAAGGCTCGACGCTGGGCGTCTATATCGGCCGTCCTGACCTGCAAACCGAAGAGGGCATCTGGCACGACGTGCTGATGCTGATCAACCCGTTTGAGGGCACGGTGCCGTTCCGCATCCCGCAGTTTGGCGAAGGCGGCTGGGTGCTGGAGCTGACCACCTCTGACAACGATAATCGCGGACTGGTGATTACTAAAGAGAAGGATTTCGAGCTGGAAGGTCGCAGCCTGGCGCTGTTCCGCCGGCCCTGAACCGCGACGATAAATGCACGCAGCGTCCCGCCCGTCGGGCCGCTGCGCTTTACCCCGTTTCGCACGCAAATCCGCAAATTAAATGTGATCAACATCACAAATTAGCACTAACGGCTAAATTGTACAGCTATATTGATAGTTGTACAAATTTAGCTTTTTTTTCTTTAGCTGATATGTAATTAGGCTTCGCTTTTTTCTGTTCTCTTATTACCGGCAGAGAAAAAAGTAAATATTCATCTCAGATGTCACATTGCTAAATCGCCATTCTGCTTACATAGTTAAAGCGCATTGAAACTCTTTTAATTATTATTATTTTATACAGAGAGGAATTGATATGACTCAGCGACGTGGTGGAGCAGGTAATTTTGCTGAAAATCCCGACAGAGCGCGTGAAGCGGGTAAAAAAGGCGGGCAGATGAGCAGCGGTAATTTTAAATATAACCGCGAGCGCGCGGTCGAGGCAGGACGCGTCGGCGGCAAACTCAGCCGCCGCTCTGCCGCGGATAAAAGCGCCAGTTAAAAATAAAGTTGCGCCGGGAAATTACCTCCCGGCATTTATTTAATTTACTCTTGCAACAGCACGCTTTATTCTGCGCAACCCCTTCCCTCTTAAATAACACCGACCTCACACGAAAGATAATTAACCGCGTTCTGTGCGACAGCCGTTGTTATTTTCCTGCGCGCTCCGGAAATAAATATTTGCTGCCGTAGCCGTTCGGCTGAGACGCCAGCACCCGGCGCAGCACCTGCACGTAATCCATTACCAGACCCGGCGTCCAGGTCATACCCTCCGCCCGGCTGCGGATCAGGCTCAGCAGCCAGAAATCGGGATCGAGCAGCGCCGCGTAGCCGCGCATACCGCGCAGTCCCAGCAGCCCCTCGGTGGCGACGTCCAGCGCCTGCATCACGCTGGTGGAGCAGTTGCGCGACGTCAGGTTATAACGGCAATCCTGACCATGGCGCGCCCAGTAGTTGATCAGCGCCTGCTGGTTGTAATGCGGCAGCGAGAGGCGCTTGTCGGGCAGGCACCACTCTTTGATCTCCCGCTCGAGGGAGCGCTGGTGAAAGCCGGCGACGTCATTCTCTTCGCGCGCGTGCAGCATTTGCAGCACGCCGCTCAGGGAGCCGGTCATATCCTCGACAGGATAGAGGCTGACGTAGAGCGCGTCGCCCATCGCCAGCGAGGTGTGGCCGGTGGAAACCTGACCGCGATGATCGATAGCGGCGACCCAGCGGTCAAACCAGGGACGCCGTCCGGCGACGCTGCCCGACCCCAGCGGCGTCCAGATATAGATGGTAAGCGGCTCGCTTGCAGGCGCGGCGTTGCAGGGAACGTGGCGATAATCGAGCCCGTGCGGTTTACGTACCCCTTTGCGGGTAAAGAGCGGCAGCGCCGCTACGCTGGTCTCCGGCGGCAGCGCGCGGATTTGCCAGACCATCTGCAACAGCGAGAAGGCCCAGCCCAGCAGCACCAGGGCGAATCCCATCGGGATCAGCACGCGATGGGGCAGCGGCCAGTCGGTGACGATCATCAGGCTGAGCAGCCACTCGCCGCCGCCGATCGCCAGCTTGCTGTGCCAGCGGCGACAGCGCATCAGCGCGCAGGCGATGATGCGAAAGCCGCCGTCCAGCAAAAAGGCGAGCGCGAATAGCCAGGCGACGCAGCTGCCCTTCTCGTGCGGCGCGGCCAGCAAAGCGGTGCCGAGCAGCAGCAGCGTCAGCGCTTTGCTCTGCGCCGCCCAGCCGCTGTCGAACCCGGTTCGCGCGCGCCAGGCCTGTATGACGCCTTCGGAGAGCAGGAAAACGCTCAGCAAACAGAGCGGAACGGAGAGCGTGCCGTGGTAAAGGCTTTCCAGCACGATGCCCGCGCTGGCGGCGAGGCAGAGCGTGCCGGCCGCCAGCAGACCTGGCCAGCTGGCGCGCAGCATCGGCCCGCCCATTAATAAAAAAAGCAATCGCAGCAAAGAGGGTGGCTCCCGTCAAAACAATCAACGTCTGGTTTGCCGGACAACATGCGCGACGGCACCGGGCGTTCCTTCTCCCCTGGGCAGGATCCTGACCTGGCGTTAGCAGTGGGTGCAGCCTACGGAATAAAGATTAGTTTTCGCTTAATTTCGCCGCGCCGTTTCGCGACTCGCCTTTGCGCGAAACAAAAAAGGCCTGAGGCGGCATTGCGCGTCAGGCCTGGGTATTTACGTTTTGCCGCTTAGTTGCCGCGATAGGTCGAGTAGCCGTAAGGGCTCAGCAGCAGGGGGATGTGGTAGTGCTGGCTGGTGTTCTCGATCGTGAAGATCACCGGAATCTCCGGGAAGAAGGTCTTTTGCTTCACGCCGGCATAGTAGTCACCGGTTTTGAACACCACTTTATAGGTGCCCTGTTCCGCCTGTTTGCCCGCCGGATAGAGCGCGCTAATGCGGCCGTTGGCGTCGGTGACGCCGGTAGCGAGCTTGACCCAGTCGCCGTTGCGGTTTTGATCCAGCTCTACCGTTACGCCAGCGGTAGGAATGCCGGTTTGTAAATTCAGCACGTGAACGCTGATCGGGTTTTTCATCGCGGCAGGTTCCGCCGCCGTGGCGGAGAAAGCGAAAGCCGCCAGCGCGGCGGCACCAAACATTGAGAGAGATTTCATAAGTCGTCCTTTTTTATGTTGAGGACCACAGGTTAAGCCAGCATGCGGCGCAACGTACCCATTTTCGTTGCATATCTGAAATTTCCGAGAAGCGCAGCGCGGTATATTCTCCTGCTGCTGTGGTTAATAAAAATTATTATTTAGCCTGCTTATTTCCCTGGCCCGCGCTTTTCTGGCCTGTTTGTTTTCGCACGCCTGCTGCGGCGCGACGTTTTTATTTTTTCCTGCCGCGTGCGGTTATGGTAATTTGGTAGCAAATATTCCCTTAAGTTGAGCGATGACCACATCCCATATCCCCACCGCGCCCGCCAGGGAGCGTGGCAGACCAAGAACTTTCGATACCGATACCGCCCTGGATAACGCCATGATCGTCTTCCGGCAGAAAGGCTTCCACGCCTCGTCGGTAGCCGATCTTAGCGAAGCCATGAATCTGACGGCGGGCAGTATCTACAAGGCTTTTAAAGATAAGCGCACCCTGTTCCTGCGCGTGTTCGAACGCTATATCAGCGTGCGCGGCGCCGACCTGCGCGCGCGCCTGCAGCACTACCCTACCGGCAGGGCGCGCATCGGCGAACTGCTGCAGTTTTATCTCGACTCCGCCCGTGAAATCGAGGGGCGGCGCGGCTGCCTGGTGGTCGGCAGCACCGTCGAACTGCAGAGTCTGGACGAGGAGCTTTCCGAGCTGGTGCGCCAGGCGGTGCTGCGCAACCGTAATTTTTTGATCGCACTGATTCGCGAAGGCCAGCAGGACGGGTCGGTCTCTGCCTCGCTGGATGCGGAGACGGCGGCGGGCCTGCTGCTATGCGTAGCGTTCGGCATGCGCGTGGTGGGTAAAGTTCAGGATGTGACTAATGGCGCAGAAACGATTAATATGCTGCTTGGTATTCTGGATTAATTGATTCGCCCTATTAGGAAATAAGTATTTCCTAAATATATTACGCACAGCGCGCTTTTTCTCAGGCGACCGTTATTGCTGTGCTTTTCCCGATTAAACAGTAAAAGAGATAATGCCTTCAAAATTACCCGGTCGTCATCGCCCTTCAGGAGACAGAGTGAACCACAATGAAACTGCTGATAATCAGGAAGTTTACGCTCTGCTAGGCCGTGTTGTGGCGCAGCTCCTGCAGCCTGGCGAAGCCCTTCCCTTACAGGAAATCATTGGCGCGCTCTATCGCGCTGGCGCGCGCGCGGAAGATCCGGAAATCGAGGCCGCCTGCGAGCGCGCCATTCGGCTGCTGGCCAGTAAATTAAACTGACGCAAGGCTGTTATCCACTTATCTGCCTGTCCGAGATTTTGGGTAACCCGTTGTTAATAATGACAACATAGCAAAGTTCAAAAAATAAACGTCGGCCTGCACAGGTAATCCTGTACAACCTCTTGGAAATTGTATAACTTTAGGCCTGACTTAGCTGATTATCTTTTAATCACACGGACTTTAAGGGTTGTTTATGCGTCAGACTGGAGACAGACCAACCACAGGCAGCGATATCGCCCACTATTTCAAGAAGGCGACGCTGCCGTGCGAGCAGGAAACCTTAGGCCAGATCGTGGTCGAGATCCTGCGCGCGGGTAAACAGCTCAACAGGAAAACGCTTTGTACCAAACTGCTTGCCCGCCTTGAGCTGGCAACCAGCCCGGAAGAAGAGCAGCATTATCAAAAGCTTATAGGTTTTTTGTTTAAGCGTTAATTATAATTTGCAGGCTGACCATTGCGTTCACCCCCTGCCCGCAGCATGATTCACAGTGGAACGTGTCAGGGAGAGCATTTTGACGGACATACGCCGCAGGCGAGATCTCGCACAGCCGGTTTTGCGTCTGGTCACTCTCCCCCGTCAACGGGCAAACACTGTAATAAGAGATGCGGGTATGCACAGAAGTAAGATTGAAAAACTCACCGATTATCTGATTGGCGAAGCCGTCGCCGCGCTGCTTGAGCAAAATGCCTCGATTTCGGGCGCCTCGCTGGCGAATCGCCTGAAAGCCATGGCGATGACGGAGCGCGACAGCGAAAGAAAACAGGCGCTGGCGCTGGCGCTGGCAGAGATACGCCAGGAATTTCCCTCGGCGCGCGCCGTCAGCGAACCGCCGCGCGGCTATAACGAACCGCTTTCGTCCAGCGCAAAGAAACACTGAGGCCTCAGGCCGTCGCTTATCTGACGATCGGCAAATCTGAAAAGCGGGTGGTATAAGCTGGCGACAGCATGTCGCGCTTCATCGCCCAGCTCTTTTCAATGCCCTGCCCGGCGAACCAGAGCGTTCCCCTGCCCGCCTGATTAATCTTATCTACCACCTGCATTAGCGCCTCACTGTTGGCTCTCGGCCCACAGGCGTCAAACAGATGCAGCTGCGCCACGCCCTGGCTGAAAAAATCCCCCAGCATGACGCCCGCCTTCATATAGCGGTAGCCGTCCAGCCAGATGCGATCCAGCGCCTCTGTGGCGATGCGGACAATATCGCGCGTGTCGTTTGAAGGGGTCAGCAGCTGCCCCATTGCCTGGTTGCCGTAATAGGGCTCGTTTTCCGCGTGCGGGCTGGTTTTCAGAAACACCGCGATTTGCCGACAATACTGATTCTCCTGCCGCAGCTTTTCCGCCGCCCGCTCGGCATACTGACAAACCGCCTGCCGCACCGCGTCGTAATCGGTGAGCCGCGTGCCAAACGAGCGCGAGCAGACGATTTGCTGCTTCGTCGGCACCACCTCTTCCAGGTCCAGGCAGGCTTCGCCGCGCAGTTCGCGCACCGTGCGCTCAAGCACTACGTTAAAGTGCTTGCGGATGACCCAGGTAGAGCTGTCTGCCAGCTGCAGCGCGCTCTCAATGCCCATCTGATGCAGCTTTTTAGCGATGCGCGCGCCGACGCCCCACACCTCTTCTACCGGCACCAGCGCCATCAGCTTACGCTGCCGCTCGGCGTGCGACAGGTCGACCACCCCTTTTGTGCCGCGATACTTTTTCGCGGCAAAGTTGGCCAGCTTCGCCAGCGTTTTGGTGGGCGCAATCCCGACCCCCACCTGCAGATGCAGCTCCTGCTTCACGCGCGCCTGAACCGCGCGGCCAAACGCCTCAAGCGGCTGGCAGAAGCTGACGCCGCTCAGGTTGAGAAAGGCCTCATCGATGCTGTAGATCTCAACCGACGGTGCCATCTCCTCCAGCGTAGTCATCACGCGCAGGCTCATATCGGCATAGAGCGCATAGTTGGAGCTGAAAACCTGCACCCGGTGCTGGCGCAGCGTCTCTTTCAGCTTAAAAAAAGGCGCACCCATCTTAATGCCAAGCGCTTTGGCCTCTGCGCTGCGGGCGATAACGCAGCCGTCGTTGTTGGAGAGCACCACGACGGGCACCCCGCGTAAGTCGGGGCGAAAGACGATTTCACAGCTGGCGTAGAAGCTGTTTACGTCGACCAGCGCGTACATATTAGTGCGTCGATTTAATAACGTAGGTCACGACGCCGAAGACCTGGAGTCCTTCGGGGGTATTGATAGGGATTGGGCTGTGTTTGCTGTTGGCCGGCATCAGTAGCACTGAGGGATGGATGCGCAGCTGCTTAATAGTAAATTCGCCATCAATAGCGGCGACGATAATATCGCCGTGCTTCGCCGTAAGAGAGGAGTCGACGACAATCATATCCCCTTCGCAGATGCCCGCCTCGATCATAGAATCGCCGCTGACGCGGAGAAAGTAGGTTGCGCTAGGGTGCTGCACCATCAGGTCATTCAGGTCGATGCGTTTTTCGATGTAATCCTGCGCCGGCGACGGAAAACCACAGGGCACGCGCTCAATGTAAAGCGGCAAAGGCAGCAGCTCGCGGACTTCCGCGGGGCGATATAACTTCATGAGAAAGACTCCTTCTTCTGGATACTGTATATAAATACAGTAATATCAAACTCATGATTTAATCAAGGCGCAGCGGTGGTAAAAATGGTAAACCCACTGACGCTGAAGGGATTATTTTTTGTAAGGCTGAGAGGTTAACCTGTCTCATGAGCAAAATATCGACTTAATTCAAACTGATATGGCGATAATATGAGCGTTAAAACGTGGATGAAACAGGCTCTCGCCCGGTTTGTTTTTTTCACCGTCTCCACTACTTTTCACACTGTCATCTGCTTTACCTGGCGGTGACGCCGCAAGACGGCTTTTCTCTCATTTGCCGCATCGCTTTCGATCCCTGAATGTTAAATGTTTAATCGCCCGGTCAAAACTCATGTGGGCTTTTCTTTATCCTGAAGAGGCGTAGTCACTCCCTTTGAGAATATCAATCAGCACATTTCTCTTTTGTAAAAAAGAAGGGTTAAAAACGCGATATGAATAGCGGTCAAATAACAGAGAATGCGTGAAAGGTAGAGTTCTAACCGTTAGAGATTAAGGTAATTATTTATTTTTAAATCAGTGGCGGCGCTTATTAACTATGTTATGCTTAAAATGAATTCTGAGCCCAAGCCTCCACCAGAGATATTGCTCTACGAGTCCGTTTTATATCCAATATGACTCTCCCCTGCATTGCGGGGGCATTTTTTATTTCGCTTTGCTAAGTATCAATGTCACTCTTTCCTGTCTCTTTCCCCCGGCCACGTGCGGCGTGACCGCTGCAGACACTGCTCAACAGGAAATAATGGCCCATCCACAATAGCTTAGCTATCGCGCCTGTCAGATATGAGTTGCAGACCATTCTTAGTAATCGTTTTCAGAAATAAAAAACCGCTATAATTCAATCGTTCCGCTTCCTCAGGGATCTAATAATTAGAACTCTAAATTTATAATATTACCCTTCAGACAGGCAATAATCGCTGGCGTTAGCTATATTTAAGCGGCTCGGTAATGAAATCCACAATGCTTACTGAGCGGCTGTTACTCCAACCCCTTGCCCCCTTTTGGGGGCTTTTTTTCGTCGAAGCCAGGCCATGATGCGATCGGGCATGCCGCTGCTGTTCCGGCAATAAAAAAGGCATCCCGAAGGATGCCTTAATAAGCTGATGCACGGCTTGTCACCCTGCCTGCAGGAGCTGCACGACAGCGGCGAAACGGTTAACGATCGAACATGCCTGCAAGGATCATCGCGCTTTTGCAAAAAATGCATTTTGCGCCATGGGGATTGCTTTTACTCTGATCGAACGCAGAGACACGATACTGTGAACTCTGGCAGCACGGGCATCGGAAGCGTCTGGCTGAAAGGCTAATATTAAAGCCCTACAACGTTTACTGCTGACGGACCTTTCGGACCCTGCTCAACAGAAAACTCAACGCGCTGACCTTCGTCAAGCGAGCGGTAATCAGTGCCCTGGATAGCAGAGAAGTGGACGAAAACGTCCTTGCTGCCATTCTCCGGAGAGATAAAACCAAAACCTTTTTCTGAGTTAAACCACTTCACGGTTCCAAGAATTTTATTCGACATAATATATGACCTTTTTAGTTCGCCTTTCGGCATAAGAGGCTGAATTGCAGAAATAAATCAGAACCTGAGGTAGACTCAAAAAGAAAGGCTTGAAGCGGCACTAACTGAGATGAGAAATACAATATGAACTAACTCTGAAACTGTCTGCTAATCAGACCGACGAGCTATTAACGCATGTCCGCCATACTTAAGCAAGTTAAAAGTAAATGAGTCTGGCAAGAACGTTTTGCCGTGCTGGCTGCTGCGCCGGCATGTGGCCGAGGGGCGCAGCCAGCTGGCTGCTGGCTGCGCGGAGAGACGGCATCGGCGCCTGGTTAACGCGCCTCCAGGCCTGGCGACGCAGGCGCCGCTACTCCTGCTGCAGTAACGCTCCCCTCATCGCCTGTTCGTTGCTGAGACGTTTGCGTGCAAGGCTGTTGAACTTCGCCAGCCATACGGAATACTGGTCAACCTTTTTTTGCGCGTCCGCTTCATTTTCGGCATAGCAGAGAAAAATGCGGCTTTTAGTATTGCTGTGTTCATCAATGGCATACACTTCAAAATCCACGCCATATTTGCTGTATATAATGGCGGTAAAAGAGATTTTCTCCCAGGACTCAAGTTTGTTTTCAAACTGCTTATAATTCACTTTATTCACCTGATAATAATTTAATGCGCACACCCGGCTATTAGCCGGGCCTGATCATTATAATGCCAGTAGACAAATTATGAGTGTTAAAAAAAGTCATTCCGCATTTAACCTTTCATCCGGCATACGTAACTTTGCTTTAAATCAAATAAAGCTGCCTTATTAAAAACAGTTACATTTTCACTGCGGCGACGCGACAGACGCAGCGGCCTGCTTGCCGCTTCGTTTATTACCGTTTCGCTTTAGAAGATTACGACATATTATTTGTCATATCAGGAGAGGATGGCGGCAATAAGCGGTCGCCGATTATTTCAAAGTCCATCTGGCGAAAATACGCCGCCGTTATCGGGATGGCGCTTTGCGGTCGGTACCAGCCGAACTGAGGTAAGTAGTACCAGACCTGCAGCGGCTCGTTACCCGGTCTAACCCAGTAGAAACCTTCTTTCATCAGTGGCTCGATCAGCTAATGCTGCTTTAAAGACACTCATGCATGTCTAATCGTGAGCGGCGCCTGCATATAGCGTCGCAGCGGGTTTTCCTGCGTTCATGACAACGTACCCAGAAAATAAAGAGTAGCAGTCTTTATGCTGACTCACCGATAAACAGGGCGAAAATACTATTTGCGCCGCGTGCCTGCCGCTTATTCTGTTATTGAGTGGCGCTTAATCGCCGCATTTTTCTGGTTTTTTAGCAGCAATAATTAATGCCCTTTTCCGCTACCTTTACCCGATAAAAAACCTCGCCGGATAGCGAGGTTTTGGCAAAGTGTTAAGCAGAGTGAAAATTAATCTTTACTCTGCAGCAGGAAACGGTAAATAAGCCCGCCGAGACAGCCGCCGACAATCGGCACCAGCCAGAAGAGCCAAAGCTGCTGCAGCGCCCAGGTTCCCTGAAAAAGCGCAACCGCCGTACTGCGCGCCGGGTTGACCGACGTATTGGTCACCGGGATGCTGATCAGGTGAATCAGCGTCAGCGCCAGACCAATCGCGACAGGCGCAAAGCCCGCCGGCGCTTTTTTATCGGTCGCGCCGTGGATAACGATCAGGAAGAACGCGGTCAGCACCAGTTCGATAATAACGGCTGACTGCAGAGAATAGCCGCCCGGCGAATGCTCGCCAAAGCCATTTGAGGCGAAGCCGCTGGCGGTGGCGTCGAAGCCCGCTTTGCCGCTGGCGATAAGATAAAGAACGCCGGCCGCCGCCATACCGCCGATAACCTGCGCGATAATATAAGGCACAACGCCTTTCGCGCTAAAGCGGCCGCCCGCCCACAGCCCCAGCGTGACCGCAGGATTGAAATGGCCGCCGGAGATATGCCCGACTGCATAGGCCATAGTTAACACCGTCAGACCAAATGCGAGCGCCACGCCGGCGAATCCGATGCCTAATTGCGGATAGGCCGCGGCGAGCACCGCGCTTCCGCAGCCGCCGAATACCAGCCAGAACGTGCCGAAAAATTCAGCCGCAGTTTTTTTTAACATCATTTACCCCTGGTTTCTTGCAACGTTAATGGCGGGCATAAATTTTCAGCCCGCCAGCATGAATAAAGGATTAATCCTGACTAACTTTTGCGATTAAATAATGCCTGCCAGTCTTCGCTTTCCGCTGTTTCCTCGCAGCCCTAAAAATCGACAAAAAAATACCCTGAATAAACAGGGTAAGTTTTCAAAAGCCAAAAATACAAAGATTACATTTTGATGAGGTTGTTTGAGCCGGGTCACTTAACAACACACGCCGCTAATAATAGCCTTCTCGAGGTTTTATTTTATGATCTCAATCAACTTTCGCCGGCCCTGCTTTTCTCCGTTCTTCTCAAATGAGAAGATTAGTTGCAGGCGCGTAATTAATTATTCGTTGCATGGCAAAAAAGCTTATAAAGCGGGAAGGACAGCGCGTTATTCCACAATTAACCGTCCATGCAAAGGCTGTAGCGGCCGGTTATTACTCGTCTTCAGCGCCTGACGGAAAGCGTCCAGCTGCGCCTCAGACAGCGTGACGGGCTGTTTCATTATCAGCCAGCGCAGCCCTTCGCTGCATGGCGGCGTAGTAAGCGAGCCGCTGAAGCGATAATAGTGCAGGTCGGAGGGAAAGAGCGGACGCAGGTTCACCTGTTTGTCGACGGCCACGGTGTGATTTAACTGCGGCGGGATCGCGGCCAGAATCGGATTAAGCGCCGGATTCTCTTTGCCAATATCAAACATGACTGCCACTACCGCCAGCTCCCCTGCCGCATTGCTATGAACGAAATGCGCCTCCAGCGGAAAGCTGCGTCCCTCTATCTGGTTCTCGCTGGGGGTATGAAAGTGATACTGCTTCAGCTGAAAGACCTCGCCATCGAGCATGAAATCATCTTCGTCATCAACGCTGACCTGTATGGTGTGGCCATTGTTCACCAGCGTTTCGGCAGAGGTGTGAAACTCCAGTCCCAGCGGCGGCAGCTTGCCGTCGATGGCGTTTTTAATATCGATCGGCGACTGAAACTTGCCGTTGTGGCAGGTCTGATAATCTGCCGCCAGCTCGCCCCAGTGTGCCGGCCCCGCTTTGCCCTCGTAGCTCCAGTGCGACGCCGAGGCGCAGGCGGTGCCGATCGCGCTGAGCGCCATTAATAGCGCCGCCAGTCTCTCTCTTTTCATTGTGTTCTCCCTTCATCGTTAAACATCATTGTCGCCGGGCGATGTTATTCCCGCCCCTGTTGCCGCAACAAGGCGCTTATGTGCGCTGTTGCGTTAAAGAGAGTCCAGAATGACGACAGCGCGGCGCAAGGTTAATCCGTATAAAAAAGGCCCACATCAGTGAGCCTGCCTCAGCCATTATCAGGCCGGACGATTAATTGAGCCGCGCGGCGTCAGCCTGCGCCTGGGCTAATTCACTCTTTGCCGATTCCACCTTTAATTTTTTCTCTTCTACCTTGTGCGTTTTTTTAGAAATTTTATCCAGCCGTCCGTCTGCTTTCGCCTCTTCCAGCTCCTGCTGCGCTTCCTGCAGCTCAAGCTCCGCCTTTTTCACCTTTCGCTGCTGCTTGCTGACATCCTGATTCGCTCGCTGCGCCTGGCGATCTTCGGTGCAATAGGTTTTCACCTTATCCCGCGCAATATTAAGCCGGGAGAGCTCTGCGCTGTTGTTATATTTTTTAGCCTGCTCGATTTTAGTATTCAGGGCGGAAAGTTGATCGCTGCAGGAATCGGTAGCCGCAACAGCGAACAGCGGCGCGGCCGCAAAAAAAAATACAGCCATTTTCTTTTTCATATATAAGTTAACTCCTTGTTAAAACGCATATATGGGTTTATCCGTCGTCACTATAACCTGGTTCTCACGATAAAAAGCAACGTCCGGCATGAATAAAAAAAAGAGGGGAAAATAAAAAAACAGATTAATGCCTGACTGAGACTATTTATTCCGCGGCGCGCAGGCAATCGCGCATGGCTTTTACAGAGCGGCAGACGCAAGAAAAAGACACGTTTAGTTAAAAACAGGGAAAGGCATCAGGGAAAAGCGCGGTGAGGAAAAACTCCGATCGCCGCAGAGGCGATCGGAGAGAGGCAGATTACATATTTTCGATGATAGCGTCGCCGAACTCTGAACATTTCAGCAGTTTAGCGCCTTCCATCAGACGTTCGAAGTCATAGGTCACGGTTTTGTTAGCGATCGCGCCTTCCACACCTTTAACAATCAGGTCAGCCGCTTCGAACCACTGCAGGTGACGCAGCATCATCTCTGCGGAAAGAATAACGGAACCCGGGTTCACTTTATCCTGACCGGCATATTTCGGCGCGGTGCCGTGGGTCGCTTCGAACAGCGCGCATTCGTCGCCGATGTTCGCGCCCGGTGCGATACCGATGCCGCCAACCTGCGCCGCCAGGGCGTCGGAGATGTAGTCGCCGTTCAGGTTCATACAGGCGATAACGTCATACTCCGCCGGACGCAGCAGGATCTGCTGCAGGAACGCATCGGCAATCACATCTTTCACGATGATATCTTTGCCGGTGTTCGGGTTCTTAATCTTCATCCACGGGCCGCCGTCCACCAGCTCAGCGCCGAATTCTTCTTTCGCCAGCTGGTAGCCCCAGTCTTTGAACGCGCCTTCGGTGAACTTCATGATGTTGCCTTTGTGAACCAGCGTCAGCGAGTCGCGGTCGTTAGTGATCGCATACTCAATCGCTGCGCGCACCAGACGTTTGGTGCCCTCTTCCGAACACGGCTTCACGCCGATGCCGCAAGCCTGCGGGAAGCGGATTTTCTTCACGCCCATTTCTTCGCGCAGGAACTTGATCACTTTGTCCGCTTCGGCAGAACCGGCTTTCCACTCGATACCGGCGTAGATATCTTCTGAGTTCTCACGGAAGATCACCATGTCGGTATCTTCAGGACGTTTCACCGGGCTCGGAGTGCCTTTGTAGTAGCGAACCGGACGCAGGCAAACGTAGAGGTCGAGCTCCTGACGCAGCGCCACGTTCAGAGAACGGATGCCGCCGCCAACCGGCGTCGTCAGCGGGCCTTTAATGGCGACGCGATACTCTTTGATCAGGTCGAGAGTTTCCTGCGGCAGCCAGACATCCTGGCCGTAGAGCTCTACCGATTTCTCGCCGGTGTAGATCTCCATCCAGGAGATTTTTCGCTCGCCGTTGTAGGCTTTTTTCACCGCCGCGTCGACGACTTTCAGCATCACCGGAGAAACGTCAACGCCGATGCCGTCGCCTTCAATGTAAGGAATGATCGGGTTATTCGGCACATTGAGCTTGCCCTGATCCAGGGTGATTTTCTGACCTTCCGCCGGAACAACTACTTTGCTTTCCATTAACCTCTCCTGGGCGTTTTGTTAATAAATTGTAAGATGTGGGGTCATGATACTTGAATATTTACGCCGCGCCAATCGTCACTGTTTCGCGTTATAATGCGCCGATTGTCACCGACTGCAAAGCTCATGCGAAAAAGTTCTCAGCAAATTCACCAGCATAAACGCCCTGACCGCGCGCCACGCGGCGCTCAGCGCAAACCGCCGCGCGCGCGCGGACCGCGACGCGTCATATTATTTAACAAACCATTCGATGTTCTGCCACAGTTTAGCGACGAAGCTGGCCGCCAGACGCTGAAGGATTTTATCCCGATCGCCGACGTCTATGCCGCCGGTCGTCTGGACTGCGACAGCGAAGGCCTGATGGTGCTGACCAACGACGGCGCGCTGCAGGCGGCGCTGACGCAGCCCGGCAAGCGCACCGGCAAAATCTACTACGTTCAGGTCGAAGGCGAGCCGCAGGAAGCGGATCTTGCGGCGCTGCGTAGTGGCGTTAATCTGAAAGATGGCCCTACGCTGCCCGCAGGGGTCGAAAAGGTCGAGGCGCCCGCCTGGCTATGGCCACGCCAGCCGCCGATTCGCGAACGCAAAGCGATTCCGACCAGTTGGCTGAAGGTGACGCTCTACGAGGGCCGCAATCGCCAGGTGCGCCGCATGACGGCGCATATCGGCCACCCTACTCTGCGCCTGATCCGCTATGCGATGGGCGACTATCGGCTCGACGCTTTAGCGCCGGGCGAGTGGCGCGACATCACCAATTCGGCGTAAGCACTGCCGCGTTTTTCGATAACGTCAGGTTAACAATCCCGGAGGATCGATGTTTAAACCTCATGTCACCGTCGCCTGCATTGTGCAGGCCGAAGGCGAACTGTTAGTGGTAGAAGAGCGGGTAAAGGGCCGTGCCACCTGGAATCAGCCCGCCGGGCATCTCGAAGCGGACGAAACGCTGCTGGAGGCGGCGCGGCGCGAGCTGCGCGAAGAGACCGGCCTTGAGTGCGCGCTCGACTATTTTCTCGGCGTCCAGCAGTGGATCGCGCCGGACAATACGCCTTTCGTGCGTTTTTTGTTTGGCGTCGACCTGCCGGAAAAGCGCGCGACCGCGCCGCAGGACAGCGATATCGACCGCTGCTGGTGGCTTGCGCCTGAGCAGATTATCGCCGCAGATAACCTGCGTTCGCCGCTGGTCGCCGAAAGCGTCAGGCTGTGGCAACAGGGCGCGCGCTATCCGCTGCATCTGATCGCGCCGTTCCAGTGGCCGTTTCGCGAGGGTGCGCGCCACGCCGACGCGTGATAGAATATGCCGCCTGTTTTTTTATCGTAATCAAGAGTGCGTCATGTCTGACAACAGCCAGAAAAAAGTGATCGTCGGTATGTCCGGCGGCGTCGATTCTTCCGTTTCCGCCTGGCTCCTGCAGCAGCAGGGCTATCAGGTAGAAGGCCTGTTCATGAAGAACTGGGAGGAAGACGACGGCGAGGAGTATTGCACTGCCGCGGACGATCTGGCGGACGCGCAGGCGGTGTGCGACAAACTCGGCATCAAGCTGCATAAAATCAACTTTGCTGCAGAGTACTGGGACAACGTCTTCGAGCACTTCCTTGAAGAGTACAAAGCGGGCCGCACGCCCAATCCCGATATTCTCTGCAACAAAGAGATCAAATTCAAAGCCTTCCTGGAGTTCGCGGCGGACGATCTCGGCGCGGACTACATCGCCACCGGCCACTACGTGCGCCGCGCGGACGTCGACGGCAAAAGCCAGCTGCTGCGCGGCCTCGACGGCAACAAGGATCAGAGCTACTTCCTTTACACGCTGAGCCACCAGCAGATCGCCCAGAGCCTGTTCCCGGTCGGCGAGCTGGAGAAGCCGGAGGTGCGCCGCATCGCCGAGCAGCTCGATCTCGTCACCGCGAAGAAAAAAGACTCCACCGGCATCTGCTTTATCGGCGAACGCAAGTTCCGCGACTTCCTCGGCCGCTATCTGCCGGCGCAGCCGGGCGCGATTGAAACCGTGGACGGCCAGGTAATCGGCGAGCATCAGGGCCTGATGTATCACACGCTGGGCCAGCGCAAAGGGCTGGGCATCGGCGGGCTGAAAGAGAGCAACGACGATCCCTGGTACGTGGTGGATAAAGACGTAGCGCGCAACCGCCTGATCGTGGCGCAGGGCGCCGATCATCCGCGCCTGATGTCGGTGGGCCTGATCGCCCAGCAGCTGCACTGGGTCGATCGCCAGCCACCCGCTGCCCCGCTGCGCTGCACGGTGAAAACCCGCTATCGCCAGACGGATATTCCCTGCGACATCGTACCGCGCGGCGACGATCGCATCGAAGTGCGCTTCGACGCGCCGGTCGCGGCGGTGACCCCTGGCCAGTCCGCCGTGTTCTATCTCGGCGACGTGTGCCTTGGCGGCGGCATTATCGAAGAGCGCCTGCCGCTGAGCGCAGGCTAAGTCGGCCTGGCTGACGCGTAGACAGGAGTAACCGTGGCTAAAAATTATTACGATATTACGCTGGCGCTGGCGGGCATCTGCCAGTCGGCGCATCTGGTTCAGCAGCTGGCGCATCAGGGCCAGTGCCAGCCGGACGCGCTTAACGTCTCGCTGCGCAGCGTGATTGATCTCAACCCCGGCTCGACGCTGGCGGTGTTCGGCAATGACGAGGCTAACCTGCGCCTCGGGCTGGAAACGCTGATGGCGGTGCTCAACAGCAGCAGCCGTCAGGGCATGGGCGCGGAGCTGACGCGCTATACGCTGAGCATGATGGTGCTGGAGCGTAAGCTGAGCGGCAACAAAAGCGCGCTCGACACCCTGGCGCAGCGCATCGGCCAGCTCGATCGCCAGCTGGCGCACTATGAGCTCGGCTCGGAAACCATCACCAGCGCCATGGCGGCGATCTATGTCGACGTCGTCAGCCCGCTCGGCCCGCGCATTCAGGTTACCGGCTCGCCGGCTGTGCTGCAGAATCCGCTGCTGCAGAGCAAAGTGCGCGCTACGCTGCTGGCGGGCATTCGCGCTGCCGTGCTGTGGCAGCAGGTCGGCGGCGGCCGCTTTCAGCTGATGTTGTCGCGCCAGCGTTTGCTGCGCGAAGCGAAAACCATTTTATCCCGGCTCTCTCCGGCTTATTAAGCCGGCGAAGTCCATACTGTTAACGATTCAGGAGTTGCACTGATGGAATTATCCTCTCTGACCGCCGTCTCACCCGTCGATGGTCGTTACGGCGATAAAGTCAGCCCGCTGCGCGCTATTTTCAGCGAATACGGTTTGCTGAAGTTCCGCGTCGAGGTTGAAGTACGCTGGTTACAAAAACTGGCGTCCACCGCAGAGATCAAGGAAGTTCCTGCATTTGACGCTGACGCAAACGCTTTCCTCGATGCAATCGTCGCTAATTTCAGCGAAGAGGATGCGGCGCGCATCAAAACCATTGAGCGCACCACCAACCACGACGTAAAAGCGGTCGAATATTTTCTCAAAGAGAAAGTCGAAAGCGTGCCGGCGCTGCACGCGGTGTCGGAATTCATCCACTTCGCCTGCACATCCGAAGATATCAACAACCTGTCGCACGCGCTGATGCTGGAAAGCGCGCGCCGCGACGTGATCCTGCCCTACTGGCAGCAGATCATCGACGCGGTTAAGCGCCTGGCGCATGAATACCGCGATATTCCCCTGCTGTCGCGCACCCACGGCCAGCCGGCCACGCCCTCTACCATGGGCAAAGAGATGGCGAACGTCGCCTACCGCATGGAGCGTCAGCAGCGCCAGCTGAGCAAAATCGAGATTCTGGGCAAGATCAACGGCGCGGTGGGCAACTACAACGCCCATATCGCCGCCTATCCGGAAGTGGACTGGCACCAGCTGAGCGAGCAGTTTGTCTCCTCGCTGGGCATTACCTGGAACCCCTACACCACCCAGATCGAGCCGCACGACTATATCGCCGAGCTGTTTGACTGCATGGCGCGCTTCAACACCATCCTGATCGACTTCGATCGCGATATCTGGGGCTACGTCGCGCTCAACCACTTCAAACAAAAAACCATCGCGGGCGAAATCGGCTCCTCCACCATGCCGCACAAGGTCAACCCGATCGATTTCGAAAACTCCGAAGGCAATCTGGGCCTGGCGAACGCGGTGATGCAGCATCTGGCGAGCAAGCTGCCGGTTTCGCGCTGGCAGCGCGACCTCACCGACTCAACGGTACTGCGCAACCTCGGCGTCGGCGTCGGCTACGCGCTGATCGCCTATCAGGCGACGCTGAAAGGCATTTCCAAGCTGGAAGTGAACCGCGAGCGTCTGCTGGACGAGCTGGATCATAACTGGGAAGTGCTGGCGGAGCCGATCCAGACCGTGATGCGCCGCTACGGCATCGAGAAGCCGTACGAGAAGCTGAAAGAGCTGACGCGCGGCAAACGCGTCGACGCGGCGGGCATGCAGACCTTTATCGACAGCCTCGCGCTGCCGGAAGAGGAAAAAGCGCGCCTGAAGCAGATGACGCCGGCTAACTATCTCGGCCGCGCCGTGCAGATGGTCGACGATCTGAAATAAGCGCAGACGCAGGCGGGCCGGACCCGCCTGCGTTAAGCTGTTGTTTAGATGTTTTTGCGTATACTTTATCTTTACTTAAATGCTCTGAGAGTAAGGAAAAGCCATGCGTGTTTTGGTTGTGGAAGATAATGCTCTGCTGCGCCATCATCTTGCCGTTCAACTGCGCGAGATGGGCCATCAGGTAGACGCCGCAGAGGACGCAAAGGAAGCCGACTATTTTTTACAGGAGCATCTGCCCGATATCGCGCTGGTCGATCTGGGCCTGCCGGATGAAGACGGCATGTCGCTGATCCGCCGCTGGCGCGGCCAGTCGGTGCGGCAGCCGATTCTGGTGCTCACCGCGCGCGAAGGCTGGCAGGCCAAAGTCGAAGCGCTGGAAGCGGGCGCCGACGACTACGTCACCAAACCTTTTCATATTGAAGAAGTGGCCGCGCGCCTGCAGGCGCTGATGCGCCGCAACAGCGGGCACGCCTCGCAAATCATCGACATGGCGCCGTTTCAGGTCGATCTCTCGCGTCGCGAGCTGACTATCCACGACCAGCCGGTCAAGCTGACCGCCTTTGAGTACACCATCGTCGAAACGCTGATCCGCAACGCGGGCAAAGTGGTGAGCAAAGACTCCCTGATGCTGCAGCTCTATCCCGACGCCGAACTGCGCGAAAGCCATACTATCGACGTGCTGATGGGCCGACTGCGTAAAAAAATTCAGGCGCTGCATGCGGATGAAGTGATCACCACCGTACGCGGTCAGGGATACCGCTTCGATCTCTGATGGGCTGGTTTCAACGCTACCGTCCGCTGTCGCTACGCGCCCGCTTTTTGCTGGCCTGTTCCGCTATCGTGCTGTTTCTCTCACTTTCTTACGGCATGGTGGCGGTGATCGGCTACGTGGTCAGCTTCGATAAGAATACCTATCGCGTGATGCGCGGCGAAAGCAATCTCTTCTTTACGCTGGCGCAGTGGCAAAATAACCGCCTGACCATCGCGCAACCAGAGCGCATGACGCTTAACTTCCCGACGCTGGTATTCATCTACGACGAACAGGGTAAGCTGCTGTGGCAGCAGCGCGACGTGCCGGAGATCCGCGCCAAAATTCAGCATGAGTGGCTACTGAAGCCCGACTTCTACGAAATCGACACCAGCAATCGCACCAGCGCCATGGCGATTGGCAACGATCTGTCGGCGCAGAAGCGGCTGCATGCCATCGATAACGACAGTAACGACACCTTTACCCACTCCGTCGCGGTCAACCGCTATGACGCCACCACCAACCTGCCTGCGCTGACCATCGTGGTGGTGGATTCGATACCGCAGGAGCTGCAGCATTCGGACGTGGTGTGGTCCTGGTTCAGCTACGTGCTGGCCGCCAACCTGATTCTGGTGATCCCGCTGCTGTGGCTGGCGGCGCACTGGAGCCTGCGCCCGATCGGCCATCTCGCCACGCAGATACGCGAACTGGAAACCAGCCAGCGTGAGAATCTCGACGATGCCCCGCCGCAGGAGTTGCGCAGTCTGGTGCGCAATCTTAACCTGCTGCTGAGCAACGAACGTCAGCGCTATACGCGCTACCGCACCACCCTTTCCGATCTGACGCACAGCCTGAAAACGCCGCTGGCGGTGCTGCAAAGCACGCTGCGCTCGCTGCGCAACGGCAAGGATCTCACCATTGAGCAGGCCGAGCCGGTGATGCTGGAGCAGATCAGCCGTATTTCGCAGCAGATCGGCTACTACCTGCACCGCGCCAGCATGCAGGCGGACCACAATCCGCTGCTGCGCGACCTGCATCCGGTGTCGGCGCTGCTCGACAGCCTCTGTTCGGCGCTGAATAAAGTTTATCAGCACAAAGGCGTGGAGATTACGCTGGACGTTTCGCCGGAGGTGACCTTTATCGGCGATAAAAACGACTTTATGGAGGTGCTGGGCAACGTGCTGGACAACGCCTGCAAATATTGCCTGGAGTTTATCGAGGTGAGCGCGCGGCAGACCGATCAGGCGCTGCATCTGTTTATCGACGACGACGGCCCCGGCATTCCCGAAAGCAAGCGCGATCTCGTCTTTGTGCGCGGCCAGCGCGCCGATACGCTGCGACCCGGTCAGGGGTTGGGCCTGGCGGTAGCGCTCGATATTCTGGAGCAGTATGAGGGCCAGATTATCGCCACATCCAGCCCGCTGGGCGGCGCGCGTATGGAAGTGATCTTCCGCCGGCAGGAAGTCGAACATCGCCGCGAGTAGAAAGGCGCGCGGGCTGTTATACTTGGCAGCATTTACAGCCCTGCATGGAACCCCTCTATGGACTATCAGCTCGATCTTAACTGGCCCGACTTTATTCAGCGCTACTGGCAAAAACGCCCGGTGCTGCTGAAGCGCGGTTTTAAAAACTTTGTCGATCCCATTTCTCCTGACGAGCTGGCCGGACTGGCGATGGAAAACGAGGTGGACAGCCGTCTGGTCAGCCATAACGACGGCAAGTGGCAGGTGAGCCACGGTCCCTTCGAGAGCTACGATCATCTGGGCGAAAACAACTGGTCGCTGCTGGTGCAGGCGGTGAACCACTGGCATGAGCCTTCTGCGGCGCTGATGCGCCCGTTCCGCTTTTTGCCTGACTGGCGCATCGACGATCTGATGATTTCGTTCGCCGTGCCGGGCGGCGGCGTCGGTCCGCACTTCGATCAGTACGACGTGTTTATTATTCAGGGCACCGGCCGTCGTCGCTGGCGCGTCGGCGAGAAAGTGCCGATGAAGCAGCACTGCCCGCACCCTGACCTGCTGCAGGTCGAGCCGTTCGACGCCATTATCGATGAAGAGATGGAGCCGGGCGATATTCTCTATATTCCGCCGGGATTCCCGCACGAAGGCTATTCGCTGGAGAACGCCATCAACTACTCTGTCGGCTTCCGCGCGCCGAGCGGCCGCGAGCTGATCAGCGGCTTCGCCGATTACGTGCTGGCGCGCGAGCTGGGCAGCTATCGCTACAGCGATCCTGACGTGCCCGCGCGCGACTGCCCGTCGCAGATCCTGCCGCAGGAGATTGAAGGCATTCGCAAGGTGATGCTCGACGTGATCGACCAGCCGGAGCATTTCGCCAGCTGGTTCGGGGAGTTCATCTCCCAGTCGCGTCATGAGCTGGACGTCGCGCCGCCGGAGCCGCCCTATCAGCCCGATGAGATTTATGATGCGCTGCAGCAGGGCGATACGCTGTCGCGTCTTGGCGGCCTGCGCGTGCTGACCATTGGCGAGGCGGTGTTTGTCAACGGCGAGCGCGTCGAATGTTCGCAGCCGGAGGTGCTGACGGCGCTGGCGCACCGCCATACGCTAAGCCTGGAGGATTTTGGCGAGGCGCTGGACGATCCGTCGCTGCTGGCGCAGCTTGCCGCGCTGGTGAACGCCGGATACTGGTACTTTGGTGACGCTGAGTAATAGAAAACAAAACGCTCCCTGTCGGGAGCGTTAAAGTATGCAACAAGGGGCTAACGCAGGTTATTGCGCTGCCTGTAAGTTCTGGATGCAGTACGCGCTTTACCCCTTTTTCTCCGCCGCCAGCTCCGCCAGCCGTACAATCACATCCACCGACTGCGCCATAATATTGAGCGAGGCGAACTCGTGCTTGCCGTGGTAGTTATAGCCGCCGGTAAAGATATTCGGGCACGGCAGTCCTTTCCACGACAGCGCGGAACCGTCAGTGCCGCCGCGAATCGGCTTCACCTTCGGCTCGATGCCGCAGTCGCGCATCGCCTGCAGCGCCAGCTCGATAATATGCGGATGCGGTTCCACCTTCTCGCGCATATTGCGATAGCTGTTGCTGATCTCCACCGTGACGGAGCAGTCTTTATGCAGCCCGGCGTTAATGCGCTCGGCAATCGCCGTCAGCACCTGCTTGCGCTGTTCAAACGCGTCTGTATCGAAATCGCGAATAATGTACTGCAGCTCGGCGTGCTCAACGGTGCCCTTGATCTGATGCAGATGGTAAAAGCCCTCGTAGCCGTCGGTAAACTGCGGACGCTCTTTCGCCGGCACGTCGGCATGAAACGCCGTCGCCACGTCGAGCGCGTTCACCATCACCCCTTTCGCCGAGCCGGGGTGCACGTTATTGCCGACGATCTTCACCACTGCTGAGGCCGCGTTGAAGTTCTCATATTCGAACTCGCCGAGATCGCTGCCGTCGATGGTGTAGGCCCAGTCGGCGGCGAAACCTTCGACGTCGAAGTGCGAGGTGCCGCGCCCAATCTCTTCATCCGGGGTAAAGGCGACGCGAATGGCGCCGTGCGGAATATCGCTTTTGGCGAGGCGCGCCATCGCCGTCATGATCTCGGCGATGCCCGCCTTATCGTCGGCGCCGAGCAGCGTCTTGCCGTCGGTGGTGATCAGGGTATGGCCAATCAGCTTATGCAGGATCGGGAACATCACCGGCGACAGCACCTCTTCGCCCGTGCCGAGCGCGATATCGCCGCCGCGGTAGTTCTCAATAATCTGCGGGTTCACATTCTTCGCGGTAAAATCGGGCGACGTATCCATATGCGAGATAAACCCGATCACCGGCGTCGGCCAGTCGACGTTGGCGGGCAGCGTGCCCATCACGCAGCAGTGATCGCTGAGCGAGACGTCAATAAAACCGAGCGCAATCAGCTCTTCCTGCAGCTTGCGCGCCAGCGTCCACTGCCCTTCGCTGCTGGGCACCTGACGCGCCTGCGGTTTTGCCTGCGTCTCTACCGCCACGTAACTTAAAAAACGTTCAAGTAACTGATCCATATGCCATCCTTCAAAAGAAGCCGACCATCATTATCAACAGTCGCGTCCGACGCATGTTGCGTCACATCATTATCTGACAGGTTAACCCGCGCGGCGCGTTTGCAGAAGGAACTTTTAACATAGTTGTTAACATCTGTGGTCAGGATAGCGGATCGCAGCCCGATCGCCTCTTTTCACCGCCAAAACATGGCATTGCCACATTTTTCAGGTATCATCGCGCCCTCTCGCTGGCTGGCCGACGCAAACGGCTATGCTGTAACCTGTTCGACCCTATTACCGACTGAGTGACTAAAATGACGCAAACACGCGCGCAGCAGGCGCTGGTTACGCTTTCTGGCATCAGTAAAGCTTTCGACGGCAAGTCGATTATCAGCGACTTCAACCTGACCATCGACCATGGCGAATTCATCACCCTGCTCGGTCCGTCGGGCTGCGGCAAAACCACCATTCTGCGGCTGATCGCCGGGCTGGAAGAGGTCGACAGCGGCCGCGTGATGCTGGATGACAGCGATATCACCGATACGCCCGCCGAACATCGCCACGTCAACACCGTCTTTCAGAGCTACGCGCTCTTCCCGCACATGTCGGTGTTTGAAAACGTCGCCTTCGGCCTGCGCATGCAGAAAACCCCGAATCCGGAGATCGCCGCGCGCGTCAGCGAGGCGCTGGCGATGGTGCAGCTGGAGAGCTTCGCCGATCGCCGCCCGCATCAGCTTTCCGGCGGTCAGCAGCAGCGCGTCGCCATCGCGCGCGCGGTGGTGAACCGCCCCAAAGTGCTACTGCTCGACGAATCGCTTTCGGCGCTCGACTACAAGCTGCGCAAGCAGATGCAGAACGAGCTGAAGGCGCTGCAGCGCAAGCTCGGCATCACCTTTGTGTTCGTGACCCACGACCAGGAAGAGGCGCTCACCATGTCCGACCGCATCGTGGTAATGCGCGACGGCAAGATTGAGCAGGACGGCACGCCGCGCGAAATTTACGAAGAGCCGAAGAACCTGTTCGTGGCGCGCTTTATCGGCGAGATCAACGTATTTGACGCCGACGTCCTCGACGCCAGCGCCGCGCCGCGCGTGCGCGCCCGCGTAGAGGGCCGCGAATGCGACATTCACTGCCCCTTCCCGGTCAGCGTCGGCGATCGCCTGCATGTGCTGCTGCGTCCGGAAGATCTGCGCGTCGACGAGGTGCACAGCGACCAGGCGGTGGAAGGCCTGATCGGCTACGTGCGCGAGCGCAACTACAAAGGTATGACGCTGGAATCGACCGTCGAGCTGGAAAACGGCAAGCTGGTGACGGTCAGCGAATTCTTTAACGAGGACGATCCCGACTTCGATCACTCCCTTAATCAAAAGATGGCGGTGAACTGGGTTCCCAGCTGGGAGGTGGTGCTGCCCTATGAAGCTGATGCGTAACCGTTTCCAGAAAGGCGTCACGGCGCTGATCGTCGGCTGGCTGGCGCTGTTCGTGCTGCTACCGAACCTGATGATCTTCGTCACCAGCTTTCTGACGCGCGACGATGCGCACTTCGTTCGCATGGCGTTTACCCTCAGCAACTATACGCGGCTGCTCGATCCGCTCTATGGCGAAGTGCTGCTGCATTCGCTCAATATGGCGGTTATCGCCACGCTCTGCTGCCTGCTGCTGGGCTATCCCTTCGCCTGGTGCCTGACGAAGCTGCCGGCGCGCCTGCGCCCGCTAATGCTGTTTCTGCTGATCGTGCCCTTCTGGACCAATTCCCTGATCCGCATCTACGGGCTGAAAATCTTTCTCAGCACGCGCGGCTGGCTGAACGACTTTCTGCTGTGGCTTGGCGTTATCGAGACGCCGTTTCGCATTATGTATACGCCGCAGGCGGTGGTCCTCGGCCTGATCTACATTCTGCTGCCCTTTATGGTGCTGCCGCTCTACTCCAGCCTGGAAAAGCTGGATCGCGCCTGCCTGGAAGCGGCGCGCGACCTCGGCGCCAGCAAAACGCAGACCTTTTTCCGCATTATTCTGCCGCTGACCATGCCGGGCATCGTCGCAGGCTGTTTGCTGGTGCTGATCCCGGCGATGGGGCTGTTCTACGTGGCGGACCTGATGGGCGGCGCGAAGAACCTGCTGATCGGCAACGTCATCAAGAGCCAGTTCCTCAACATCCGCGACTGGCCGTTCGGCGCGGCGACCAGCATCGTGATGACGCTGCTGATGGGGCTGATGCTGCTGTTTTACTGGCGCGCCGCGCGCCTGCTGAATAAAAAGGTGGAGCTGGAATGATCGCGCGCCTGCTACGCGGCGGCTTTATGGCCGCGATTTACGCCTGGTTTTATATCCCTATCGCCATTCTGATCGTTAACTCGTTCAACGCCTCGCGCTTCGGCATCAACTGGCAGGGCTTCAGCACCCAGTGGTACAGTCTGCTGGTGAATAACGACAGCCTGATTCAGGCGGCGCAGCATTCGCTGATGATGGGGGTGCTCTCTGCCAGCTGCGCGACGCTGATCGGCTCGCTCACCGCCGTGGCGCTCTACCGCTACCGCTTTCGCGGCAAGCCCTTCGTCAGCGGCATGCTGTTCGTGGTGATGATGTCGCCCGATATCGTGATGGCGATCTCCCTGCTGGCGCTGTTTATGCTGCTCGGCATTTCGCTCGGCTTCTGGTCGCTGCTCTTTTCGCACATCACCTTCTGCCTGCCCTTTGTGGTGATTACCGTCTACTCGCGGCTGAAGGGCTTCGACGTGCGCATGCTGGAAGCGGCGAAGGATCTGGGCGCCAGCGAAACCACGATTTTACGTAAAATTATTCTGCCGCTGGCGATGCCGGCGGTGGCGGCGGGCTGGCTGCTGAGCTTTACCCTGTCGATGGACGACGTGGTGGTCTCCTCGTTCGTTACCGGGCCGACCTTTGAGATCCTGCCGCTGAAGATCTATTCGATGGTAAAAGTCGGCGTCTCGCCGGAGGTGAACGCGCTGGCGACCATTTTGCTGCTGCTGTCGCTGCTGTTGGTCGGCATCAGCCAGCTGTTGCTCCGTGATAAAACCAAATAGAGGATTGAAGATGAAGAGATGGTCTCACTGGCTGGCGGCTGGGGCGCTGGCGCTGGGCATGCAGGGCGCGCAGGCTGACGACGGCAACACGCTCTACTTCTATAACTGGACCGAATATGTGCCGCCGGGGCTGCTGGAGCAGTTCACCAAAGAGACCGGCATCAAGGTGATTTACTCGACCTACGAGTCCAACGAGAGCATGTACGCCAAGCTGAAGACCTGGAAAGACGGCGCCTACGATCTGGTGGTGCCCTCGACCTACTTTGTGGCGAAGATGCGTAACGAAGGCATGCTGCAGAAGATCGACAAGGCGCAGCTGAGCAACTTCCACAATCTCGATCCGAATCTGCTGAATAAGCCGTTCGATCCCAATAACGACTATTCGATCCCCTATATCTGGGGCGCGACGGCGATCGGCGTCAATACCGACGCGGTGGACGCAAAGTCGGTGCAGAGCTGGGCCGATCTGTGGAAGCCAGAGTATAAGCAGAGCCTGCTGCTGACCGACGACGCGCGCGAGGTGTTCCAGATGGCGCTGCGCAAGCTGGGTCTCTCCGGCAATACGCGCGATCCCAAAGAGATTAACGCCGCCTATGAAGAGTTGAAGAAGCTGATGCCGAACGTGCTCGCCTTTAACTCCGATAACCCCGGCAACCCTTATATGGAAGGGGAAGTGAATCTCGGCATGATCTGGAACGGTTCCGCCTATGTAGCGCGTCAGGCGGGCACGCCGCTGGAGGTGGTCTGGCCGAAAGAAGGCGGCATTTTCTGGATGGATAATCTGGCGATCCCGGCCAACGCGAAAAATAAGGCGGGCGCGCTCAAGCTGATCAACTTCCTGCTACGTCCCGACGTGGCGGCGAAGGTGGCGGAAACCATCGGCTACCCGACGCCGAACCTGGCCGCGAAGGCGCTGCTGCCCAAAGCGGTGGCGAGCGATCCGTCGCTCTATCCTTCCGCCGAGGTGATTAAGAATGGCGAATGGCAGAACGACGTCGGCGACGCCAGCGTGCAGTATGAGACGCTGTTCCAGAAGCTAAAGGCGGGTCGATAATAAAAAGGCAGGGCGCAGGGATTGTCGCCTGACAGCCACGCCAGAGCTTAACAGCGGGTGACTGAGACCGAAGAGCAAAGCGTCCCGCGACAAGGATGTCGCGGGCCGAGCCGGCAGGGATGCCGCTTTTGCGTCTTTGCGATCGGGCCCAGTCACCCGCTGTGAGCACCTGTCCCACAGCAGCTTTTCACTGCACTTACTTATACAAACTGCGCAAAAACCCATCCACAAACTGCGGCACTTCCTGGCTCGCCAGCCCGTAGTGGCGCTCGGCGAACTCATTGCCCACCTGGCTCGGCTCCAGATTCAGCTCCACCGTATGCGCGCCCTGCAGTTTGGCTTCATGCACGAAGCCCGCCGCCGGATAGACATGCCCTGAGGTGCCGATAGCGATAAAAAGATCCGCCTGCTCCAGCGCATGGTAAATCTCCTCCATACCGATCGGCATCTCGCCAAACCACACCACATGCGGGCGCAGCGGCGCAGGAAACTGGCAGCAGGTGCAGCGATCGTCGGTGGTGAGATCGCCGCTCCATGCAATCACCTGTCCGCTGCCGGTGCAGCGCACTTTCAGCAGCTCGCCGTGCATATGCAGCACGCGACTGTTGCCCGCGCGCTCATGCAGGTTGTCGATATTCTGCGTCACCAGCAAAAAGTTATCGCCCAGCACCTGCTCCAGCTCGGCCAGCGCCTTGTGCGCGGCGTTGGGCTGGATCTCGCTGGACTGCAGCGCGCGGCGGCGCGCGTTATAAAAACGCTGCACCAGCTCGGGATCGCGACGATAGCCCTCCGGCGTCGCCACATCCTCTACGCGATGCTCTTCCCACAGGCCGTCGGCGGCGCGAAACGTCTGGATGCCCGACTCGGCCGAAATGCCCGCGCCGGTCAACACCACCACGAACGGCTGCGGATGGGACGCCAGCTCCGCCTGGCGATCGCGCTCGAAAATACGCTGGCGAAAACGCTGGTGCACCTTGCGGCGGGTCTTCTTATAGCGGGCGAGGCGCAAGCGTCGACGCGGTGTGCGCATAAAAACTCCTTATGGGCGACGTCGGGTCGCCGCCAGAACTCTCAAGTGTAGCGGCCGCGTATGACAGCGCGATGCCGCCGTTTTCGCCGGGTTACTGCCCGCTCAGCACGCGCGCCGGATCGATGCGGCTGGCGCGCCGCGCCGGATACCAGCTCGCCAGCAGACTCAGCACAATGGCCGTCAGCAGCACGGAGCCGACGTCAAGCCAGTGCAGCTCCGAGGGCAGAAAATCGATAAAGTAGATATCGCCCGCGAGCAAATGATGGCCGGTCAGCGATTCCAGCCCGCGCACCAGGGGGGTGAGATTAAGCGCCACCAGCACGCCGATGATCACGCCGCTGACGCTGCCGAGCAGCCCGGCCAGCAGGCCGTACCAGATAAAGATGGCGCGGATCAGCCCATCTTTCGCGCCCAGCGTGCGCAGCACTGCAATGTCGCTGCTCTTATCCTTCACCGCCATCACCAGCGTCGAAACGATATTAAAACAGGCTACGCCAATCACCAGCACCATCGCCAGATACATAATGGCGCGGATCATCTGAATATCGCGGTACATATAGCCGAAGGTGCCAATCCAGCTGCGAATATAGACGTAGCCGTGGGTCGCCTCGCCCGCGTCGCGCACCAGCTTCACCGCCTGAAAGGGATCCTGCATCTTCAGGGCGATACCCGTGACACTGTCACCCATATCGAGGTAGTTTTGCGCGTCCGCCAGCGGCACCAGCGCCAGACTGTGGTCCAGCATACCGCTCAGCTGCAGAATGCCGCTCACCTGCAGGCGAATGCGTTTCGGCTGCAGCAGCTTCGTGCCGCCGTCATTGTTGGGGATCAGGATCGTAATCCAGCTGCCCTGCTTGACGTTCAGCGTGCGGGCGATGCCGCCGCCTAAAATAATCTGCTGCTTGCCGGCGGCGAAGGTTTTCCAGCCGTCGCCTTCAACAAACTGCGGCAGCGCGCTAAGGCGCGGCTCCTGCGCCGGATCGACCCCTTTCACCTGCAGCGCCTGCAGCTTTGCGCCGCTCTCGATCAGCCCGGTGAAGTTCACGTAGGGCGCGGCGGCGGCGATGCCGGGCACCTGCTCTACCGGCGCAATCAACGACTGCCAGTTGCGGAACGGCTGATTCACCGCTTCGATCTCGCCGTGCGGCACTACCGCCAGAATACGGTTGTTCAGCTCGCGCTCGAAGCCGTTCATGGCGCTCAGGCCGATGATCAGCACCGCCACGCCCAGCGCGATGCCGAGGGTGGAAATAATCGAAATCAGCGACACCATGCCGCCGCCGCGGCGGCCACGGCTGAAGCGCAGCCCTAACAACAGGGATAACGACAAACCCATCAGAGCGCTCCTGCTAAGGTCACCTGCTCGCTTAACTGACCGTCGCGCATCTCCATCTGACGCGACAGGCGCTTCGCCAGATGCAGATCGTGCGTCACCACCAGAAAGGCGGTGCCCTGACGGACATTCAACTCGCCCAGCAGCTCAAAAATCGCGTCGGCGTTGCGCGCGTCGAGGTTGCCGGTCGGCTCATCCGCCATCACCAGGCGCGGGCGGTTCACCAGCGCGCGGGCGATAGAGACGCGCTGGCGCTCGCCGCCCGACAGCTCTGACGGACGATGATGCGCACGCTTCTCCAGCCCCACCGCCGCCAGCATTTCGCGGGCGCGCTGCTGCGCCTCCGCCTTGCCGACTTTGCCGATCAGCAGCGGCATCGCCACGTTTTCCAGCGCGTTGAAGTCGGGCAGCAGATGATGGAACTGGTAGATAAAGCCCAGCTCGCGGTTGCGCAGCGACGCTTTGGCGGAAGAGGACATGGCGTTCAGCGACTGGCCGTCAAACACCACGTCGCCGGAGGTCGGCGCGTCCAGGCCGCCCAGCAGATGCAGCAGCGTACTTTTGCCGGAGCCGGAGCTGCCGACAATCGCCACCAGCTCGCCGGGCTGCAGGCTAAAGGTGACGTTGCGCAGCACGTCAGTCTGCACGCTGCCTTCCTGATAGCGTTTGCACAGCTCGCGGCACTGCAACAAAGGGGTGTTACTCATAACGTAAAGCCTCAGCGGGTTGAACGGCGGCGGCGCGCCAGGAGGGATAGAGCGTCGACAGCAGCGCGACGGCCATCGCCGTGACGGCGATGGTCACCACCTGCCAGAAATTGATGTCGACCGGCAGCGCCGCGCCATCTAAAAACAGGCCGATAACCGGCATCAGATTATTGAGCTGGCTGGCCAGCAGTACGCCCAGCAGCGTGCCGAGCAGCGCGCCGATAATCCCGGCGCTGGCGCCCTGCACCATAAAGACCGCGACAATCTGCCGGCGCGTTAGTCCCTGGGTTTGCAGGATCGCCACCTCGCCCTGCTTCTCCATGATCAGCAGGCCGAGCGAGGTAATGATATTAAAGGCGGCGACGGCGACGATCAGGCTCAGCAGCAGTCCCATCATGTTTTTCTCCATGCGCACCGCCTGGAACAGGTCGCCTTTGCGCTCGCGCCAGTCTTTCCACACCAGTCCAGCGGGCAGCGCCTGCTGGCTCAGCGCATCCACTGCCAGCGGTTTATCCAGCCACAGACGCCAGCCGGTGACGTTGCCCGCCGGATAGCGCATCAGGCGCGAGGCGTCCTGCTGGTTGACCAGAATCTGATAGCCGTCCACCTCGCTGTTGGCGGCGTAAGTGCCCGCCACGGTGAAGAGGCGCTGGCTCGGCACGCGGCCCATCGGGGTAAACTGGCTGACCGACGGCACCATCAGGCGCAGCTCGTCGCCACGCTTGACGCCGAGCTGCGTCGCCAGCTGTTCGCCGAGAATGACGTTGTACTGGCCCGACTGCAGCACGCTTTGCGGCGTATTGACCAGATACGGCGTGAGCGGATCTTTTTCGTCGGGCTGAATGCCGAGCATCACGCCGACCGACACGTTATGCGCGCTCTGCAATACCACGTCGGCGGTGGTGAGCGGCGCCATGCGGCTGACGCCCGCTAGCTTAAGGCTCGCCGCGGGTTGCTGCTGCGGGTTGATGCTGCCCTTCTCGCTGGTGACCAGCGCCTGCGGCATCAGGCCGAGAATATTGCCCTCTAGCTCGCGTTCGAAGCCGTTCATCACCGACAGCACGGTGACCAGGGCCAGCACGCCGAGCGTGATGCCGATAGTGGAGAGCCAGGAAACGAAGCGACCAAAGCGATCCGATGCTCGCCCGCGCATATAGCGCAGGCCGATAAATAGCGCGACAGGTTGATACATGTATTCCGTCTTGGCAGTTGCCTGAAAGTAGACCAGTGATGATAAAGGAGGCGTTCGGTTTATGAAACCTCTAACCCTCTGAGTACGCGGCAAAGTGTGGCCGATTTTTGCCAAAAAGAAATCTCGGCGCTCCCGTCTGTACGTTTAATCGCCTGCCGTCCGGGTAGGCTACACTATAAGGTGGAGTCAGCAACGTGCTCCTGAGGCGCTGGAGGAAACACCATGTTCAAATATCCCAAAGGCAGCATTGTGAAACACAAATCGGGAGAGATAAAAGGCGAGATTGTTAACGTTTTTGAACAGGGAGACGCGCCCACCGGCTACTACGTCAAGTGGGACGACGGCAACCACAGCTACCATCTGGAAATGGAGTTGAGCTGGGCGAACGTCGATCGTCCGCGCATGCACTACACCCAACCATCCGCTAAATAACTCGGCCACCGCGCAAAGGAAAAACCGTCGCAGCAGGTGATCGCCAGGGCGTAATGTGGAATCATGACGCCCTGGAAAAAATGGAGAGAACCACAAGATCCCATGTCCGAACAGACCCGCTATGCCCTGCCCGTAAAATCCGGCGATCGTCGCCAGCTCGGTCAGCTGATCGGCGCCGCGCACGCGGTGGAGTGCGCCAGCATTACCGAGCGCCACGCCGGCCCGGTGCTGATGATTACCCCCGATATGCAAACCGCGCTGCGCCTGCTGGATGAAATCCGCCAGTTCACCGATCTGCCCGTCAGCCATCTCGCCGACTGGGAAACGCTGCCCTACGACAGCTTCTCGCCGCATCAGGACATCATTTCGGCGCGTCTGTCGACGCTGTATCAGCTGCCGACTATGACGCGCGGCATGCTGATTATGCCGGTGAACACCCTGATGCAGCGCGTCTGTCCGCATCCTTTTTTGCACGGCCACGCGCTGGTGATGAAGCAGGGACAGAAGCTGTCGCGCGATCGCCTGCGCGATCAGCTGGAACAGGCGGGCTATCGTCACGTCGACCAGGTGATGGAGCATGGCGAATACGCCACGCGCGGCGCGCTGCTCGATCTCTTTCCAATGGGCAGCGATCAGCCCTACCGCATCGACTTTTTCGACGACGAGATCGACAGTCTGCGGCTGTTTGACGTCGACAGCCAGCGTACGCTGGAAGCGGTACCGGCGATTAATCTGCTGCCAGCCCATGAGTTCCCTACCGACAAAGCGGCGATCGAGCTGTTCCGCACCCGCTGGCGCGAGTTGTTCGACGTGCGCCGCGAACCGGAGCATATCTATCAGCAGGTGAGCAAAGGCACCCTGCCCGCTGGCATCGAATACTGGCAGCCGCTCTTCTTCGAACAGGCGCTGCCGACGCTGTTCAGCTATCTGCCCGACAATACGCTGGTGGTGAACTGCGGCGATCTTAACGGCAGCGCGGAGCGCTTCTGGCAGGACGTAGAGGCGCGCTATGAAAATCGCCGCGTCGACCCGATGCGCCCGCTGCTGACGCCGACCACGCTCTGGCTGCGGCCGGATGAGTTGCTGGGCGAGCTTAACCGCTGGCCGCGCATGCAGATGACCAACGAGACGCTGCCGGAGAAAGCGGGCAACACCAATCTCGGCTACCAGCCGCTGCCCGATATCGCCGTGCAGGCGCAGGCCAAAGCGCCGCTCGATCCGCTGCGCCAGTTTCTCGACGACTTCAGCGGCCAGGTTACCTTCTCGGTTGAGAGCGAAGGCCGCCGCGAAAGCCTGCAGGAGCTGCTGGCGCGCATCAAGCTGCGTCCGCAGACGGTGCGGCGCTTCGATGAGGCGAACAGCGAGCGCTATACCCTGATGATCGGCGCCAGCGAGCGCGGCTTTGTCGATACGCAGCGCGACCGCGCCCTGATCTGCGAAAGCGATCTGCTGGGCGAACGCGTTAGCCGACGCCGCCAGGATACGCGCCGCACCATCAACCCCGATATTCTGATCCGCAACCTGGCCGAGCTGACGCCCGGTCAGCCGGTGGTGCATCTGGAGCACGGCGTCGGGCGCTATATCGGCCTGACCACGCTGGAAGCGGGCGGCATCATGGCGGAGTATCTGATGCTCTCCTACGCCAACGACGCCAAGCTCTACGTGCCGGTCTCCTCGCTGCATCTCATCAGCCGCTACGCCGGCGGCGCGGATGAAAACGCGCCGCTGCACAAGCTGGGCAGCGACGCCTGGACGCGCGCACGGCAGAAAGCGGCGGAGAAAGTGCGCGACGTCGCCGCCGAGCTGCTGGATATTTACGCTCAGCGCGCGGCCAAAGCGGGCTACGCCTTCAAGCACGATCGCGAGCAGTATCAGCTCTTCTGCGAAAGCTTCCCGTTTGAAACCACGCCGGATCAGGCGCAGGCGATCAACGCGGTGCTGAGCGATATGTGCCAGCCGCTGGCGATGGATCGTCTGGTGTGCGGCGATGTCGGCTTCGGCAAAACTGAAGTGGCGATGCGCGCCGCTTTTCTTGCGGTAGAGAACCATAAACAGGTGGCGGTGCTGGTGCCGACCACGCTGCTGGCGCAGCAGCACTACGACAACTTCCGCGACCGCTTCGCCAACTGGCCGGTGCGCATCGAGATGCTGTCGCGCTTCCGCAGCGCCAAAGAGCAGACGCAGGTGCTACAGGCGGCGAGCGAGGGCAAGATCGATATCCTGATCGGCACCCACAAGCTGCTGATGAGCGATCTTAAATGGCACGACTTAGGGCTGCTGATTGTCGATGAAGAGCACCGCTTCGGCGTGCGCCACAAAGAGCGTATCAAGGCGATGCGCGCCGACGTCGATATCCTGACGCTCACCGCGACGCCGATCCCGCGCACCCTGAACATGGCGATGAGCGGCATGCGCGACCTGTCGATTATCGCCACGCCGCCGGCGCGCCGCCTGGCGGTGAAGACGTTCGTGCGCGAGTACGACGCGCTGGTGGTGCGCGAGGCGATCCTGCGCGAAGTGCTGCGTGGCGGTCAGGTTTACTACCTCTACAACGACGTCGAGAATATCGAAAAGGCGGCGCAGCGACTGACGGAGCTGGTGCCAGAGGCGCGTATCGCCATCGGCCACGGCCAGATGCGCGAGCGCGACCTTGAGCGGGTGATGAACGACTTCCATCACCAGCGTTTCAACGTGCTGGTCTGCACCACCATTATTGAGACCGGCATCGATATCCCGACCGCCAACACCATTATCATCGAGCGCGCCGACCACTTCGGCCTGGCGCAGCTGCATCAGCTACGCGGCCGCGTCGGGCGTTCGCACCATCAGGCTTACGCCTGGCTGCTGACGCCGCACCCCAAAGCGATGACCAGCGACGCGCAGAAGCGCCTGGAGGCAATCGCCTCACTGGAGGATCTGGGCGCGGGCTTTGCGCTGGCGACGCACGACCTGGAGATCCGCGGCGCGGGCGAGTTGCTCGGCGAGGAGCAGAGCGGCCAGATGGAGACGCTGGGCTTCTCGCTCTATATGGAGCTGCTGGAGAACGCGGTAGATGCGCTGAAGGCGGGACGCGAGCCGTCGCTGGAGGATCTCACCAGCAATCAGACCGAAATCGAGCTGCGCATGCCTGCCCTGCTGCCAGAGGAGTTTATTCCCGACGTCAATACCCGCCTGTCGCTCTACAAGCGCATCGCCAGCGCCGACAGCGAAGAGGAGCTGCAGGAGCTGAAAGTGGAGATGATCGACCGCTTCGGCGTGCTGCCGGACGCGGCGCGCAATCTGCTGGATATCGCCACGCTGCGGCTGGTGGCGCGCAGTCTCGGCATTCGCAAGATCGAGGTGAGCGACAAAGGCGGCTTCTTCGACTTTGCGCCGCAGAACAGCGTTGACCCTGGCTGGCTGATTAGCCTGCTGCAGAAAGATCCGCAGCAGTGGAAACTCGATGGCCCGACCCGACTGCGCTTTACGCGCGATCTGGCCGAGCGCAAGCTGCGTATGGAGTGGGTGCAGAACTTTATGGCGCAGCTGCGCGAAAACCGCATTTAGCGATGCGACAACGTCTCCCGCAAGCGGGAGACGTTACTTCCCTTACTTCAGCGCCATCGCATCGCGCAGCGTAAAGAAGAGATCGGTCTGATCGGTCAGCCCCACCACGTTAGCCGCCCAGGGACCATAGGCTGCGACGCGCAGCTGCGTGCCGGTGTGGCCTTGCGAATCGGTATCGGAGTTGCCGTAGCTGATGGTCATTACCGCGCCGTCTTTGGTGTTTAGCGCCTGCGTCAGGCCGGGCGCCTTCGTCCCGTTGGCGATAATCTGGCTGCTGTGCGCATGATCCGCCGTGACCACCACCAGCGTATTGCCCTCTTCGCGCGCAAACGCGAGCGCCTGCTGCACCGCTTCGTCGAGATCCACGGTTTCGCCGATCTGGCCGCACGGGTTCGCCGCGTGATCCTCTTTATCGATCGACGCGCCTTCAACCTGCAGGAAGAAGCCGTTCGGATTGGTTTTCAGCAGATCGATCGCTTTGGCGGTCATCTGCGACAGCGTCGGAGTCGCGACCGGGCGCTCTTTATTCACCTCGCAGGTCACTGCCGCCTGCTCGATGTTGCCATAGTGGCTCGCCTTCGGCCCTTTCCAGCGCACCGGCATATTGCCGTCGGCAAACAGGCCGAGCAGCGGTTTGTCCTTGTCGGCCGCGGTAACGGCGTTGAGTCCCTGCCAGTCGCTCACCAGCTGGTATCCCAGCGCCTGCGCCTGTTCGCGCAGGGTTTTGCCCTGATAGTCGCCCGCTTTCGCCACCTCGTTAAAGGATTTCGCGCCGCCGCCCAGTACCACGTCGGCGCGGGTTTTCAGTATCTGCTCGCTGATCGAGCCTTTGCCGCCCTGCTCCAACGCGTTGCTGGCGCACAGCTCGCTGGTTTTCTCCGGGCCGTAGCATTTGCGGCTGGTGACGTGCGCCATCAGCGCGGCGGGCGTAGCGTCCTGCAGCTCTGCGGTGGAGACGTTGCCGGTCGCTTTGCCTGCCGATTTGGCGATCTCCAGCAGGGTTTGCTGATCCTTGCCGTTGACGTCGACGCCGATGGCGCCGTTATAGCTTTTGGTGCCGGTGGCCCACGCGGTGGCGGATGCGGCGGAATCGGTCACGTAATCCGGCTTATGGGTTTTCTTGTCCAGCGAGTAATGGGTGTACTGGCCGGTAAGCGGCAGCGCATCAATGCCTTTAAAGAAGCCGCCTGCGCCCTCCGCCAGGTTGCGCGCCGCGGTGATCTCCGAGTCGCCCATGCCGTCGCCAATCAGCAGAATGACGTTTTTCGCCGTGGTGTTGCGCAGCGACGCTTTCAGCGCCTCGGTCTGATCGCCAGTCAGGCGACGCGCTCCGCCATGCTGGGTAATGTCGCCGGTGGCAGCACGCGAGTAGCCTGTATCTGCGGGCGTGCTGGCGGTTTCAGCGTGTACGGATAAACTCACCAGCGAGGCGAGCAGCGAACAGGTAAAGAGGCGCATCGGTTTCATCCTGTATTCCTTTATAAGAAAAATTTACCAGAAGTTTCAGGGGTTAAGTCTGTGATGCTTTGGTGACATTTTTGTGGCTGCGGGATTTCTTTTTGATGACAATCTGGCCGGAACGCGCAGGGATAAATCGATTCGAACAGAGCTTAAGCGGATAGAAAAAAAGAGAAAAATAGTGCTTGACCCTTTTGGGCCGACTCCCTATAGTAGCGCCCCGTTGACCCAGCAAGGTCAGCGGAAAAAATGTGGTGAGGTGTCCGAGTGGCTGAAGGAGCACGCCTGGAAAGTGTGTATACGGCAACGTATCGGGGGTTCGAATCCCCCTCTCACCGCCATAATTAGTAGGACGTTGAGCGGACAAAGCCGCGTGTAGACTGAATCCAAAGACTACATAGAGACAACGGAACTACAAAAGCAGTACAAAAAAGTGCACGTGAAATGCACGCGCATCTCAGATGCAAAGAAAAAGCCTTTGGTTAACGCCAGAGGCTTTTCTGTTTGTGTCTAATTGCAACTCGATATTCCAAGGTGCTGCAATCCCATCGCAACACCCTTCTCCTTTATATGTGCTTTTTACTGACGGTCAGATCGGCGCGGTATACCTCTGCCCCGTCGCCGGGGCTTTTTTTAAGCTGAGGGACTGTCTGGCCAGCTGATATTTGGTGCGGTTGATGTGTCCACCCTGTTCAGTAGCACCCGGTATTTCTTCCACTGAGCTAACTGAGTTTTCTCATCATCGGTGGCAATTTCGAGATCAACAGCGTCCTGCAGAGGAGCTATCTTGTTCCCTGCTACGTTCATCTCGTAGTCCTTTTTTGCCTGAGCATTGCTTACCAGCTGCTCCTGACTAAGCGGAGGCGTATCAACCCAGGCTGGATATCCTTTTTTATCCGATCCAACCATTTTCCCTTCAGGAGGTTGTTCGTTGAATTCAGCATAAACTTCATCGCTGACTTCTACGTAATCATCAGGCCATGTCCCGGCATTAACGAAATCTTGCTTCGTGGAGACGATATAAAAAGAATTAGCAACCGGCGGATCATAGTTCTTGTTTAATGCTGAAAAAATGTAATTGCTCATTTTAATAACCTATAGCAAAGAAAGAAACTGCCCCAGCCAGCGCTGCGATATTACCGCCGCTTGTGAGGGCGCGCATTTGCGCAGAGCCGTAAGACAGGCTGGAATACTCCATCGAGGCGTTAACAGTGGAGGTTTGAGTCAGGTTCCCATTTGGTGCGCGCTCTGTAGCCCATGCAAAAAGGAGCGCATTGGGGAATGGCTGATCAAATGCCTGGTAAAAATATCCGTTGGCGTCGGCTGCGCCATTAACGACTTTCAGGATGAATCCATTCGGCATCTGGAGTGTCATTTTCCGGTTGCCGATACCAGTACCAGAGCGGTTGAATATAAAGGCGCTCATATCCGGAATTTGGTTAGCAGCTGTACCTACATTTCTTTTTGATGCAGTCCCAAGAGACAGGCCTGTTATCATTGCCTGAATTGCTTTCAACAACTGAGCATTATCGTCTTTTTTTAAAGCAATGCCTGCTGATTCAATTACAGCACTGAGCTCTTCCTGTAAGGAATCAAAAAAAGGAGCATCGAGAGCAGTAGGAAGCTCACCCGTTTGTGGGTTGCCGCCGGTAAAGCCATTTTTCCCTGCTCCGAATTTATCTTTCTGCGCAGTGGGCGTATCAATACGATGCATGTTTACTCCGGATATCTGAAAATAACGTAAGTGTGCGATGGGGCCAGCTTTTCAAGAACGCACTCAGCGATGGTGTCACCCCATGCACGCAGACTGTCTGTGCAGTCACTGATGGCGGTCATCGATGTTATCTGGGTTGAGGCAGGCATGTTTACCTGCCAGTAATAGCGCCAGTCATCGCTGTAGAGTGAATCTGTGCAACTGGACTGGCAGGTGAACTGGCTTTTGTTGTATCGGGTGATCGTGACTCCCGTATACCCCAGCGCCTCAAGCTGCCCGAGATAAAAAGCTTCATTGATCCCGCCAGGGAGATTAAGTTTTGCATCCAGCCGCTGACGGCGTTGCTGGAGTGTTTGCACACCAGCCGGGGCGCAGCTGTCAGGAAGCCGGCTTATCGATTCGTAGCGGTCAATCAGCTCAGTTACTGAACGAGGATCGATCTCCTTCATTAACGCATCACCGCGCTCATGCAAGGCTGAAAGTGAGGGGGCCATGCCTGTCAGAAGAGGATCATCAGCATCCCACGCAGGACCGCGCGGGAGCAGTGCGCCTAGCATCTGGCGGTACTGTGCGGTTAAGTCCATGAGATGGTCCCCACTACGCCAATCTCACCTCTGGCAATCGCAATATCGGATGTCGGGCTGACAAGCGTATGGCTGTATTCACCCGTCGCGATGCTGATTGCCTCGCTTATGCGAGACGGCTTAAGGACGCCTTCAGGGATACCGTCTCTAAGCATCATTGACCTCAGTTCCGCCTCTACGGCGTAGCGAACTTCCTGAGTATCAGGGTTTAAACGAACCTGAAAATTAACGATGCGAGGAGTCGGAGCGAATACGTAAATATCAGCGCCCGCTACCGGCGCTCGCGGTTCAATGTATGCCTGCACTGATGCGACGGTTGCTACATCAGGGATCGGGTTAACCAGGTCACTGTTTGCAATCATCACCCCAACAGTTCCCCGCCCGCTCCAGTG